>JAZHPA010000092.1:0-1022 GCA_051024685.1 Moorellaceae bacterium AZ2 | reverse complement strand
TGGGCTAGCCGCGAAGGCTTGCTCGCTCGCTTCCAAGCCCAAGCAGGCCTGCCCTGCAAAAAGTGGGGATAACTCAGGGGCCTCGTGTCGTTGACAGGGCAGAGGCAAATATGCTATACTAACCTTGCTGTCAGTTGGAGGGGTGTCCGAGGGGTTTAAGGAGCTGGTCTTGAAAACCAGTGATGCCCGGGAGGGCACCGTGGGTTCGAATCCCACCCCCTCCGCCAAGGGAAAAACGTGGAGAGATGGCCGAGTAGGTCGAAGGCGGTCGCCTGCTAAGCGATTGTACAGGTGTTAAGCCTGTACCGTGGGTTCGAATCCCACTCTCTCCGCCATTTTCAGCTTAGGAAACATCCTGCTTTGGAGGGCAGGATGTTTCTAATTGACGGCGTGGAGAATATCCGCGGCGGGGGGTAAAAAATAAAGGGAATATCCTTAGAAGGGAGCTTGGGAGCGCGGATTATCGCGGCCCGTATATCTGGGCAGCGGCCCATCAGGAGCTGGCGCCACTTCCGAAGCATCTACAAAGAAGCTGGGGGAAATACGGGTATACCGATTGGAAGAACTATTTCAGCATTCTATGTGCCCACTATTTACCCAGAAACACCCTGGCCAATCCATAGAAAAAGGCTGCCTGGCCTATCCAGAAGGCGAAGAGCCTCCACGTGAGCCGAGCTTCCAAGGCAGAAATCCTGGTTGCTATATCGGCCTTCATTTCTGCCAGCCGGTGCTCTATCCGCTCGGCGACAAATTCTAGCGTATCCTCTTTACTGTTCTTTGCGCTGGCATTTAGAAGGTTTACCAGTTCCCGGGCCCCATCCTCCCCGAGTTTTTGACGTAAAACCTCCGGGAGCAGTACGATACCCATATAATTTACCACGCTCCTTTTTCTTTAGTTTAGCATAATCTCCGGCCTGATAAAACACTTCTCCGACAGTCCGGTCACTGACGTATCCCCACCTATGAAAAACCGCAACCCTGATTTTAGATGATTTAGGCTGCAGGAGAGGGTATTTCTGTCA
>JAZHPA010000091.1:0-1371 GCA_051024685.1 Moorellaceae bacterium AZ2 | reverse complement strand
GCATGCGAAAATTATTAACACGCTTACTTTTACCTCTAGGCCTAATTTTAGCTTTACTATTTGCTTCTACTAGCGGTTTTGCAGCTCCCAATTTCTTTCCAACCCCTGGCCAGGGAGATACGCCTGCTTCGATCAAATTCTCGTTAAATTTAAACCTGCTATACCTCAAGCCGTTAAGGATAGGGTACATGGTCAAAATAATGGCCAGGTAATTGATGCTATCCCTGAGATAGGAATCGAAGTAGTTAAAGTAGCAAAGGGCAAAGCCCTGGAGAAGGTAGCCAATTACAGCCGCAGTCCCCACGTGGAATTTGCCGAGCCAGATTACATAGCCCGCGCTGTTTTTGTGCCTAATGATCTCTATTTTGAAAAACAATGGGGAATGGCCAAGGTTCAAGCACCGGATGCCTGGGAAGTAACAAAAGGGAGCCGGAAAGTAAAAATCGCTATTTTAGATACAGGGATTGACCGGGATCATGAAGACCTGGCGGACCAAATAGTAGCCAACGCCAATTTTACGCCCAGCAGAACGGAGGATGATAAATTCGGCCATGGTACCCATGTAGCAGGAATTGCTGCGGCAGCCACCAATAACGGGAAAGGGGTGGCCGGCGTAGGCTTTAAATCTACCCTTATAAACGTTAAGGTACTGGGCGATGACGGAAGCGGTTACTATAGCTGGCTGGCTAAAGGTATTGTCTGGGCCACGAAAAATGGAGCCAAGGTCATCAATATTAGCGCCGGCGGCAACCGGCCCTCCAGGGTATTAGAAAAAGCTATCAATTATGCCTGGAGCCAGGGGGTTGTCCTGGTCGCCGCGGCAGGCAATGATAATTCCTCGGCTCCTTTTTATCCCGCTTTTTATTCCAATTGCATCGCGGTAGGAGCTACCGACGAAAACGATAGCCGTACTTTCTTTTCTAATTATGGGTCTTGGGTGGATATTGCCGCGCCGGGTTTAAACATCTTTTCTACCACCCCGAATCATGATAATTATATTCACAATTACGGCATAGCCCTGGGCTATGACTACTTGTCAGGAACGTCTATGGCCAGCCCGTACGTGGCCGGGATAGCAGCTTTAGTGTGGGCCAAGTATCCTGGGTTGAGCAATGCAGAGGTGAGGAAGAGGATCGAGGCAGGGGTGGACCCTACAGCAGGCTTTGATCCGCCTGTAGGAAGGGCTAACGCCTACAAAGCTTTACGATGAAACATTAGTTTTATAAGGCGAGCCAGTTCCAAACTCTTCTTCGCCTGCGAGGTGCGGCCGTGAAATTATTAGCTTCCAGCCCTACCCTGCGCCAGCGCCTGGATATACTAGCCCGCGGTATCCCCTACAAAGTTGCCTTTTACCACGACCATGGTACCAGT
>JAZHPA010000090.1:0-1600 GCA_051024685.1 Moorellaceae bacterium AZ2 | reverse complement strand
CCTTAGAGTAAAATAAAAGTGGGCTTTGGCAGGAAAATGGCAAAAAAAGAAGAACCTCACTCCGAGTGGGAAGAAATTACACAAAGAGGGAGTGAGGTTCTATGAAAAACATTTTATTGAACACCTCTATTGTAGCTGATGCTCGTTTAACCTTCAAGGACTTAATGATGGTCATTCTCCAAGCCCTAATAGCCAAGCTAGCCGCCTGCCTCACCTTAGTTCTAGAAGCCATGGACACGGCCATAGCCTTAAGCGGGAAGATGAAGGGCTGGGAATCGATAGGTAAACGCGTGCGAATAATAACCACCCTTTATGGAATAGAGATAAGGTATCGGCGGCGTGGGTACAGGAGAGAAGTAGAAGGTGAGGTAGAATACAAGTATCCTTTGGACGAGAAGCTGGGGCTAAGGGGAGGAGAACGTTTCTGTCCATTAGTCCAAAGTATAGCCATAGCCTTAGCCACCAAGATGACCTACCGGGAGGCGGCGGAATTTATGCGGCATTATCTATTAGTCTCCGTAAGCCACCAGGAGATACACCGGTGGGTACAAGAGGCGGGTAAAACACGGGAAGAAGAGCAGAAGGAGAAAGAGGAAGGGGTATACCAGCGTGGGGAGAAAGTGGGAGGCGAAGGCAGTGCGGAAGTAGTAGTCATAGAAGCGGATGAACTGAGGGTAGCGCGACAGAGGCAGAAGGGCAAGAAGGTAGAGATAAAACTAGGGATACTACATGAAGGATGGGAGAAGGAAGCTCCAGGGTCTGACCGGGTAAGGCTAAAAGGGAAGAGCTGTTGGGGAGGAGTAATGGAAGGGGAAAGATTCTGGGAGCGAGGGAGCATAATTTTTCACAGTCGCTATAACGAAGAAAAAGTAAAGTGTCAGCTTATAAACGGGGACGGGGCTAACTGGATCAAACAAGGGAAAGAATACTTTCCTAAGGCACACATCTACCTGGACCGTTTCCATCGCAACAAAGCCTTAAAGGCAGCTTTAGGTTTTGCTCCAGGGCTTTTAGAAGAAGCCCACCGGGCGCTAGCGCAAGGGGACCTTGCTGCTTTAAAGGAGACCCTTTTTAAAGCCGTCTTAAAAGCGAGAAACAGAGAGCAAAGGGAGAGGATAGAGGAAACGCGTAAGTATCTGGAAGATAACTGGGAGGGGTTAAGGGACTGGCGGCAGACAGAAGTGGCCAAAAAAGTAGCTGTTACAGGACCTCATGGATTAGGAGCCAGTGAAGCAGAAATAAACCATGTTTTGGCGGTCAGGATGAAGAAGCGGGGTATGAGCTGGAGCGAAGCTGGGGCCCATCACATGGCCCAGATGAGGTGTTTGGAAGCCAGCAACAATCTTTACGACTGGCTGGAGAGCTATACTCACCGTTGCTGGCCGGGTATGAGCGAAGATGCTGTAGTTCAAATCAAGCGTCAGGTAATAGAGCCTTTGGAGAAGGAGGATCCGGGTGCCTGGCTTAAGGCGGGGATACCGCTTTTAAAGACTACAGCGATAGGTACTCCTACTGGTCAGACTCTCAAGAGCATAGTAGATGGAGTGTTAAGTTTAGTGGCTTAACATATTACCAATTCCCACTTGGAGTTGACACTAAC
>JAZHPA010000089.1:0-1730 GCA_051024685.1 Moorellaceae bacterium AZ2 | reverse complement strand
GAGCCATTTGCGCTGACGCGGAAATAAGAAAGGTGAAGGTATGAAGGGATTGGGGAAAAAATTTTACCCCGGGAAAGGCATGAATTTGGTTGGGGTTGAGGGGGATTGGGTTTAAGGAATTAAAAAATTGACCCCAAAAAAGAGGATGACCCTCCTTCAGAGCGAATCTGTTAAGTAAGACCAAACCAACCAAACAAAGGAGGGTCATCCATGGCTATTATACCACAACAGAGGCTTTTTGGGTGGAGGGAAATCGAAAATTTAGGGGAGCTCGAACGACTTAGGCTAGTACTTGAATACATGCCGGACGAAGAATTGATGGTGGAACTGGAGAAGGAACGGGCGAATGGGCGGGATGACTATCCCATAAGGGCCGTATGGAACTCTGTACTGGCAGGGATAGTATACCAACATCCTTCGATAGAAAGTTTAAGGCGGGAACTTTGGCGTAATGCCCAATTACGAGAGCTATGCGGATTTGACCTAACGAAGGGAGAAAAAGCCGTACCGCCGTCATGGGTATACAGCCGGTTTTTGGGGAAACTGCTTAAGAAAGAAGAGAAGGTCGAAGAAATATTTTACCGGCTGGTAGAGGAGCTAAGGGAGGAACTACCGGGTTTTGGAGAAGTAGCGGCCATAGACGGCAAAGCCTTGGCGAGCTTAAGTCGTGGGAGGAAGAAGGAAAAAGTGGGGGAGCTTAGACCTGACGGTCGGCGGGAACAAAATGCAGACTGGGGGTGTAAGGTTTACCGGGGTAAGAGGGAAGACGGCAGCCAGTGGGAAAAAGTAGTGAAATGGTTTGGATTTCGGCTGCACCTAATAGTAGATGCCCTATACGAACTGCCTCTAGGGTTTAAAGTTACCAAGGCGTCGGCGAGCGAAGTAAAAGAGGCGCCCAAGCTTCTGGAGAGGGTAAAAGAGAAGGCACCGGGGACCTTTGAAAGGATTAAATATCTTACAGCAGACAAGGCCTACGACTCCACAGAACTAATCATCGAGCTATGGGAAGAGTATCAAATAAAGCCGGTCATAGACATAAGGAACCAATGGAAAGACGGGGAAGAAACTAAACTAATAGCGGGGCAGGAGAACGTAGTATACGACTATAAGGGGAAAGTATACTGTTACTGTCCGGAGACGGGGATAAAGAGGGAGATGGCCTATGGAGGATTTGAGAAGGACCGGGAAACATTAAAATACCGCTGTCCGGCCAGGCATTATGGGTTAAGATGCAAGGGAATAGATAAATGTCCGGTTAAGAGCAGTATTCGGATACCCCTTAAGGAAGACCGGAGGGTGTTCACGCCGCTAGCACGTTCCAGCTACCGCTGGGAGGAACTTTACAAGAAGCGTACAGCGGTGGAGCGAGTAAACAGCCGATTAGACCAGAGTTTTGGTTTTGAGCAACACTTTATTCGAGGATTAAAGAAGATGAGTTTAAGATGCGCTCTAGCGTTAGCGGTGATGCTGGCCATGGCGCTAGGGAGGATACGAGAAAAGAAAGGAGAAAACCTACGCAGTTTAGTAAAGGCAGCCTAAATTAAGTGGTAGATACTACCATAAAGGGTGGTAGAAGAAGTAATATACCCTTTTTGGGGTTATTTTACCAACGCTTGCCATATCCTTAAGGCTTTTTATATTCCTGAGGCGCCTACCCTATTAATTATAGGGTTGCTTCTGTAAGATTATGTCAAGGCCTTCTAAAAAATCGGCCACAACGCAGATGCCTC
>JAZHPA010000088.1:0-1866 GCA_051024685.1 Moorellaceae bacterium AZ2 | reverse complement strand
ACCGCTAGTAGAAGCAAATAGTAAAGCTAAAATTAGGCCTAGAGGTAAAAGTAAGCGTGTTAATAATTTTCGCATGCGCTGATCTCTCCTTTTTCATTAGATTGAGACGGCCTAGAAAGATTTCTCCCTCCCTTCCTAAAGACCTGGGCATCCCCGGATTCTTCTGCAGCATTTAAAACAGCAGGCTGTTCAAGCTGACCAGTTTTCTCCCTGGACTGCTTACGTCGATCTTTAAAGTGCTGCAAGATACCCCAAAACACCATAATCAGGGCTCCTGCTAAAGCCGAAACAAAAATTACTATAAACCAAAGATACCTGAGGGAATTTCCAAATCACAGTTCGAGAGCCATCCCCCGCTCGGGCCTAGGTATCAAATATCGCTGTTTACAAGCCCTGGCTTCGCTAGAAAAAAGACCGGCACTCAATGGAACTCCTCCAAATACTTCACGTATTTTTTCTTCCCTGCGATGGCGTTGACAAGCTTTTCATCAGCTGTCCAGTACTCGCACTCCTCGCCCGTCTTCTCCGCCACCACTTCCGCAACAGCCAGGAAAGCCGCATCATACAGCGTGGGTAGGTCGAGTTCGCAGCTTAACTTCCATGCTCGTTTCTGAACCTCATCAATATTCACGTACTCCACGCCCGGGGATTGCCGAAATTCCCTCCGAAGGCCGTCTGCCTCCTCTAAAGATAGCTCGTCCCGCCTGTATTTTTTCCGCAGTACACTTCCTACCTCGGCCCATGCAAACGCAGGAAGCACCACCAGTGCATCTTCTTGGATTATCCTATCTATAAGCAAAGTTACCTTCTCACTTCCCTGTTCTTCAATAAGGAACTTGATGACCACGGAAGTATCCAGGCAGATATACCTACTCATTTCGCCCCTGCCCTTCTCTTAACCTGCGGAGAAGCAAAACAGAATCTTCCGGTCTAGTAGCCTTACCAGCCATCTTGCTCCTCAGCCGGAGTACTCTGTCGTATATCTCCCGTCTCCTTTCTTTAAGTGAAACATGTTCGTCCGCATGCCACAGCTTTTCAAAAGTTTCGGGATCGACCAGGTAAGCCACCGGCTTAGAACGCTGGAGGACAACGATGGGTTCCCTGGTCTTGGCCAGTTCAGAAAGAACTTCCCAGATGCTGGTTCTTATTTCAGTTACGTTTACCATGCGCACGGTCATCATCCCAATCATAATGTTAATGATACGTTTAATAAGCCCGAAAGAGCCGTCCCAATTCTTTAAAAGCAGGCAAATTTTTAAGGCTATAGGGCGAACGTGCAAAGGTGATATCCCAGCATTTGACCCCTATACAGCCTCTACCTCCTCTTTTCTCCCCTCATCAGGGGAGGCTGCCGCGTGCACCTCGTAACCTTTGTTTTGCAAAAGCTGCAATGAATGGTATATGAAAAGAAGCTAGGTGGGTGTAGACTGTGGCTAAGAAAAGAACCCTACCCTGAAAGCTAGGCAAGCTTTATTCTCTACTTTCTTTTTAAAATTGCTAAATCCGTCTTTTCGCTGGCTTAGGAGGCTGGTGAGCAACTACGTTTTCACCTTCTCAATGCTCCATACTAAGGAACTTTCTTAAGTCGCTTTCACTGGAGATTTCGAATATCTTTTCCGCCAACTCATCAAGCTCTTCTAGAGAAAGCCCCTTTACCCTCTCCTCCACCTCGGGAGAAACAAAACCTAAACGCTTCTTTAAAAGCCTTATTACTAAATCTTGCGCCTTCTCCCTCCGGCCCTCCTCCAGGCCCACTTTACGGCCTTGCTCCAGGCCTTCTTGCCACCCTTTTATATGCCACGAAGTCCTAAGCTCCATTACCTTCTTAACCTCCTCCGCACTTAATTCCTTATGTAACATCTCCTC
>JAZHPA010000087.1:0-2039 GCA_051024685.1 Moorellaceae bacterium AZ2 | reverse complement strand
TTATAATTAAAAAGGTGAGGGCGGTATGCGCCTTTTCTCTGACAGAATGGGGGAGTTAAAGATTTTGTCTTTTCCTTTTTTAAACGGGAAAATTGTTCAACAAGAAAAACCAAAAAAGAAACCGGCCGTCAGCAGGAAAAACTGGATTTGTGCAGAATTTCACTAATGTTGGTGGTGCTGAACACCAGGGTACTGAATTTTGAACACGGAGGCTTTAAGGTGAAGCTGGCAATCTCCGGCAAGGGCGGGGTAGGAAAAACAACATTAGCCGCAGCGTTAATCAGGTTTTTTGCCTCTAAAGGTTATCGGGTTTTTGCGGTGGACGCTGACCCGGACACCAGCTTGGGATTGGTCCTGGGGATCCCCGAAGAACACATTGGGTCTCTGAAACCCGTAGTAGAAATGCGCGAGGTTATTGCCGAACTTACCGGCGGCAGCGGGGCCTTTTTCTCCTTAAACCCCGATGTGGATAAGCTTTTGCAAGATTACACCCTCACCTACGGCAATATTTCCTTTTTGAAAATGGGAGCGGTAAAGCAGGGCGGTTCAACCTGTTACTGCCGGGAAAATGCCGTGCTCAATGCCCTGGTAAACTCCCTCCTCTTAAGGCAAAAAGAGATAGTAGTCTTGGACATGAGCGCCGGTATTGAGCACCTCACCCGGGGGACGGCCCGAGGTGTAGACGTAATGCTGGTTGTAGTGGAGCCTTCCCTGGTGAGCACGCGCACGGCGCGCATGGTGCAAAAACTGGCCTGGGAACTGGGGGTTCCTCAGGTCAAATTTGTGGCCAACAAAGTGCGGGACGCCCGCCAGGAACAGTTCCTTCGGGAGCATTTTTCGGCGGAAGAGATAATTGGAACCCTACCTTTTCAAGAAGAAATCCTGGATTTAAGCCTGGGATGGGACGCCGAGGAGCCCGTGGCTTTTCAGCAGGCTGTAACCCGAATAGGCAACTACTTATTAGCCATGAAGCAGTGAGGAGTTAGTTATTCCCGCTTCCACCGGATCAAAGGTTGGGAGCGGAAGAGTATGCCGGTAGTCCCGGTACGGAAATTTTTACCAAGGAGGTAAAAGGTATAATGCCCAGGTTTAGCGACCCCAGTCACACGTGCCGTCCTTCCGGCGCACCGCGGGTCATGGAGCCCAAGCGCCGGGAACGGAGCATCGACTCTGCGGTACTTACGATGCTGGAACACACCCGGCAGCTCCCTCAGGTAGTCACCGCCTTCGACCGCCTTGTGGCCCAGCAGCCCCAGTGCAAATTCGGCTATGAGGGGATCTGTTGCCGTTTCTGCATGATGGGCCCGTGTAGGATTAAGAGCGACGGCGGTCCCGGGAGCAGGGGAATCTGCGGCGCCTCGCCGTGGACCATAGTGGCCCGAAGTGTCGGTCTGATGATTTTGACCGGTGCCGCGGCCCACTCCGAACACGGCAACCACATAGCCCATACCCTACTAGAGATGGCCGAAGGCCGCTCGCCGGATTATGAAATAAAGGATCCGGAAAAGCTCTACCAGGTCTGCCGGCGGGTGGGTTTGGAGACCGAAGGAAAGACGGAGATGGAACTCGCCAGGGAACTGGCCCTCAAAGCCCTGGAGGATTTTAGCCGCCTCAAGGGGATGGGGGATAGCGTGTGGGTTACCACCACGGTTACCCCCGGCCGCGTGGAAAAATTCCGTACCCACAACGTCATGCCCCACGGTATTCATGCCACCATCTCGGACCTGGTCAGCCAGGCCCACGTAGGGAACGACGACGATCCCGTCAACCTGGTGTTCAGTGCGGTGCGTGTGGGGCTGGCGGACTATGCCGGCATGCACATCGCCACCGACATTTCAGATATACTCTTCGGCACCCCTGAACCCGTAGTAAGCCAGGCCAACATGGGCGTACTGGATCCGGAGAAGGTAAACTTCGTCCTCCACGGCCATAATCCCTTACTTAGCGAGATAATTGTCCGGGCCGCCCGGGAGATGGAAGGAGAGGCGGTTGCCGCCGGTGCCCGGGGTATCAACCTGGTGGGTATCTGCTGCACGGGC
>JAZHPA010000086.1:0-2537 GCA_051024685.1 Moorellaceae bacterium AZ2 | reverse complement strand
GCCTGCCGGAGCCTTGAGCCAAGCGCTAGTTTGGCCCGCGAGGGTTTCTGGAGCGAGCGAAAGCCAAGCAGGCCTGGGTTCAAAACTGGGGATACGTCAGGCTTTTTCTCCTTGACAAGGCCGGGAGCCGCACCTATAATACCTATAAAAGGCAGGAGGCCAGAAGCACTGGGCATTGCTCCAGTGCTTTTAAACGCATAAAGAGGTAATAAATTTCATATATTGATTTACCGAATCGGCGCAGGAAGAAAGAAAAAGTAAGGAGCGAATGCTAAATGGCAGAAAAAGAAGTCCTGCTGACCGTCGGCGGATTAAAGAAGTTGGAGGAAGAGCTGGAGTATCTTAAGTCCGTTAAAAGGCGGGAAGTGGCCGAACGCATTAAACAGGCCATTGAGTTCGGGGATATCAGTGAAAACTCGGAATACGAGGACGCCAAAAATGAGCAGGCCTTTTTAGAGGGCCGCATTCTTGCTTTAGAGAAGAAGTTGCGCCATGCACGTATTATTGATACCCAGGAGGTGCCCGGGGATGTGGTTTCCCTGGGCTCAAAAGTTACTGTGGAAGATTTGGACAGCGGGGAGCAGCTTACCTATGAGATTGTGGGATCGGTAGAAGCGGAACCCAGCGAAATGCGCATTTCCAACGAGTCCCCGGTGGGCAGGGCTCTACTGGGACAGCAAGTGGGTGCGGTGGTGGAGGTGCACGTACCGTGTGGAACCCTGCGCTACCGTATTTTAGGCATTAATAACGGCAATAACTAAGCTATTACCATTAGGGGGATTAGAGTGGAAGGAGAAAACGAATTTATACGGGTAAGAAAAGAGAAGCTGAAAGCCCTCCGACAGGCCGGGGTGGAGCCCTATGGTGGTCGTTTTGAGCGCACCCATTCTACCCAGGAAATTATCCATAACTTTGAGAGCCTAGAGGGCCAGGAAGTAGCCATTGCCGGCCGCTTGATGGCCGTCCGCGAGCACGGCAAAGCTACCTTTGCCGACCTACACGATCAAGCAGGTCGCATCCAGCTGTATGTGAGATTAGACCGCCTGGGAGAAACAGCCTACCGCACTTTTACCCAGCTGCTGGACATAGGAGACATCCTGGGAATACGGGGAACCGTCTTCCGCACCCGGAGGGGAGAGATCTCCGTAGAGGTTAGAGACTTTACCCTCCTTTGCAAAAGTCTCAGGCCATTACCCGAGAAATGGCATGGTCTCAAAGACGTGGATTTGCGCTACCGCCAGCGGTATCTGGACCTGATTGTTAATCCCGAAGTGCGCCAGGTATTCCTTACCAGGGCGAAGGTATTAAAGGCCATACGGACCTTCCTGGACCAGCGCGGCTTTTGGGAAGTGGAAACCCCCACCATGCATACCATTGCCGGAGGGGCCGCAGCGCGTCCCTTCATCACCCACCATAATGCCCTGGACCTAGACCTTTATCTGCGCATTGCCCTGGAGTTACATTTGAAGCGCCTGCTTGTAGGCGGGATGGAAAAGGTTTACGAGATGGGGCGCATCTTCCGTAACGAGGGCATTTCTACCAAACACAACCCCGAGTTCACCATGCTGGAGCTCTATCAGGCCTACGCCGACTACCACGACATGATGGATCTGTTGGAACAAATGGTAGCCTTTGTGGCCCGGGAAGCCCTGGGCACCACCACGGTGGAGTACCAAGGGGAAGTGCTGGACCTGGCCCCTCCCTGGCCGCGGGTTACCATGCTGGAAGCCATCCAAAAATATACGGGCATTGATTTTGCTCCTTTGAATCAAGAGGAGGCCAGGAACGCGGCGGAGGGACTGGGGTTAGAGCTTGAACCGGGTCTTACCCGGGGAAAAATCATCAACGAAGTGTTTGAAGCCACGGTAGAACCCCACCTCATCCAGCCGGTTTTTATACTCGATTACCCGGTAGATATATCGCCTTTAGCCAAGAAGCGCGAGGATAACCCCGATTTTACTTACCGGTTTGAAGCCTTCATCGCCGGGCGGGAATTGGCCAACGCCTTCTCGGAATTGAACGATCCCCTCGATCAGCGGGAACGCTTTGAAGCCCAGTTGCGGGAAAGAGCGGCCGGCAATGAAGAAGCCCACATGATGGATGAAGACTTTCTGCGAGCCCTGGAGTACGGTATGCCGCCGGCCGGAGGCCTGGGAATGGGAGTCGACCGGCTGGTCATGATTCTGACGGATTCTCCCTCCATTCGGGATGTAATTTTGTTCCCCACCATGCGGCCCCGGGAGGATTGAGACACCCAGAAATAGGTATCATAAGATAAGATAAAAAAGCGAAAAAAGCAGAAAGAGAGGACATCCGGGAGATAAACGGGGCAAGTGCGACCTGTGGCCTGTATTGGGAAGATGCAGGGGGTTGGGACGGGGTTGAAGGGGGTAGGGGGCGGGTGATATATTTGGATTTGCCGTTTTTGGGGGTGGGGTGGTGGGGAGAGGAGTTAATCTAGAATTTATTTGGAGGGCTGCTTAGGTTTAGGAGTGAGGGGCTAAACGTGAGGTTCGACCGAAGTCAGGGAGCTAGGA
>JAZHPA010000085.1:0-2908 GCA_051024685.1 Moorellaceae bacterium AZ2 | reverse complement strand
CTAGTTTGGCCCGCGAGGGAAGCCATAAGCGAGCGAAAGCCAAGCAGGCCTGGGATCAAAACTGGGGATACGTCAGGCCTTTTCCCTTGACACATAACCAGCGAAATTGTTAAATTTAATACGTTAAGAGATATTTTATAAGAGATATTATAGACTGCGCCTTTTAACCGGTGATGGAGTCCACCGAAAACACCCGCAAGGGTTGATGACTCCTACCATGGAAAAATCCGTGGTGGGAGTTTTTTCTTTATTTTAACTTCTATCGGGAAGACAGGGGAGGAGGCTTTATGGATCAAGTGAAGGTACCTGGCGCTTCCGACTTGCTAGCTATTCTACAGCAAGCTTTAGATTGTTTAGCCAACCTTGAGCCCCGACAGGACGGCGCCTACCACAAATTAGAGGATCTAAAGAAACGACTATTGCAGGAACGATTTCATCTTGCCGTTCTGGGACAGTTTAAACGCGGTAAGAGTACCTTGCTTAATGCTCTCCTCGGTGCAGAACTTCTGCCCACCGCCGTTCTCCCACTGACGGCCATCCCTACTTTTTTACTATGGGACACTGAAACCCGTGTCCGCGTACTTTATCAGAAGGGGTATAACGAAGAAGTTTCTTTTCCCAATATCGAAGACTAACTTCCTTCCTGTCGCAACTGGTCACCGAAACAGGTAATCCCCACAACCATAAGGGAATATCTGCCGTAGAAGTGTACTATCCTTCTCCCCTTTTGCGGGAAGGGGTGGTGTTAATAGATACTCCGGGTATCGGTTCGACCTTCCGCCACAACACTGAAGTAACTCTTAATTTTTTGCCCCAATGTGACGCCGCCCTGTTCCTGGTCTCTGCCGATCCGCCTGTGACGGAGGTGGAAGTGGAATTCTTGAAGGCAGTGCGCGTCAAAGTTTCCCACCTGTTTTTTGTCCTGAACAAAATAGACTACCTGAGCGAAGAGGAAATAGCTAGTCTTAAACTTTTCCTTAAAAAGGTATTGCGGGAACAAGTAGGAATGGAAGAAAACCCGATCATCTTTTGCGTATCGGCCCGCCAAGGGTTAGAAGCCAAGAAATTAAATGACCCCTCCCTCTGGGCTCTAAGCGGTATGCAAGAGGTTTGGAATCACCTCGTTGACTTCCTGGCCCACGATACCGCCCTGTATGAGCGCCTCCAGGCTACCATCTCAGCCACCCGTGGAGCTATTCAAGCAGCACGTACCAGACGCCTGGAGCAAGCACAGAACTTATCCCAGGAGATTACCCAGCTTCAATTCAAAATCAATGAACTGCAGGAAATACGGGCTCAATTGCTGGCCCTGTTTGCGAGCGGCGGCGACTTCTAAGGTTACCCTTCTTCCCTCAAGTCTTCTTCCAAATATGTGGTTTTATTCTGTTCTCCCGGCTCGGGCAGAAGATGTCGGGGCAGAAAAGCAAATCCGGCAATGAGGGTTGGAACTACTGCGCTGGCAATAACTACCGCCACCAGAAAAGAATATTGCTCCTGCGTAACGATTCCATGGGAGTAGCCGTATAGTGCCGAAATGGTTCCGAAGGTTAATCCGGTAGACATCAACAGAGTGTAATACCACCGCTCATTGCGCTCGCGCCGGAACAGGCCGATAAAGGGATATAAGCCGAAAATCTTCGACAGCACCTTGCCTGCCAGCAACACCAAGAAGACTAAGGGAGCTGCAACCAGGGCAGATAAAGAAACAAAGGTTCCCGCACGAATGAAATAGAAGGGAGTAAGAAATCCAACGGTCAGGGTCCGCAGTCTCCGAAGCCAAAAAGTATCTCCATTGGAGAATTCGGCCAGAACCATACCTATGAGATATGCGGGAAGCACCGCCTCACTACCCGACCAGAGAGCCAGAGCGCCCAGACCAAAAAGGATGAATATTACCCATTTTGTCCTGATAGCGGCAGTCCTGTAAGCATAGATACGGGTCAGCCAGCGGGTGAGAAAGGGTAACAAGAACAAAACAACAGCAGTTACTGCAATAAAAATAACCGTTCTGTAGGTAAAGGGGGCAAATAAGAGGCCAAGGGCGATGACTGTTCCCAGGTCATTTACAAAACAAGCCCCCAGAATCCCCTTGCCAAATTCGGTCTTGTTCAAGCCAGTTTCCAGCATGACCGCGTAGACAACTGCCATTGAGGTGGTGGAAAGCGCTACGCCGGCCAGCAAACTAGCCTGCCAATTCCAACCGAGCAGGTAATAGGCTACCGCCGTGCAGCCCAGAAAGGGCGCAAAAAAGCCGACCAGACCGACGACCGTCACTTCCTTCAACTTTTTTTGCATTACGTCGCGCTCAAGTTCGGCACCGGCCAGGAAAGTCAGCAAAACAGCTCCGGAAGAAGCCAGAAAACGCAACCATTCCTGATTAGAGCCTAGAGCTTCCACCTTACCGAAAGCAGCAGCTACAGCGGCTGCAATGATTCCAACGCATATTTCTATTAATGCAATGGAAATTCGCAGGTGATAAGCGATGATAGCAGAAAGCACGGCCAATCCCAGCCATAGAGAAGCTAGCATAAAGATTTGTTCCATATTGCACCTCGCCTTTCATTCCAGCTACTTGGAATAATTAAAGCCTCCACCCTTATCCATCAAGCGGTATATAACAAGATTGTCTTATTCATTATTCGAACCCCCCTTTGCTACGGCTACTGGCCCTCTAATTTTGGGTAATAAAATAAATAAGGCTCCTCCAGGACCAACAAAATCCTGTAGGAGCCATTAGCCCAAGGCGATTATATGGCGAGCTCCATCGCCATTTATTTGCGCTTGCAGTTTATTATTTTAGCAGCAGTGAAGTATGTTTGTCAATGGAGCTGTTGCCTGAGTTATCCCCACTTTTTGCAGGGCAGGCCTGCTTGGGCTTGGAAGCGAGCGACTAAACCTGAGCGGTAGC
>JAZHPA010000084.1:0-3235 GCA_051024685.1 Moorellaceae bacterium AZ2 | reverse complement strand
TCAAGAGCATAGTAGATGGAGTGTTAAGTTTAGTGGCTTAACATATTACCAATTCCCACTTGGAGTTGACACTAACCTCAGGGCCAAATAACTTGACGGGTAGTAAAAACAAAGGTTATAATAAAGACGGTGTAGGGGCGTAGCTCAACTGGCAGAGTAGCGGACTCCAAATCCGTTGGTTGCGGGTTCAAGTCCTGCCGCCCCTGCCAAACTTGAAAAACCTAGGTTTTCACGGACTTGCCCCCTTCAAAAAATCCGTTGGTCCTGAAGGGGGTTATTTTATGCCCAGAATTGTAAAATTCAACCACAGGGTTGTGCAGCGGGTAGACCTGGAAGATGCCCTGGAAGAATTTCTTCTTGCAAAACAAGCCGACGGCATATCCCAGCGCACTTTAGATGATTACCGCTCCCACGTGACCGCCTTCCTCAAGGCCAGCCCTAACCTCACCACCTATGATGCCCTGCAAAAGGCCGTTATACGGTATTTCAGCCAGGCTTGCTCGCCAGGATATAGGAATATCAGGCTGCGCTACCTCAAAGCCTTCTTCAACTGGTGCGTAGCGCAGGGCTACCTTCCCGCCAACCCTGTGGCAGGGATAAGGCCAGCGAAGGAAGACTTAAACCGCATAAGGCACGTGCCCCTGGAAGCCCTGAAGAAGCTACTTAATGCGCCCGACAAGAAGACCTATGCAGGCTTGAGGGATTACTGCCTCATACTAGTGCAAATTGACACCGGAGCAAGGCCGGGAGAGCTTTTCCAGGTGAGGCCCACCGATTTAAACCTGGAAGCCCGAGAGCTGTACATACGCCCGGAAATTGCTAAGACCCGTGTGGGCCGTACCCTGGTCCTCTCGCCCCTCACGGCCCAGGCCCTGGCTAGGCTCCTCGAAGAGAGGCCACAGTGGTGGGGTGAAGACATGCCACTATTCGCCAGCGAAAACGGAAACGCCCTTGATGCTTGCACCTGGGCCAAACGCATGGCTAAATACTGCCAAAAGGCGGGTGTAAAGGTCACACCCTACGGCTTGCGCCACACCTTCGCCATTGAGTTCCTCAAAGCCAGCAACGACCCCTTTGCCCTGCAGCGCATCCTGGGCCACAAGGACCTTGCCATGACCCGCCGCTACATCCGCTACGTGCAAGATGACATCCGCGAGGCACACGAGAAGGCCACACCTGTGGTAAAGCTCCAGCAGCTAGGTAAGAGGGCCAGCCGCAAGCTCTAAAACCGCCCTCTATTTTGGCCTATAAGCCCCGTAAAAAGGCCGGGCAGGTATCTTAATACCTCCCGGCCTTTTTGCGGCCTTTCTAGGGCCTTGCAGAAGGCGTGTTTACTGCCTATCCTGTGGAGCGTGTCCACTGCTAAAGGGCCTGACAGGTACTCGGATAAACCTTTCTCCCGGTACAGTACCCGCTTGCAGAATTCTGTCCATCGCTAAAGCCACCTCGCCATCAAAATACCGCTCTCCACATTGCTGGCACACATGAGCGGGTACACCCTCAATAATTACCAGACGCCCCTGCCACCACCTCTCCACATTCACTTTTTCAAGAACGGTTAGTCCGCCACAAGCCAGACATTCGCTCACTGTATTCGCCTCCTCGTCCTCTCGTCAATCCATTTGGGCTCTTCTGGGTAGTACGCCCTGATGATTACAGCCCACCCCTCCCGGTCAAAACCGCATACCACATGCAGAGGTCTTCCGTCCGGTGTCCTACCCAGTATCAGGCAACTTGCGCCGTGTGGATCTTCGGGATACTCCTCAATGACCTCACCGCCGGCTACAGCAGTAAGCAATTCCTCTAATGTAATCCCTCGAGTATCACAGCGCTTAATCGCATGGTATGAAACGCGCCACTTTCCCTCTTCCAGGCATTTGCGTATTTTATCCAACACCTGCGCCTTACTCTCCTTCGTTGGGGTTCATAACGCCACCTCAACCGCGGCAATTATGGGTTCAAGCAGGGCCTCCTTCAGATTCACAAGGGCCTCTTCGATGGTCCTGCCTTGGCTCGCTACTTCTACTTCCACAGCCCTGGCTACATACCATTGCCCCTCTTTCGCGACCACCGCTGTAAAGCGCATTATCGTTCAACCTCCTACCCTGTGGAAAACTTCTGCAGGCCCGCAAGCCCGCGAGTACATGAGCCATGAGCCATAGGTCCCGCAAACACCGTGAACAGGGTTTAGGAATCGTTCTTGTGCTTTTGAGTAGTGTTTCCTAAGCGCTGCCGGATAAACTCCTCCAAGTCTACAGGCCGTATCCGCCAGGTGTCTCCTATCTTGGCAGCAGGTAGCTCGCCTGAACGTAGGAAGCGGTAGACAGTCCGCAAATGTACCTTCAATATCTTGGCCGCCTCCTGTGGAGTCAGTAGCTCTTGCACTTGTAGACACCCCCTCACTCCATAGGTTACCATAGGAGATAACAGGTGTCAAGAAAATCTCACAAAGGGTATTGTCTCCTACGGTATCCTATGGTATCTTACAGGACAGAAGGAGACATCAAATTTCAAAAGGAGGTATGCCTTATGTCCAATGTCACCACCCAGGTTACCCAGGGAGTGAGGAAGGAGGTGGACGTTTGGAGTATGCCATCAAACAAAGTGGAATCCTGGAAGAGGTGTAATGAACTCCTCAAAAAGTGTGAGTACGATACACTGGCTTTAATCGGAAGAGAGCTTGAAGTATTGCTCACTGTTCTACAAAAACAGAAACCTACGGAGTACGATCGGCTTGTCCAGGTGTTAAGTCAAGTAGATAGAGGTTATGATTGCTGGAAGCGGATACAAGTCCACTTAAACACACTTGATCACCTAACAATTGCGGAATATGAAGCAAATAGCGCAAGAAGGCCTTAGGCACAAACGCCTAGGGCCTTCTGCTTTAGTGGGGTCCACATGCTCGGACGGCCTAGGGATGTTTAAACTCTCGCTCTCCATGGTCCCCCTACTCCCGGCCTTCCACTGGGTCTGGATATCCCGCCGTGCGAGCGGGGCGGAGCGGTTGCCGTGCGGGGAGCCGCGTGCATATCTTCCACAGGGGGGTAGGGTAATCCCCGGCCAGGGCGGACACAATTAATTCCTCCCATAGAGGCTGCGTTCCAGCTCCGCAAGCTCCTCCGGTGCCTGACGTATCCCCAGTTTTGATCCCAGGCCTCCTTGGCTTTCGCTCGCAAAGGCCTCCCTCGCGGGCCAAACTAGCGCTTGGCTCAAGGCTCCGGCAGGCTTCCCGGCA
>JAZHPA010000083.1:0-3615 GCA_051024685.1 Moorellaceae bacterium AZ2 | reverse complement strand
GCTACCGCTCAGGTTTAGTCGCTCGCTTCCAAGCCCAAGCAGGCCTGCCCTGCAAAAAGTGGGGATAACTCAGGTCTTCAGCGTCTTGAAACTTTCATATTGCTATGTTGCCGTTCCTACTAATCACGTTATCTAGATTCGACACCAACTGCCAATTTCCTCCAAGGAATTCCAGGCTTTTAAGTCTATTACCGAACGGGCGAAAATAAGGATACATGCCTTCAGGTGTACTTCTTCACCACAGGCGGCATCGGGCGTGAGGTGCTGTCCGTCCGCGGCCCCGGGGGAAAGCCAAGGGGACCGGGGTATTTCTTCTCCTGGACGGCCAGCCACTCCCGGAGGGCCTTCCTGGCGGCAGGTGGCACGGGCACTTCGCGGTACTTCCCCCCTTTACCGCTCCGGATCACTATTACCCCGTGCCTCTCCCCCACGTCTACGTCGTCCACCTGAAGGGAGACGCCTCTGAGACCCTCAGCCCACAGGAGAGCATCAAGGAGATCAGGGTCGCATCCCTGGGGGTCTCCTTCCCTCTCGATCTCCCGGAGGAGCCTGTTTCCTTCTGCTCTGTCTAGGGCTTGGGTGCCTGCCTCGCCTCTGGTACTCCTTGCGGGAAATCCGGAAGCCTGGGGGCCCGGCCCTCCCCCACACCAGGAGAGCTAGGAGTTTAAGGCCTTCATACGGCGGTTGACCGTGGTGGGTTTCAACCCTTTCACGTCCCGCATCCAGGAATGGTACTAGCGGAGGTCGATGCTGGTGATGCTTTCGGGTGCCGGTTCCTCCCTGCAGGTACCCCGGTACCAGGAGGCAAAGGCCAGGAGGTCCTTCCCCGCAACAGAGTTACAGATCTCCGTTGCGCATTTCTCTGGCAGGAGGGCAAATTCCATGTCATTCATGAATTCGGTTGATGACGCCTGCATTTTGGGTTTATAGGGTTTCTGGCACCAGGTCCTGATTTATTATGCCCCACGAAAAAGCAGAACCCCGGAAGAGCCTTTCGCTTCTCCGGGGCTTCCAGGGGTATGCATTGTCTGTAGTCCGAAAATTATTATACATTCATTTTGATACGCGGCCTCATTCCGTTGTAAACCAGAATCTTACCCTAGAACTCCCTCTTTTCCATACCTTACCACGAGTTAGTCTTAATGTCCATTCTTTCAAACCGCCAGCGGCCAAGCCCATAAAAAAGGCAGCCCGCTATCAAGCTCAGCAACAAAGAAGCCAGTGGGTAGGTCTCGATCATCTGCGGTAAAGTTTCTTGGAGACCGCCAAGAACGCCCAAGACGGCGACCATAAAAAAAACCTCGATGTACCGAGCATACCGGCGGTTGCTGCTGCCAGTAACCAGATATACAAATGCGCTGAGCAGAAAACTGACAATCACCCAGGCCGCCTCCAGTAAATTGAGCACTAGCCGGCTGAGAAACAGGTGCGAAAATTCCCCGGGAGGAAGGGTAAGGGCAAACAAAGAAGGCAATATCACCAGGAAAACGAGGGGAATACCTCCGGCCAGCAGAATGCTGTGATACACTTCCCGCCTGGATACCGGCCGTGCCAGCAGAAACTCCATGGTACCGTCCCTTAACTTCCCGGTAAACAATCCTCCACCCCAAAAAATTGCCCAAAACATACCTAACCACATGAAATCTACGTGCTCCCAATGTACCGAAAGCGAAACGCTGAAACGTAGTACTGATTGACCGAGGACAGTGATGCATAAAGTAAAGATGAAACTGACTAACCAGAAGAACAATAGCCCCCCGTACCACCAGCGCAACCGCCGTATCTCCCACCGCAAAAGAGGCCAGCTAATCATTTTCTCCCACCTCCTGGCTAATTTCCTCGCCTGCCGCATATTCCACGAAGATGTCCTCCAGGGTCTGGTCCAGCACCTCGAAAGCCACGCCCTCGTACCGGTTTAACCTGCCCAGCACCTCATCTAAGTGGCCGGATAAGGAAATCAACAGGTGCGAACCCTCCCGGACAACCCGCCTTACTCCCGGCCACTTGGGTAAATCCGCCGGCGGTGACCCGGGAAGAAGCACGCGCAACTTTTTTTCTTCGGCCAGCAACTGCTCCAGAGGCCGGGAGAGGATCAGTTTCCCCCGGAGGAGAAAACCCACGCGGTCGGCAATGCGCTCCACGTCCTGCAACTGGTGCGAGGAAATGATTATGGTGCGGTCTCCCCCGGCCATCTCTTCCACCAGCACTTGCAGGACCTGGCGGCGGCGCACCGGGTCCAGACCGGTAGCCGGTTCGTCCAAAAGCAACAGCTCCGGCTCGGGACCTACGGCCAGAACCAGGGCCAGCAGGGTAAGCTTTCCCTTGGATAACTCGCCGACGTGGGCGTGGGGCGGCAATTCAAAAATTCGGCAATAACGAGTTACCCTTTCCGTGTTCCAATGCGGGTAAAAGGATTTGCATAAGCAAAACAGTTCTTCCACCCGGACCCCCGGGTAAAAGCGCTGGGTTTCGGCCTGATAGCCCACCCTCCGGCGCACGGCTACAGACTCTTTCACCGCATCCAGGCCCAGTACCCGGATCTCGCCTGCCGTGGGCTGGAGCAGGTTCAAAAGCAGTTTGATGGTGGTGGTTTTTCCGGCCCCGTTAGGCCCCAAAAGGGCAAACACGCTGCCCCGCGGCACTTCCATGTCCAGACCGTCCACAGCCGGTTGCCCGCCAAAAATCTTGGTGAGACCGCGGGTGAGCACGGCCGGCTCACTCATCGCCATGCTCTATCTCCTCCTTTTGAGTATCTTTGCTCCCCATGCTCGCCATTTTTTTCTTTACCGCAGCCAGCACTTCCGCGGGCGTACACCGAAGCTGGTAGGCCTCCACAAACAATCTTTCCACCGCCTCTTCCAGCCGGCGCAGGCGCTCCCGGTCGGTCAAAGTGTGGGAGGGGGCGGCCACGAAGGTACCCCGGCCGCGCAGGGTGTATATTATGCCTTCATGCTCCAGCTCCTGGTAGGCCCGGGATACGGTGTTCGGGTTAATCGACAGCTGCAGGGCCAGTTCCCGCACGGAAGGCAATTGTTCCCCCGGCGCCAGGACGCCGCTGGCCACGGCACGTCGGATCTGCTCCATTAACTGCACGTAAATTGGTACGCCCCGGCCGGGCTCCACACGAAACCACATTCTATATCCCCTACTGTACTTAAGTGCTGGTGTACTAATATTATAGTACAGTGAATCACCTGACTTTGTCAATGGTAAAATCACCATGGCAAAGGTAACAACCCAGCGCTTCCCACAATGCCCAACAAAACACCCGCAAAAAGGGCCCTATAATCTGTCCGCGCGGTCCAGGAACCTGTGCTGGACGACTTGATTTCTCACGTAAGAGGCTCCAGCCGGCGGAGCAACCTCTGAGCCTGCGTGTTATAACGAACACCTTTCGCACTTAGAGTAACATTTTTGTGGGGATAGGGATTTAGGCGGCAGTATTGGGGAAGGAAGGAGAAACCTTGATTTGTCAGCATCGGGGGTATCCGGAAAATCCCCACTAATAGTTGACAGTCACGACACTGGCTCGGCTCGGCTGAGCTATCCCCACTTTTTCCAGGGGAGGCCTGCTTGGACTTGAAAGCGAGCGACTAAACCCGAGCGGGTAGCCAA
>JAZHPA010000082.1:0-4529 GCA_051024685.1 Moorellaceae bacterium AZ2 | reverse complement strand
CCGGCAACTGAGACAGGAGGTCGAATTTGCCGGGAAGCCTGCCGGAGCCTTGAGCCAAGCGCTAGTTTGGCCCGCGAAGGAAGCCATAAGCGAGCGAAAGCCAAGCAGGCCTGGGATCAAAACTGGATACGTCAGGGGCGGCAAGGCTTGCGCTCAAACTTATATATAGCATATAATTAATTTAAAATCAGAAAAACGAGGGACAATAGAGCCAAATTATAGGAGCGCTACATTCACTCCGCTGAAGCCTTAAGAGACCGCCCGGGGAGATGCGGGGAGGCGCAAGATCAAAACCGCTGAGGAGAAAACTACATTTAAGATACGGGGGGCAGTGTGCGATGGATTGTGATCTCTTAGTACTTGGAGGAGGCCCGGCCGGTCTCACGGCCGGGCTGTACGGCGCCAGGGGAGGCCTGCGCACGGTTATTCTGGAAAGAGGAGCCCCTGGCGGTTGGGCCGGTCAGACAGATAGAATAGAAAACTACCCCGGTTTTCCCGAGGGTATTGCCGGCATTGACCTGGCCGGTAGATTTGCGGAACAGGCGCAGCGTTTCGGAGCCCAACTAGAGATGGCTACGGTTATAAGAGTAGACTTTAGCGGGACCCGGAAGCGGGTATGGACCGTCAGTGACGAGTACACGGCCGGCGCCGTCATTGTAGCCACCGGCGCCAGCCCGCGCCCCTTGGAGGTGCCGGGGGAAGAAGCCTTCCGGGGACGGGGGGTATCCTACTGTGCCACCTGCGATGGTGCCTTCTTCCGGGGGAAAAAGGTGGCTGTGGTGGGCGGAGGCGATTCGGCAGTAGAAGAAGCCCTCTTTCTCACCCGCTTTGCCGAGAGCGTGACCATCATCCACCGCCGCGACCGACTGCGGGCTGCCCAGATTCTCCAGCGCAGGGCCCGGGAACACCCTAAAATAAGCTTTTACTGGAACACGACGGTGGAGGCCATCCTGGGGGGCAGCAAAGTAGAGGCTCTGCGATTGAGGGATGGGAAGAGCGGTGCTGTGAGAGAGGAGAATTTTGACGGCGTTTTTATCTTTATCGGCCAGAAGCCCAACACAGATTTCCTGCAAGGGGTCCTTGAGCTGGATGAAGGAGGCTACATTATTACGCGGGAAGATCTTGTCACCTCGGTGGCCGGCGTCTACGCCGCCGGGGATGTGCGGTCCAAAGCGTTTCGACAGGTAGCCACAGCCGTGGGCGACGGTGCAGCTTCGGCTATGGCAGCGGAGAAATACCTGGCCGAGCTGGCTTCCCTATAATCAATACTTTTACGGAGTAAAGGAGGTGGGCCCGGTGGGATGCTGTGGCTCCGGCAGCCGGCAGGTCACCCTAAAAATCCAAGGGATGACCTGCAGCCATTGCCAGATGAGCGTGGAAAAGGCTTTGCAAGGCCTGGCCGGCGTGCAAAGGGTAAAGGTAGACCTAGAAGCTAAAGAAGCGGTAGTTACCTATGACCCTGACAGGGTTACCCTACAGGATTTGAAGGAGGCCGTTGCTCAGGCGGGATACGAGGTAATAGCCCCCTGATGGCCCATGTAATTGAGCCCGGGCTCATACCCTAGAGCCGGGGCTTTTTTCTTTCCACCCATTTACAGTGAAAGCCCGATTGGGGCTGTAGTATAATCGAAGGGGGGAGAGACGGCAAGAGCTCCCTGGGGGAGGGAGAACATTGAATAAATTCTGGCGCCAGGCCCTGACCAAGGTTTGTCTGGTCGGTTTGGTTATAGGGGGAGCAGCTGCTTGGCGCAGTCTGAGCTGGGCCAGGACCTGGAGCTACAGCGCCGTAGTTGCTTTGGCCAAGCAGAATACCGAGTGGCAAACCCGTGACTGGCTGGCGGTGGAAAGTGAACATTTTCGCCTAAAATATCGCACCCAGGACGCCCCCATAGTCCCCTTGGTGCTGGAAGCGGCGGAGGAAGCTTATGATGCGGCCACGCAGATTTTTGGCTATCGTCCCCAGGGGAAGACACTGGTTTTAATTTATCCCGACCGGCAGAGCCTGGCCCGACAGTTCGGGTGGGCAGCCGACGAGAGCGCCATGGGTGTCTACTGGGCCGGCGCGGTGCGTATTTTATCGCCGTTGGACTGGCCTGGGCCGGGAAGTAATCTGGCCACCATCTTTAAGGCCGAGGGGCCCATGCTACATGAATTTGCTCACCTTCTGGTGGACAAACTGGCCAGGGGGAACTACCCCCGCTGGTTAACCGAGGGAATTGCCCAGTACGTCGAGGAGCAGGTTACCGGTTACCGGCTGCCCGGGCCAGAGGCTGAGGAGATTAGAACATGGTATACGCTGGAAGATCTGGAGGTGCACTTCGATAATCTTACCGACCAGGCCCTGGCCTACCGTCAGTCCCTGATGATGGTAGACTACCTGATAACCCAGGTGGGCTGGGAGGGAATCCGTGAGCTCCTCCTCGAACTCGGTCGCGGTACTCCCTTTAAGAAGGCCGTTGAGAGGATTACCGGCCTGGAGCTGGAAGAACTGCCGGCCCCCCTATTCACCTTTTCCCGTTGAACCACCGAACCCCTATTTTACTGTGCCCCTGCCCCAAGGCAGGGGCACTTTTGTTGGTTGGCCAGACCTGGAAAAAAGCCGGATAGACGCCCGGGCTTTGGGCAAAGCTATTGGGGGGGATTGAAGGAATGAAGCAAATGTATTCTAAATGGCGCTGGTGGCTGGCTGCCCTAATGCTGGTGTTGCTGGGAGGCCTGGGAGGCGGCCTTTTAAGCTTTACCCTTGCACCGCGGCTGATGGCCAAGCCCCTGCCCCCTGCGACGCCACCACCACCCTTGCCCCTGAGCCAGCCGCCTAATCTCACAGGGGAAACCTCTCCCGTAGTAGCCGTGGCTCGCCAGGTGGGGCCGGCAGTGGTGGGGATTACGGCCCTTACCGGGACGGACTTTCTGGACAAGGGCGCGGTGAGACAGGGGTCGGGGATCATTCTGGACGGGGCCAACGGGTATATAGTGACCAACAACCACGTCATTGCCGGTGCGGGCCGTATTAACGTCAGCCTGGATCAGGAGCAAGTTTTCCCGGCGGAAGTGGTGGGCCGGGATACCCGCAGCGATTTGGCCGTTCTACGCATTAAGGCGACCAACTTGCCCACCGCCCGCCTGGGGGATTCCTCCCAGGTGCAGGTGGGAGAAACCGTGGTGGCCATAGGTAATCCCCTGGGCAGGGAGTTTGCCCGCTCAGTAACCGTGGGAGTGGTCAGCGCCCTCAACCGGGAGATTACGGTAGGCGCCGAGGGAGGGCAGCCCATCGTTTTACGGGTTTTGCAGACCGATGCTCCCATTAATCCGGGTAACAGCGGTGGGCCGCTGGTGAACATGCGGGGCGAGATTATCGGCATTAACAGCGTCAAAATTGCCACCACTGGTGTCGAAGGCATGGGTTTTGCCATTCCCATCAACGACGCGCGGCCTATCATCGACCAGCTCGTCACCCGGGGGTATGTCAGCCGACCCTTTCTAGGCATCTACAATCTCAGGGAAATTACACCGGAAGTAGCCGGGTGGTATAATATACCTACGGGCCTGTTCGTAGGAGGGGTAATGCCCGGCAGCCCGGCGGCCAAGGCCGGGATACGGGTGGAGGATATCATCATCAGGCTGGACAACAACAGGGTGTCCACTTATGGAGAACTGCAGAGCGCCCTGGCCGGGAAGAGACCGGACGACCAGGTGGTGGTCACCGTAGTACGCCCGGGTAAAGGTGAACTGTCCTTAAGCGCTACCCTGGCCGAGCTACCCCGGGAGTAAATACTTTAAAGACCCAAGTTGCGCTATACCCCGGGCTGATGGGGCCTTGCGGGCCGGACCCGTTCCGGGGTGGCCGCCGGCGGAAAAGGGAGAGGGGTTCATGGAGATATATGTTGTGGCCGTGGGCAGAGTGAGGGAAAAGTACTTGCAAGACGGTATTAAGGAATACATTAAGCGCCTCCGGCCTTACGTGCGGTTAGAGATACGCGAAGGTTCGGAGGAAAAGGTGCCGGGCAACGTGACTCCCGGCCAGGAGTCGAGAATCCTGGCCCTGGAGGGGCAGTCCCTCTTGCGGCTGCTGCCATCCGGGGCCTACATTATTGCCTTGGACCGGGAAGGAGAGATGCTCTCTTCCGAAGAGCTGGCCGCGCACCTGGCGAATCTCGCCTTACAAGGCCGGAGTCAGGTGGCCTTTGTCATCGGTGGAACTCTGGGTTTAAGCCGGGAAGTCCTCGACCGGGCGCATTTTAAATTATCCTTTTCCCGCTTAACTTTTCCCCACCAGCTTATGCGGCTGATCCTTCTTGAGCAGCTCTACCGGGCCTGCAAAATCCGGCGCGGCGAGCCCTACCATAGATAAAGCTGGCAACTCCAAGCCGGCCTGCCCCATATAGAAGCGGGATAACCCAGGGCGATAAACTGGCGCATCCCCAGTTTTGATCCCAGGTCTGCTTGGCTTTTGCTCGCTTATGGCTTCCCTCGCGGGCCAAACTAGCGCTTGGCTCAAGGCTCCGGCAGGCTTCCCGGCAAATTCGACC
>JAZHPA010000081.1:0-5056 GCA_051024685.1 Moorellaceae bacterium AZ2 | reverse complement strand
TGGCTACCGCTCAGGTTTAGTCGCTCGCTTCCAAGCCCAAGCAGGCCTGCCCTGCAAAAAGTGGGGATAACTCAGAAAAGAAACCCTTCTCCGGACAACACCTTCAGGTGGTTAACTACACGACTACCCTTTTGGGAGATTATATTCCCGGATCTTGCGGTACAGGGTGGATTGGCCTAAACCTAAAAGGGCTGCCGCCTTGCGTACATTGTAGTTCGTTTGTGCCAGGGCCTGCATAATGGCCCTTTTTTCGAGTTCCTTCATGGGTATGGGTTTTCCCGCCAGAGATTTCTCTCCCCCTGGGTTTTCCCCCAGCCCGTCGGCGGCAAGTACGCTCCCGGCATTCACGGATAGAGCTCCCCCGCTCCCCCTCTCCGGCCCCCTCTGAATCTCCGCCGGCAGGTCTTCAGGATAAATGACCCCATTCTTACACATAGTCACCGCACATAGCATGGCGTTCTCCAGTTGCCTTACGTTGCCCGGCCAATCGTATTTCAGCAAT
Source organism: Moorellaceae bacterium AZ2 (assembly GCA_051024685.1). Classification (GTDB taxonomy): domain Bacteria; phylum Bacillota; class DSM-521; order Neomoorellales; family Neomoorellaceae; genus UBA12545. Next base: position 4,554 of record JAZHPA010000081.1, on the reverse strand, counting down.
ACGGCTTCTGCTTCCCTGCTCAGAACCGGTACCGGAAGTCCCTCCTTCCGGGCGATGGCCGTTACAAAATACCTGGCCAGTTCAAGGATGTCGAGACCCCGTTCCCGCAGAGGGGGGATGATTATTTTAAATACCGCAATCCTATAGTATAAGTCCAATCTAAATTCTTGTTTCCGGGTGAGCTCCAGCAGGTCTCTGTTGGTAGCCGCAATCAGCCGGAAATCCACTCGTACGGGGCGGCTCCCGCCCACTCTCATAAACTGCTTCTCCTCCAATACCCGCAGCAGGACCGGTTGTATCTCCAGGGGCATATCACTTATCTCGTCCAAAAACAGGGTTCCCCCGTGCGCCAGCTCGATTTTTCCCGGCCGGCCCTTGCGATCGGCGCCGGTAAAAGCCCCTCCCTCGTAGCCGAAGAGTTCACTTTCGATGAGGCTCTTGGGAAGGGCGGCACAGTTAACCGCCACAAAAGGCCCCCACGGCCGGCTGAGGTTGTGGATACAGCGGGCGAAAACTTCCTTGCCCACTCCGCTCTCGCCCTGGAGCAGAATATTAGCACTGCTGAGGGCAGCTTTGCGGCTTACCTCTATGGTCTGCAGGAGGGCGGCCGAGCTGCCTACCAGGGACTCAAAGGTGAAACTATTCTCCCAACTTTTAAACCCCAAGGCAGTACCGGAGGCCGCACTATCCCTCCTGGTTTCGGGAATACTAATTCGCTTGCCGTTTTGCTTGGCGCCCCCTATCGTGACCAGACACCCATATATTTTCCCCGCCCCATCTTTTATAGGCAAGGCGGAGCAACCCACCAGCACCCGGTCAGACCTTTCCATCCTCATCTCCACATCTTCAAAGGCTTCCCCGTGCTGGAGAACCGCATCGATAACTGGTTGTTTCCCGAGCAAGACATCGAAGCGCTGGCCAACCAGCTCCTTGCCGACCTCCGCCAAGACTGCACGGGCTTTATCGTTAGCCTGGGTGATGACGCCTTGCCTGTTGGTTATGAAATAGGCCTGGAGGCCGCTCTCGGCTTTTTCCAGGAGGGACTGCTGTTCACTTCTCTCCAGGTTCTGCAAGCGGTTTTGAATGGCCCAGGCCGTGGAAATCACCATGCCCAGGGCGTACGGATTCTGCCGCAGGTAGCAGTCGGCCCCGATGCTCAGCGTGCCCGCCAGGTTCCCGGCAGTATCGAAAATAGGTGCCGAGGAACACGTAATCTGGTCCCACCCCACGTCACTGTAATGCTCGGGTCCCCATAACTGGATGGGTTCTTTGTGCAGTGTACACAGGACGTGGGAACAGGTTCCTACGGTGGCTTCGGTCCACACCGATCCGGGAACCAGCCGCAGTCTTTCTCTTATCCTTCTTCTGGTCGACCCGTCTTCGCTGTGCAATACTCGCAGCATAATCCCATTTTCGTCGGACAAGAGCACCGACGAGCGGCGGTTAGAAAACATCTCGACCAGCCGTTCCAAGTACCCGTCCGCGGCTTTAAGCAGCAGTCTCTTCTCTTCCAGCAATCCCCGTAGCACGCTGTTTTCCAGAACCGGGCCATAATAGAAGCAGGATGTTTCGAGTCCGTAGTTCTTGGACCTTATCCACGACCGTACAATTTCGGCCCGCACCAGGGGAACGTCGCAGCTCTCGGCGCCCCGGTATACCACCTCATACTTTAGCTGACGGATTTGTTCGGCCAGATCACGCTGTCGCCTGACCGTTTCTTTCAGCAGGGAAATACGCGCCCGTGAAAGGCGAGACGTGGTCAGGGACACACAACTCAAAAGATTCTCTAAAGACTTCATGGTCGCCCAACCCCCCCGGCGGACGCGGCACGCTGTATTGCAACCTAAAAATCCGCCTGTATACTCAGCGGACCACCCGCAGACCCTTGCCGCCCGCTTACCAGGACTCGGCGGCAACCGGGATTTTGCTTAACCTAGTCTAAACTCCCAGACCTCTCTGAAATCACAGCAAGCCCGCTTTTATGTGCCGTAAAGTACATTCATGCGTCCAACTGCACCCCGCAGTTCCCTGAAGGTGCGACCTTCCGGGTTAGCGCCTAGTTTTATTATGGACTTGCGCCTGGGCCGTGTCAACTGCCAAAAATACTTGCCGTATGTTCATTATGTATTATAATAGTCGTAGCTAAGTGAAGGTATAGGGCTTGCGCGTAACTCCACCGGTACCAGGCACCGGCGCCCTGACTTGGGGAATGCTTCGGAAGCATCCTGGACCAGACGGGAGGGATAAGAAAAATGTCAAAAGGCACAGTGGTCGGCGTTAACCTCAGTACCCGGCGGGGGACTGGAAAAACCAATGTCGGTTCCGGCCACCTAATTGCCGATTACGGCTTACAAGGTGATGCCCATGCGGGGACCAGCCGCCAGGTAAGCCTCTTTACGGTTGAAAGGGCAGGTGAATTGACGGCTCCCCTAGGCCTTACCTTTAGGCCCGGTGATTTCGCCGAAAACATTACTGTTCAGGGCCTTAACCTGAAGGACCTAAGACCGGGTATTAAACTTTTCATAGGGGAGGCTATCCTTGAAGTTACCCAGATCGGCAAACAAGAGGCCGAAGGCTCTCCTTTCTCCTTTTTCGGACTCGCGCCCTTGAAGACTGAAGGCGTTTATTGTCGGGTAATAAAAAGTGGTCGGATAAAGGAGGGTGACCGGGTTATCTTAAGCCATTCGCCCTCGCCCGTTTAAATTTTATCGGCCGCCATTTGAGTTTCAGCCCTGGACCCTTCTTTAGATAACAGCTTCATCTCATGGAAAATGAAACAGGCCGTTACCGTAGCTGAAAGAGCATCTGCAATGGGGGCAGTTTTCCAGACGCCGCTTATGCCCCAGAAGTGCGGAAGAATAAGGAGCAGCGGAATGAAAAACAGGACCTGGCGCGACAGGCTGAGAACAGCCGCCTGTACCGCCTTGCCGACAGCCTGGAAATATTGGGAGCAGACCACCTGAAAACCGATTACAAACACCATGCCGAAAAACACGGTCATGGCATCCGCGGTCATGCCGGTAAGGGCCGGGTCCCCCTTGGTGAATATTCCTGCAATCTGTACCGGCCACATACGCATAACCAGGTAGCCGGTTAGCGAAACGCAGCTGGCGGTTATCACCGCCTTTTTCAAGGTGGCCTTAACCCTCCCGTACTGCCGCGCCCCGTAATTGAACCCGATAAGGGGTTGTGCTCCCTGGCTGATGCCCAAGATGGGCATGAGCAGCAATGTAATGATGCTCATCAGTATACCTACGGCAGACAGGCCCAGATCGCCGCTGTATGTCAGGACCGATTTGTTCAGGATCACCTGTTGCAGGCAGCTCGCCATTTGCATTGCAAAAGGCGCAAAGCCTATGGAAATTATATTCAAGATAACCGGTAGCCGCGGGGCAAAATTTCTCAACCTTAGTTTGATTAAACTGCGGCCGGTTAAGTAATAGCTGAGCACCCACAGGGTGGCAAACAGTTGGCCCAGTACGGTCGCCAGAGCCGAGCCCTTGATCCCCATTCCGAGGTGGAAAATGAATATATAGTTTAAAACCCCGTTGATTAACGCGCCCAATACCTGGGTGGACATAGCCATGAGGGGATTTCCTTCTGCCCGGATAAAATTGTTCATTCCCATGCCGAGGCTCCCGAATACGGAACCCAGCATAATGATGTGCATAAAATCACGGGCATAAGGCATCACCTCGTCACTGGCGCCGAATAGTCTTAAGAGTGGCTCCGGAAATGAGAGATAGATAAGCGAAAAACACAAAGGCAATAATACCAGCAACGCTGTACCGTTAGCGGCCACCACTTCCGCCTCTTCCTTTTTTTGTTCCCCCAGGCGGATGGAAATCAGGGCTGTTGCTCCTACCCCGATCAATAGGGAGAGAGCCATCAGTATTATCATCAGGGGGAAAGCTACGGTTGTGGCGGCAATGGCCAGGGGGCCAACTCCACGTCCAACGAAGGCCCGATCCACCACGTTATAAAGAGCATTGCACAGCATGCCTACAGTAGCCGGCCAGGAAAAGCGCCATAATAAGCGTCCTAGAGGGGCAAACTCAAGTTCCCGAGAGCGCTCGTCCATTATGTTAACACTCTCCTCTTAGAAGTGGCTTGCCCTTTGCAGTAAAGAAAAACAATCAGCTTTTCCTGGTTCTTTTTTAACCTGCTAGCGCTGCTTCTTTGATCATGGATTGGCCCATTGAACTTTATCAACATCCTGTGCAGCTCTCCGGTTAATTTTCTATTTATCCCTATATCTTTTACCGGGCCCCCTATCACAGGGTTATCTTCCTGTAGTCTATGTTGGTATCCGTTATTCATCTCCCGTTGTCCTTCCCGGCTCTTTTTGGTTAGAAATATTATAGTATGAATTCTAACATAGTGTGTGGTCCTAAATCAACTATATTCCTTCCTGACGTATCCCCACCTATGAAAAACCGCAACCCTGATTTTAGATGATTTAGGCTGCAGGAGAGGGTATTTCTGTCATCGTTTGCTCTTCTCCTACGAGAGACGTAATTTTTTGCGGCAAATCATTGTCAACTTTGTACGGCA
>JAZHPA010000080.1:0-5240 GCA_051024685.1 Moorellaceae bacterium AZ2 | reverse complement strand
GGGGGGTACTTGACAAAGTGGGGAGAAGGTGATAAGATAGGGAATGCGTCGGGAGGCGAGGTCTTTGAAAAGTGAACAGTGGTGAAGGGAGCCAGGCGTAGGGGAGAAGGAAGGCTCTCATTTGAGGGTATTAAGGGAGCTGGATTAGGCTTTGAAGTAAGGGATAAAACTTTATGGAGGGTTTGATCCTGGCTCAGGACGAACGCTGGCGGCGTGCCTAACACATGCAAGTCGAGCGGGCCATACTAGTGAGTTTGCTTACTGGTATGGTTTAGCGGCGGACGGGTGAGTAACGCGTAGGCAACCTACCCATGAGACCGGGATAACCCTGGGAAACTGGGGCTAATACTGGATACGCTCCTTATGGGGCATCCTGTAGGGAGGAAAGGTCCTTTTTAAGGGGCTGCTCATGGATGGGCCTGCGTCCCATTAGCTAGTTGGTGGGGTAACGGCCTACCAAGGCGACGATGGGTAGCCGGCCTGAGAGGGTGGTCGGCCACACTGGGACTGAGACACGGCCCAGACTCCTACGGGAGGCAGCAGTGGGGGATCTTGCGCAATGGGCGGAAGCCTGACGCAGCGACGCCGCGTGGGGGATGAAGGCCTTTGGGTTGTAAACCCCTGTCTAGGGGGACGAAGTAAGTGACGGTACCCCTGGAGGAAGCCCCGGCTAACTACGTGCCAGCAGCCGCGGTAAGACGTAGGGGGCGAGCGTTGTCCGGAATTACTGGGCGTAAAGGGCGTGTAGGCGGTCTAGCGTGTCAGGTGTAAAAGGCTGTGGCTCAACCGCAGTTAGGCATTTGATACTGCTAGACTTGAGGGCAGGAGAGGGGGGCGGAATTCCCGGTGTAGCGGTGAAATGCGTAGATATCGGGAGGAACACCAGTGGCGAAGGCGGCTCTCTGGACTGGCCCTGACGCTGAGGCGCGAAAGCGTGGGGAGCGAACAGGATTAGATACCCTGGTAGTCCACGCTGTAAACGATGGGTACTAGGTGTTGGGGGTATCGACCCCTCCAGTGCCGTAGTTAACACACTAAGTACCCCGCCTGGGGAGTACGGCCGCAAGGCTGAAACTCAAAGGAATTGACGGGGGCCCGCACAAGCGGTGGAGCATGTGGTTTAATTCGATGCAACGCGAAGAACCTTACCAGGGCTTGACATCCCGCGTACCTGGTGGAAACACTGGGGTGCCTAGCCGTAAGGTTAGGAGCGCGGAGACAGGTGGTGCATGGTTGTCGTCAGCTCGTGTCGTGAGATGTTGGGTTAAGTCCCGCAACGAGCGCAACCCCTACCTCTAGTTGCCAGCGGGTTAAGCCGGGCACTCTAGAGGGACTGCCGGCGATAAGCCGGAGGAAGGTGGGGATGACGTCAAATCATCATGCCCCTTATGTCCTGGGCTACACACGTGCTACAATGGCCGGTACAGAGGGAGGCGAACCTGCGAGGGGGAGCGGAACCCAGAAAGCCGGTCTCAGTTCGGATTGCAGGCTGCAACTCGCCTGCATGAAGGCGGAATCGCTAGTAATCGCCGATCAGCATGCGGCGGTGAATACGTTCCCGGGCCTTGTACACACCGCCCGTCACACCACGAAAGCCGGTAACACCCGAAGCCGGTGAGCTAACCCCGGTAGGGGAGGCAGCCGTCGAAGGTGGGGCCGGTGATTGGGGTGAAGTCGTAACAAGGTAGCCGTACGGGAACGTGCGGCTGGATCACCTCCTTTCTAAGGAGTTTCAAGCTCCTAGGTCGGTCGTCTGGCACCGTAGCCACTGTTCAGTTTTCAGGGACTTTGTGTTCCTGATTTTTGGGGGGGCCTGTAGCTCAGGAGGTTAGAGCGTACGCCTGATAAGCGTAAGGTAGGTGGTTCGATTCCACCCAGGCCCACCAGGGAGAGAGTAGGTGGTGGGGGTGTAGCTCAGATGGGAGAGCACCTGCTTTGCAAGCAGGGGGTCAGCGGTTCGAATCCGCTCATCTCCACCAGGGTTTAAGTAGGGGTTATGTTCTTTGAAAACTGCACAGTGTGGGGGTTAGTTTAGGAGGTCAAGCTAGGAAGGGCATACGGTGGATGCCTAGGCGCTAAGAGGCGAGGAAGGGCGTGGCAAGCTGCGAAAAGCCTCGGGGAGCCGCAAGCGGGCGTAGATCCGGGGATACCCGAATGGGGGAACCTGCCTAGGGTAATACCTAGGCATCCTGTACTGAATGCATAGGTACAGGAGGCGAACCTGGGGAACTGAAACATCTTAGTACCCAGAGGAGGAGAAATCAAGGAGAGATTCCCTGAGTAGCGGCGAGCGAAAGGGGAGGAGCCCAAACCTTATGCATGGAGAAGGCTGCCACCGTTGTGCATAAGGGGTTGTGGGGCTACTCTTACAGGCAGTGGCAGCTGTCTGGGGGCACCGTTAAGCTGTAGGGGAACAGGGTTGGAAAACCCGGCCGTAGAGAGTAATAGCCTCGTACCCGAAACGGCTTAAGGGCTCTGGGGTAGTACCCGAGTACCACGGGGCACGGGGAACCCTGTGGGAAGCAGGGGGGACCATCCTCCAAGGCTAAATACTCCTTAGCGACCGATAGTGGACTAGTACCGTGAGGGAAAGGTGAAAAGCACCCCGGGAGGGGAGTGAAATAGGACCTGAAACCGTATGCCTACAAGCAGTCGGAGGTTTACCTTTTAGGGTAGACTGACGGCGTACTTTTTGCAGAACGGGCCGGCGAGTTACGGTAACGGGCGAGGTTAAGGGCCGGTGAGGTCTGGAGCCGTAGCGAAAGCGAGTCCGAAGAGGGCGGATAGTTCGTTGCCGTAGACCCGAAACCGGGTGAGCTACCCATGGGCAGGGTGAAACGGGGGTAAAGGCCCGTGGAGGTCCGAACCGCACGGCGTTGAAAAGTCGTCGGATGACCTGTGGGTAGGGGTGAAATGCCAATCGAACCCGGAGATAGCTGGTTCTCCCCGAAATAGCTTTAGGGCTAGCCTCAAGGGAAGACTAACGGAGGTAGGGCACTGATAAGGCTAGGGGCCTCAGCGGGTTACCGAACCTTTTCAAACTACGAATGCCGTTAGTTGGTCCTTGGGAGTCAGACTATGGGTGCCAAGATTCATAGTCGAGAGGGGAACAGCCCAGACCGTCAGCTAAGGTCCCGAAGGGCGAGCTAAGTGGGGAAGGATGTGGAGCTGCCGAGACAACCAGGATGTTGGCTTAGAAGCAGCCATCATTTAAAGAGTGCGTAATAGCTCACTGGTCGAGTGGCTCTGCGCCGAAAATGAAGCGGGGCTGAAGCTCGTCACCGAAGCTGCGGCTTGCTAAGCGAGGGCTTAGCAGGGGTAGGGGAGCGTACCCTGGGCGTAGAAGCTTGCCTGAGAGGGCGGGTGGAGCTTAGGGTAGTGAGAATGCCGGCATAAGTAAGCGAGAAGGCAGGTGAGAATCCTGTCCGCCGGAAGCCTAAGGGTTCCTGGGGAAGGCTCGTCCACCCAGGGTAAGCCGGGACCTAAGCCGAGGCCGTAGAGGCGTAGGCGATGGATAAGCGGTTGAGATTCCGCTGCCACCTGGCCACCGATTGAGGAAGGGGTGACGCAGGAGGGTAGGCGCAGCGCACGGTTGGAAGGGTGCGTCCAAGCCTGTAGGGTGTGGGGCAGGGAAAGCCGTCCCACGTAGAGCCTGAGGGGCGACGGGGAGGGAAATAGGAGTACCGAACTGGCCGAACCCAGACTGCCGAGAAAAGCCTCTAACGATGGGGGTCAGGTGCCCGTACCGGAAACCGACACAGGTAGGCGAGGAGAGAATCCACAGGCGCGCGAGCGAACCCTCGTCAAGGAACTCGGCAAAATGGCCCCGTAACTTCGGGAGAAGGGGTGCCCCGTTAGGGTAGCTGGGCTTTGCGCCTGGTGGCCCGAGGGGGCCGCAGAGAAGTGGCCCAAGCGACTGTTTACCAAAAACACAGGTCCCTGCGAAAGCGAAAGCTGAGGTATAGGGGCTGACGCCTGCCCGGTGCTGGAAGGTTAAGGGGAAGGGTTAGTGAGTGGGGTGGTCCACTTGCGAAGCTCTGAACCGAAGCCCCAGTAAACGGCGGCCGTAACTATAACGGTCCTAAGGTAGCGAAATTCCTTGTCGGGTAAGTTCCGACCCGCACGAAAGGCGTAACGACTTGGGCGCTGTCTCGACGGGGGGCTCGGTGAAATTGTAGTACCCGTGAAGATGCGGGTTACCTGCGGTAGGACAGAAAGACCCCGTGGAGCTTTACTGTAGCCTGACATTGGGTTTTGGTACTTCATGTACAGGATAGGTGGGAGGCGGAGAACCGTTCTCGCCAGGGGGCGGGGAGCCGGCGTTGGGATACCACCCTTGGAGTACTGAAATTCTAACCTAGGGCCTGGGACAGGTTTGGGGACAGTGTCAGGTGGGCAGTTTGACTGGGGCGGTCGCCTCCTAAAGGGTAACGGAGGCGTCCAAAGGTACCCTCAGCGCGGACGGAAATCGCGCGTAGAGTGCAAAGGCATAAGGGTGCTTGACTGCGAGACCGACGGGTCGAGCAGGGACGAAAGTCGGGCTTAGTGATCCGGTGGTACCGGATGGGAGGGCCATCGCTCAACGGATAAAAGCTACCCCGGGGATAACAGGCTTATCCCGCCCAAGAGTCCACATCGACGGCGGGGTTTGGCACCTCGATGTCGGCTCATCGCATCCTGGGGCTGAAGTTGGTCCCAAGGGTTGGGCTGTTCGCCCATTAAAGCGGTACGTGAGCTGGGTTCAGAACGTCGTGAGACAGTTCGGTCCCTATCCACCGCAGGCGCAGGAAACTTGAGGGGAGCCGTCCCTAGTACGAGAGGACCGGGATGGACAGACCGCTGGTGTACCAGCTGTTCCGCCAGGGGCACCGCTGGGTAGCCAAGTCTGGAAGGGATAAGCGCTGAAAGCATCTAAGCGCGAAGCCCACCCCAAGATAAGGTTTCCCACCGGGGCAACCGGGTAAGACCCCTGGGAGAAGACCAGGTAGATAGGCCGGGAGTGTAAGGGGGGTAACCCCTTTAGCGGACCGGTACTAATCGGTCGAGGGCTTGACCTCATACACTACTCCACCTTGCACTGTGCAGTTTTGAGAGAACAAAAAGAAGGAAATATGCTTTCTGGTGGTTATAGCGGAGGGGAAACACCCGTTCCCATCCCGAACACGGAAGTTAAGCCCTCCAGCGCCGATGGTACTGGGTACCCACCCGGGAGAGTAGGTCACCGCCAGAAAGCTTATTTT
>JAZHPA010000079.1:0-5285 GCA_051024685.1 Moorellaceae bacterium AZ2 | reverse complement strand
CGGAAGTTAAGCCCTCCAGCGCCGATGGTACTGGGTACCCACCCGGGAGAGTAGGTCACCGCCAGAAAGCTTATTTTATATTCCTCGGTAGCTCAATGGTAGAGCGCTCGGCTGTTAACCGAGTGGTTGCAGGTTCGAGTCCTGCCCGGGGAGCCACAGAACAAGAAACCTCAACAGGAGTAGTGCCTGTTGGGGTTTTCTTTTCCGTTTATTTTTTGACCACCCTGGCCAGCAATGCGCCGGGTATGCCGTGGCTGGGCAGAAGTTCATCCACTCCGCCGGCCTCGTAGGCGGCCCGGGGCATCCCCCAGATGGTCGCGGTTTCCCGGGACTCGCCAATAGTATATCCTCCCCGCCGCCGGAGTTCAGCCATGCCCCGGGCCCCGTCGTTGCCCATGCCGGTCAGGAGGACGCCTATCATCCTGGACGGGGGATAAACCTTCATGGCGTTCTCGAACATAACGTCCACCGAAGGGCGAAAGCGGGTCGTAGAGGGTTCTAAAGTTAAGCGGCAGCGGATTCCCCCCGCAGAATCCACCACGAAATCAAGGTGGTAACCTCCCCGGGCTACCACGGCCTTTCCCGGCTCTATCGCCAGGCCGTCGGCTGCTTCTTCCACTTTTAGCTTGCACGTTTCATCCAGGCGTCTGGCCAGGCTGGCGGTAAAAGTGGGGGGCATGTGCTGCACAATAACGATGCCGGCAGGAAGGTTCGGCGGCAGTTGGGCCAATATCTCGGACAGGGTGCGGGGTCCCCCTGTGGAACTTCCTATTAAAATCAAATTTTGCAAGCCGGATGCTTTCGGCCACAGCTCAGACCCGGTTAGGTCTTTCGCCACCGGAGGGAGGGTTTTTTCAAACACCTGGGCGCGGGCAGCGTAGCGGACCTTTTCGATTATTTCTTCCCTCAGGTCCTCCATTCTTGTCTCAGAAGGGGCCGCGGGTTTAGCTATAAAGTCTATGGCTCCCAGTTCCAGGGCTTTAAGGGTGATTTCGGCTCCTTCCCGCGTCCAGGATGATAACATAATGACCCGGGCCTTAATATTGCTGCTTATCAAGTGACGCAGGGCAGTGAGGCCGTCCATGCGGGGCATATTTACATCCAGGGTAATCACATCCGGGTGCAGGGAGGCAGCCTTGGCCAGCCCGTCCTCGCCGTCCCGGGCAACTCCTACCACTTCAATATCGCCTGCGGACTCTAAGATTTGCTTTAGCAACATTCGCATGAAGGAAGAATCATCTACTATTAGTACGCGGATTTTGTGATAGCACATGATATTTTTACCACCTTAGTGTTGTCTGGGCAGCAGTTGCTTGCTGCCCTTAGAATACCACCTTCCTTACCTCTCGAGCAAGCTCCAGAAGCAGCGGTCGAAATTCGGTGCCTTCTACGGCCGCAGACCTACCTGTACCACGGGCCCTCCGACACTTTGGACTGAGATCAAGGTTTACAGCCGTAGAGGCTTCCTTGCTCGCTTCTGAGTCCCCGCGGGTGCCTCTACGCAAAGTGAGGAGCGCCTAGGACCGCCGATATTGACATCCCGGATACCTTAAAGTAAGATAAAAAAAGCAACAAGACCGGTTGGTCACCGGTTACGATACCGGTAGGACGGCAGGAAGGGCTCTGTAATGCTCCCTCCGGGAGTATTTTTATTTGTTGTTAAAGTTGCGGATAGATAGGCACTGCCCGACCAGCCGGAAATTTTAAAAGGGAGGCGGGGGAAGTGAAAAAGAGGCTTTTGTTGCTGGCGTCTCTTGTGCTTCTTTCCCTTACGGTGGCCGGATGCGGTTTAGGCGGGGATAAGACCCAGGCTGCTGGGCAGGGGAGCGAGGGGAAAACCGTGAAGCTGGGCATAATCCAGATTGTGGAACACTCGGCTCTGGATGCAGCCCGCCGTGGATTCCTGGATGCCATGAAGGCAGGGGGTTATGAAGAGGGTAAGAACCTCCAGGTTGATTTTCAAAATGCCCAGGGCGATCAATCAACTTTGCAGAACATTGCCCGCAAATTTGCCCAAGATAAGAAAGACCTCGTCTTGGCCATCGCCACTCCTTCGGCCATGGCCATGGCCAACGAAACCCAAGACATACCTATTCTGATAACGGCGGTCACCGATCCGGTAGCTGCCAAGCTAGTTAAAAGCCTGGATAAGCCCGGAACTAATGTGACCGGTACCACGGATATGAATCCCATCAAGGAGCAGCTTGAATTGCTAAAGCAGCTCGTGCCCTCAGCGCAGAAAGTAGGGGTCATCTACAATTCCAGCGAAGTCAACTCCCAGGTACAGGTCACAATCGCCAAGGAGGAAGCGGCCCACTTGGGCCTGACCCTGGTGGAAGCGCCCGTAACCTCCAGCACCGAAGTGGTGCAGGCTGCTCAATCCCTCGTTGGTCGGGTAGAAGCTATCTATGTACCTACGGACAATACGGTAGTCTCCTCCATCTCGGGGGTACTCCAGGTAGCTGAGGAGCACAAGATACCGGTGGTGGCCGGTGAAAGCAACACAGTTGAAGCCGGAGCCCTGGCTACCATCGGCATCGATTACTATAAACTCGGCGAACAGACCGGCCAAATGGCCCTGCGGGTGCTTAAGGGTGAGAAGCCCCAGGATATGCCCATTGAGAAGCAAAAGGACTTAAGCATCGTGTTGAATGCCAAAGCAGCCAAAGCCTTCGGTGTAACCATACCTGAAGATCTAAGACAGAAGGCCAGTAAGATTATAGAGTGAGAAAACGGGACTGCCGAATGCCGAAAATGACCGGCAATAAGAAGCAGGACAAGGTGGAGGTCCATGTCATTAAGTGTTTGGTTAGGAGCCGTGGAGCAGGGCCTGCTCTGGGGAGCTATGGTCCTGGGGGTATACCTTACCTTTAGGGTCTTGAACTACCCCGACTTAACCATTGACGGCGCCTTTACTCTGGGAGCAGCCGTAGCGGCCAGATTAATCCTGGCGGGATACGATCCTAGTGTGGCCCTCGTTGCGGCCCTCCTTTGCGGAGCTATGGCCGGTCTTGTTACCGGGTTTTTGCATACCCAGTTAAAGGTGGCCCCGCTGCTTTCGGGCATCCTGACCATGATAGGCCTTTACTCCATAAACTTGCGCATTATGGGGCAGGCCAACCTTTCCCTTCTCCGTATGGATACTATTTTTACCCGGGCCAAGGGGTTTACTGCCGTGGAACCCTTTGGCCCGGTCCTACTGGCGACCCTGTTGATAGTTTTGGTTTTCATACTGCTTTACCTTTTCCTGCAGACTGAACTGGGGATGGCCCTCCGAGCTACGGGGGACAACGAGCAGATGGTTCGCAGCCTGGGGACCAACACCGCCACCATGAAGCTGGTGGGCCTGGCTATAGGCAACAGCCTGGTGGCCTTTTCCGGAGGGCTTGTGGGCCAGTACCAGGGTTTTGCGGACGTCGGAATGGGGATAGGCATGATTGTAGCCGGCCTGGCTTCGGTGATCATCGGTGAAGCCCTGGTGGGCACCGCGACCCTAATCCGGGCCATGCTGGCCGCCGTTGTCGGCTCCATAATTTATCGGGCAGTTATCAGCCTGGTACTCCAGCTTGGTCTGCCGCCGACAGATCTCAAATTGCTGACCTCTCTAATTGTCGTAGTAGCCTTGGCCTTTCCCCTGGTACGGGAGCGCCTGGGGCTGCGGTCCCAACGCTTGAGGAGTGAGCAGGGTGCTCAAGTTGAGCAACGTTACCAAGATTTTTAATTTCGGCGGGGTGAATGAGAGGGTAGCCCTGAGGGACGTGACACTCTGCGTAAGGCCCGGTGAAGTGGTTACCATAATCGGTGGCAACGGGGCCGGTAAGTCGACCCTGTTAAATGTGGTGGCCGGCGTTTATGAAATTGAGGCCGGCAGGGTAATTTTGGACGGCCAGGATATCACCCGCTGGCCCGAACACGTGCGGGCGGCCTGGATTGGCCGGGTTTTCCAAGACCCCATGAGAGGAACAGCGGCTTCTATGACCATCGAAGAAAACCTCGCCCTGGCCATACGGCGCGGCCAACCTCGCCGGTTAAAGTGGGGCGTTACACCGGCCGAAAGGGAATTATTTAGAGAACGTTTGGCCCTTTTAGGCCTGGGCCTGGAAGACCGACTGTCGACCAGGGTGGGTCTCCTGTCCGGAGGCCAGCGCCAGGCTTTGACGGTCCTCATGGCTACCATTACGGCTCCTAAGCTGCTCCTGTTGGACGAACATACGGCCGCCCTAGACCCCCGCACGGCGAGGACGGTTATGGAGCTAACGGAGAAAATTATCGACCAGCACCAGCTCACTACCCTCATGGTGACCCACAACCTGGAACAGGCCCTCCGCATAGGCCACCGGACGGTAATGATGCACGAGGGAAGAATCATCTTGGACTTGGCCGGGCCTGAGCGCGCTCGGACCAAGGTTTCCCACCTGTTGCAGATGTTTGAGCAGGCCAGCGGCACAGCCTTTACCGACGACCGTATACTTCTTGCAAGAAATTAAGGCCGACCTTTCTTGCAGGCGGGGAGGGCAGTTGAGCGACCTGCAAAGGGCAAGGCCTTTTTGGTGGGTACAGATCATTCCACCACCTTAATGCCCAGCACGCTGCGCATCTGCTCCAGGGCAAATTTATGGGCTTCCGGGTCGAAGCTCGCCATGCCTTGAGCGTAGGCTACCACCGGGATATCGCGGTTGGCCAGCTCTTCGGCGGTAAAGAAACAGCAAATATTGGTGCACACGCCCACCAGCTCCACTTCCGCCACCCTTTCTTTACTGCTTCCAGGCGTTAGTCCCAGAATTTTCTCCAGTTCGGTGCCATAGAAAGCGCTGTAGCGGTTTTTCTTCAGGAAGTAAACCTGCCCTATTCCTTCATAGGGGGAAATGATTTCTTTAAATTCGGGGATAAGGTCGTGTCCCGGGGTGCCTTCCAGGCAGTGCGGCGGGAATTTTTGAAATTCGGCATCGCCCGGTGTATGGGTGTCCAGGGTAAAAATAATTTCCCGTCTCTGGTCCAGGGCTTCCTTGATTTTACCAGCAATGAAGGGTATGACTTCCCGCGCAGCCGGGAAACTTAAGGCGCCTCCCTCAGAAACGAAATCCTGCTGCATATCGATAACGAGCAAAACCTTGCGCATAGCCGCCCCCTCCTTTTTGAGAGAACAATTCACCTCTACCATACCATGTATATCCTACCACAGGAAAATCGCCGACCTCAATGCCTTCAGAGGCATCTGCGTTGTGGCCGATTTTTTAGAAGGCCTTGACATAATCTTACAGAAGCAACCCTATAATTAATAGGGT
>JAZHPA010000078.1:0-6150 GCA_051024685.1 Moorellaceae bacterium AZ2 | reverse complement strand
CGAAAGGAGGATTCCCTTTTCCTTTCTCACCATCACTCCCATAATCATCAGAATTGTCAAACTGGGGATTCGCCAGGATGAAGGAGGAAAGAATGGAAGTCTCTGGAACAGTAATGACTTCCACCAAAGTTCTTGCCAATAAAGGTAGCTCTCGGTATCCCCTAATGCGGCTAAACCTTTTCTCCGCCTGGATCAGCCCCGTAGCAGCCCAGGCAATACCTGCATCTCAATCTGCTATCTCTTTACGTTTTACGTTCCTCGCTGCGGCCGGGGTTGGTTTTTCTCTCGAGTTTACTGCTGCCGCGCAGGCCGCTCTGGTCTTTCCATTATTTGTTTATACGACTATAATTTAAGCAGAGGCAGGTTTTCAACTAACTAACACTTTTAAGAAGGGAGAGGTGGCCGTGAAAGTTATCGGCATAATAGGGAGCCCCCGGCGGGGCGGCAACACCGAAACTCTGGTGGAAAGGGTACTCGCCGGCGCGGCGGCAGCCGGAGCTGAAACCGAGGTGTTTTACCTGAACGAAATGAACATCCGCGGCTGCCAGGCGTGCAACTACTGCAAGGAGCATAACGTCTGTCGGCAGGAGGATGATATGGTCCAGATCTACCGGGCCCTGCTCGAGGCCGATGGCGTTGTGCTGGGTTCGCCGGTCTATATGGGGTACGTTACCGCACAGACCAAGCTGTTTATGGATCGCCTTTTCGCCTTCTTTAGACCCGGCGCGGGCAGCACCTTCCCTCCGGGAAAGAGATTGGCGATGGTTTATTCCCAGGGAGGCGGGGATGACCGGGACCTGATCCATGCGCTGGCCCAGCGATTGGGAGGACTTCTAGGTATGCAGGTCAAGGGAGTAGTTGGCGGCAACGGGATGAACGACCGCGACGCAGTCAAAAGCAATACTGCGCTGCTGGAGAAAGCCTTCCGTCTAGGACAGGAACTGGTAGGTTAATTACACGGCGGCTAGGGTTGTATAATTCCCCTGGCTTGCATAAGTGCCGTAGTAGGCTACCCCGTATCTTTTGCTGTTCTTTGACATCACCGGCGGGCAGAACTTGAGTGCACAGCCACAGGAAGCCGTGCAGTTGCGTAACCTGATAGATAAGATTGTAGGTATAATTGAAGCCAAAGAGGAGTTCAAGCAACTACCGAAACCGGAGGGAGGATAATAGCTTTCTGGCCTTGACCAGAGTGGTACGGTCAGGTAAAGGGCTGTTGAAGTCCAGGCCGCAGAACCATAGATACCCAGCATGTAGGGGCAATTCCGTGAATAGACGGTTCTCGGAAATACCCAATAGATATGATAGAGTAATATAGAGTAATTTACCTTACTTTGTTAAATGAAAGTGTCATCTCTATGCCACCTACCTTTATTTACCTATAATATATCACACTACTTAACAAGTAGCGGAGCAGGACAAGCTATAATTCCCAACAAACCCGGGCCGGCATGGGTACCTACCACAGGCCCGATTTCTCCGGTGAGCATGTAGCTGCAAGCAACCTTATTTTGCAGTTTTTCCCGCAGCTGCTCCATCCCCTCGGAGTCGTCGCCGTGTACGATGGCGCACCACAGGGGGGTAGGGGCCGGAAATTTTTCGGCCACGATCTGGACCAGCCGGTCCATGGCTTTGGCCCTTCCTCGGGCTTTTTCGTAGGGGTAGATAATGCCTTCCTTCAGCATGAGAATAGGCTTGATATTCAACAAGCTGCCCAAAAATGCCTGGGCTTTGCCGATGCGCCCCCCGCGCTGCAGGTATTCCAGGGTATCTACCAGAAAGTAGGCTTGCAGATGGTCCATGACCCAGCCGGCCGCTGCCAGGACGTCTGCCTTGGGGCGGTTTTCTGCTGCGCTTCTGGCCGCCGCCAGCACCACCAGGCCCAGAGCCATGCTCACCAACCGGGAGTCCACGATCTCCAGGTCATCATAATGCAGCATGGTTTTGGCCAGGCGGGCCGATTGGATGGTACCGCTGAGGCTGCCCGAGATGTGAAGGGAAATAATGCTGGCCCCTTCCTCCACCAGGGGGCGGTAAGCTTCCATAAATTCCTGGGGGGATGGCTGGGAAGTGGTGGGCAAATCGGAAGCAGCCCGCAACTTCTCATAGAACTCTCCGGAGGTAAGATCCACCCCATCCCGGTAAATTTGCTGCCCGAACAGAACTTTCAAGGGCACCACCACAATGCCGTACTGTTCCACCAGTTCCCGCGGGAGATCCGCCGTGCTATCGGTAACAATTCTAACCTGGCCCATGTTAATAGCCCAACCCCTTTACTCTACGGAAATAATAAATTGATATAGCGGTTGACCGCCATAATACAGCTCGAAGTCCACCTGGGGAAAGCGCTCCCGTATGGGTTGGAGCAATGCCTCGGCTTCCAAAGTGGACAGGCCGCCGCCAAAATACAGGGTTACCAGGCTCGCTTCTTCTTGGATTATGTATTCTAGCAGCTTTTCCAGCACCTGGGCTAAATCGGGGCCGGAAACCACCACCCGGCCTTCTGCCAGCCCCATATAATCTCCTTCGCACACTGTCTGCCCGTCTACCTGGGAATTTCTGGCCGCCCGGGCTATCTCTCCCGTCTGGACTTTTTTCATAGCCCCGGTCATCTTGGCCAGGTTTTCCTCCAGGCTGGCATATGGGTTAAAGGCCATGAGGGCGGCAATGCCCTGCGGTACCGTTACAGAGGGCACCACTCGCGCCGTACGCTCTGCCAGGCGGACGGCTTGCTCGGCTACCAGGAGGATGTTGCTGTTATTGGGCAGCACAATAACCCCTTCCGCCTTCACCGCGGCTATGGCTGCGGCCAGGTCTTGGGCACTAGGATTCATGGTGGGTCCGCCGTCAACTACCTGGCTGGCTCCCAGGCTCTCTAATATGGCATTGAGCCCTTCGCCCGGCCCTACGGCTACAATTCCTATGGGCTGTGTTTCCTCCTTATAGGAGAGTTTCCACTCCACGTACTGCTCTTCCATATTATTTATCTCTACCGAGTGCAAGGCCCCGTACTTGAGGCCGCATTCCAGCACCAGTCCCGGATGGTTCGAATGGATATGAACCTTGGCCGTCTTCTGGTCTCCTACTACCAGGAGGCAGTCTCCATAAGGAGCCAGTTCAGATTTTAAGGTTTCCAGAGGGATATTGGAGCCTACCAGTACAAACTCGGTGCAATAGGTGAATTCTATTTCCGGCGGCAGTACGGCCCTTCGCAGGGGGGCAAATTGCTTTTGCTGGGAGACGGCCAAGTCAAAGAGTTGAATATCCTTTTTAACCGCCAGGTCCTTCAAGGCCTGGATAATGCCCTCCAGGATGACCACCAGCCCTTTGCCGCCAGCATCCACTACTCCCGCTTCTTTTAAAACCGGCAGCAATTCCGTCGTGCGCTCCAGGGCCTGCTGGGCCTGCCGGCAGGAGTAGACGATAACCCGCGGCAAATCCCTGGTCTTTGCCGCCGCCTCTGACGCGGCCCGGCTGATGGCCCGGCAGACGGTGAGGATGGTTCCCTCCACAGGATTGGATACCGCGCAGTAGGCATAGTCGGTACCGGCAGCAAAGGCCCGGGCTAACTCGCGAGCCCCTGCCCGCTCTTTACCGGCTAAAGCGTCGGCAAAGCCCCGCATTATTTGCGATAGAATTACGCCCGAGTTTCCTCTGGCTCCTAAAAGGCAGCCGCGGGCAACAGCATCAGCCACAGCTCCTAGGACCAAACTATCGAGGCTTTGCATTTCTTTCACGCCGCTTAAGAGGGTTAAATACATATTGGTCCCGGTATCTCCATCGGGAACAGGAAATATGTTCAAAGAATCTATCTCGGCCCGGGCGGTGGCCAGACGGTTAGCGGCCCCCATGAGCATAGCCTTTAAGTCACGGCCGTTAAAAAAGTAATAAGGCAAAGATAATCCTCCATTCTCCCGCAAATGGCAAGGCAACTGAGTAAGTTCGACATCCACAAGATTTTTCCTGCCTCAGAACGGCTTTCTTGGCGGAGTTCCCCATCTGTGATGAGCATCACACTCCGAAGGAAAAACGGCTCACAGCCGTACCCCGTTTCATGGTATAAAAAAATTAAATCCAGGTATTACGAGCAGGTTAGATGAATGAACGCTTGCACCACCTGCGTTTCGTCATCCTTCTGTTATTCCGCCCATAAGAGCACAATGAGATATATGAACGGACTAAGCGCATGGGCATATCCACGATTTTCGACCGCTGGGAAGCAAAATAGCCCCGGTGCGGTTTCGGCATGCAGGGGGTGTGCTGTCAGCTGTGCAACCACGGAACCCTGCCGCATCACTTCGCGAGCCGAGCGGGTCATCTGCGGTGCCACGGCCGATACCATCGTAGCCCGCAACTTGGTACGCTTGGCCGTACACGGAGCTGCAGCTTATAGCCATCACCTGGAAGAGCTTGCTAAGACCTTGAAGGCTACAGCCCAGGGGAAGACGCCCTTCACCAGCAGCGATGAGCAAAAGCTGCGCGAAATCGCAGGGGTTTTGGGTCTGGATACCAAGAAACCTGTGAAGGACCTGGCCATAGCCCTGGCCGAGGCCGTACTGGCGGAGCTGCGCAAGGTCAGCTGGGTTTGGCTTGCGCCACCGGGCAGACGCCGAGGGAATCTTACAAGCCTGCACCGATGCCCACAGAGTGGTGGTGGTAGGCGGGAGCTTTGTAGGCCTGGAGGCCGGGAGACGGGGCCGAAACCAAAGATGCGGTCCCGGCCAGATGGGGCTCACTCCCATCTGGCCCAACGCCTGCGCCCAAGGGCGCATTGCTGCCTACAACATGGCTGGTCTTAAGGGTTTATGGGGGCCCGGTGCCGTACAGTTGGAACTATAATGGGGGATGGCTTCCCGGCCCTCCCCCAATTCTACCTTTGACGCACTTCCAGCTCGCCTAATTTATTGCCAAACCGGGCAGCAGGCAGACCTGATACATGGCATCGCAATTACCCTTCTCGTACTTATCCCCGGTCCTATTTATTTCTGCGTAGGTTGAAAGCCGCGGACTTAGAAATCAGCTCTTGCGCGGGAAAATAAGGAGGGAATACACCACGCTTATAACCGAGGCCAGTATAACGGCTGTGATGACCACGATAAAGGCTACCATGCCCTTAGCGAGGAAGGCTACCGAAATGGAAATGATCCCTGCCAGAACAAAGGCCATACCCCCAAAGCGGTGGCTCTTGCGCCATACTTCTTCATTGGCCAGGGTCCAGGGCGTGCGTATTCCCACGAAATAATTATGCCTGACCCGGGGCAAGTAATTGCCGATTAGAATAAACAGCAAGCCTATCAGGGCAGGCATTACCCGGTCCATAGGCACGGCATAACCCAGAGAGGCTATGAGGACAAGACTGTAAAGGACAGCCATAAAGAGTACCAAGCCCAGCCGGATAATCCGGTAAGCCCCTAGGAATTTGGGGTAATTCTCCCGGCGAGGGTCCACTAAAGGTAAGACCAGCATCAAAATGTACAGTCCGGCCGTCATCAGGGGCAGCATGAAGGCCCCGAAGGCCCGCGAACTGTAATTATCCACCTGACCCGCTGCATTCCAGTGAATGGGTACCCTCTCAGGGAGATAAGGGTAAACCGCCAGGGCGGCCACAAGCATCAGTAACAAAATGAGGATGGCCGGCCAGTCCTGGGCCAGCAGTCTTTTGTTCAGCCGGTAACTCTCCATCTAAAAGGACCCTCCCTTTAGGTTTCCCGCGAAACCTTATTTTTGCTTTCCCTTTCTCTACGGGCCAGTTCCAGCAGCCAGCTCAAGAGATGCTGAAACACGGTAGCATTTAAAGAATACACGATGTATTGACCCTGTCGTTCGCCCAGAACCAGCCCCGCCTCCTTGAGTACGGCAAGATGATGCGATATGGTGGCCTTGGTAAGGTTGAAATGATCCGCAATTTCCCCTGCCGTCATGTCCCTCTGCCCCAAGAGGCGCATTATTTCCCTCCGCGTAGGATCCCCTAGAGCGCGAAAAATATCATTTAATCCCATGGAATCCACCTTATTTCGATAACTATCTAACTATAAGTTTAATGTACCCGTCTTTTCCTGTCAAGCCCTGGTCAAGCTGAGTTATCCCCACTTTTTGCAGGGCAGGCTGCTTGGGCTTGGAAGCGAGCGACTAAACCTGAGCGGTAGCCAA
>JAZHPA010000077.1:0-6871 GCA_051024685.1 Moorellaceae bacterium AZ2 | reverse complement strand
GGCTACCGCTCAGGTTTAGTCGCTCGCTTCCAAGCCCAAGCAGGCCTGCCCTGCAAAAAGTGGGGATAACTCAGGTAACTTGGCTAAGTTATCCTTTCCTAAATACTATCTAAAGCCTCGCGCAGGCTTTTAACCAGGGCGGCTGCTCGGGCTACTCCCCCTTCAACCAGAGCCTGGATGACCGCGCTGCCCACTATAAAGCCATCGCCCAGGGGCGCCAGTCGCTTTAGCTGTCCCGGGCTGCCGATGCCAAACCCCAAGGCCAGAGGTAAAGAGGTAACCCTTCGCACCCTCTCCATGTAAGCCAGCAGACCCGGAGGCAACTCTTCCCGAACTCCCGTGACCCCTGTAAGGGAGACACAATAGATAAAGCCTCCGGCGCCGGCGGCAATCCGGCGCAGTCGGTCTTCAGGAGTAGTGGGCGCTACCAAGGGGATAAGGACCAGCCCTTCCTTTTCCAAGATCTGCTGCAAAGGACCTGCTTCCTCCCAAGGAAGGTCGGGAATAATAGCGCCGTCCCCCCCGGCAGCAGCCAGATCCTTCCCGAAATCCGCCAGGCCATAGCGCAGTATAGGATTATAATAACTCATTAACACCAGCGGTGTCGTTATTTTAGCCCGCAGAGCAGCCGTCAAATTCAAGACTCTGGCCAGAGTGGTGCCGGAGGCCAGGGCTCGCTGGCTGGCGGCCTGAATCACCGGACCATCGGCTACCGGGTCGGAAAAGGGAACCCCCAGTTCAATAATATCGGCCCCAGCATCCACCAGCGCCGGTACGAGTTCTGCGGTAACTTTTAAGGACGGGTCCCCGGCGCACACATAAATGATCAGAGCCTTTCTCCCCCGTTCAAAAGCGCCGGCCAGCCTTTCTTTACCCATGTTGTTTTCCCTCTCTCCCCAGAATCTCCGCTACCTGCTCTACATCTTTGTCTCCCCGGCCCGAAAGATTGATAACCATAATCTCCTCCGGGCTTAAATGGGGAGCCAGCTTGCCTGCCAGGGCTACAGCATGGGCGCTCTCCAAAGCAGGTAAAATCCCCTCTGTACGGCAAAGCAGCCGAAAAGCCTCTAAAGCTTCGGCGTCGCTAATCGCCTGATAAGTCGCCCGCCCTGTATCTTTCAGGTAACTATGTTCGGGCCCCACGCCGGGATAGTCCAGCCCTGCGGATACGGAGTGAGCAGGTAGAATTTGCCCGGCTTCATCTTGCAACAAGTAGCTGTAAAAACCGTGCAGCACTCCCGGTATTCCCGCAGTAAGAGTAGCAGCATGAAGCCCTGTTTCCAAACCCTTTCCGGCGGCCTCCGCTCCCCAAAGTTTTACTTTTTCTTCTTCCAGAAAGGGATAAAAGAGTCCCATGGCATTGCTGCCCCCTCCCACGCAGGCCACCAGATGATCCGGCAGTCGGCCGCAAACGGCTAGGAGCTGCTCCCGCACTTCCTTGCCAATAATTGCCTGAAAATCTCTCACCATCATGGGATAAGGGTGAGGCCCTACTACCGAACCTACCAGATAATAGGTAGTGCGCACATTGGTTACCCAGTCGCGCAGAGCCTCATTAATGGCGTCTTTCAGAGTGGCCGTCCCGCTGTTTACCGGCTTTACCTTGGCTCCCAAAAGCTCCATGCGGAATACATTTAAAGCCTGGCGCCGGCAGTCTTCGGCACCCATATATATTTCGCATTCCAGGCCTAACAGAGCTGCGACCGTAGCCGTAGCTACCCCGTGTTGTCCGGCCCCTGTTTCGGCAATAATGCGCTTCTTGCCCATCCGCCGGGCCAGCAACGCTTGACCCAGGGCGTTGTTGAGCTTATGGGATCCCGTATGGTTTAAATCTTCCCGTTTTAAATAGACCCGGGCACCGCCCCAATGGGCTGTTAAATTAGAGGCCAAATATAAAGGCGTAGGCCGGCCCGCATAGTAACGCAAGTAATAACTCAACTCTGCCTGGAAATCCTTATCCTCGCGCACCTCCAAATAGGCTCTTTCCAATTCCTCCAGGGCCGGCATCAGGGTTTCCGGTACGAACCGGCCCCCGAAGCTACCAAAGCGACCCCTGGCATCCGGTAAACTCATGGCGTTTCCTCCTCTTTAAGCCCTGGCTACGGCTTCCATAAAGCGGGCTATTTTGACCGGGTCTTTCTGGCCGTTAGTTTCCACTCCGCTGCTCACATCTACGGCATAAGGTTGCACCTGGCGAATAGCCTCGGCCACATTTTCCGGAGTTAAACCGCCGGCCAGAATAATAGGTGGACCCAGCTCTTTTGCCCGGCGGGCAATCTCCCAATTAAAAGTATGACCCGTGCCTCCGGCCTGGCCGGGAACAAAAGCATCCAGCAAAAAAGCGTCCACCCGGTATTTAGGGATAAGTTCCAGGGATTTTATATCCTTCACTCGTATAGCTTTTATTAAACGGTTAGAGATACCGCGGCAATACTCGGGTGGCTCTTCTCCATGAAGCTGTAACACATCGAGCCGGCAAAAGCTGGCGATCTCCAGCAAACTGTAGCGCGGCTCATTAACAAACACGCCCACGGTAGTAATCAAGGGGGGCAGCTTTGTAATTATCTCCCGGGCCGTTTCAGGATGAATTCGGCGAGGGCTGGGAGCGAAGACAAATCCTAAAGCATGGGCGCCCGCATCTAAAGCGGCCCTGGCCTCAGCCCAGGTCTTAATACCGCAAATTTTTACCCTTACCAAGCGCTTTCACCCTCGATTATTCCCTTTTTGCTCGGTCTTAAGCTTTAAGGAGCGGTTCCCAACAGTTCGCGTACTTTGGCCTCCACATCAGCAGACGTCACCAAGGCTTCGCCCACCAGAATAGCGTCTACTCTGGCTTGGGCCAGCCTAACTACGTCTTCGCGCCCCTGGATACCGCTTTCACTCACCACCAGTCGTCCAGGAGGTATCAGGTGGCGCAGCTCCAGGGTGGTTTTTATATCCGTCCTGAAGGTGTGCAAATCGCGGTTATTAATCCCTATAATCCGGGCACCCGCCTTAAGAGCCAGCTCGATTTCTTCTGCGGTGTGAGTTTCCACCAGGGCCGCCAACTCCAGGCGGGAGGCCAGGTCCAAGTATTCTTGAAGCTGAGCCTCCTCCAAAGCGGCTACAATAAAAAGGACGGCGTCGGCTCCCAGGGCTCTGGTAGCAAAAATTTGGTATTCGTCGATGATAAAGTCCTTGCGCAATAGCGGCAAGGGGGTTACCTCCCGCACCAGAGCAATATACCGGGGGTGTCCCTGAAAGAACTCTTCATCGGTCAATACGGATAGAGCGGCCGCTCCGGCACGGGTATAAAGGCCGGCAAGTTTTTGGGGGTCAAAATCCGCGCACAGTACGCCGCGAGAGGGAGAAGCTTTTTTAAGCTCGGCAATGAGATTAATAGATACGCTGCGGCGAAGCGCGCCGGCAAAGTCCCGGGGTAAGGGCAATCTATTACACCTTTCCTCCAACCGGCTTAAAGGCAGCTCCTCCCGTGCGAGGGCGACCTCCCGGCGCTTATGCTCTAAAATTCGCTCCAACATCAGGCGGCCCAGCTTTCACTGAAATTGGCCAGGGCGGCCAGTTTGCCGTAAGCCGCTCCCGAATCTATACTCTCTGCCGCCATTTTCATACCTTCCCGTACCGAAGCCGCGGCCCCTGCGGCCAGTAAAGCGAAGGCGGCATTTACCACCACCACATCTCGCGCCGGTCCCGGCCTACCCTCCAGCACCCCTTGGATAATGCCAGCATTATCGGCCGCCGTGCCGCCTGACAAATCTTGAAGCTGGACCGGTTTAATGCCTACCTCCTCCGGGTAAAAAATGAAAGTTTCTACCGAACCATTTTCCAGACGGGTGACTTTAGTGGGCCCGGTTATAGTAACTTCATCCAATCCGTCGCTGCCGTGCACCACAAAAGCGCGACGGCAACCCAAACGCCCCAGAACCGTAGCCACGGTTTCGGTCAACTCCGGCGCATAGACACCTACCAGCTGGTAAGGTGCACCGGCCGGGTTAGTTAAAGGGCCTAGCAGATTAAAAACCGTACGAATGCCTATCTCCCGCCGGGGAGCCGCAGCATATTTCATAGCCTTGTGGAAGGCAGGGGCGAAGAGAAAACCTATACCCACTTCTTCCAGACAAGCTGCTACGGCTGCCGGCGGCAAATCTATCCGCACACCCAGAGCTTCCAAAACGTCGGCGCTGCCGGCCCGGCTGGAAACCGAGCGGTTGCCGTGTTTGGCCACGGGTATCCCTGCGCCGGCTACTACGAAAGCGGCGGCGGTGGAGATATTGAAAGTATGGCGACCATCTCCCCCGGTGCCGCAGGTATCCACCAGGACACGGTGGCGACTGTTCAAAGGTTCGGCCAGGCGGCGCATAGTCCGGGCAAAGCCCGTAATTTCTTCCACCGTTTCTCCCTTAAGCCGCAGGGCAGTCAAAAAAGCGCCTATCTGGGCAGGCGTGGCCTCCCCGCCCATAATTACTTCCATGGCCGTCTCGGCTTCCGCCTCTGTTAAGGAATGTCCGGCTACTACTTTATGGATGTATTCGGGCAACATGGCTCTGCTCCTCTCCCCTCTTCTCAGCTGGATTACCTCTTCAGGCTAAGGCCAGAAAATTGGCCAGTAATTTTTTACCTTCTTCCGTAAGGATAGATTCCGGGTGAAACTGGACTCCCTCAATGGGGAACTTCCGGTGGCGTATGCCCATAAGCTCCCCCTGCTCAGATTTAGCCGTGACTTCCAGGCACGCAGGCAACGTCTCTTCTTCCACTATGAGCGAATGGTAGCGGGTGGCCCGGAAGGGGTTCTTAAGGCCGCGAAAAATGGTCTTCCCGTCGTGGTTGATAGAAGAAGTTTTGCCATGCATCAGGCGCTTGGCCCTGACCACTCTTCCTCCGAAGGCCTGCCCAATGCACTGGTGACCCAGGCAGACGCCTAAAATAGGTATTCTGCCGGCAAAGTTTTTTATGGCTGCCAGGGAAATACCGGCTTCGTTGGGCGTGGAGGGACCCGGGGAAATCACCAGGTAGCGGGGCTTAAGTTTTTCCATCTCCTCTAAAGTAATGGCATCATTACGCCTCACGATCACCTCTTCCCCCAATTCGGCCAAGTATTGCACCAGGTTATAGGTAAAGGAATCATAGTTGTCAATCATTAGCAGCATGGTACTCCTCCCTTTAAGGCCCAGATCCTTCCGAAAGATTACCCATACTTTTTTCCGGAAGCACCGAGGCCCAGTGCTTTAAGCAAAGCCCGGGCTTTATTCAAGGTCTCCTCATATTCGGCCTCTGGCTCGGAATCGGCCACGATGCCGGCGCCGGCCTGCACATAGGCCATGCCCCTGGTAAAAACGATGGTCCGGATGGCAATACAGGTATCCATATTCCCGTTTAAACTTAAGTAGCCGACCGCCCCGGCATAAGGGCCGCGTGAGTTCGGCTCCAGTTCGGCAATTATCTCCATGGCCCGCACCTTAGGCGCGCCGGAAACCGTACCGGCAGGGAAGCAAGCCAGGAGGGCATCCAGGGCGTTCTTGTCGGGTGCCAGGCGGCCGGTAACACTGGAAACCAAATGCATCACATGGGAATAATTCTCAATCGCCATAAATTGAGGTACTTGTACGCTTCCGGGAATAGCTATACGGCCTACATCGTTTCGCCCCAGATCTAAAAGCATGAGGTGTTCGGCGCGTTCCTTCTCGTTGTTCTGTAGCTCCTGAGCCAGTTCCAGGTCTTCTTCCGCCGTACGGCCCCTCGGCCGGGTCCCGGCAATGGGCCGGTTCTCGATAACCCCATTCTCTACCCGCACCAGCATTTCCGGAGAAGAGCCGACCAGCTGTACTTCGGGAAAGTTAAGATAAAACATATAGGGAGAAGGGTTGATAGTTCGCAACCGACGATACACCGCAAAAGTGTCGCCCCGAAAAGGTATTTCCAACCTCTGGGACAGAACTACCTGGATACAGTCACCGGCAGCTATATATTCCTGGATGCGTTTTACCTTGTCTTTAAACTCTTCCGCCGTCATATTGGCCCGGTAGCTGACAGGGCCAGAGCTAACCTCCGGGCCCTCTCCTTCCCGGGGCTGTGCTTCGGCATTTTTGCGCATCAGTCCGATTACCTTCTGCAGGCGTACTTGAGCTGCCTGGTAGTCCTGCGGATCACCGCTCCGGGCCAGACAAACCACCTTTACGGTGCGCAAAAGGTGGTCGTAAATTAAGAGGGTGCGGTTCAATACCAGGTAAATATCCGGCAGCTTAAGGTCATCCCTGCCTTTCGCCGGCAGCTTCTCCAGCTGGCGCACCACATCATAGGCGAAATAACCTACCAGACCTCCAAAAAACCGCGGCACTCCCGGCGGCAGGGGAGAAACCCTCAATTCCTGCAACAGCCGCCGGAGAAAGTCCAGAGTACCGGAGACTTCTTCTTCCCTGCCCTCCCGTAAGAGAGTGCCCTTATTGCCCCGGCAGCGGTAAACGAGCAGAGGATCAAACCCGATGAAAGAATAACGACCCAGCCTCTCCCCCCCTTCTATACTCTCCAAAAGATAGCTATAAGGGGTTCTTCCGAGTTTTAAGTATAGGGATACAGGGGTATCCGTGTCGGCCAGCACTTCCTGCCAGACAGGTATCATTCCTTCACCCCCAAAAACACAAAAAAGCCGACGCTCGAATGAGCACCGGCACCTCGTCATCTCTCGTCCGGCTCATCTCCAGCTCCCCTCTCCTCAACTCAGCTCAGCTAAACCTCTCCTCTATTCGCTTTTTAAAGCTATGATACCTTATAGCGCTATTAGTGTCAATAGGTTGGTCGCCTGAGTTATCCCCACTTTTTGCAGGGCAGGCCTGCTTGGGCTTGGAAGCGAGCGACTAAACCTGAGCGGTAGCCA
>JAZHPA010000076.1:0-7436 GCA_051024685.1 Moorellaceae bacterium AZ2 | reverse complement strand
GTCGATAGGCATCTCCGGTTTCTCCTGTTTTTTCTTTAGTTTACTCTATTTTACTTTATGTGCAGGGCTAGGGCAAGGGCAGGGTAAGAGAAATCCAAAAACCTCTTGATGATTTTTGATAGATAAGGTAAATTTTTGGTAGGTAAAGTAAATATTTGGCGATTATGGCATTCGCTGCTGACCCGGCCGACGAAACAAGGCAAGAAAGGAGGTGAAGTCCGGTGGGCGAAGCGTTAAAAGAATTTCCCTATTTGCAATCCCTTAGAACCCTGACGGACCTGCCCAAAGCTTTACGCAAGAGCATGCCTCCCACAATAGATGTTCACTACATCCAGATTGCCTGTAAAGTGGCGGAAGGCACGGCCAAAAATATCCTCTTAGACCTTAAAAATTTTAATTTTATTGATGAAAATAATGTATTGACAGAACGGGGTCGCCTTTTGCGCAACCCGGAAAGGTATCCCGAGGTGGGCCGGGAAATTCTTGAAGAGTTTTATCCTACAGTTCTAACCATGCTGGAGATGTATCCCGATGAATGGGAAGAGACACTGGACAACTTCCTAAGCGAGAAAACAAACCTGGGAGACAGTGCTAGGAGCAAGGTCCGGGCCACGGTAGCCCTTCTGTGGGGAATGGCGCAAGGGTTATCTCCGGAGCAGGCAGCCAATTCCAGAAGAAACAAAAAGGAAAAGGCTACCACAGACCGCGAAGCAAAGAGCAAAAGGGTCAAAGTCGGCTTTGACACTTTAAGCCAGGCAACGGGCCAACACGTTGCTCCCGAAAGCGGGAGCAACGCAACCATCCCTATAGCAGAAGAACACCGGCTGGATACTATATCTTCTGTACTGCGCATAAACATTGACGGCACCTGGGATCCGGAACGCATCAATTTAATTTTTGACCGGCTGGAGAGGCTGGTGGGCCTGGAAAAACCTTAAGCACGCTTCAAGGCTGGGGCGGGCTAAGTTAAGAGCCGGTGAGGCCCTCCTGGCTTTGGGTTAGTCAGCCCCAGCTAATAAGAGGCCGGATAGCCCTGCCTGCTTTCCCTCCTTTCCCGGGTGGCCTGAGATTCTTCCAAGTCGCTCCGAAGTTGCCGTAAGTTCTCTTCCAAAGGCGCCCGGCGTTCCCTATAAACCTTGTCCCCCTGTTCAAGAAAAGCGATAAACCGGTGCCGGCCATAAAGTAAGTACGGGGCGAGCCCCTTCCTGTAAACTTTCACTGCGGTCTCTACCCTCTCGCCCTTCTCGCCTGAGCGTACTCGAAATCTGTCCGGCGCTCATCACCGGCGCAGTAAATAACCACGGCGGCGGCCATGAGACAAGCGAGGCAGAGATTTGTTAACCTTTTGCGGAATACCACTGGCAAGTTCTCTCCCAAAAGTATGAACATACCCTTACCTCCCCTATCTCAGCTGGCCTTATCCCGCAACATGATCACGCTTGAGTACATAAAGATTATGCGCAGGTCGGTAAGGAGGGAAGTGTTTTTACCATACATGAGATCATACCTTAACTTGTCCTCCGGCGGAATGTTGTACCTTCCTTCCACCTGGGCTGGGCCCGTTATGCCGGCCGGTAAGCAATGGCGTAGACGGTACCCGGGTATCTCCTTCTCCAGCTGCTCCACAAAATAAGGTCTCTCCGGCCGCGGCCCCACGAAGCTCATCTCCCCTTTGAGCACGTTCCAGAGCTGGGGAAGCTCGTCAATCCGCGTAGCCCTTAGGATACGGCCCACTCTGGTAAGCCGCTGTTCGTCCGGAACAGAGGGTGGGCCCTGTCTCCTCTTCCGCCCCGGGAATCATAGTCCTGAGCTTAAAAAGACGGAACACTCGTCTGCCTCTACCCCCTCTCCTGTACGTAAAACATCGGCCAGCGGGGATTTTCCAACTTCAGAGCCAGGGTTGCCAGGAGTATTACCGGCAGCGCCAGCACAAGAAAGAATAACCCCGTCCACTATGTCCAGGAACCTTATCCACCCTAAGGCGGGCTCCTCCTGTATCCTCGGAATCCTGAAGACCGGGATACCATCGATCTGTTCCAGGGAAGCCCGGGCGAGAAAGATATCTTCCAGGTCTGGGATGAGAAAAAGGGCTAGCTTTTCTTACATAGCTTTTTAAGGATTTTGGCTCTCTCTTCCCGGGGGCAAGCCGGAACACAGAAGCACCGTTTTAGACCCTACCTTCTCCAGGCTGGCGGCCAGCTTAGTATGGCTGCCCGGCCAGGAAATACCAGCCAGTTCCCGCGGCAGGGTCCAGGGTAACATCCGTCACTACTCCTGCTACCTGGAAGAGGTACGGCTCCTGGTTTTTTTATAAGCCGTGCCCGCATCAGCGCCTCCTCTTTAGGCCCCACTACCGGAAGGGTGAGAGGGCCTTGCCTGGCCAGGGACCAGGCCCACACCAAGTTGCCGCCATAAAGGAAGGAAAAACAATTGCACAGGAGCAGCTAAAAGGAAAATAGACCGGGGGAAAGCATAAGTATGGAAGAAATAGGAAATACTCGAACTTAGGGGTAGAAGAAGGGCTATTACACAGACCAGGAAAGAGAGAACCTCCGCCCCTAGCTGGAGAATATAAAGGAGCTAATTTTTCAAAGGCGCGCCCTGGTAAAAATGAAAACCGTGGGGGTATATAAAACCGGACCTTGCCCGGTAACCTTAGCCAGGTATCTTCCCTGGAAACCGGCTACCGGGGTATGGACATGGATGAGATCGAACCGGTGAGAACGAAAAAGCCACCAAGGTTTTAATTAATAGCGCGCCAATTTTAAAAGCTATAGGGCGAGCGAACCAAGGGGACATCCCAGTATCTCACCCCCTGCCTCTATCTCCTCTTTTTTCCCTCCTCAGGGGAAGCGGCCGCGTGCACCTCACAGCCTTCATTTTTTGCAGAAGCCGCATAAAAGGCACATGAAAATAAAGGTGTACACTGTGGCCAGGGAAATAACCCTACCTCGTAAGCTGATTCCCTCTCCATGGTCCATCCCAAGAATTTCCTTCATAAATCTGTGGTATCTTTGCCGAGCACAAGGCGGCAGTATTTGTTGTTAACCCCCGTAAGGACCAGGGACATCGCCGAAGGCAGGACTAAAACGGACAAGGTTGACGCCAAGATTTTAGTCAGGCTATATCAAACCTCTCCATCCACAAAATATTTTACATCTTCGATAAAACTGGGCAAGTCTGCCGGCGGGGGTTCCTCGAAATACACCTCAAAATGAATGCGGAATTTGACTTTTCTCAGGCAACAGTCCTTATATTTCTGCCTTGAACCACAAGGGCAGAGTTCGTTTCTTTCGATTCCTGGAAATGGTTCCTTTTCTAAAGGTATCTCATACTGGCTGTAATTCCATTTTTTCCAGGGTGATCTTAAGCCCTGTATAACGTATTTTACTATTCCGTAGTTGTATTTAATGGCAGGACCAAATGGCACGGAATATTTTTGAACGGGGTTTTCAACAAGTGATACTTCCAACAATTCAGCCTTTGTGATCTCTCTTAAACATATCTCACCATTGTAAATTTCTCCCACTTTGTGATCACAACCCTTCCTTAGACGAAAAGGTTGCTTACAGATTGAACAACGCGATTCCCGCACTATAAATGCGGGGCTAAGGAAGAATCTATATGGAAAAAGCGCCTGAAACCTGGGTACATGGCTTCGAATGTGTTCTATTCCAAACTCGTTCTCGGTGTCTTGAAAATGAGGAACCAAGAAACTTATTTCTATTTCACAACGTTCGAGGTCGCACCAGGCACTATAAAACTGGTCATTTTTCATTAAGTTGAAGGCTTTGATAAAGTGGTCCTGGATGCGACCTATCGTTTCAAAACACCAAGCAGCCTTAGCCATTGCTTGGTCACCTACCGCTACTGCCTTCCTTTTGACTGATTTGAGTATATCCCAATATTCGGGCGATAACAGTTGTGTCACGCGTTCACGATAGCTTCGTGCGAAATTTCGAGGAACTGAAAATACCTCAGCTTCCCGAATAAGATAATCAACCGTAAAATCACTCACGCAAGTTTCCTCCCCTGAACTTCCCTAATGAATTCTCTTATTTCCCTGGCCAATTCCTTTTCAAATGTAGTTGCAGGTCCATCGTATTTGAAAGACATAGAACTGCCGTCATCATTGGTCAGTATCAGTTCAACTCGCACAGTTGTCTCTCGATTTTCCTTGGTGCTACGGTACTTGAGCTTCTCCGAAACATAGTTCGCCAGAATATTCACGAGGAGAGGGGCAACGAACGTTTTTACCAAAAACTTTCCTAACTCTAATATATCCGCGTGGACCACTAATTCTGCGTAGTCTTCATCCCGAATCGCTACTTCGACTTTTAGCTTGTCCGACGAATGAGCACGTAAATACCTGTAAAGTTCACGAGTGTCGGCTTCAAATACAGGAGCAGTATAGTGGAGCACACCCATTCTCGGAAGAATAACGACATTTGCCTGCATCAACTGTTTTTGGAAATCCACGTCACCAGTAAAGGTTTGAATAACATGATCAAAATTTACTGGACTTGGAGATCTCCTCACTATTTCTGCCATCATAATATCCCCCAAGCGTGTATTCGCATAAGACCATACCATTACTATCCGCTTCTACCCGCAATACTAGACACTATCTCCCTAGGCAAAAAGAGGCTTTTCAGACAGAGTGTTAATGCTCTCTTATTCCAGGGATGAGCGGTTCAACGAGCACTACGTCAAACGACTTGTCGCAGAGCGTACAGTACACAATACCTGAAAGCCCATGGATTCCGGCCCGAGCAGCCTCCTCGGACAACGGCACAGGATAACCATAAGCCTTTCGCTTTCCTTCGGGCATCGCGGTAGAATTCCCACGGACCGGAGGTAGAAACGGTATAACCGCATACATTGCACTTGTGAAGGTAATAGAACCCGTATGGGCCAGGCAAAACCACCGGCCTCGGTGCTGTCCCTTCCCCTCAAGAGGAAACATCTTCTGAAGCCTGGGGATTCATAAGCGTGTTTAGGAAATCTAAGGCCTTTCCAATTTCATCATCTTTATACTCTTGTTCAGGCTTAAGCTTCTTTACATACTCGGCAGCTTCCGCATCTGAGTAATTCATCTTCCTGAGAAATCTTAGCGTAGCCATCAATTCCAAAGTGCGAGCGTCATAACGGGCCAGCTCCTTAGCCAGTTGATCGAAGTGAAGCGGCAGCCTAAAGTTATTTTTTCGGTCTTTCATGTATCGTTTACTTTCTTCAGATAAAGAATATATGTACTGCTTGTATCCTAAAGCAGTCGCCCCTGATTTTTCATCCAATAAGCCTAGGAATTTCATCTCATCGACTTTGGTAGCCAGTTCTTCCGAGTAAGGCCCAAACAGGTGGTAATTAAACTCTTCCTTAAAAGGGCACCCCGCTTCTTGGAGTAAATACACCATTTTTTGTAATTTCTTTCGCCCATGTATTTCTCCTACAGAACTTAAGAGCTTCATTAACATTTGATAATTACCCAAAAAATCCATTCCTTTATTGCCCCTTTCTGCCTGTCTTCTTAACTATTTTTTCAATCTCTGTACGACATTTTTCGTCCGGGACATAAATATATCTTACAATTTTGCGCTTGCCTGCAATAGCGTGAATAGGCTCTGACAATTTCGTTATATCACGTGGTGTACCAGACTTGTCAACAACCAAAATAGGAGGCTTACTGGTATCTTCTTCCTCGGGTGACGTATAGTAATCGTAAGCCACATCAGATGGGGCATCAAAGAAAAGATAATACTCCGGGTCATAACCGCTGCTACGAACTATTTCCTTTAGTCGTTCAGGAAGGTCTAACAAATTAACAGGAGGATTTTCTATAATCTCAATAGGTTTGAATAGCTCCCTGTATAAAATCCGCCTGGACAAATCAGATAGGATGGGGTCTGGGCTTTCCTGCCAAATCTTTAACGCCATCCAGATATCGGAATCATCGATAGATAAATAATGGTTCCAATCCCAATCACCAGCGAGGAAGGGTCTTAGAGATAGAGGTATCATGCCAGGTGGTAATGAATCTCGGCCGAAGAGTTCTTGGGCCCTTCTCCAAATCGCCTGCAGGATTTTCTCAGCGCCTCTTGTTGTCTTGTGGTAGTATATTTGCCAGTAGGCATAATAGCGGGCAAAAACAAATTGTTCTGCGGCCATAAGTCCTTTATTGTTTACTATCAAGCTAGTCTGTCTATCGTTTAACTCGAGAACTGTTAACAGCCTAGTTAAGTCAAAATGACCGTAACTGGTCCCGGTCATAAGGGCGTCACGCAAAAGGTAATCCATACGATCTATATCAAGCTGCGAGGACATAATGTTTTTTACTAGCTGCCATTGGGGATCACCTTGGAGCACCTGGCATATCTTCTTAGGCAACCCCGGGTCCATGCTTTCCAGAACGCACCGGATCTCCGTGGGAGCCGTGATAATTTCTATAGCCCAGGCCTCGTGCTTTTTGTCTGGAGTCATTATACCTTCCAGGACATGTGACAGCGGGCCATGACCGATATCGTGCAGAAGCCCGGCACAACACCCCAGTAGCTTTTCTTCCTCGGAAAACCGGTAGCCTTTACGTTCGAGCTCAGCTTGTAACCTTACGAATAGTTGAAACACGCCAAGGGAGTGAGCAAAACGAGAATGTTCGGCCCCGTGATAAGTAAGAAAAGACAAACCAAGCTGACGAATTCTTCTCAACCGCTGAAACTCCTTGGTCGCAACTAGGGCCATAAATTCCTTTGGTACAACGATATACCCATGTACAGGGTCCCGGAATAATTTCCTGTCAGTCATCCTAAACTTCACCACTTGCCTGGCTACTGGAGATACGCTTTGTGATAGAGTGCCACAGAAAGATAAGCAGTAAAATTTACTTCCGGGAAACGGCCGTGGAGGCGGATGAGAAAGGCTACTAGGTACCCGCCATGGAGACAAGGTCAAATCCACCAAAACTTTGCTTACTTTAGTCCAGCTCAATTAAAATTAGCCTCGGCCCCACAAAACTCATCTCCCCTTTAAGCACGTTCCAGAGCTTCATCAATCTCCTCCGCACTTAATTCCTTATGTCGCATCTCCTCTACTTCCTTCTCCTCTTCCGGGCTTAAGCCCAGTGCTCAGGGTAATCACCCGTAACTTCATTGTACCCGGCTGCCAAATGCTGGTCAAGGTAAGTACGGTTTACGCCGCCGTCTCCCGGTTCAGAAGCTCCACGGCCTGCATCTTCAAGAGCCCAACCCTGTACCGAGATGTTGTAGGCAAAAATAACCAAGTGCAGCACAGGTCATTAGTGGCAAATTTGCCGCTGGGCAAACGTTTCAGATTTAAATCATTTTTAATCTCGCTATGGAATTGCTCACTGGTACCATGGTCGTGGTAAAAGGCAACTTTGTAGGGGATACCGCGGGCTAGTATATCCAGGCGCTGGCGCAGGG
>JAZHPA010000075.1:0-8290 GCA_051024685.1 Moorellaceae bacterium AZ2 | reverse complement strand
GAAAGGAGGATTCCCTTTTCCTTTCTCACCATCACTCCCATAATCATCAGAATTGTCAAACTGGGGATTCGCCAGGTGAAAGACGGGTATGATGCCCTTTACAGAAATGGAGGGAGCCCCTGCTCTTAATGCCCCAACTGCAACGGCAAAAGGGCCAAGGCAGGCACATAGGTTACTAGGAACAAGACGACAAGCATGACCACCAAAAATTTGACCACCGCTCTGCTCAAGGTTAACAGCGGAACACCACTGATGTTGCAGGCCACATATACCAAGGCAATGCGCACCTTATTTCTCTACTTTCAAAACCTTTTCTCCTACCACCAACCGCGGATCTTTAGCTACCTCTTCTCCGGCGGAGAGGAGGCCGCCGGTCACCAACCCCAGGGAAGCTCGGTATCCCGCCTCGTCTATCATTTCCTCAAAATCTTTTTCCAGGTCCAGCCTAGAAGTCGCATCTAGTGTTTTTATGCTATTTCTTGGAAAGAGAAACCTACGCTGCATAAGGTTAGAGGCGGCCGCTCCTACGGCTTACGCGTACCCTTCCCCTCGATCCATATGGCGCAGTCGGGGCAGACCAGCTGGCACTGCCGGCAGGCTATGCAGGGCTCGCCGTGGCCCGGTTCCACTACCGGGGTACCAAAGGCCCCTAACTGCCGGGCCCAACCGATGGTCTTGACCGGACATTTTTCGATGCATAAGCCGCACCCTTTACACAGGGCAGGGTATAAATAGAAACGACCCTGGCCGTCTTCGGTAATGATAGGTTCTAGCGAGTGTAGCGAAAAGCCGTCCCCACCGTCGACTGAGTTCTCCTCTGTTCTTCCTCGGAGTGAGCTTTGCCGGTCTTCCGGGTAAGAGTTTCCGCCGGTTGTCTGTTCATCCACCACCGCAATTCGACACAACTCCCGGCCTCGCTCCAAGGCCCTATAGTTCATCTCCCTCAGGCTCGGGTCCTGGGCAAATTTATGGCCCAGCTGCTTTTCCAGAGCTTTTTCTATCGCCTCCCGGGGTAGAAATCCCATAACCTCCCAAAGGGCACCGAGAATAATAACATTGAAAACCCGCGGGTGCATTTCTTCCTGGGCCACCTTGAGGGCTGGTACGGCCACCCTGCGGTTTAAGGAGGGATATACTTCCTTCACTTGTTCCTCCAGGGCAGCCTCGTAAAACAGCCACGTGTCGGGCCCCAGGTAGCGGCCTACTTTTCTTACTGCACGGAGGCTGAAGGCCCCGGCCAGGTCCGCCGTATAGAAAACGGGAGCCCCAATGGGATGGGGACTGATCTGGACAAAGGCCAGGGAGACGCCACCCCTTTGCTCCACCCCAAAGCTGGGAATGTAGAGGGCCTGGTAGCCGCTGTGGAAGGCCGCCTCGGCCATAATCTCAGCAACCGTCTGCACTCCCTGGCCCCCTTCGCCGGCCAGCACTATTTTAAGGTTTTCTTTATTATTGAGCATTTGCTCCCGCCTCCCCCCGCCGGGCCGACCCCTGCGCTAGAGAGTACTCGCCCAAGGGAAAATAGGCGTGCATCTTTTCCTCAAGAAACTGCCGGGTTTCCCGGGCATTGGTGCGCCAGTTGGTGGGGCAGGTGGAAAGGGCTTCGATGAAGGCCAGGTGCCGTCCTTCCACTTGGGCCCTGATACCCTTCTTGATGAACTCCTTCAACTGCCCCACCCGGGCCACGCTCCCGCGGGCTATATAAGTCCCTGGAGAGGCTATACTGGCCACCAGCTCCGGGCCGCGGAGGGAAGCCCCGCTTTCCTCCACCCTCCGGCCATAGGGGCTCGTTTCCGTCTTTTCTTCCGGCAGGGTGGTGGGGGCCATCTGGCCGCCGGTCATGGCATAGACGGTATTATTGACCACGATAACGGTCACGGGGTCGTCGCGGCCGGCCGAAGCCACTAGGTGCTGGGCCCCGATGGCATAAGCCCCTCCGTCGCCCATATAAGCCACGGCCACCAGTTCGGGCCGTACCCTCTTCAGGCCGGCCAGCACTGGGAGGGTGCGACCGTGGTGGGTCTGGACCGTATCCAGGTTGAAGAAATCCCAGGCCAACAGGGAACACCCTATGTCGCAGGCGAAAACCGTCCTATCTACCAGCCCCAGTTCCTCCACGGCTTCCCCCAGGCATTTAAGCACTATCCCGTGGCCGCAGCCCGGACAGAACTTGTGGGGTTTGCTTTCTAAGCGCCAGACCTCAGGCATCTGGGGCAGCCGAACGGGAAGCATACCTTTGTACCTCCCTAACTACTTCTTCCGGGGTAATGCCCAACCCCGGGCGGCGGTAGGCCTTCAAGGGTACGGTGAGGCCGTACAGCTGGGCCTTTACCTCTCGTTCCAGTTGGCCGTAAGAGGATTCCATGACCAGAACGAGTTTAACCCGCGAAGCTATCTCTCTTAATTCTTTTTGGGGGAAGGGGCGCAAGGTGATAGGACGAAAAGCACCTGCCTTCACGCCAGCTTCCCGCAAGAGCCGGACCCCCTCCCGGACGGCCCGGGCCACCACGCCGTGGGCTACCACCAGGTAATGGGCGTCCTCCGCCCCATAGGCCTCCCACTCCACTATTTCCGGCGCCGCCTTATGATAGGCTTCAATGGACTCTTGCAAAGCCTCGTAGAGTTCTTCTTCCAGGTTATAAGTATTGCGCAGATGGACCGGGGGCCGGTCCTGCCCCGGGGTGCCCGGCAAGCCCACCAGGGGCCGGGAAGGAGCTAGTTCCATGCCTCGTTCGACCGGATCGTAAAGGATCACCGGCTCGCGCATTTTGGACTGGTAGCCGTCTCCCAGGATAAAGGTAGGAAAGCGGTATTTCCAGGCGGTATAGAAGGCTTTGAGGGTGTAATCAAAGAGTTCCTGGTGACGAGAAGGGGAATAGACGATGCGCAGACCCTCGCCGTTTCCCCCGAAGCAGGTCAGGTTGAACTCCTGCTGAGAATAAATCACCGTCCCTGTGGAAGGCCCGCCGCGCTGGGCTACGATGACCACCGCCGGCAGGCGCATCATCTCAGCCATGGACAGGGGTTCCTGCATGAGGACGTTGCCCGGTCCGGCGGTGGCCGTAAAGGCCCGCTTGCCGGCCAATACCGCCCCCAGGGTGGTAAAGCCGGCCGCCAGCTCATCCTCGGTCTGCAAAAACCGGCGCCCGTACCTGGGGGCCAGGCGCGCCCAGTAATGCATGATCTCGCTCTGGGGGGTGATGGGATAGCCGTACATCACCTCGGCTCCGGCGGCCAGGGCAGCCCAGGCCATGACTTCATTTCCGGTCATAAAGGATCGCTGTTCCCCTTGTACGGGCTTGCTAGCCAAGACCTTGCCTCCTCGCCTTCCCATTTTCAAAATTAGTATAGGCTTAGGTGGCCTTCTTTACTCTTACACCCGGAGGAACCTCCTGGAAAAGGGCAACAAAAAAGCCGGCCCCAGGCCAGCTTGTCTGCTCGCACGTCAAATAAATTAGAGCACCAGGCGAAAAAAAATGAGCATTAGCAATCCGGGTATCCCCAGAAACCCGGCCACCAGGACAGTCACCCAGTTCAAAGGGATGGTAAAGCTGAAATAGCTGCCGGCAAAATTAAAAGCCCATAAAAGCAGGAGGCCAAAGAGGGAATTAATGGCGATTTTCGCTATCAGCCTTAAGGGAGTGAGGAGCAATCGCCCTACCAGATATATCAGGAAGGCAAGAAAAAGTAAAGCTAGAATCAATTGGATACTATCCGCCGCTCCCATGCTTTCAACCACCACCCATCCATTTCTGCTGTACCACCTTGTAGAGGTACATAAACTTGCGCTCGGCGGCCTGCAAGCGATAAATGGCTTCATCCACCAAATCCGGTTCCGTCACTTCGGCAAAAAGCTTTTGCGCTTCAATCCATTCCTTCTGGGCCTCCTTTAAGGCGACCACCAGGACTTCTACGTCCGCCGGCAGGGCCTTAAAGCAAGAAGGCATAAAAGCCACCTCCCTTGCATACTCCTGGAAATAGCATATGCAGGGGGTAGCCAATTCTTGCCTGATCTAGTCCATTTCCTGCCGGCCGGCAAAAGCCCGGGCCAGGGTCACTTCATCGGCATACTCAAGGTCCCCGCCCACCGGAATACCGTAAGCCAGCCGGGTAACCTTGAGGCCCAGGGGTTTTAGGATCTTGGCCAAATAAAGGGCTGTGGCTTCCCCTTCCACGTCGGCGTTGGTGGCCAACACCACTTCTTTAACTGTGTCTCCCTTCAGGCGGTCTAGGAGTTCCTTGATGCGCAGCTTTTCCGGCCCGATGCCCTCCATGGGAGAAATGGCACCGTGGAGCACATGGTAGCGGCCGCGAAATTGTCCCGTCCTCTCCAGGGCCACGAGGTCCCGGGGCTCCTCCACCACGCAGATAACAGAAGGATCCCGGCTGTTATCCCGGCACAGGAAACAGGGATCCTGTTCCGTAAGGTTGCCGCAGAGGGAACAGTAGCGCGTTCTTTCCTTAGCAGCCAGGATGGCCTCAGCCAGGGCCCGGGCCTCTTCCGGGGGGCTGTACAGAATATGGAAGGCCAGGCGTTGGGCCGTCTTGGGGCCTACTCCCGGCAGCTTGTTTAATTCGGCAATGAGCCTGGCTACCGGCTCTGCGTAGTACAGCATGGATTACCATCCCCCGGCACCGTTAGAAAAGACCCGGCAGCTTAAACTGGCCGGTGATCTTGGCCATCTCGCCTGCCACCATCTCCTGGGAGCGGCGCAGCCCTTCGTTTACCGCGGCCATGATGAGGTCTTGCAGGATTTCCACATCCCCGGGGTCCACCGCTTCGGGGCTGATGGTGAGGCTCACGATCTCCTGGCGACCGTTCACCACCACCCTGACCGCACCCCCACCGGCCGTGGCCTCCACCGTGCGTTCGGCCAGTTCCTCCTGGGCTTTGGCCAGCTGGCTCTGCATCTTCTGCATCTGCTTCATCACTTTATTCATGTTGCCTGGGTTCATTTTCCCCCTCCTCGGTTTATAAGAAACTGGAAAACCACCAAAAGATTCACCGCCTTGCCTCGGCTTTAATCCTTTATCTCGACCTTATCTGGGCCAAAGTAGTCCACCAGCCTCTGAATCATCTCGTCGGTAATTTTGCCCTCTTCCCGGGAAAGGGCTTCGTCCACCAGAACAACCTCCAAGGGTTGACCAAGGACCGCCCGCAAAACCTCTTCCGTGGCTTTTTTGTGGGCGGGCTGCTCCAGCATATTCTTGTGGAAGGCCGACTTAAAGGAAAGAACAAGGCGTCCGTTATATAAGCCGGCCGGCCTGCCGCCCTTGAGGTAAGCTTGCAGCTGGATGCTCTTCCTGCGCACTGCCTGTAATA
The DNA here is from genome assembly GCA_051024685.1 of Moorellaceae bacterium AZ2. Classification (GTDB taxonomy): domain Bacteria; phylum Bacillota; class DSM-521; order Neomoorellales; family Neomoorellaceae; genus UBA12545. The sequence continues at coordinate 2,967 of JAZHPA010000075.1, read as the reverse complement.
CCTCGGGCCACAGGCGCTGTACGTCTTCCAGGGTGATGGCTGCAGCAGCCGCCGTCTCCGCCCGGGCCGCCTCCACCTCTTCCCGGGCCCCGGCACTTGCTGCTGCCGGTTGCATCTCCTGGCGGGCAGCGGCCTTATCTCTGGCTGGCACGTCCGGCTCCGCGTCCCCCTCTCGCCGGACCCTGGGGACGCGTTCCCCTGTTTCCCGTCCCGGGAGGGACTCCCCGACGGCCGCGTTCCGGCGGTGGTCCAGGTGGGCCAAACGCTGCTCCAGGTCCTTCACCCGTTCCTCCAATTGCCTCAGGCGAGCGCTCACTCCCTCCTCCTCCAGCACGGCCCCGAGGAGGGCCATTTCCAGGGCTATGCGGGGCTGGTTGCTGAAACGCAACTCGGCCTCTGCTCCCTGCAGGCGTTCCATAATCCTGAAAAGTTTAGCTCCGTCAAGGTTACCGGCCAACTCCCGCATATTCTCCAGGGCTTCCTCCGGCAGCCCGGTCAGCTCCACCGCCCTGGGGTCCAGGTTCAAGAGCAAAAGGTTGCGGCCCCAGTCCAGGAAATCCTCCAACACCCGCCGCGGTTCTACTCCCTCCTTTAGGGCGGCATCCACCAGGCGCAGGATCTTACCGGCATCCCCCGCCAGTAGAGACGCTGCCATTTCCTGCAATAGGTCCTGGCGGGGCGCTCCCAGAAGGGCGGCTACCTCATCGGCCGTCACCTGCTCCCGGCCGCCGGCCAGGATTTGATCCAAGAAGCCCAGGGCATCCCGCAAGCCCCCGGCAGCCTTGCGGGCCAGCAGGGTTAAAGCGGCAGGTTCCACACTGACACCGTTGGCGGCGGCCACTTCCTGCAGGCGCCGGGCAATGGTATGAACTTTTAAAGGTTGAAAATCAAAGCGCTGGCAGCGGGATATGATGGTGGGTAATACCTTGCGGGGTTCGGTGGTAGCCAGGATAAAGATGACATGGCGTGGCGGTTCTTCCAGGGTTTTCAGCAGGGCATTGAAGGCCTCGGTAGTAAGCATGTGCACTTCGTCGATGATGTACACCTTATAATTGCCTTCTACGGGACCAAACTGCACCCTTTCCTTGAGCTGCCGGATTTCATCGATTCCACGGTTGGAGGCAGCATCAATTTCCAGTACATCCAGGGAAAGGCCCTGGGTTATCCGCCGACAGTTGGGGCACAGGTTGCATGGTTCGCCATCCTGGGGCTCGAGGCAGTTGACGGCTTTGGCCAGTATTTTGGCGGTGCTGGTCTTTCCCGTCCCCCGGGGACCGCAAAATAAGTAGGCGTGCACCAGCCTCCCTGTCCGCACTGCGTTGCGCAAGGTAACGGTGATATGGTCCTGCCCCATTACTTCTCCAAAGGTCTGGGGTCGCCATTGCCGGTAAAGAGCCTGGTACTGGGGCATCCTATCCACCACCAATAAATACTAAAAAAGAGATTATTCTCTCCCGAAAAGAATAATCTCTCGCTCCCTCGACAGTCAAGTGTTTATCAGATGACCGTGCACCCACTGTTGAACCACGGCCTCCGGGCGTTACCGGAGCAGGTAACTCCAGCCAGGCACTCCTGCGGCACCCGAGAGGGCTCACTTACCGCTGCTTCCTTCCGGACCTGACGGGGTTCATGAGTTCTCGCCGCGCAGGACCCGGCTCTCCTCGTCCCTTACACCGGGCAGTCCCCACAGACCGGGCCCGCCAGTGGGACTTCGACCCCGCTATAGCGGATTGCGGGTTACAGGGCACCGCTACCTCCCCGTCTAGCACGGTCCATCTGGCTAAAATAAAAAATGGCGGAGAGAGTGGGATTCGAACCCACGAGACAGGTTTTTCACCCGTCTACTCGCTTTCCAGGCGAGTGCCTTCAGCCAGCTCAGCCATCTCTCCGCAAGGCACGTTCCTCGCTGGGCCTCAAGTCCCTCGGGCTGCTCCTGAAATTCTACTATTCACTTTGGACACTGATGGCGGAGAGAGTGGGATTCGAACCCACGAGGCGACCTCATCAGCCGCCTACTCGATTTCGAGTCGAGCGCCTTCAACCAACTCGGCCATCTCTCCGTGTTTCGCCCTCTCGCCTCAGCTTGGAAAAGAACTCCTGTAATATGAGGCGGCATTCTTCCTCGCAAATACCGGATATAACTTCTACCCGGTGATTAAAATGGGGGTGTTCTACCAGATTGAGTACCGAATCCACCGCCCCCGCCCTGATATCCGGAGCTCCGTAGACCAGCCGCTTAAGCCTGGCCTGGACGGCCGCCCCGGCGCACATGGGACAGGGCTCCAGAGTCACATACAACGTGGCTCCCTCGAGGCGCCAGGTTCTTAGCCTCTGAGCCGCCTGGCGCAGGGCCAGGATCTCGGCATGGGCGGTAGGATCCTGGCTGGTTTCCCGCCGGTTATGGGCGCGGGCGATAACTTCTCCTTCTTGGACCACCACGGCGCCCACCGGCACTTCCCCCTCCTGGAGAGCCTTCCTGGCTTCCTCCAGGGCCATTCGCATGTAAGTGCGGTGGTTCAACAGCTCCTTAGACTGCTCCTCTCCGGCCGATTGCCACCTCACCCTCGGGCAAGGCCTAAAAAAGCTGGTGCGCCCGGAGGGACTCGAACCCCCGACACGCGGTTTAGGAAACCGCTGCTCTATCCTCCTGAGCTACGGACGCACCTGGTCTTCATATAAAAAATGGCGCGCCCGGAGGGACTCGAACCCCCAGCCACCTGGTTCGTAGCCAGTTACTCTATCCTGTTGAGCTACGGGCGCGTGTCTTTGCCGCCGGAATAACCGGCAGTGTTTATTGTAGCAGATATGGGAGCACAAGTCAAGGATGACCAGGCTCTATGTCAATAGTTGTGGGATCAGATTTTGGGGGCAACATCCTAGGAACATTTTTTTGATGAAATGAATGCGATTTCTAAAGCCGAAACTTAAGCGTTTAAGCATTTTGCTTAAGGTATTTTTACCTTCTAT
>JAZHPA010000074.1:0-8840 GCA_051024685.1 Moorellaceae bacterium AZ2 | reverse complement strand
CTATTAATTATAGGGTTGCTTCTGTAAGATTATGTCAAGGCCTTCTAAAAAATCGGCCACAACGCAGATGCCTCAGGGAGGAATCGACTTGCTATGGCAGGAGCTTACTGCTATAATGGATTATAGCTTGTTTTCTATATTCCGAGGAGGTGCCTTCCTTGCCGGGCGTCAGACGCATCATGATCAGCCTTCCCGAAAGCCTGCTGGCCGAGGTGGACGGATTAGCCAACCAGGAAAAGCGCAACCGGAGTGAATTCATTCGCGAAGCCATGAAATTATATATCGCAGAACGTAAACGGCGTGCCATCCGGGAACAGATGAAGCGCGGCTACCAGGAAATGGCTCAAATTAATTTGTCCCTTGCTAAGGAAAACTATGCAATAGAGGAGGAAGTGCAAAACTACTACGAGAGCAGATTGGCGGAGTGCAAGTGACATGCTGGTGCGACGCGGGGATATTTTCTATGCGCAATTGAATCCGGTAGTGGGTTCGGAGCAGGGAGGTACCCGGCCGGTGCTCATTATCCAAAATGACATCGGCAATCAATACAGTCCCACGACCATTGTGGCTGCCATCACCTCCCAGATTAATAAGGCCAAGTTGCCTACCCATGTGGAGATAAGCGCTGCCCAGAGTGGTCTGGAGCGGGATTCTGTAATATTGACGGAGCAAATTCGTACTATTGACAAGAGCCGCCTGAGACAAAAGGTGGCCTTCTTGGATCACGAGATTATGGAGAAGGTGAACCGGGCCCTGGAGATTAGCCTGGGCCTAACGGAAATATAAAGATCACCGACCTGGGAAACCCGGATTGAGGAAAGGGGGGAAAAGTCTACCTGCGTGTGCGGGTAGGCTTTTGTTTTGAGCCTGGCTGCTACCTAAAAGGGATGTGAAGAGAGGGGGAGTGGACACCCCATGGCCCCGGTGATTGGCCTAACTTGCGACGGCGACCTGGCAAACAGGAGGTTCTTTTTGAACCGCGCCTATATCGAGGCGGTGACCTGCGCCGGGGGTATACCCTTGGTCCTGCCGCCCGGTCCGGGGGACTTTGTGGACCGGTACTTAGAAATAATAGACGGGCTGCTTTTGACCGGCGGCGGCGATATTGATCCCGTCTTTTTCGACCAGGAGCCTAGAGAAGGCCTGGGCCGGGTCCTGCCCGAAAGGGACGAGTTTGAGCTGAGCCTTACCCGAAAAGCTCTGGAGCGGGGGAAGCCGATCCTGGCCCTATGCCGGGGTATGCAGGCCTTAAACGTAGCGGCTGGCGGTACCCTTTACCAGGACATCTCCCGCGAGGTGCCGGGTTGCTGGCAACACAGCCAGCGGAAGCCGCGTTCGTGCCCCCACCATACCATTGAGACTGTACCGGGAACTTTTATAGCCGCAATTCTAGGACCCAGGGCCCGGGTGAACAGCATGCACCACCAGGCCGTCCGGGATCCAGGGGAGGGCCTGCGGGTTAGCGCCTGGGCCGGCGATGGCATTATTGAAGCTTTGGAGGGCACGGGAGGGTCTTTCGTCCTGGGGGTGCAGTGGCATCCTGAAGAGTTGATAGCCTTTTATCCCCAGCAGCGACAACTTTTTCATCATTTCATTTCCGCAGCAGATATTTCCACCCCGTGCAGGAATTTAGGCTTCTAAAGTCGAATGAAATAAAACTAAAAGTAGCTAATAGAGCTGCCGGGAGGTCAGCTATGGATAAGCCACCTAAGTTACTGGTGGTGGACGATGAGGCAGGGGTGCGCCTGTTGCTGGAACTGCTCTTTAGGGAAGAGGGGTTTCAGGTGGCGGTAGCCGCTAACGGTTTGCAGGCCATCCAGCAGGTCAAGATTTTCCAGCCCGACGTGGTGGTCATGGATGTTAAAATGCCGGTCATGGATGGCTTAGAGGCTTTACCCCGCATTAAGGCTTCGTCGCCCCACACCAAAGTGATTATCATGACCGCATATTTGGAGGCGGCGAATGTAAAACAGTTGTGGGAACGCGGGGCCAGCGGATTCTTGGTGAAACCCTTTGACCTGGAAGAAATTAAGGCGGAGGTACGCCGGGTCTTGTCAAAGAGGACCCAGGCTTACGGCACTTGAGGAGCAAGAAGGACTATGCGTTACGATCTCTACGTCGTTACTTCCTCCGAATTATCCTGCGGTAGGGAGACGCTGGAAGTAGTACGCCAGGCCTTGGCCGGAGGTGCTACGGTCATTCAGCTGCGGGAGAAGAATTGGCCGGCCCGCGCCCTGGTGGAAGTGGGGCAGGAGATTAGAAGGCTCACCCGGGAGGCCGGGGCGAGCTTTATTGTTAATGACCGCCTGGATGTAGCCCTGGCTGTAGATGCGGACGGCGTGCACCTAGGTCAGGACGACCTTCCTGCTGCCATCGCCCGCCGGCTCCTGGGACCGGGAAAAATCTTGGGTGTGTCCGTGGGCAGCGTGGCCGAAGCCCGGGACGCCCAGGCTGCGGGGGCCGATTATCTTGGGGTAGGGCCCGTTTTTGCCACCGGCAGCAAGGCCGATGCCGGTCGCCCGGTGGGCCCGGAATTAATTTCAACCCTAAAGAGAGTGGTGTCTATACCTCTGGTGGCCATCGGAGGTATTAACCGGGGTAATGCAGCCGAGGTCGTGGCCGCCGGGGCAGACGGCGTGGCAGTTATTTCCGCGGTGGTCAGCGCCCGGGATGTTCGCGCGGCAGCCGCCGAGTTGCTGGCTGTAGTGCAGGCCGCCAAGAGAGGATGTGCCGGTCGATAAGGAGGAGTAAGAGGGGGGGACTCCCGGCCTGCTTCCCGGTGCCCGTGCTTTGAGTCTGCCTGGGCCAGGGCGGCGGGCGCTTTTGTTTTTTCTTTAGGGTGGGGGTTGGTACATGAACTGGGAAGCGTTAAGGCACCGCGTACAAGTTTGTCAAGCTTGTGGTTTGAGGCGTACGGCTAAGAATATAGTCCTGGGCGAGGGTAATCTACAAGCAGATTTAATGCTAGTTGGAGAGGGGCCGGGAGCGCGGGAAGACCAACTGGGGCGTCCCTTTGTGGGGGCGGCCGGAGAGCTCCTCAACCGCATCTTAAGGGCCGCGGGATTCCGGCGGGAAGACGTTTACATCACCAACGTTGTTAAATGCCGCCCGCCCGGAAACCGCCTTCCTACTCAGGCGGAGGTTGACGCCTGCCGGGGCTATTTGGAGGAACAAATCAGACTCATCCGGCCTAAGATTATCGTCTGCCTGGGGGCCCTGGCCACTCAAACCTTAATTGCCCCCGGGGCCGGTATTACCCGTCTGCGGGGGCAGTGGATTGAGAAGGACGGGATCCGTTATATGCCGACCTTTCACCCTGCGGCACTGCTGCGGGATGAAAAGAAGAAAAGGCCGGTGTGGGAGGACTTTAAGAAGGTGCGCGACCTGTATCGGGAACTGCGCACGGAACAGCTATCCCTGGAGGCCGACTGGGGCTTTAGGGGCTTTTGAGGTGGCGGTCCGGTTTGCCGGGAAAAGCTGCCGGCAATACTACTACCAGGCGACTTTGAGGGTGCAGGGTGTATACGCGTGGAGGTATTCTTAAAGGATTCCGCAGCTACGCGCAATCTGGGGCAAGCTCTGGGAAGACTCCTGCTCCCCGGAGATGTCATCATCCTTTCGGGCGAATTAGGGGCCGGTAAAACGACTCTGGTCCAGGGCTTGGCCGAGGGCCTGGAAGTGGCGGGAAGGGTTACCAGCCCCACCTTTACTTTGATCCAGGAATACCGGGGCCGCTGTCCCCTCTATCACCTGGATCTCTACCGCCTGGAGGACGCCGAGGAGATCTGGGACTTGGGCTTGGAAGAGTACATGAAGGGTTCGGGAGTGACGGTGGTGGAGTGGGGAGAGAGGCTAGGGGCTTTTGTTCCCGAACGCCTGGAAATTAATCTGGTAGTAGGTCCCGGCGAGGGGCGCCGGGCCCGCCTGATCCCCTCTGGCGAGCGTTACCGGGAGCTGGTAAAGCAGCTGGCCCGGGCTTTACCCTCGGGATAGCCGGCGTATGTTAGGTTTTCCCCGGGGAGGGGTTTCTCCGGGTGGAAAGGGAAGGCCGTTCTCCCGCGTTAAAAGGGGATAACTCGGTTGTAGGGGTTGAAGGTTCTTGCTGGTACTGGGTATCGAGACTTCCACCTCGGTCGTCAGTGTGGCCCTGGTGGATGCCCAAAAGCTGCTGGCGGAAGTATATTTGGATAGCAAGCAACACCATTCCCGGCGGCTCTTACCGGTGATATCATCTTTGCTGAAGGAAGCTGGGATAAAAATTAAGGACCTGGCCGGAATAGCCGTAGCCCTCGGGCCGGGTTCCTTTACCGGCTTGCGCATTGGCCTGGCCACGGCCAAAGGCCTGGCCCATGCTGGCGGCAAGCCGTTGGTGGGAATACCGACCCTGGACGCCTTGGCTTTAAACGCGGCGGGCGTAGGAGGTTTAATCTGTCCCGTGCTGGTGGCCCGGCGTCAGGAAGTTTATGCAGCGGTCTACCGCTGGCAGGAGGGAAGGTTATGCTGCCTGGCTTCTCATCAAGCCGTGAATCCCTCTTCTTGGGTTGCACAGTTGGCTTCTTACGGCGAGCCGGTATACTTCTTAGGCGATGCTGTAATGCCTTACAGGAAAGTCTGGCAGGAATTGGGAAACAAAGCTGTGTTTTTGCCCCCCGAAAATGCTTTGCCCCGGGCAGCCCAGATCGCCCGTCAGGGTCAGAAACGGTTGAGTCGGGACCAGGTGGACGATTTGTTTCAGTTGAAGCCCCTGTACCTACGGCCGTCGGCGGCCGAACTCAAAGCTTGAAAGAAGTGTCAATTGTGCCCATGGCCATCCGGCACCTGGACCAGGTTCTGGCCATCGAAAGGGCCTCCTTCCCCTCGCCGTGGCCGCGATCCTCTTTTTTGAACGAGCTTTTTGCCAACGATTATGCCCGTTATTATGTTTGCCTGCATGGGGATCGGGTCATCGGATACGCGGGGATGTGGATTATCTTAGACGAAGCCCATATCACCAACATCGCCATCCACCCGGATTTTCGGGGGCAGCGCCTGGGAGAATTGCTCCTTAAAACCCTTATGCAGGAAGCGGTGAACTTGGGTGCTGACCGCATGACCCTGGAAGTGCGGGTTTCCAATCTACCGGCCCAGCGTCTTTATGAAAGGCTGGGCTTTGTCCGCGCCGGTATCCGGAAGGGCTACTATAACGACAACCATGAGGATGCCATTATCATGTGGAAGCACTTCTACCAGCAGGGAGAAAAACATGCCTGATCTCATCTTGGCCGTTGAAACTTCTTGTGACGAGACGGCAGCCGCCGTGGTGGAGGACGGGACGAAAGTACGAGCTAATATCGTTGCCTCCCAGTCAATCCACCGACGCTTTGGGGGAGTCGTACCGGAGATAGCTTCCCGGCGCCATCTGGAGAATATCGCTTTTGTAGTGCAAGAAGCCCTGGACCAGGCTGGCATCTCCTTTGAGGATATCGATGCTGTTGCCGCCACTTATGGGCCCGGCCTGGTAGGCGCCTTGCTGGTGGGTTTGTCCTATGCCAAGAGCCTGGCCTATGCCCTTGAAAAGCCCTTTATCGGAGTTCACCATCTGGTTGGTCATATTTATGCCGGTTTCTTAGAGTATCCGGACCTGCCCCTGCCTGCCGTATGCCTGGTGGTTTCCGGCGGCCATACCAGCCTCCTGTACCTGGAGAGCCACCGGCAGCGCTACCTGATGGGTACCACCCGGGATGATGCAGCGGGAGAGGCTTTTGACAAAGTGGCCCGCACCTTGGGGCTGGGTTATCCGGGCGGGCCTGAGCTGGAGAAGCTCGCGAGCCAGGGGAATCCGGCAGCCATTCCTTTCCCCCGGGCCTGGTTGGAAGAGGGGAGTTTGGATTTCAGCTTTAGCGGCCTGAAAACCGCGGTGTTGAATTACCTGCGTCATGCGCAACAGGCAGGTGACGAGATTAACCCGGCCGATGTGGCTGCGAGCTTCCAGCAGGCGGTGGTGGACGTCCTGGTAGGCAAGACCATGTCGGCAGCCAAAAAGGAGAGGGCGGTGCGGTCCATTCTGGCCGTGGGCGGGGTGGCTTCCAATGAAGCCCTGCGCCGGGCCCTGTCCGCTGCCGCACGGGAGGTGGGACTGCCGGTGTTCATACCCCGGCGGGTTTTCTGCACCGACAATGCCGCCATGATCGCTTGTGCAGCATATTATCAGTATTTGCGGGGGGAGTTTTCCTCCCTGGACCTAGATGCTGTTCCCGACCTTCCTTTGGTAGATTCTGCCTATTAAAAGGGTCCTAAGGGACCTTTGGGACCTGAAAGCGTGGTGGGCGGGGATAAGAATTGTGGATAATGTGTATAAAGCTGTGGTTAAGTAGAGGAATCAAGACGGTGCTGTGTGGAAAAGATGGGAGGCTGAGGGCGGGCGAACGAGGTTAATAATGTGGATAACCACCATCGGTCCTTAAAAATAAAGGATTTGGGACGTGGATAAGTCTGTGGATAAGTGGCAATTGATAATCCTTACCGCTTCCCGCTACAATATTTTGCCCTTAACCTCGACCTGCAACCTGCGCTGTGTTTTTTGCAGCCACCGCCAGAATCCCCCAGGAGTAGAGGCCGTGGCCTTTGCACCGCTGGCCTTGGATCAGGTGGATGTCCTATTGGATTACCTGGACGGCCGGCGCAAGATCGTCATAGGCGAATCGGCCACCCGCCTGCTGGAGGGCGAGCCCCTAACCCATCCCTATTTCCTGCAGGTGATGGCCCGTTTGCGGCGGCGTTATCCCCAGACGCTTGTGGAAATTACCACCAATGGCCTTCTTCTAGATCAAAAGAAAATAGAAGCTTTAGAGGGATTAAAACCCCTGGAAATGAATATTTCGGTAAATAGTTTGACCCCGGCCGGGAGGCAGAAGCTTTTAGGGAACAGGGAGGCGGCTCCTCTACTGCGGGCCCTGGAAGGTTTGACCCAAAGGGGGATATTGTGGCATGGCAGCCTGGTGGCCTACCCTTCCCTGGTAGGATGGGAGGATATAGGGACTACCATTGGCGGTATGGCTAAGGCCGGGGCATCCACCATCCGCGTTTTTCTTCCCGGTTTTACCCGTCTGGCCCCGTCATCTCTGCAGTTCGATGCCGTAGCCCTGCGTCAGGAGATGGAAAAGTTTCTGGAGGAACTCCGTCAAGAGATAAAGGTACCCCTTCTGCTGGAACCGCCCTTGGTGCGAGATCTAACCCCCCGGGTGGCTGGTGTGATTCCCGGTTCGCCGGCGGAGGCCGCCGGCTTGCAAAGGGGGGATATTATTCTCTATGTCGATGGGAAAGCCCCCCGTTCCCGGGTAGAAGCCTTTGGCCTGGTTTCGCGCCCCGGGCGGCGGAAGCTAAGAATCAGACGGGGTGAGGGCGGGCAGGGGATTCCCGGCGCGGAAGAGGTAACCCTGGATTTATCGTCCGGGACGAAAAGTGGAATCGTCCTGGAGTGGGATGCCGATCCGGCAATAATCGACTTGGTGGAGGATGCCTGCCGTCGTTACGGGGCCCGGCGGGCCCTAATTTTTACTTCCGAACTGGCCGGGGAGGTGGTCAGGGCACTTCTCCAGCCGGTGCACGGGGTGGCGGCTGTGCGGCCGGTGCGCAACTATTTTTTCGGCGGTTCCATTGCCTGTGCCGGCCTGCTGACGGTGGCCGACTTTGTCCGGGCCTGGAAAGAGGAGCTACAAAGTCCTTTCTACGTCCAGCCGGACCTCGTCCTTTTACCCGGCCTGGCTTTTGACTTTTGGGGGCGGGATTTGACGGGCAGGTCTTATGGTGAGCTGGCCGAGATATCCGGCCTTCCGGTGGAGGTGCTCCGCAATTAACGGCTTTTAGGGGGAGAGACATGAGAAAAGAGCTGCGCAAAGAAATACTGGCCAGGCGCAACAACCTGACAGCGGAAGCGGTGGCCCGCAAGAGCCGGGCCATTCAAGAACGGTTGCTGTCCCTTTCTTCCTGGCAAGAAGCGAGGACGGTAATGATTTATGTTTCCTTTGGTAGTGAAGTAAGAACGGAGGGCCTGTTGCAGGAAGCCCTGGGTCAGGGCAAAAGGGTGGCAGTTCCCTATTGTCAGAAGGAGAAGCGGGAGCTTATCGCCTCCGAAGTATACCGCTACCCGGAAGATTTGAGCCCGGGAACCTGGGGCATTATGGAGCCGCGTTTGGAGACGCTGCGCCCGTTAGACCCCCAAGCTATCGATTTATGTATTGTGCCGGGGGTGGCCTTCGACGAGGGAGGCAACCGCCTGGGTTATGGGGCCGGGTATTACGACCGGTTCCTGCCCAATCTGCGGCCGGGGACCCCGAAGATCGCCCTGGCCTTCGACATCCAGATAGTAGCCACCACTCATCCTTCGCTCCATGACATCCCGGTGGACTTGATTATAACGGAGACCCGTATCATAAAGCCGGTTCATCGCTCTCCATGTATAATATGAAGGAGCATAAAGGGGCAAATTATAAGAAAAAGGGACATTTCCTAAGGATAATAGCCGCATAGATGGCTAAACGGAGCCAGGGGCGTAATAGAGAGGGCAGGCAAAGGTTGAAGGGGGTAGGGGGCGGGTGATATAGTTGGATTTGCCGTTTTTTGGGGTGGGGTGGTGGGGAGAGGAGTTAATCTAGGAATTTATTTGGAGGGCTGCTTAGGTTTAGGAGTGAGGGGCTAAACGTGAGGTTCGACCGAAGTCAGGGAGCTAGGAGTGGGGATAGGGAGGAGGGGGGCTGAGCTATCCCCACTTTTTGCAGGGCAGGCGGGGGGTACTTGACAAAGTGGGGAGAAGGTGATAAGATAGGGAATGCGTCGGGAGGCGAGGTCTTTGAAAAGTGAAC
>JAZHPA010000073.1:0-9796 GCA_051024685.1 Moorellaceae bacterium AZ2 | reverse complement strand
TTGAGCCAAGCGCTAGTTTGGCCCGCGGGGGAGGCCTTTGCGAGCGAAAGCCAAGCAGGCCTGGGATCAAAACTGGGGATGCGCCATGGTAACACCTTAAGGTCGTCCGGCGGCCTAACTTTAACCGGGATGGTTAGGCCTGTTTCCGCCTGCTTGGGCCGGCAGCGGGAAGGTGCAAGTTAAGGGGACTGGTGGGCCCAAGAAAGCGGGGGCGGGAAAGGAGTAAAGCAGGCGGGCGGAAGGGACCGGAGGGTGCGCCGGGGTTATACCTGTAAGCGGGGTGACGGCTCTTGCGGGCAGTTGTGCAGCGGGTGTTGCGTGGACGGGTAACAGTAGAAGGAGAAGAGATAGGGGCCATCGGCCCCGGCCTGTTGGTGTTTCTAGGAGTCAGGTCCGGCGACACCGCCGAAGAGGCAGTCTACCTGGCGGAGAAGATAGCTGGCCTGCGGGTCTTTGCCGACCAGGAGGGGAAGCTTAATCTCTCGGTTAAAGACGTCGGGGGTGAAGTCCTGGTCGTCTCGCAGTTTACTCTCTATGGCGACTGCCGCAAGGGACGGCGGCCAAGTTTTACCGAAGCTGCCCCTCCGGAAGCGGCGGAGGAATTATACGGGGTATTTATAGCCGCAATGAGAAAGCAGGGTCTGAAGGTCGCCAGCGGCCGCTTTCAGGCGCACATGCAGGTGGAGCTTGTTAACGACGGCCCGGTAACTCTGCTTCTGGACAGCAGCAAGTTGTTTTAGAACTCTTACCGATAGGTGGGTGGCCCTGAACCTTAGGCTGAGCCTGCCGGAGTTGAAGCCCGCCTGTGGCTTTCCTCGCGGCTGGGATCTTCGTTGGAGCCTGGTTCAAGGCTCCGGCACGCCGACACTTACGGGTAATTTTCGCCAGGATCCTGACTTACAAGGGGGGTTCTTATGTTTCTAGAAACTCTGGTGGTGGGAGCGCTGGCCACCAACTGTTACCTCATTGCATGCCCTGACACTAAGGAAGGTGCAGTCATCGACCCGGGAGCCGAAGGAAAACGTATTCTGGCTGCTGCTGCCAAGGCCGGCATCCGCCTGCGCTACATTATCAATACCCACGGCCATATCGACCACTGCGGAGCCAACGGGGAAATTAAGGCGGCGACAGGAGCGGAGATTTTGATCCATAGAGAGGATGCCCCGTATCTTACTGACCCCCGCAGAAATCTTGCGGCTTTCACCGGAGGGATGGGTAGTGGTCTGCCGGCGGACCGAACTTTGGAAGAGGGCGACGTTATCCGTCTGGGTAAAGGGGTCGTCCTGGAGGTTATTCATACCCCGGGACACACGCCCGGTGGCATCTGTCTTAAAGGAGAGGGTGTGCTATTTACAGGGGATACCCTCTTCGCCGGTTCCATTGGCCGTACGGATTTCCCGGGCGGTTCCCTGGAAAAGCTGCTCTCTTCCGTCCGGGAGAAGCTGTTCTGCCTGCCGGACAGCTTTAGCATATACCCCGGCCATGGGCCTGCTTCCACCATCGGAAAGGAAAAAGCCGAGAACCCGTTTTTCTGCTGAGGGAGGTTGGTCATGTTAACCCACAGACCGCGAGGTACGGAAGATATTCTGCCTGGTACCAGTGAAAAGTGGTATTACCTGGAAGAAAAGGCGCGCTTCCTCTGTCGCCTCTACGGGTACCGGGAAATCAGGACCCCTATTTTTGAACATACCGAGCTTTTCCACCGTGGCGTAGGGGATACGACGGATATTGTAGAAAAGGAGATGTATACTTTTTACGACCGGAGCGAGCGCAGCCTCACTTTGCGGCCGGAAGGGACGGCGTCGGTGGTGCGGGCCTTTTTAGAGCACCGCTTATACAGCGGGGTCTTGCCTGTAAAGCTTTTTTACCTGGGACCCATGTTTCGCTACGGCCGGCCCCAGGCCGGGCGCCTGCGGCAGTTCCACCAGTTCGGCGTGGAGGTTTTCGGCAGCAGAGATCCCGGCGTAGATGCCGAAGTCATTGCCCTGGCCATGGATTTTTACCGGCAGGTGGGCCTAAAAAATACGGAACTGCATGTTAACAGTGTGGGCTGCCCTGCATGCCGGGCTGTACACCGGGATAAGCTCAAAGCCTATCTGCTGCCCAAACTGGCCGAGCTCTGCCCCACCTGTCAGAGCCGCTTCGAGCGGAACCCACTGCGTATTTTTGACTGTAAGAGCGAGGCCTGCCAGGAGCTGTTGGCCGGGGCTCCTACTATAACCCGTTCGTTATGCCCGGATTGCGCCGAACACTTTCAAAGAGTGTTGCGCTACTTGGACGATCTGGGCCTAAAGTATATCCTAGACGAAGGCCTGGTCAGGGGCCTGGACTATTATACCAACACGGCCTTCGAAATTACCGTGCCGGACATCGGTGCCCAGAGCTCCATCGGAGGCGGCGGCCGTTACGACGGCCTGGTGGAAGCTTGCGGCGGGCCGCCTACCCCGGGCATCGGCTTCGGCCTGGGACTGGAGCGCATATTGCTGGCTCTCGAAACCCAGGGGAAGGAGATAGAGGTGACCAGCGGGGTGGACGTGCTGGTGGCTGCGGCCGGCCCCGGCTTGGACAGGGCTGCCCTAGGTTTGCTTAAGACTCTGAGGGAGCACCATATTGCTGCAGATAAAGATTATATGGACCGCAGTTTAAAAGCCCAGATGAAGTATGCCCACCGGTATCCGGCCAGGCTGGTCATTATTCTGGGAGAGGAAGAGCTGGAACAGGGGAAGGTTACGGTGCGCAACCTGTTAACCGGGGAGCAACGGAAGGTTGCCTGGCAGGATATCATACCTTATTGCCGGCGGGAAAAGGAGCGTGAAGGTAAGTGATAGAAGGTATGGCAGATTGGTGCAGGACTCACGGCTGCGGTGAACTGAGAAAAGACCATGCGGGCCTCCAGGTAATCCTTATGGGATGGGTCCACCGCCGGAGGGATCACGGGGGATTAGTCTTTGTGGACCTGCGCGACCGCTCGGGGATAGTGCAGGTGGTCTTTAGCCCTGAAGTGTCCGGCGAAGCTTTTGCCAAGGCCGAGGCCGTTCGGGGCGAGTACGTCATAGCTGTAGCCGGAGAGGTGCGCATCAGGCCGGAAGGTACAGCCAACCCTAATTTGCCTACCGGCGAAATTGAGGTCTATGCCCGGAGGATGCGCCTATTAAACAAGGCCAAGGTGCCGCCTTTTTACATCGCCGATAACCTGGAGGTGGACGAAGCTTTACGCCTGCGCTACCGCTACCTGGACTTAAGGCGTCCGGAGATGCAGCGTTTGCTGGAATTGCGTTACCGCACCAGCAAAGCTATCCGGGATTTCCTGGACAGCCGGGGCTTCTGGGAAATTGAAACCCCTATGTTGACCAAAAGCACTCCGGAAGGGGCGCGGGATTTTCTGGTGCCCAGCCGGCTGCACCCCGGGGAGTTTTTCGCCCTGCCCCAGTCCCCCCAGCTCTTCAAACAAGTTTTGATGGTGGCCGGGGTGGAACGCTATTTCCAGATCGTCCGCTGCTTCCGGGATGAGGATTTGCGGGCCGATCGCCAGCCGGAATTTACCCAGCTGGATATGGAGATGTCCTTTGTCCGGCGGGAGGACGTTATGCAGATTACGGAAGAATTGCTGGCCTACGTTTTCCGCCACGTCCTGGGAGTGGAGCTTAAATTGCCTTTCCCGCGGTTAACCTATAAGGAGGCCATGAGCCGTTTCGGTTCGGATAAGCCGGACTTGCGCTTTGGCTTGGAAATTAAAGACATCTCGGAACTGGTCAAGGCCAGCCAGTTTAGGGTTTTCGCGGAGGTGGTGGCCCGGGGAGGAGTAGTACGGGGAATTAGGGCTCCGGGTTGCGGCAGTTATTCCCGCCGCGAACTGGATGAGCTGACCAAGTTGGCCGGCACTTTCGGCGCCAAGGGTCTGGCCTGGATGATCATAGAGGAGGAGGGCATCCGCTCGCCTATTGCCAAGTTCTTTAGCCCGGAAGAGCTGGAGGCTATCAAAGAACGAATGGAGGCCCGGGCAGGGGACCTGCTCTTATTTGTGGCCGACAAGGAAGAAACGGCCGCCACAGCCCTGGGAGCCCTGCGCCTGGAGATGGGCCGGCGCCTGGCGATGATAGATTCCGAGCAACTGGCCTTTACCTGGGTGATAGATTTCCCCCTGCTGGAATATAGCGAAGAAGAGGGCCGTTATAAAGCTATCCACCATCCCTTCACCTCGCCTTGCGAAGAGGATTTGCCCCTTCTGGACCGCGAGCCCTTAAAAGTAAGGGCTCTGGCCTATGATGTAGTGCTGAACGGGGTAGAACTGGGGGGTGGGAGCATCCGTATTCACCGGCGGGATGTGCAGGAGAAGATGTTCAACCTATTGGGCCTGGGGCCGCAAGAAGCGCAGGAGAAATTTGGGTTTCTTTTGGAGGCCTTTGAATACGGCGCTCCGCCTCACGGCGGCATTGCCTTAGGCCTAGATCGCATGGTTATGCTCATGGGCAGGAGGGAAACCATCCGGGATGTCATTGCCTTCCCCAAAACCCAGAGCGCCACTTGCCTAATGACTGGTGCCCCGGGGCCGGTGGCACCGGAACAGCTAAGTGAGTTGCACCTTGCCCTGCGGCCTCCGAGTTAGCTGCGGTTTGAACCCCGGCCTGCTTGACTTGGACTCGCCTATGGCTTCCCTGGTGGGCAGGATTGGCGCTCGCCGGTAAACTTAAGGCGGACTTAGGCGGACTACCCCACCATGTCGGCCTCCTTACCGACGGGGCCGACTTGGAGCCCCCAAGGTGATGATCCGGGCAAATCAGGGAATGCTGGCTAACCTGCGGCGAAAGCCGCGTCTCACACGGGATGCCCCTGAATTTATTTGGGGGATGATGTCACTCTTTTGTGGAAATTAAGGGGAATAATAAAAGAGGGCTAGACCACCGGATACCGCATCGGTCTATCCCTCTTCCAAGCATTCACCGGAAATAGGACGGTTTTGCCAGGGTTATCTTACTCTAGTATTTCCTCTAGTATTTCCCCCTGGGTGTGTAGGAGGTATGGAGGAGATGATGGGACTTTTCACTCAAAGGTTTGCCCAGGAACTCGCGGTAGAGGGCCTGGACGGAGGGGTTCTCATGGGACTTGCGGATAGGCATTTCGACGTCTGCCTGGTAGATGCCCTTGATGCGCTGCTCCCTGATTGCGGTGTTGGTGGGGATGGGCTGCCCACCGCCGCCGATGCAGCCGCCGGGGCAGCACATGATTTCAATGAAGTGATACTGCTCCCCGGCCTTGACCCGCTCTAAAAGCTGACGGGCATGGCCCAGACTGTGAGCCACGGCTACCCTGACTTTGGTGCCCTCGATATCGACGGTCGCTTCCTTAATGCCCTTGAGACCGCGGACCTCGTAAAAGTCCAGGGAAGGCAGGGTCTTACCGGTAATCAGCTCGTAGGCAGTACGCAGGGCCGCCTCCATAACTCCGCCGGTAGCGCCGAAAATGACCCCTGCGCCGGTGGATTCGCCCAGGGGGTCGTCGTACTGCTCTTCGGGGAGGCTCTTGAAATCAACCCCGGCTTCCCTGATCATCCGCGCCAGCTCGCGCGTAGTGAGGACGTAGTCCACGTCCTGATAGCCGCTGTCTCGCATCTCCGGCCGCTGGCACTCGAATTTCTTGGCAGTGCAGGGCATGATGGAGACGACCACCATCCTGGCCGGATCTATACCGGCCTTCTGGGCATAGTAAGTCTTGGCCACGGCGCCGAACATCTGCTGGGGCGACTTGCAGGTAGAGACGTTGGGTATAAGCTCGGGGTAGAAGTGCTCCATGAACTTTATCCAGCCCGGGCTGCAGGAGGTGATTAATGGCAGGGGGCCACCCTTGGTAAAGCGCTCAATAAACTCGGAGCTTTCTTCCATAATGGTCAGGTCGGCGGAAAAGTCAGTATCGAAGACCCTGTCAAAGCCCAGACGCCTTAAAGCCGCCACCATCTGGCCGGTGTTGATGCTCCCCGGGGGCAGGTCGAACTCCTGGCCAATGGACACCCGGGTGGCCGGTGCCGTCTGGACGACAACGAATTTTTCCGGGTCGGCCAGGGCCGCCCAGACCTCATCGGTATAATCCTTCTCGTATAATGCGCCTACCGGGCACACCAGGGTGCACTGGCCGCACTCCACGCAGGCGGTGTCCAGGAGTTTATCCTGGAAGGCCGGGGCGATGAGGGTATCAAAGCCGCGGCCGATGGGGGCGATGGTCTTTACCCCCTGGACCTTTTCGCACACGGCCACGCAACGGCGGCAGAGGATGCACTTATCGGGCTCCCGGATGATAGCCGGGGTGGAATCGTCTATAGGATACTCGCTTTTTTTACCCTCAAAGCGGACCTGCCGGATCCCCAGTTCCTGGGCCAGGGATTGCAGTTCGCAGTTGAGATTGCGGATGCAGGTGGGGCACTCCATCTTGTGGTTGGAAAGGAGCAGTTCCACATTCAGGCGCCGGGCCATCCTGACCCGCGGGCTGCTGGTTTTTACCACCATACCCTCGGCTACCAGGGTCACACAGGAGGCCATCAGGTTCCTGGCCCCTTCAACTTCAACCACGCAGACCCGGCAGGCGCCGATCTCGTTGATGCCTTCCAGGTAACAAAGGGTAGGAATGTGAATACCGGCCTTTGCGGCGGCTTGCAAGATCGTCGTTCCGGCCTCAACTTCCACCGGTATATTGTCAATGGTCAAGCTTACGGTGCTCAACTTGTTCACCTCCCGTTTTCCCCTGTTATTCCCTCGTTATGGCCCCGAACCTGCATTTCTCATAACAGCTGCCACATTTAATGCAGGCTGCAGGATCAATCTGATGGGGTTCTTTTTTGCTACCGCTTATGGCCCCCGCCGGGCAGACGCGACTGCAGGCCCCGCAACCGGTGCATTTCTCGGCGTCAATAACATATAAAATCAGCTCCTGGCAGACATGGGCCGGGCAACGGTGGTCGTGAATATGGGCGAGGTATTCATCCCGGAAATAGGTGATGGTGCTCAAGACCGGGTTAGGGGCTGTCTGCCCCAGGCCGCACAGGGCGGTATCCTTGATCTGCTGGCCCAGTGCTCTAAGGAGTTCAATATCCCCTTCCTGGCCCTGGCCCTTGGTGATGCGGTCCAGGACCTCCAGCATTCGGGTAGTGCCGATCCGGCAGGGTGTACATTTGCCGCAGGATTCATCCTTAACAAAGTCCAGGAAAAATTTAGCCAGGTACACCATACAGGTGTCCTCGTCCATAATGATTAGACCGCCCGACCCCATGATGGTTCCCAGGGCTGTTAGAGAATCATAATCAATGGGTACATTAAGGTGTTCGGCGGGAATACATCCGCCCGACGGACCTCCGATTTGGGCAGCTTTGAACTTCTTACCGCCTGGTACTCCACCGCCGATATCATAGATTATTTGCCCCAAGGTGGTACCCATAGGCACTTCTATCAAGCCATTGTTGTTGATTTTCCCCGCCAGGGCAAAGACCTTGGTACCCTTGCTCTTTTCGGTACCGATGGAAGCAAACCATTCCCAGCCGTTGCGAATAATAGTGGGCACGTTAGCCAGGGTCTCTACGTTATTGATTACTGTGGGCTTGCCCCACAAACCTGATACGGCCGGAAAGGGAGGACGTGGCCGCGGCTCGCCCCGGCGTCCCTCGATGGAAGCCAGCAACGCTGTTTCTTCGCCACAGACGAAGGCACCGGCGCCCAGCCTAATATCTACATCAAAGTCAAAACCGGAATTGAACAGATTTTTGCCCAAGAGACCTTTTTCCCGCGCCTGGCTGATGGCGATTTTCAGGCGGTGCACAGCAAGGGGATATTCCGCCCGCACGTAAATGTATCCCTGGCTGGCGCCGATGGCATAGCCGGCGATGGCCATCCCTTCCAGCACGGCATGGGGATCCCCCTCCAGGATGCTGCGGTCCATGAAAGCCCCTGGGTCTCCCTCATCCGCATTGCATACAATGTACTTGATGGGTCCCGGCGAGCGATGGGCAAACTCCCATTTTAGCCCGGTGGGGAAGCCGCCGCCTCCCCGGCCCCGAAGACCCGATTTCTTGATGACGTCGATGACTTCTGCCGGTTTCATTTCGGTCAATACTTTAGCCAGTGCCAGATATCCGTCCCGCACAATATATTCTTCAATGGATTCGGGGTTAATAATGCCGCAGTTGCGCAGGGCTATGCGGACCTGGTGTTTAAAAAAGGGCAGCTCCGTGTGGGGCCTGATGGCGTCCCCCTGGCGGTTCACAACCCATTCGGTTACAATGTTCCCGTCGACGACATGGCGAACCACAATTTCCCTGGCTTTGGTGGCGTCTACCTTCCCGTAAGTCACCTTCGGCTGGCCGGGTAAAATCACATCAACGAGGGGCTCCTGGGCACAAAGGCCGATGCAACTTGTCTGGCTAACCGCTACCCCCGTTAACTGGCGTTTGGCTACTTCATCGAGAATGGCGTTCATAACCTCACGGGCCCCGGCGGCGATGCCGCAGGTTCCCATCCCCACGACGATCTTTGCCTTCGCGGCGGCTTCTTGGGATTGAATGGCTTCCAATTCACTTGCCTTGAACTCCTGCAATTCCTCCAGGGACTTAATCACAACTCATCACCCCCTGCATTTTAGCGAGACCTTTATTGATAGAACGGTGGACTCAATCAAGGACCCCTGGTTTTACGGTATCTCTCCCAGGCGTAACTACAGGGGGACAAAGAAAACCCACCTTTTTCCCGCCCGGCATAGAGGATATGATATGCTCCCATCGCCGGAGCATTTTCCAGGAAGCGAAGTATATATAGGGCCACTTCTTCCATAAACTTACTGGTATTCCTTTAATATATCCATGGCGATATCCGGAGTTAAGCGGCCATGGGCCTTCAGGTTGACGGTCATCACCGGCCCCAGGGCGCAGCAACCGAGGCAGCGTACCTGGTTGATGGTAAATCTACCGTCCGCTGTGGTATCGCCGACTTTCGTTCCCAGTTCCTTCTCCAGACGTTCCAGTATCGCCGGCGCACCCTTAACGAAGCAGGCAGTGCCCATGCATACCGAGACCTGGTATTTGCCCTTGGGCTTAGTCGTAAAATGGTTATAGAAGGACACCACACTATAAACCTGGCTTAGAGAAAGCCCCAGACCATCGGCGATTGCTACCTCGACATTGCGAGGCAAATAGCCTACCAGTTCCTGGCTCTGGTGGAGGACCTCGATCAAGGCCGACGGCTGCCCCCGGTGGGCGTCGATGATCTTTTCGAGTTCTTCCCATTTAGCTTCGCATTGGCATGTTTCCATTAGAACAACCTCCTCATTGCAGAGTAGCCATGGCAGGTATACATCCTGCAATAAGCCGTCTTCGGAATTGCCCGAACCGGACCGGGAAAATAGAGACGACCTGGAGGGGGTAACCCCTCTTTTTTAAAGCAGGCCTGGATTTACCGGTTACCATTGGAGTGATAGTGGGGCTATTCACTAAAACTATTAAGTCACCTTGTGATAGTTCGTACAGATAACTTATTTGCTATAGAGTTAAATTTTCCTGCCAGGTATCGCAGAATTCTTATTAGTTATTCATTTTTTTGTACAAAATTGTTCATAAAGTTGTTTTTCGGCTTTTTGGATCCGCTCTCAGTAATGACAACCGGGGTTATCATGCCAACAGTTTTTGCCGGGGAGGCCGGTACCTGAGCTATCCTCACTTTTTCCAGGGGAGGCCTGCTTGGGCTTGGAAGCGAGCGAGCAAGCCTTCGCGGCTAGCCCAGGCTTTAAGCTTTGGCCGAAAGCGGAGGCGGGGTCGAGGATAGGA
>JAZHPA010000072.1:0-10152 GCA_051024685.1 Moorellaceae bacterium AZ2 | reverse complement strand
GCTAGTTTGGCCCGCGAGGGAAGCCATAAGCGAGCGAAAGCCAAGCAGGCCTGGGATCAAAACTGGGGATACGTCAGATACCGCTCACTTTGACACTTGCCCCGCGGCATGCTCCCCGGCAATGCGCCCTGAACAGATGCTGAAATCCAAAGAGTGACCGCTCAAAAGCCTGAAGTTGTATGTATCTCCACCGGTCCCGCCCGCATCCACACCAGCGCGTACAACCCCTCGATGGGAATACCGCGGCCGTCTACCACCTGCATATGGTGGTTAACCCTGATACCACCGTGGGTTACCAGAAGGTGCAAACTGATCTTTATAGCGTAATAAGGCGGTGTCCGGAGCGGCACAAGATACTGGCGGTCTTTGCCCAAGAGCTCGTCATATCCCCTTTCGCAACCTCTGTTGTACTGTTCAATAGTAGCCTTTAACGTCCCAGGATCCACTCCCATCCAGCCCGCGATTTCTTCCCATGAATCGGCCTTTATGAATCGGCCTTTACCATACTACCCTTTTCTATAGCCGCCCTGATGCCCTCTTCCAATGCAAAGATAACCTGAGACCCAAACAAGCCTTCCGGGTGCCATGGCCGCGGGCCTCTCGGACCAACAGTCTTCCGTCCTTTGCTTCCCCAATAACTATATATCAGGCCTAGCCAGCAGACCTCCCACCCGCAACCGTCGTCTTTATCACAGATCCAGGGCGGCAAAATACCCATCTCTGACCGCCGTCAGGATCTTACCCACCCTACGGCAATCGCCAATGGTCCTAAATTCAGTTACCTCCGCGCCCAGTGCATAAGCTTCCTCGGTAAGCGCCTCCATGCCCACCGCAATAATAACTGTGTCGGCTTCAAGCTCCACAGTCGAGCCCGCCGAGTTGCAGCGAACGGTTCTAGGCGTTATGTCGGTACAGTAGGTGTTCAACAAAACAGTGGCCGTTCCCTCTAACTGTTCTATAACTGCCTCCCGGTGACTTAAGGGTGCATCGGCGGCCAGGGCGCCGGTCAATTCGACCAGAGTCACCTTCCTGCCCCGACGGGCGAGGTGGATCGCCGTTTCGCATCCTACCAGCCCCCCACCTATCACCACAACCCTGCTGCCTACCTCATCCTCCCGGCCGTAAACCTCCCTGCCGGTCACCACATTCGAACCGTCAACGCCGGGAACAGGAGGAAGAATGGGAGCTGCACCTATGGCGGCAAACAGGGCATCCGGAGCAATTTCCCTTACCAGTTCGGAAGTGACCCTGGTGTTCAATCGAACCTCGATGCCCGGATGACCCATAACCCACTTTACCAACCTGTCCTTATATATCTTAACGTCAGATTTGAAATCGACATGGTCACTGAAGTTTAAGGTACCACCAAGCCTGTCCGCCTGCTCGCAAAGAATGACTTCATGTCCCCGCCTTGCTGCCGTAAGCGCCGCCACCATCCCTGCCGGACCGCCACCGGCAACAAGCAGCCTCTTCCTGGCCGGAGCCGGAACTATAATGTCAAAACCCCGACCTTCAAACCCTACCGTCGGATTGATAGCGCAGCGCATAAGCTTCTGAGGTTCATTAAAAAGGCCGTGCTGGCACGAATAACACCGTATACAGTGGAGGATTTCATCTTCCCTACCGTGGAGAGCCTTATTTGGAAGTTCATGGTCTGCAATGAGGGCGCGGCCCATGTAAACAAGGTCAGCCCTCCCGGTAGCAATGATCTCTTCCAACTGGTGAGGGTCGGCCAGCGCACCCACCGCGGACACCGGAACGCTGACGTGCCTGCGCACCTCTTCGGCCAGATACACATTGCACCCGCGCTCAAGGAAAACGTGGGGCGACATCCGTGCCGTGGCGCGTTTATGATATATACCTCCGCAGGAGACGCTGATGAGGTCTACCCTGTCCTGGATCATCTTACAAATCCGGGCAACCTCGTGCACATCAAGGCCACCTTCCAGGACGTCAGTACCCGATATCCTTACGTCCAGCGGGAAACCCCGCCCTACTTTTTGGCGGATGCGATCGAGCACCATTAACGGAAAGCGTACGCGGTTTTCCAGCGAGCCGCCGTATTTGTCATTCCTGTGATTGAAGAGAGGAGAAAGGAACTGGTGGAGGAGCCAGCCGTGGGCCATGTGTATCTGCGCCATATCGAACCCACATTCCCTAACGGTCTGGACGGCCTCGGCAAAGTCATCGGCCACCTTGTTCATCGTAGCCTCATCCATTTCCACTACCAGTTCGCCGTTGGCCTGTTCGAACCCCAGGTCACCACGGAATTTGCTGGGCCCCATGGGAGGCCGCCCTCCGTTGAAAGCGGGAGAGGCCATGGCTCCTCCGTGGCTAATCTCGATAGAAATCGCGGCCCCATGGCGGTGTGCTGCCTCGGCCAGGCGAAAGAGGCTCCGACGTACCGCAGGATTACCCAGCATCACAATATCTTCATGGGTTCTGCCGGCGTCATTGCCCACTATGGTTTCACCGATCGTGATGAGGCCAACCCCGCCCTTGGCAATGGCTTCTATGAAGGCAATTTGCTCTTCCGGGAACCCACCCCCGGGCGCCTGTTTGGTAAAAGACATGGGCGCCAGGCCAATTCGGTTACGAAGCATCAGCGTTCCCACCCTCAAGGGACTGAACAGGTGGGGGAACTTCTTCTGCGAGAGGTTCCCGGTGTTTATCACGCCATGAGCCATAATCTTTCCTCCTTCCTCCGATTTTTCGCGACAGGCAGGGCTCTCTGCCTAACTCCCTATCCCCCTCTACCATTAACTTATCCCCACCGGACACAGTTTTGGGGGAGCTGTACACTTCTACCGCCTATGTCCTACAAGATATCCATGGCCGCCATAAATCCCTCATACACCGCTTCTTTTATAGTCCGCGGTTTAACACAGTCTCCTACGGCGACGAACCAGGGGACGACGCCCCGCAGGACCTCCACCACCTCTGCTCGGGGTCTCATACCCACCGCATAAACCACCGTGTCGGCTTCAATGAACTTCTCCCTACCTTCCTGGTCCACCACTTTCACACCGGCTTCCGTAACTTCCGTACATCTAACACCTACTTCATAGGTCAACAGCTTGTTCATCCGGGGGATAAGCGCCCGGCGGTGGCTATCGTAGGCGTCCTTGGCCACGTCATCCAGCATCTCAACAATATGAACCGTCTTCCCTTTTTCCGCCAGGTACAGGCCTACTTCACAACCTACCAGGCCGCCGCCGATCATGACGATCTTCTGGCCCAGTTTTTCAAAATCAGTGTAGACCTGAAGTGCCTGATAGGCCCTTTCAATACCCGGGATACGGGGTACAATAGGCTCCGAGCCCACAGCGCAAATAACCGCTTCCGGGTTTTTTAACTTAATGTAATCTGCGGTCACTTCGGTGTTCAGTTCCACAGCGACACCCAGCCTCTTGAGGCGGGCTATCAATGAGTCCTTGTAGCGTCTCAAATCCTCCTTGTGGGCATCTATTTCGGTAAACCAGAGCACTCCGCCCAATTTGTTGCTTTTTTCGGCCAGGGTAACCCTATGCCCGCGTTCTGCAGCAGTGATAGCCGCGTACATACCGCCGACCCCTCCGCCAACAACCAGCACCTTCTTAGAGGAAGTAGGCCTGGGGGCGCAACGCAGCCGGAGCTCCCGCCCCGACCAGGGGTTCACCGTGCAACTCCAAGGCTTGGCTATGGGGCGTTCCTGGCTGCTGGACGATAAGGGGTTAAAACAGCTGCAACGAAGGCAGGGTGCTATTTCATCGGCGCGGCCGATTAAGGCCTTGTTGACCCAGTTGGGGTCGGCAAGCTGCTGCCGGCCCAGAGCCACAAAATCGCACTTGCCCTCCGCGATAACGCGGTCGGCCATGGCGGGATCGTTAAATCCTCCGACCACCACCACAGGGACCCGAACGGCTGCCTTGATGGCCGCAGCCAGCTCCACATTGCAACCGTGGGGATCCAAGGCAGAGGAAAAAGCCTTTGTTTCTACATGCTTATAATACACGCCGCGGGTCACATGGATAAGATCCACCTTGTCCTGAATCAACTTACAGAATTCAATCGTTTCTCCCAGAGTCATTCCGCCCTCGACGCCTTCCTCGGCCGAAACGCGGTATTCAATAAGAAAATCGTCTCCTACTGCTTCCCGTACCCTATCCAACACGAGCAGGGCAAACCGTGCGCGGTTCTCCAGACTGCCTCCCCATTTGTCCTTCCTCTTGTTCGTGAGCGGCGAAGTAAACTGGGCCAGAAGCCACCCGTGTGCCCCGTGGAGCATGACCATGTCAAAACCGAAAGCCTTCGCTTGCTTTGCGGCCCAGGCAAAGTTATCCGCCACGCGGTAGATCATTTCCTCGTCCATTTCCCGGACGACCACCCCGTCCGGCCGAACGTAGCCGGTAGGACCGATGGGGTTCTTGCCACCCAGGCAGTCCGGGTGATTGGCCGCTCCCGCATGGTTTAGCTGGATAGAGGCAACCGCACCATGAGATTTAATCGCTTCCGTAAGCGTGCAAAGGGCTTCCATATGGTAGACGCTCATGTCGCGCGATACTATATCGAGCCCAATACGGTGGCGGGCGGCATACTCAAAGTCCACAAAGGTCTCCGTCACCGTTACCTGGGCAAACCCCCCGCGCGCCCGGGTTTCATACGCCTCTATGCATTCCGGGGTAGGGGCCCCTCCTATGGCTACACGGTTGGTGGTGACTGGCGAGGCAAAGATTCTGTTTTTGAAGGTAATGTTCTTGATCTTGTAAGGGCTAAAAATGTGCGGATAGGGGGTCATAAGCATCTCCTTTCCCAAACAGGCTACTAAGTTTAGGGTCAAGCCCCCGATATAAAGACCCCCGGCTTGACCCTAAACCAGTTCTTACCTTCTCGTTATATGTCCCGGCCCTCCGAGGCTTGCACACTCACTCGTCCACCCTATTGTCCTCCCCGTGACTGCCAGGGGGCCTCTGGCCAAAGGGCGCTGCCACCCGACCTATTTCCCGAGCATGAGACCGGGCAACCAGGTAGAGAGCGCGGGGAAGAAGATCACGAGGATCTGCATGACAAGGCCCGCCGCAATGAAGGGAAATGTGCCCCGAAACACATCCACCAGAGGGACGTCCTTTACTGAACTCTGAACCGCGTACACCACTATACCGAAAGGAGGAGTAAGGGTGCCCAGGAGCAGGGCAATGTTTACCACTATGGAATAGTGCAGGGGGTCAATCCCCAAGCTTAGCGCCACCGGGTGAAGTATGGGGATGGTAAGCAACAGAATAGGAATAGCGTCCATGAACATCCCCATAATCAGAAGCACAATCACCGAAATAAACATGAATATGATGGGGTCGCCCTGGCTGACGGCTATTATTGCCCTGCCTATTACCTTGGGAACCCCGGTAGCCACCAGGAAGGTATTAAAAAGCATGGTACCTACCAGTAACATTCCTACCATCCCGGTGTTAAGCCCTGTTTCCACCAGGCTCTTCTTAAAGCCCTGCCAGTTAAGCTTCCGGCGCAGGAGAGAGATAAGCAATACTATTGCTGCGCCCGCAGCGCCCGCCTCGGTAGGAGTAAACAGGCCAATAAAAATACCCCCTATAATCACCAGCATTACCACAACTATGGTCCACATCCCCGCCCCGGCTCTGAGCCTCTGGCCCCATGTAGCCCGCGGCCCCGGGGGACCGACCTGGGGGTCCTTGACACACCAAAGATACACGGTCACCATAAATAGGGCGGTGAGAACCAGGCCCGGCACCACACCGGCAATGAAGAGCTTTCCGATGGAGGTTTCCGTTACCGCCCCGTAAATTATAAAGGGCATGCTGGGCGGTATCAATGCCGAAAGAAGACCTGCCGAGGCCACAGCTCCTAGAGTAAGCTTATCGTTATATCCATACCGGCGCATCTCGGGCAGGCACATGGCGGCAAAGGTTACAGCCGCGGCAATGGGGTTCCCGCAGCAGGCGCCAAAGATGGCGTTGCCCACTACTACGGCATGAGCAAGCCCTCCCCGAACATGCCCTATCCACCTCCGCACTCCGTCGAAAAACTCTTCCGCAATGTCGCTGTAGAATACAATATACCCCATCCACACAAAGAGGGGAACCACCGACCAGGTATAATTGCACGCTGTGCTGTAGGGCATGCTGCCCAGGGAGCCAAGGGCCGCCTTCAGGCCACGCACCAGCCAAAGGCCCACAAAGCCTACGCCTGTAAAGGCCACATAGATAGGCATTCCTAGAAAAATCAGCAGAAAGCATATAGCCAGTCCGGCGATACCTATGGCGACAAGGCTCACTTTATCACTCCCTCATGCTCCTTAAGTATTCCCTTAGCCGCGCCAGGACTGTCAACGCCAGCAAAACCCAGCCTACAGCTACCATGATGACAAAAGGATAGTGAGGTATACCTAAGACCGTACTCACATAGCCCGCCCTTCGGACGACCCCGGCGCGTACCCATGCCTGCCAAGCCGCAAGAACCGCTAATGCAAAGTAAAGAATATACATTAACGCCTTGCTTGCTGCTCTCAGCTTTGGGGGCATGAGGTCCAGGATCAAGGGTATCACCGTATGCCCGTCTTGCAGTTCCGTATAGGGTGCAGCGAGGAAAATTATGGGCACCAGCATAAAGGTGCACATTTCTACCATGCCCGGAACCGGCCGGGCAAATAAGTAGCGGCCCAAAGCGTGGACAACTGTGACGACGGTCATCAGCACCACAAAGGCGCCGCTCACGTAATGAACGGCCAGAAAGGCACTTCCTCCCCAGCCTCCTGACCTGCCGCCGGCAGCCACTGACTCCTGTTTCGGTTTTGCCGCAGCCTTTTCCTTAGTCACCTGTCCTTATCCCCCTTGTTTCGCAGGGCTTGCCCCTCCCTATTTGAAGCAAGGACTCAACTAAACTATATCTGGACCGGCAAGGAAAGGCGCCACGCATTTCTCCTTGCCGGTCCAGCTTTTTGTAAGCCTTACCGTAGTCAAAAAGCCCTTTTAATAGCCTTCCATGCCCCATTCTTTGAGAATCTGGGCCGCCTCCGGATTGGCGTCGTCCGGGTAGCCGGCGTACTTCTTCGCCAGCTGTTTGGCGTCTTCGAGTATGGCCCGGGCTTTCTCTTCGCCTATCTTGGCAGCCGCCGTCTTTACCCATTCTTCCTGCAGCGGAAGGATGGCGGCCTTCCACCTTTCACGCTCTTCCTGAGGTAGCACATAGATCTCCGGCAGACCCTTGGAAGCGTAGTATTTGTTCAGTTCGTCCTTAAGCTTAAGGTCGACCTTGTCAAAGTTGTAGCCCTGCAACATGGAGTACAGGCGGCAGTTCTCGTCAGAGAAGAGCGCCTGCAGGTCAGGAGGCAGGCTGTTAAACGTATCCAGATTCATAACGTGAATCATACTGTACAGGGAGATACCAACCTCTGTGGAGTACTTCGTTAGCTCATGGAGCTTAAAGGCGAACTGGCCCTCCCATTCGCTCAGGTTGCCTTCTACTACGCCTTTGGCCATGGCATCGTACTTTTCGCCCACATTTATGGTCTCCGGCGTGCCGCCCAGGAGTTTTACCGCGCCAACGCTGTACTTGCCGGCGGTGCAGAGCACCATGCCCTTCAGGTCTTCCATAGTTTTGACAGGTTTCTGGGTAGTATGGATGTGCTGAAGGCCATTGGCGTGGAAGCCAATAACTTTCACACCCTGGTGTTCATCCTGCAGTTCGGGGTGCTTCTTAAAGAGTTCCCACGCGGTGAGCGCAGCAGCCCTCGAACCCGGGTTGTCGAAAATAAAGGGCAGATCAATTACCTCCGTTAGGGGCCATCTGCCTGGATTGAGACCTATCATCTGACAGGCGATGTCTACCGTACCGTTCATAGCCGCATCGTACAGCTCCGTACCTTTCGCCGCTTGTTCTGCGGGCAGTAAGGTAATTTTCAGCCTGCCTCCGCTCTCCTTCTCAATCCACTTTATCCACGCCTCATTGAGCTTGTTCATTTCTGAATCGGCGGGATGCATAGTGGCGAAGGTCAGTTCATACACTTTCCCTTCGCTCTCCTTGCCCGCTTCCTGGGAAGTCCCTTTAGTTCCCCCTCCACATCCGGCCAGCAAACCGAAGAACAAGATGAAAATAGTTGCTAGCAGCCCAATCCCCAGCGCCCTTTGCTTCACTTCCCCTTAACCCCCTCTCCAAATCTTAATCCTCTTAAAATCTTAAGACCCTGGGTTTCGATTGCAATTAGCCCTCGGACACCCCTCGGTGCTTTCACCTCCCTGCAGCCTCCTTCCAGTTCACATTGCAACGGGTTTACAACTGCCATCTCAGCGCAGGCCCGCCCGCAAAGTGTCGACTATCGCAAATTAACATTAACTATCGCAAATTAACATTATAAGTACCTTGCAGGGCACTGTCCCAGACCATACTTCCCAAGCCGCCCAATATTTCTTTGCGGTTACGATACTCTGTTCTACCGAAGTCTACGAAAAGGTTCCCACCTCTACCTGCTCAAGTCGATCATAGCTAACGGCCCGCTTTTCACTTTTTTGCTGTTTTCTTAAATTTCCTTCCGCCTTAAAGGTAAACGAACGTTATACAAAAGGGAAATACCATATTAAGCATTCACTTATGCATAAACAGTATAATTCCTTGGCGCCCGGTCCGCGTGAGGATTATGGACTTCTTCAACCCACCCTGGTATACTAAGCGTATGTCCGGCCTACTACGCACGATGGAAGCATGGCCCAAAATACCCAAGGAGGCCGTTAGGGCATCATGCGAAGAGCATGGGCAGTAGTGTGGGCTTTATACCTTTCGAGCGTCGTCGTAATCTTTAACCAGTACAAGGTGCCCCCGGTCATGGAGGCCCTAATGTACGATTTGCACGTTGACATGGTAACCGGGGGCTGGCTGATGTCCCTTTTCGCTCTGGCCGGAAGCCTTCTTGCCCTGCCGGCGGGCTTTCTTCTAAATAGGCTTGGTCCCAAGCCGAGTGGTCTCATAGGGCTCGGCTGCAGTGTCCTGGGAGGCGTGCTCGGGGCATTGGCCTCCGGTGCCCCGGTTCTTCTTCTGGGCCGCGCCATTGAAGGCATAGGCTTAGCCCTGATGGCAGTCATAGCTCCGGCCGTGCTCGCAGTCTGGTTTGAACCTCATGAGGTGGGGCTACCCATGGGCATATGGTCTACCTGGGTGCCGGTAGGGTGCTCTATCGCCTACAACTTCGCGGGCCCGCTAGAGGCAGCATACGGCTGGCGCGGTGTCTGGTGGGTGGGAACCGCATTGGCGGTGATTGCCTTTGTAGTCCATGGCCTGGTAGTGACCTGGCCGGAAAATAGGGCGAGGGGTACCGGGGAAAAGGCGGCCACCCCAAAGCTGCTTCCCCCCACAGCGGCGTTCCGCAACCAGGATGTCTGGCTTCTGGCGTTCATCTTCTTTTCCTTTATGTTCAGCGCCGTTGGCTACAGTACATGGGCGCCCGTGTATTACCATGAGGCACTTAGAGTGGATACGGTAGCGGCCAATTTCTATACGAGCCTTATGTACATAGCTACAGCCCTCGGCGCCCTAGTCTGCGGCTGGGTTCTGGCCCGGGTGCAAAACCGCAGGTTCGTGATGCTCGTTGCGGTTGTCGTAACCGGCGTGCTGTACTGTTTCGGCTTTAGCCTGAGCTCAGCATCACTCATCGCCCCGTACATGCTAGCCCGCGGGTTTATTGCCGCATTTATTGCGACCAGCATCTTCGCCCTGGCCCCGGAAATAACGCCGTCACCTCAGTTAAGCGGCCCCATAATGGCCATTATCAACCTGG
This sequence comes from Moorellaceae bacterium AZ2, assembly GCA_051024685.1. Classification (GTDB taxonomy): domain Bacteria; phylum Bacillota; class DSM-521; order Neomoorellales; family Neomoorellaceae; genus UBA12545. The sequence continues at coordinate 374 of JAZHPA010000072.1, read as the reverse complement.
GGCATAACCTTGGAATGCTGGTGGGCCCGCCGGTACTGGGCCAGACCCTGAAGTACGCCAGTATCTGGGCTGTAGGGAACTACCCCATAATCGTCAGCATGGTTCTGGCCACCGTGGCCACATTGCTCTTCGTCACCCGTAGAAAAATGGGGCCGCAAAATTATACCTCCGCAAAACTATCCGGCCGCGGGATAAATGGCAGGCTGTAAAAGGTAAAACCCCGCCGCCCCCTAAAGCGAAGACGGAGGCCTTTGGCGGCCTCCCTCCAAGACCTCCCGGCCGGAGGGGTGCTGACGTATCCCAGGCCTGCTTGGCTTTCGCTCGCAAAGGCCTCCCTCGCGGGCCAAACTAGCGCTTGGCTCAAGGCTCCGGCA
>JAZHPA010000071.1:0-10214 GCA_051024685.1 Moorellaceae bacterium AZ2 | reverse complement strand
AGTGGTACGTGATATTCTCGTCACTTGCAGCCGTTATGCTGCAAGGATTTTTTGGTCTCAGGGTTTCAAACTTGGGTATGAGTAATCCTAAGCCATACCCCAGAACACACCACCCCAGGTTTTTAACCACAAACTCATTAGGCTCTATCCGGGTACACGGGCATCCTTCCTTTACCTCACCATAACCAAAAATACAGGCCCCCACCTCTGTCCATACCCCTGACTTCATCCCTGCCCTCCACGTATCTGGACTCTCCCAGAACTATCCCCCTACAAGTGCCGCAACATTTTAGTCGAATGTGCTACGCCACCCGCTATTATTCAACACCTTCCGCCTTCATGACAGCCAAATAGGCCCCTCAGGTGTCAAGGTCGATTTCATGAGATTATCCGCGCCAAGAACCCAGTAGTGCCTGGTCGGCCACGCCGGACCAGGCACTACTGGCGGGTTCATTACGACAGGAGACCAGCCCCAACCCTGCACCGGCGGCCACCCGTCGCTCCCCCCACCCTCGGCAGGGAGATCGGTAACCCCGTTGAACACCCCTGCGACCGCATGAGCTGCACCCCAGACTTGGCCCACGGCGGCACCATGGGCCGGCGATCTGTTCACACGCCGGCTTTTCGGACTAGTACCGCGGTGAAGCCTTTATGAACGACACGCACCCACTCACGTCCTGGGCCAGCCGCTTCCCAATGCGTCACCCATAAAATTCATGAGTGAGCGGAAATTGGCTAGCCCAGCCCCCAATCAAAACGAAGTCCAAGGTCTTCTCCACTCGTTCACCGGAGGTAAGCACGCACTTACACGGTATGACCAGCAGTTACGACCCGTTTCAGCTATACTTACCATTCATGACATCCATATACATCTGCTTCAACTGAGCCCTCGTCGTAGTTCTTGGTAGGGAGTACAGGTTCTCGTTGAATCGGGACACGATTTGGTCGATTATTTCCTCAGTACAGCCATAGTCGGCCAGGGTCTTCCCGTTTAAAATATTAAGGTCACGGTTGAGCTGGATCAGCTTCCTGACAAGCATCTCTGGCTCGAACTCTCCCTTTGGTACCGGGTGATCTGGGTACATTAGGTTATAGACCTTGCGGAACTTCTCCTTACACACTTCCCCATTGAACTCCACAAATGCCGGGAAAAGAATGGCACAAGCTTCACCGTGGGAGATACCTAGAAGCTCAGTAACTGGGTGGTTGGAAGCGTGGATCTGCGCAATAAATGAGTTGTTCCAGGCAAAGCCCGCATACATGCACCCCTTGCTCATGTGATCGGCATGCTCGGGAATGGCACGATTGTGATAATACGAAACGATGTGAGGCCCAATATGCTCAACAGCGCGCAAACTCATCATTTCGGAAAAATCGTTGGCAGCGAGGCTCACGTACGCCTCCACCGCCTGTACCAAAGCGTCCATCGCAGTGGCTGCCGCGACGTGCGGGGGCAGGGTTGCCAGCAGGTCAGGGTCACAAATCGCATAGGCAGGGAGAATGCACTCGTGCATGGCAACCATTTTACGGCCATCACGGTCAGTAATTACTGCGTTCCTAATGACTTCCGTCCCAGTACCAGCGGTAGTAGGAACCGCAACGATGGGATATGTCTTCCACGGGGTGGGAGTGTACGGACCTATTTCAAAGCACCGGTCGATCGCCTCCTTGACGCTCATACCGCTATCGCCAACGATGGCGATGCCCTTGGCGCTGTCTATGGCGCTGCCACCCCCGATAGCGATCATCGCGTCGGCCTTCATCTCTCTGTACATGGCGATACCGTACTCCTCAACATCGGCCACTCGGGGGTTGGGCTCGATCTTGGAGAATACCTGATATTCAACCCCTGCCGCGCTTAGTAAGTCCATACATTTCTGGGCGCCCCCGACCTTGAGCACACCAGGGTCAACGACAAGCAGCACCCTTTCCCAGCCCTCTGCTACTAGGATTTCCGGGATTTTGTTGATGCACCCGCTCCCCTGGTACACTGTCTGCCTGATCCCAAAGCCCCTATACTTTTCCCCCGCGTAAATGGGGTGACCTCTCCTTATGGCCTTTGTACGCCAATCTTCCTGCTCGCCACCTTCCTTGTGGTCAACTCTTCTGGAAGCATCTTCCATCAGCGATCCCTCCTAAATATTTCTTATTGTACTCACCCGGCTTCCTCTCCAACTAGGCAGCCAGGTGCTACTTCACTTGTAGATGTCAGCACACTTGCGTCCGGCGCCACCGGGTCGGTCCGTCTGACCTCCGGTGCCCCAGCACCCAGACACGACCCTCCCTTCCCGACTCCGGCGGCCCGACCATGCCCCTCTCTCTCAGCCACACACCTCGCAGTGGAAACAAGGGGACCGCCGCCTCAATTAGCCTCGCGTAAGCACCCCAGGGCGCGGTAGGGAATAGCGGCCTGCCGCAAAGGCCCCTCTTGCAACGCCGGTCCGCCCTGCTCCAGCTCCCTAGGACTCAAGCCACTTTCGGCGCAAACATCCCCTCCCACCCTGCCAGCCTGCCCCCTCCCCATCTCCTGCATCGGGACCCCCAAGTACATGCCTCTCCCAACCCTAACCGCCTCGGCCGCAATCAGCAAATTCTCAAAGCTGCGCGGCACCTAACAACGGTGGCGATAATCCTGCGGGCCCTCGCCTGGCGGCCCGGCCAGCCGTTGCCCCTGACTCGTTATAGGCAGGCTGTGACACGCGGCAGCTCCCACCATACCGTGTCCTCCCAGGGAAAAAGGGCTAATTGCACCGATCCCCCCACGCATCCTATCCTAGCCTAAATCACGTCCCCGCTGGAGTGCCCAATGCCGCCCCCCGTCACCCAGATCCTGGCCTGCGGACGGGCTCTGGTCAGGCACCAATCCCGTAACCAGGCACAATCCCCTGAATGCACCTTGGGGGAATCAGAATTTACCTACCCGCCCCGGCCCCGCGGTCACTCAGGTCGCGTACGCCCGCGCGATCGCAATCGAGTTGCTGCGATGCGTGCTCTAACGCCTGGCCGTAGCCGCCTCGCTGCGGCCTTACAAACAACCCCAACACCGCTACATCCTCCCCATCCCTTGGCATGGGCCTCGTCCCCCGCAAGTGAGACACAAAACCGAGCTGTGCTCGGTAATGTCTTTCCTTCCCTAATAGGCTCCAGCGCTCGCCCCTCGGTCCATCCCAGGGACCCCACGCAGAGCCCCTCAGCTTAGTCCACCCCCAGCCTACCCGGGTCCGCCTTCTCTCGCCCCACGGTACCCACATTAATCGCCACCGTGCGTGGCTCAATGGCGTCCTTCGATATAACCGGCGGCCCACCGCCCAGCCCGTATGGACGCCCCCAGCTTTCCCCTCCGATCGATCGCAACCCGGCCCAGCACCAATTGCCTGGCACAAGCCGCCTAAACAACCCCGCCTGGACAGCACTACCACCCTTTTACTCATTACGGCGCTGTAACATGTAGCGCTTACGCGTCGTGGGGAGCTCTCAGTGACTATGCCTCGAAACCCATGCGGGCAGGCTGCATTACCGGCCAGCCCCCGGGCTCACCATTCATACCAGCTACCCCATGAGCCGAGCAAACTCCACACGTAGACGCTCCTTTCCGCAGCTGGACCAAAACCTCGCCCTGCTTCATGCTTCAAGCCTTCCCCTGTACCGCTAGTAATTACAAACGGCGCCGCCCACCCCAATACTCCTGTTGTCCAGCTTGGCGCTATGTGGAAGGCTGCAGCCGCACAACATGACAGGCCTGTGATGAGCGAATAACTTCGGTTAGCCACCCGCCCAGGCACAGCCATCACCCCGCCTCCCCGACGCCAGTCCGCTCCCTGGCACGCCGCCGATCGCTAGACATATCCATCGGTATTTCTTTCCGACCCCCAGGATATCCCCAGTCCGTCCACACAGTATATGCGTATCCCTCCGGCATTTCCCCCAGGCGAGCCCAACAAATATCCAGAACCGCTTGCCCACCGCCATCACGCCAGGCCCAACGCCCGTAACGGCCTCCACTGCCGGCCCGCGTCTACACCCCAACAGCCCCGGTCCCAGCCAGCACCCTACCGCCCGGTTCCAAGGCGGCCGCGTCAGTCTATCAGCCCAAGGCTGGCGACCGTTCAGCCCTTTGTCACCCCCCTAATTACTGACCCATGAAGCCGCATTCTCTTTAAATAATCCCCAATCCCGGCCAGCCCCCGCGGCATGAACCTGATCACCAAGATCACCACGAGGCCATATATCGTCAGCTGATATGCCTCGAACTTCTGCAACCAAGCTGGCAGGAATACCAGTAAAAACGAACCCAACACGGGCCCTACGATGGTGCCCGCACCGCCGATGACCACTGCCATCAGCATGGAAAGCGAGGCCGTCACATTGAAGGGTTCAGGGCTGACAAACCTCATATAATACGCGTACAGGACGCCCGCTATTCCGGAGTACACCGAGGCCAGGACAAGGGCGACTGTTTTATACTTGTAAAGCGAGATACCAACACTAGCGGCCAGTTTTTCGTTGCTCCCAATCCCTCTCAGGGCGTATCCCAGGCGGGTCTTCCGCAACCATACCGCAAAGCCAACGGCGATCAGCATGAGAATCAGCACAAAATAGTAATAAGACACCGCCGGCCATGAAGGTGGGAGCAGGCCCGGGACACCCGCTATCCCGACGTCCCTACCGGTGATCTCCAGATTTTTGAAAAGCTCATGGATGGCTAGCGCCATCGCCAGCGTCAGGATGGCAAAGAAGTGCCCGTACGTGCGGAAGACCACCAGACCCAGCAGCCATGATATCAGGGTGACAGCTCCGATGGCTACCAAGCCCGCTACCCAGGGATTCACGCCGTACGCCGTGGTGAGAATCGCGGTGATATACGCGGCCGTGCCGTATAGAGCACCCTGAACCAGCGAGCAGTAGCCTGTGTAGCCCAGAATGATATTGAAACCTTGGTTCACTATGATCCATATATAGGTCACGATGAACAGCCCTTGGTAAAAGGTGTTGTCGGTAAGCACAGGTACGAGGAAGGCCAGCACGATCATTAGCAAGGGCAAGGCCACGCCCGACCTGATAATTGCCTTCATCGTCTCACCTCCTTACCGAACAGGCCCATGGGCTTCCAAATAAGCAGCAGGACGACGAGAGTGAAAACGGCAACCGTTGAAAACGCGCTGGAGACGTACCCAATCATAAACGCCTGGAATAAGCCAAGGATCACACTTGCCACAATAGTGCCCATGACATTACCCATCCCCGCCAAGACTATTGCCGCGAATCCGAAAAAGACCAGATTGTCACCCCGTGATGGTATAAGTGAATACAACCCGCCATAGATAACTCCAACCACCCCGCCAATCGCAGACGTGTACGCAAAAACAAAAGCCGATATCCGCCTGATGTCTATCCCCATCAAGGTGGCCGCTTCACGGTTGGCGGCCACGGCCCGCACAGCAGTGCCGATTTTGGTCTTTTTCAGGATCACCCACGTCACAACCATGATGACGATAGCTGTCAGAATCAACAGCGCGCGCAATTTTGTGAGCACCACCGGCCCCAGGTAAACCAGCTCGTCTGCACGCAACTTTATCTGGACTTGGTCCGGTCCAAATAGTAATTGCAAGGTATTATTTAAGAACGTCATCAGACCCAGGGCGATAATAAACACATTCAACGGCGGCAGTTTGTTCGCATCCCGGTACGGGAGAAGATCCAGGAGAACTCCGACTGCCGCCGAAACCAGCACTGCCACGATGATCCCTATCCAGACGGGGAGGCCCATTAGGTTGATCAGGACGTAGCCGACGTATCCACTTAGCACAGCTACCGCCCCGTACGCGAAATGAGGTATTTCCAAGACCCCAAATATCAGAGACAACCCCAGCGACAACAGCAGGTAAAGCCCCGCCAGGACCAGTCCGTTCGCCAACTGCTGCAGCAGCGCTTCCAATACAGGCACCCTCCTATCTCTTCACCCTCCCCTCCCCCCGTACTTACTGGATAGACCTGTAAGTACGGGGGTAGAGGGGCATTCGCGTTTACTTGTTGCTGTTCTTGGCCCTGAGCTCGGCCAGCCGTTTCGAGTACTCGGCAATGGGGCTGTCCATCAGCTTGTAGACAACCTTTTGTCCGTTTTGGAAAACGAAAGCCGCATTCGGAATATACGCCTGATGGTTTTGGTCAAACAGCTTCCCGTCAACCGGGATCCATTTCAGCGCCAAGCCATCAGGTATTGACAGGTTCTCCAACGCCTTGACCACTGCGTCCGGCTCAAAGGTACCCGCAGTCTTAATCGCTTCCGCCAATACCTTTACGGTATCATACAAATACCCAGATACTGGCGGCGGATCACCCCCATATGTCTTCCTGTAACTGGCTACAAATGCATCTGCGGCAGGTCCATTGATGCTCGTATCTGTAGGGTTAATCTCGGCCGGAATCAGATCAAAGATTCCATTTAGTTGCTCGACAGGGATAATCCTAGTGTACTGCTCTACATTGCCTCCACTAAAACCAAAGATCTTGCCCTTATAACCTAGTTCTCTCACTTGCTTGAACACGAAAGCTTGAGTTTCAATCGGCGATACAATGTATAAGGTATCGGGTTTGGTCGCCAGGGCCGCCGTAATCTGAGGGGTCATATCTTGCTGTGATGATTTATAGTCTTGGATGCTGGTCACTTTACCGCCCATGGCCTCAAATCCTTTGATTGTCTGGTCAACTATATCCTTATAGAGAGCCACCTCGGAAATGCAGCCCATAACTGCCAGCGTTTTGACGCCGAATTCATTGTAAATAAACTGGCCACTAGCCATCCCCGTATAGGCGGTAGGAGGACGCATCCGGAAGACGTAGGGGTTGGGCGTCGCCGTAATTATCTCATCCGGCGCGGCGCCGACAACCGTAGGAATCTTCTTCTCCTCTATATACGACATCGCTGGCATTATCAGTGGCGCGCTACCAAAACCGATAAGAAACTGGCAACGCTCGACCTCAACTAGTTTCTTGACATTTTGAAAGGCTAGCGTTGGATCATTCTGGTCATCTAATTCGACCAGTTCGATTTTGTATTTCTTGCCATTTACCTCTACGCCGCCGGCGGCATTAATCTCTTCTGCCGCAATCCTGGCACCGTTGCACTCCGGTATCCCGTAAACAGCCCGCGACCCTGTCAGACGGCTGGTGGTTCCAACAAGGATTTTTCCTGTTTCTTGCTTACCGGACTCTGTTCCCGACTTCCCGCAGCCGCCCAGGCAAAGAGTCGCCACCAGCGCCACAATAAGCAGCCCGCCAATCCATGCCCTTTTCATTTACCTCATCCCCCTTCTCTCGCTTAGTCAGATTTAGGTAACGCGACAAGACTAGGTGCCTAAGTAAACGGCTTGAACGAATGTGTCTGATACTAGCTCCTTGCTAGCACCCCCCTTCACTATGGAACCGGCATCCATTATGTAGGCATAATCGGAAATAGGCAGAGCCATATGGGCGTTTTGCTCAACAAACAGAACTGACGTACCTTCTTGGTTTATTCTCTTAATGTACTCGCCAATTCTCTCCACGAGCATAGGTGCCAGTCCCAGTGAGGGCTCGTCCAGCAGAGCCATTTTCGGGCGTGACATTAGCATACGCGCAACGGCGAGCATCTGCTGTTCACCTCCGCTCAGGTTTGCAGCCGGTTGATTCCACCGTTCCTTTAAAATTGGAAACCAGTTGACAAGTCGGTCGACATCCTCTTGAATGCCCGATTTATCTTGCCTCAAATAGGCGCCGAGTTCGAGGTTCTCCCTGACCGAAAGGGTGGGAAATACGAGTCTCCCTTCGGGGCAAAGGGCGATTCCTCGCGCCAGCCTTTCTTTGGTGCTCAAGCGCGTAATGTCTTCCCCGTTAAACCGGACTGCCCCCTTTGTTACCTGGGCTAACCCCATAATTGCCTTCATGACGGATGTCTTTCCGGCTCCGTTGGGCCCCAGGATGACCGTAATTTTACCCTCCGCGGCGGTGAAATTGATCCCGTGTACGACTTCGATATCTCCCCAGGCCACATGCAGATCTTCAACCGAGAGCACGGTCGCCCTCCTCCCCGAACGTTTCTCCTTCTTACTCATTGCTCATCGCTGAGCCATTGAGGGCGTAGGAAATCATGAGGCGCAGGCGGCAGACTTCCTCCCCAGGTACGCTTCAATCACAGCCGGATCCTGTTGCACCTGTTGGGGACTCCCGTCAGCAATCACTCGCCCGAAGTTCAAGACCACCAACCGGTCACAAATCTCGGATAACAGGCGTATGTGGTGCTCAATAATCAAAATCGTGATACCTCGGTTACGTATCTTCTCTAAAATCCCCTTAAAATCATCTCGTTCACTCACGATCATGCCCGCCGACGGTTCATCCAACAGAATCATCGAGGGCTCGCCAATAATCGCCATTGCCACCATTAGTCGGCGCTGGTCTGCAGTGCTCAGCTCAGACACCAGCCGGTTTGCATACGACCGAGGAATCTCTACAAATTCAAGTACATCGTTTGCTTCCCTTTCTAGATCGAGCTCATGTCTCCCCCGGTTCTTAAAATCCAGTAAATGACGTCTATCCTGGAGATGACAGGCAATCAACAAGTTATCTAAAACGGTACAATCCTGAAAAAGGCTAGTTGTCTGAAAAGACCTCCGGATCCCCAAACGGGCAATTGATGCAGCATTAAGACGTGTAATGTCTTTTCCCTTAAATAGAACCCTACCGCTGGTTGCAGGCGTGTGCCCAGAGATAACGTCCAACAGCGTCGTTTTTCCCGACCCGTTCGGCCCAATTAGGCCGACCACCTCATTACGGTGGACTTTAAAACTGACCTTCTCGAGGGCTTTCACCCCTCCAAAGTACTTACTCAGTTCGATTACTTCGACCATACAATCCGCCATCCTCCCAGTCCCCCCCCAGATACACCCTCCACATTCTTCAAGGCAGCACCTTCTAGCCTGGCCATTGTTGGCTCAAGCAGGCAAATTGCTTCCTCATACTGCCACTCGCCGGTTACACCTGGAGTGCCTATCCGCCCTGTTTGGCCATTCTGCTTTGTAATTTCCACATTCATTATAAACTGCACGTCAAGAAGTGGCTATACAACGTGGTTAAGCGTCAATTCATTCAGTGTGACAGCGTCTGGTTGCCAGCGGTTCGGTTTCCGGTTCTGTTGGCATCATAAAACTGGAACCCCGGCGAATTAAGCGATTAGGGCCGGGGTGTCGGAGCAAAGATAGGCGCGAAGGCAAGGGCCGTTGTTAGTTTCTGTAGGTAAGCCAGCCCGAAATTTTTTTGGCCACCTCCTCGACCCGCTCAAGTGGGCTATAAGCCCGGATAGGGGGTTGTCAGGCTGACCTTCGCCCGCCCCCTAAAAGGAGGTTGCCAGGATGCGGTATTTTGGCCTTGACGTGCACAAGTATTACTGCGAGGGAGCGGAGCTATTACTGGAAAATATGATCAGGCGCTTTCGTTTCCCCAACGAAAGGAAGGAGCGGAAGCGGTTGGCCACTCTATTTAGCCCCCCAACCGGATTGGAGATGGGGTGTGTAGATGTTACCATCATCTTGGAACTGGGGGTTAAGGCCATGCAGCAGTACAGCGACGAATTCAAGGAGCAGGTACTGGCGGAAGTTGACTAGTAGGAGTACCGCCCTGGTGGCCCGGCGTTATCAGATATCGGAGAACACCATTTACAACGGGATGGGCAAACATCGCAAGAACGGGTCGGTGGTCATTCTACCCAAGGCGAAGATTAAGCGGCTGAAGGAGCTGGGAGAGAGGCTAAGGCAGGTCAGCACCGAAAACGAGCGGCTGAAACGGCTTCTGGCCGAGAAGGAGCTGGAGCTGGCCATCCTCCGGAAGCTGAAAGAGCGCGTAAACCCTCGGTAGCCGACAAAGTCGCAATAGCGGACAGGTGCACGGGACAGGGGGCACAACACGAACCTGCTTCTGGACTTTGTCGGCTTATCCCCGTCCGCTTACTACGCGGCCAGGGTGAGAAGAAACCAACCGGACCCGAGCGGCAGGATAAAGACTAACCGAGGCGGAAGGCCGCTATCGAGTTCCTGTTTGACCCAGCAGGGCACTCTTTAGCCCCCTAAGTAGTTTGGAAAATCTCCGTGTAGAACCTACAATAGCCTTAGACATAATGGAAGGGCCAGCCCCACAGTAGCGATACGTAGGTTATATTGGTACAATAGGTACCAATACAGAGC
>JAZHPA010000070.1:0-10384 GCA_051024685.1 Moorellaceae bacterium AZ2 | reverse complement strand
TTTGGCTACCGCTCAGGTTTAGTCGCTCGCTTCCAAGCCTAAACAGGCCTGCCCTGCAAAAAGTGGGGATAACTCAGCGCCGGCGCGCCTTGACTTTCCTCTAACAGTTGGGTAACATGTTTTCGCAACATGGTCGCTTCGCTACCGATATATCCAGATAGGCACAACCTCTCCGAGGCTGCGACCGGCTACCCGAAAGCTCAAGCGCTCTTCAACGTATGTCGCTTTCCGCCGGGCCGGGTAAGATAAAGGTGACGTGAAAGGTAGGAGAAGATGCCGATGGAGGCACGATGTTATCTTGCCGGGCTGGGCCCCGGTAACCCGGAGCACATTCCCTTTGCCCTATGGCAGTTGCTGGAAAATCCCTCCAGGATCCTTTACCTACGCACAGCCCACCATCCGGCCGTCAGAGAGCTGGAACGCCGCGGAGTAACCTTCACCACCTTTGATTCATTTTATGAAGAAGCCCGTTCCTTTGAAGAGGTGTATACCCGCATAGCCCGGACTGTCCTGGAGGCGGCCCGGGAAAGGGAGGTCATTTACGCCGTACCGGGCCACCCCCTGGTGGCCGAAACCTCGGTGCGACTGATTTTGGAGGCAGCCGGCTCGCTGGGAGTGAAGACCGCCGTCATACCTGCCCTGAGCTTTCTGGATGCCATTTTTTCCGCCCTTCCCCTCGATCCTGCCCAGGGAGTGGTGGTGTTGGACGCCCTGAACCTGGACCTGCGGCGTTGGGAAGGGAGCAGAGGGGCCATCCTCACCCAGGTATACAGCCGCCGGGTGGCCGGGCAAGTTAAACTGGCCCTCATGGAGTTCCTGCCTGACGAGCACCCGGTGACGGTGATCCGGGCGGCAGGAGTGCCGGGGGAGGAAAGAATAGAAGAGGTGCCCCTTTACCAGCTGGACAGGCTCTCGTGGATCGATCATTTGACCAGCCTCTATGTAGCTCCTTGCCCCGATGCCGATAAATATACATTGGAGGGGCTGGCCGGCATTATGGCCCGTCTGCGGGGGCCCCGAGGCTGCCCCTGGGACAAACAGCAGACGCACCATTCCCTAAAACGTTACCTCTTGGAGGAAACCTATGAGGTGCTCGAAGCCCTGGAAGAGGGCGATATGCATAAACTTTGCGAGGAATTGGGAGACTTACTGCTACAAATAGTTTTCCATGCCCGGCTGGCCGAGGAAGAGGGCTACTTTAAGCTGGCCGACGTAGTCCGGGGAATCGCGCAGAAAATGATCCGGCGGCACCCCCATGTGTTCGGAACCGGGAAGGCCAAGACAGCCGAGCAGGTCCTGGAAAACTGGGCCAAGATCAAAGCAGCCGAGAGAAAGGGAAAGGGCCTGGAAGTTTCCCTCCTAAACGCCCCAAAGGGTCTGCCGGCCCTGCTGAAGGCCTTAAAAATTCAGGAACAGGCAGCCCGGGTTGGCTTTGATTGGCCTGAAGTGGAGGAGGTGTGGGTCAAGGTCGAAGAAGAGCTAGGCGAGCTCAAGGTAGCGGCCCAAAACGGGACACCGGAAAAAATAAGGGAAGAGGTAGGTGATGTTCTGTTCGCCCTGGTTAACCTGGCCCGCCGGCTGCAGGTGGAGCCGGAAGGCGCCCTGGTCCGGGCGATCGACAAATTCTGCCATCGTTTTCGTTATTTGGAGGAAGCTGCCCGCCGTGAGGGGCGCGATCTGGTAACCATGGGGCTGGAAGAGATGGACAAACTGTGGGAGGAAGCAAAAAAAATTCAGAGAGATTAGCTGCCAATGAAGGAGAATGTTGGATTTTGACGAATATGCTTTGTAGAATGGAATTCCTTTTACACGGAGGGATGGGAATTGAATAAAGCCGAACTGGTAGCCAGTGTCGCCGAAAAAGCCGACATTACCAAAAAAGATGCCGAAAAGGCCGTCAACGCTCTGTTTGCCAGCATTGAAGAAGCCCTGGCCAAAGGAGATAAGGTACAGCTGGTGGGCTTCGGCACCTTTGAAGTTAAGGAGCGTGCGGCCCGCGTAGGCCGCAACCCGCGCACCGGCGAAGAGATCGCCATTGCGGCCACCAAAGTGCCTGTTTTCAAAGCCGGTAAAGCCCTGAAGGACGCCGTGGCCAAGTAGAGATTTTGCACAGGGGTCAAGGCCGAAATTGAGGCTGGACAAGTTCTTAAAAGTTTCCCGCCTGATAAAGCGGAGGACCCTGGCCAAGGAAGTTTGCGACGGGGGTGCAGTGGAGGTCAACCGCCGCCCGGCCAAGGCGAGCACCGAAATTAAGCCCGGTGATGTAATCACCCTCAACCTGGGCAACCGCTGGATGACGGTAGAGGTGCTGGCCACCCCGGATCATGTGCCCGCCGAAAGCGCGCGGGAGCTGTACCGGGTGCTGGCCGAAGGCAAAAAGGCTACCGAAGACCGCCTCTAATTTCCAGGCATAGCCTCTTCCACCGGCGCAAATACTAAGAGGTAAAAGGATAAAGGTGGAAGAAGCTATGCTGAGAACGCAGCTACGGTGGCCGGTACTCTTGGTGGCGGCGGCCCTGGCGGCCGTGATAATCGGCAGCCTTTTCCGGGCCGGCGGGCCGGCCAGGCGGCCGCCCGGTGCAGGGCGGGAGCCTACCATTTCCCTTTACGTCAACGAAACAGGCCAGACCAAGAGCATCAAAATGGAGGACTATATACAGGGCGTAGTGGCGGCCGAAATGGATCCCAACTGGCCGGTCAACGCCCTCGGGGCGCAGGCCATTCTGGCCCGGACTTTTACCATGAAAAAGATTCAGGAGGGCGGCGTAAAGTCCCGGGGTACGGATGCGTCCACCAGCGTGGAAGAATTCCAAGCCTACGCGCCCCAGAAGATTAACGACAACGTCCGCCGGGCGGTGGAGATGACTCGGGGATTAGTGGTCAAATCGGGAGGCCAGCTTATCAACGCCTGGTTTCACGCCTCGGCCGGGCCGCAAACGGCCGCGTCGGCGGCAGAGGGGCTGGACTACTACCGTGAGCCGGCTCCCTACATTAAGAGCGTAAAGGACCCCGGGTTTGCCATTACGGTACCGGAAAACAAGGCCTGGACGGCGTCCTTCAGCGTCGACGAAATAAGGACGGCGGTGCGGAAGATAAGCGGCCAGGACCCGGGCACCGTCACCAGTATCCGCGTGGCCGAAAAAGGCCCCTCGGGGCGGGCTACCGAGATTCAGGTGGGCAGCTTGACGGTGAGCGGACCGGCCCTGCGCCTGGCCCTGGGGAACGACCGCCTGCGCTCCACCTTGTTAACCGGGATTGAGGTACAGGGGGACAGGGTCGTATTCCGGGGTCAGGGTTACGGCCACGGGATAGGAATGAGCCAGTGGGGAGCCCGGGCCCTGGCTGAGCAGGGGAAATCCCCGGAAGAAATCATAAAATACTTCTTTGCGGGTGTGACATTGGAAAAAGCCTGGTAAAGCCGGGCTTTTTTCATTTTTTTCCCCTCTTTCTCATAGGATTCAGGAGGAGGGGAGAAAAATGGTCGAGGGCAAGCACCAGCTGACCGTTACCGACCGCCAGCACCTTTACATTACCGGCGTGGTACAGGTACTTGGCTACGATGAAGACGAGATAGCTCTGGAGACCACCCTGGGCATCCTTACTCTGAAGGGGAAAAATTTCAATATCACCAGCTTGAGCCTGGAAAGCGGCAGCCTCGAGGCCAGCGGGCAGCTTCAGGCCCTGGAGTACCGGGAGGAGAAAGGCGGCCGGGGGCAGGGATTCCTGCGGCGGATACTAAAGTGAACTCCTTTTACCTCGAGTGGCGGACCTTTCTGGCCCTGGCAGGCTGGGGCATGATGCTGGGCCTTTTTTTTGATCTCTACCGGGCTGCCCGTTACTACCGGCGCCCGTCCCCCTGGCTGACCCACCTGGGTGACCTTTCCTTTTGTCTTTTTTCCCTGGCCGGTACCTTCGCCCTCCTTATACTCAGCAACTACGGGGAAGTGCGAGGCTACATCTTTCTGGCCCTGGGTCTGGGGCTGGGAGTGTACGGGTTTGCGGCCGCGCCTATCCTGCGCCCGTACCTCTACGGAAGCGTCCGGGTAGCCTTTGCCGTAGGCCGGGTCGCGGGCCGCCTGCTGCGCCTCCCCCTGGTCATTTTCCTCCCCTTCAGCCGCCTGCTTAAACGATGGCCTAAAGGGGGTCCCTAAAAAATTGGGCCGGTCCCAAATAAAAATTTGGGGATGGCGAGGCAGGAATTACCGGGGAAGGGGGCGAATAAAATTTCGTACAAAAGATGTACACAATATGTGGATAAATATGTGGATAAATACGCCTTGCCTCCCGGGCCGCCGTGGGGGAAGGGGCGGCTCGATACCCCAGCCTGCCTCCGGCCTTAAGCCGGACGGGAGGCCCGACCCGAGGGAAAGCGCAAGGACCTGGAGCCCTGACGTATCCCCCGTTTTGATCCCAGGCCTGCTTGGCTTGCGCTCGCAAAGGCCTCCCTCGCGGGCCAAACTAAGCGCTTGGCTCAAGGTTACGGCAGGCTTCACGGCAGAATTTAAACGTCCTGCCTCAGTTGCCGGCCGCAGGTTTCTCATGGCCTCGGGCCTGCTCCCACCTTTCGCCAAGCTTAAAGCCTGGGCTAGCCGCGAAGGCTTGCTCGCTCGCTTTCAAGTCCAAGCAGGCCTGCCCTGCAAAAAGCGGAGATAACTCAGCTTGGAGCCAGGTAGACCCGGATTTAACTTACAGCTCAAGGAAGGCTTACCCCAGTGCAGATCGAGATCCGCGGCGTGGAGAAGCTCAGTTTCCGGGAGAGACAGGTCGTAACCTTGAAAGAGATGGGATTGGGTAACGAAGAAGTAGCCCGGCGGCTGGGCCTAAGCGCCAGCAGCGTGGCTACCCTATACCACCGCGCCCGGACTAAAGGCTATCAGGTGGTCATTGTTCTGCCGGGAGAAATTTTAGTCCCCGCGGCCCAGGAGCCTGAAGGAGAGGATTAACCCTGTACGCTGTTCATCCCTGGAGAACTTCACCTGCCCGGCGCCGCCGGCTCCAGGTCCCGACCGCTGTCGACCTGGAGGTCGGAGGGAAAAGTAATGCTCCAAGACGCCGCCGCTCCCGGCGGTCCCGCCTGCCGGCCCTGCTGGTCGTCTTTGGCCTTCTCTACGTGGTCGGTGCCTTCATCCACCTGGAATGGCAAATCCACCAGGTGGACAAGGAACTGGAGGCATACCGCCAGCAGAAGGCGGCCCTCCTGGAGGAGCAGGCTCGCCTCCAGGAAGAGATCCGCCGGCTGAACAGCGATGCGTATATTGAGCGGGTGGCCAGGGAAGAACTGGGGTTGATTAAAAAGGGAGAGACCGTTATCCTGCCGGCCCGCCCGGGAGAGGAAGTACCCCCCTACGTACCGCCTCCCCCGGGGCACCAGTTTAAGGATTAGCTTTCCTTACTGCCGGGCCAGGCCTTCCTGGTAGTCGTACATCATTTTGGCGATGGTAGCTATATTGGCGAAGCCCCGGTCGGGATCTTCAACCCCCTGGGACAGGACCGTGACGATGAAGGGACGGGAGCCGAAGACTACCCCCACATCGCCGGGGCTCCCCCAGATAAAGCCTTCCTTATGGGCCACGGTAATCCCGGCGGGGATCTGCGCCGGTATACCCTCGTTGTAGATGCCGTTGGCCATATCGTCCAGCAGCCGCCGACCGTCGGGACTGGCCTTGGAGAAGTCCAGGGCGGCCTGGACATAGGTGGCCATGTCCCGGGCGGTGCTCAAGTTCTGCCCGTTGGGGAACACGGTCTGACCGCCCAGCTGCCGCATAAACTGGGCTAGGGTTTCCTTCCCGACAAAGTGGCGCAGCATATTGTAGGCGATATTGTCGCTGACGGTGATGGACAGGGTGGTCAAAGTCCTCAAGGTGTACTGGTCCCCGTCCTTGACGCCGAACTGGAGGATGCCGCTACCCCCTTGATAATGAAGGGCGCTCTCGTAGGTGAGCTTGTCCTGCCAGTCCAGCTTACCCTGGTCTACCAGGTAGTTAATGAAGAGGACTGCCGGGAGCTTGACGGTGCTGGCCGCCGGCAGGGGCAGGTCGGCGTTGATGCCGAAGGACTGGCCCGAAATCAAGTCCTTGAAATAAACCCCGTAAGTTCCGGGCTGGGCGGCCAGGTAATTCTCAATCTGCTCCTTGAGGGGCCGGTAATCGGGGGCCGGGGAAGCAGCCCCGTCGGGGACGGCCAGGGTCTGGCCGGGGTAAATCAGGTCCCCGGTTAGATTATTGGCGGCCATGAGATCGGACACGGTGGTTCCAAAGCGTTGGGCGATCCGCCACAAGGAATCCTCCGGCACGACGTAGTAGTAAGTGACGGCCCAGGCCATCACAGGTAGAACCAGTAAAAAGAAGAGGAGAAAGGCCGTAAAAAAGAGGCGAAATTGACCGTTCTTGCGCATAAACGCACCTCCTGGAGAAGTCGAAAATCGAAAATTAGTAGCGGTAGCTAAAGTCGGCCGGCAGTCGGCGCGGCCACCGGTGCAGCCCGTATAAGGAACTAAACCCCCCCGTTAAAACTTATTTAAACACGAAATCTATAGAAGAATTTTTAGAAAAAATCACATTTCAGCATGTAATTTATGGCTCACTAGGCAGATTTTTGCGAGTTTACCGCCTTTATCGGCCGGGTTCTTTTGCCACCCCGGCCTGCGTATATATGGTGTAGGACAAACCCTAAGGCTTCAACCGGCAGGACCGGAGGGGACTTGCAGGGGCATCCCCGGCATGGGAGTGTCTGGGAAGCACCGGGGATAAAACAGGAACCGCAGGGAAATTGCGAAAAACTAAAGGGGAGGGCGTCTTAAAGGGGTGACTGTTGCTTGCGCAAGTATTTAGGCCTCTTGCTCATGGCACTCTTCGTGGCGGTCATTATCTTACCCTCTTTGATTATCAAAGGGGTGAGTTTTTGGCGCTCGCCGGTGGAGGTTAAAACCGAGGAGCGGCTGGTTCGCCTTTACGACCACGTCCGGGGGGAGATACGCGCCCTTCCCCTGGAGGAGTACGTGGCAGGCGTAGTGGCCGGGGAAATGCCGGCGGATTTTGAACTGGAGGCCCTTAAGGCCCAGGCCGTAGCCGCCAGGACCTATGCCCTGAAGAAGATGGAGGAGGCGCGGGCTAAACCGGATGAAAAACACCCCAACGCCGACCTCTGCAGCGATCCCACCCACTGCCAGGCCTGGGTACCCGAGCAGGCCCTGCGGCAGAGGTACGGGTGGTGGCGGGCCTTGAGGTATCAACGGAAAATCCAGCAGGCGGTGGAGGCTACACGGAACCTGGTGCTGACCTACCAGGGCCAGCTCATTGTTCCCGTGTACCACTCCAACAGCGGGGGCCGTACCGAGAGCGCCGAGGCCGTCTGGGGCTATGACATCCCCTACCTCCAGAGCGTGCCTTCCCCCTGGGACCGGGAGGCTCCTCGCTTCCGCAACACCATCACCTGGAGCCTCGCGGAAGTAGACCAGAAGTTGGGGGTTAACCTCGCGGCCGTCCCTGTAGCAGCCCTCACGCCGCCGAAGGGACAGGCCATAAAGGTGGAGGAATACACGCCCACCGGCCGCATTAAGACCATAAAGATAGGTGATAAGACCTTCAAGGCCACCGAACTGCGCCAGCTCCTGAATCTCACCTCCACCGACTTCACCTGGCAGGTGGAAGGGGACCGCATTACCTTCATAAGTGTGGGCAACGGCCACGGCGTGGGTATGAGCCAGTACGGAGCCAACGGCATGGCCAAGGAAGGTCGGAACTTTATGGACATCCTGTACCATTATTACCCGGGAGTGAAGCTGGAGAAAAGGTAACATGGTATAAAAAGCCAGGAAATGGGGCAGAATCTGGCCGAGGTGATACATGTGGGGCAGAAGCTTTGGGAACTGCTGCGGAGCAGGACCGCCCACCTCGACCGGGTAGGACGCCTCTTAAAGCGCAGGGGACTTTATCTAGTTTTTCTGGCCGCCCTTTTGGCGGGCGCCTATTATCTGGTTACCAACGATGTCGTCTTCCGGGGAGGGCAGGAGACGACGCCCTCTCTTCCCGTGGAAGGACCGGCGGGGGCGGTGGCTAAACCCCTTCCCCGGGAGCCCTTGAGCGGGGCGGAGAGCGTGCCGGAGGAGCTGAAAGGAAAAAGCGGAGCCCACCCTGCAGCGGCTACGGAAGAGGAGAACACTCCCGCGGCCAAACAGGAAGAATTCGCCCTGCTGAGGCCGGTGAAAGGGAAGATCCTGACGGCCTTCGGCTTTGCCTGGGCCCCGGCTTTCGGGGACTATCGCTTCCACCCGGGACTAGACCTGGAAGGGAAACCGGGAGAGGAAGTGCGGGTCGCGGCCGCCGGTACGGTCTCCCTGGTGGAATACAGTGAAGACTGGCGCTACCGCGTGGTGGTGGATGCGGGGAATGGCTACCAGGTGGCCTACGCCAACCTGGACTCTATTAAGGTAACCAAAGGTGCCCGGGTTAAAGCCGGCGACATCCTGGGCACCCTGGGCAATCCCGGCCGGCAGGAGGCGGGCAAACCGGTGCATCTCCACTTGGAAGTGCTAAGAGATGGCAAAACGGTAGATCCCGCGCCTTACCTGCAATAACCTGGTCTTTTTTGGGTTGCCTCCCAATAAAATTATAGCGGAGTTGGATAAGGGAGGCTGTCCCATGCAGGACCACATCCGCGAGCGGGTGCTGAAAATAGCCGCCTACCTCGTACAGCACAATTGTACTGTACGGCAGGCGGCTAATGTTTTTGCGGTAAGCAAGAGCACCGTGCATAAAGACGTAACGGAGCGCCTGCCGCGGTTGGACGGACAACTGGCCAGGGAAGTGCGCCAAGTGCTGGACCAGAATAAGGCCGAGCGGCACCTCCGGGGAGGAGAAGCTACACGAAAAAAATATAAAGAAAAAAGGATTTCTCCTCTGCTTGCAGAATAATACTTTAAGTACACACGACCATAATTTTCCTTCGGAGGGAGAAAAGCAGAGGGGGAGAAGATACAAGCCATGCTAGGCCTGAGCCAGGACTTGGGGATCGACCTGGGTACGGCCACCGTTCAGGTGTACGTAAAGGGACGGGGCATTGTTTTAAGCGAACCCTCCGTGGTGGCCCTGGAGCGGGAAAGCGGCCGCATTATCGCCGTAGGAGAAGAGGCCCGGCGCATGCTGGGGCGCACCCCGGGTAACATCGTTGCTCTGCGGCCCTTAAAGGACGGGGTCATCGCGGATTATGATTATACGGAGCGTATGCTCCGCTATTTTATTGCCAAGGCCTGCGGCGGTCAGAAGAGCTGGATCAAGCCGCGAGTCATGGTCTGCATTCCCTCGGGCGTCACCGGGGTGGAGGAAAGGGCTGTGCGCCAGGCCGCCCTGCAGGCCGGGGCCAAGGAGGCCCACCTCATAGAGGAGCCCGTGGCGGCTGCCCTGGGAGCCGGGCTGGAAATTGCGGAGCCCAGCGGTTCCATGGTGGTGGACATCGGCGGAGGCACTACGGATGTAGCGGTGCTCTCCCTGGGGGGTATTGTGTGCAGCAAATCCATTAGGGTGGCCGGGGACAAGTTCGACGAAGCCATCGTCCGCCACCTCCGGCGGGAGAAAAACCTCATGATAGGCGAAAGGAGCGCGGAAGAGCTAAAAATACATATCGGCACGGCCCACTTGCCCAGCAAGATGGACCACCGGGAGATGGACATCCGCGGCCGCGACCTGGTAACCGGCCTGCCCAAGACGGTCACCGTCACTTGTGAGGAAGTTTTTGAGGCCATCCAGGAGCCCCTGTGGCAGGTAATAGGTGCGGTAAAGGAAGTTCTGGAGCATACGCCGCCGGAGCTGGCCGCCGACCTGGTGGATAAGGGCATCGTCATGACCGGAGGGGGCAGCCTCCTGCACGGCCTGGACAGGCTCTTGAGCGAAGAAACCGGCCTGCCCGTCTATGTGGCCGAGGACCCTGTTTTCTGCGTGGCCCGCGGTACGGGCAAGGCCCTCACCATGCTGGACGCCCTGAAGGGAAACGTGACACGACCGGCATCCCCTTCTTCCCAGTAAGCCCTGCCCCGGTGGCCGGGCGCAGGGCTGAAGGAGCAGGAAGCCGGAGGCTGAGAAACGGTCCTTTTGCCCCTGCCGAGTTTAATCCCGTTCCCGACCGTATCCAGTCGCTCCCTTGAAACCTGGACGGGCCGCCCCGGCAGAGACCGGGACGGCGCCGGCCGGCAGGCTTGAACTCCCAGGTGGGGATAACTCTGCCCCCAGGTCTGAGTTATCCCCACTTTTTGCAGGGCAGGCCTGCTTGGGCTTGGAAGCGAGCGAGCAAGCCTTCGCGGCTAGCCCAGGCTGTAAGCTTTGGCCGAAAGCGGAGGCGGGGTCGAGGATAGGAGGTCCGAGACCGGCCCATCGGCAAGGACGCCGATTGG
>JAZHPA010000069.1:0-11213 GCA_051024685.1 Moorellaceae bacterium AZ2 | reverse complement strand
CTCAAGAGCATAGTAGATGGAGTGTTAAGTTTAGTGGCTTAACATATTACCAATTCCCACTTGGAGTTGACACTAACCAGGGTCGCTACCTCTTGACAGAGAGGGGTTTGGATGGTAGACTAAGATTGAACGTGCGGCAGTGGCGGAACTGGCAGACGCGCTAGATTCAGGGTCTAGTGGTCACTGCGACCGTGGGGGTTCAAATCCCTTCTGCCGCACCAGTAAAATCAGGGCTTCCGGGGTTTGGGGAATTCCCGGAAGCCTTTTTTGGTGGGCCTTAATATGCCAGTGCGGTATTGAGAGATAATAAGCAGGAACAGTAGGGCTTCCTTGCCTGCTTACAATTGAGTATACCCTCAGTAAGCCTTGCGTGCTCGCAGGGCCTTTTTATTTGTGTTATTCTTGCCGGAGGGATTCGGTCTGGGACAGGCCGGCACAAAAAACCTGCGCCGAATTGCCTTTATCTTCTCACTTATCACCTAACCCCTAGAGGAGGATTCTGGGAATAAGTGTCGAATTATGGCAGGGAGGAGGGGCAACAGTCGTACGACGGCTGCCAGGGGAACGCGTACATCGGTCGTTAGGGTGAGCAATTGAAATGGAATCCCGCTAAGGGCAAACCCGTTGAAAGACGGGGGCGCAAAGCTGCGGGCCTAAGGCCTCATGGGCTAGGGCGGCCGGGCTGCCGGGAGACGAAGGGCTATTTCCCATACCTCGTATGGTACAGCTCTATGGCCGCCCGCGAAGGGAGGCCTTTTGTTTGGCCGGGTATGGCCACGGTTTATTTCCGCCTTGGTAGTAGAGGGTGGGTTCTTATCATATGAAAGGAGGGGAAGCCTGCCCCGAAGGCCGGAATCCGGTGTAAGGGGTTGCAGGGCGAAATGATGGGCAAACTCAGTATCAGTGGAAGTTTACGCATCAGGATGACTTTGGTGTTCGGGCTAATCGTCACCATAGGGTGCCTGGTCTTGTGGTGGGTAAGTGAGAGCCGGGCGGCCAGCGCCCTGGAGGCGGAGGCTAGAAACGCTATGCTGAACGTGGCGCGTCAGGTTGCCGAAACCCAGGACAGCCGCATCCAGGCGCGCTTATATGTAGTGGAAAGTTTGGCCAACAGGAATGTAATCCGCGGCAGGTCGGGCGATCAGGATGCTACTCTTGGAGAGAAGCTGCAGGTGTTAAATGAGGAATTACAAAAGGCAGGTTCCTTGGGATTTAAGCGTCTGGCCGTCTTGGACAGGGACGGCAACGCAGTTTACCAGGACGGCAGCACGGCCAACCTAGCCGACAGAGAGTACTTTCGCAAAGCCATGGAAGGTATTACCAATGTTTCTAGCAGTATAGTGAGCAAGGTGGACCAAACGGTCATTTTTGGATATGCTGCGCCCATACGGCATTATGCCACAGGTGAAATAATAGGTGTTCTAGCAGGCATAGTGGATGGGGCCAAATTTAGTGATCTGGTAGGAAGCGTCACCTACGGCCGTACGGGATATGCCTTTGCCGTAGACGGTACAGGGAAGATCATAGCCCACAAGGACACCCAGAAGGCCCTGTCCCAAGAGAATATTATAGAAGAGGCCCAATCCGATCCCGCCCTGGCCCCTCTGGCGGAGGTAGTGGCGAAGATGGTACAAGGAGAAGAAGGAGTGGCCGCTTATACCCTGCAGGGGCAGGAGATGATTATCGCTTACGCACCCCTCAAGACCACCGGCTGGTCCATAGCGGTCACTGCGCCCAGGGATGAGGTGCTGGAGCGGGCGGCCAGCTTGAGACAGTCGGTGCTGCTGGTATCTCTCCTGGTCATCGTTCTCGCTGTGGGGCTGACCTATGCGATGGCGAGAAGCATTACCACCCCCGTTGTAGATTTGGCAAGAATTGTTAAGAGGTTCGCCGAATACGACTTTAGATTTGATGAAAAAGACAGAGCGGTACGACACTTGAAGAGAAAAGACGAAGTCGGGCAGATTGCCAATGCCCTCGCCGGTATGCAGAGTAATTTAGCCAATTTGATTAAGGACCTCAAAACTGAGGCCCAGACCCTGTCCGGCAATTCGGCCTCCTTAAGCGCTGCCTCTGAAGAGATGGCGTCATCCTCGGACGAAGTGGCCAAGGCCATTCAGCAGGTGGCTGCCGGAGCCGGGGAACAGGCCGGCCATTTACAGGAGATATTGGGCCTTATGGAAAACATAACGACCAGCCTGGAAAGGGTTCGGACCGAGCTCGGGCGGGTCAAGGCCAACAGCGAGGACACCTCGGTGCGGGCCGATGCCGGCAAGAAGGAGCTGGACAACCTTGTGGGTTCCATCGAGGGTGTACGTGAAGCCTTCAAGATGGTCGTCGAGAAGCTCGAGGTTCTCCAGGGTTCGGTCGGCCAGGTGGAGGAGATTTTGGAAGTAATCAACGGGATAGCCGAACAGACAAATCTATTGGCCTTGAACGCGGCCATTGAGGCGGCACGGGCAGGAGAAGCAGGCCGGGGCTTTGCAGTGGTGGCCGAGGAAGTGCGCAAGCTGGCCGAACAATCCCGGGCCTCTTCGGACAAGATAAGGGACCTGTTGGGCAGCATTACTTTAAGGACCAACGAAGTCGTCTCCACTTCCGAGAAGGTAACCTCCGAGGTGGCCAACCAGCTGGGCAACGTAGAGAACACTATCAAAGCCTTTGACGATATACTGGGTGCGGTAACGGCCGTAGGACCCATGGTGGAAGCAACCTATCGGGAAGTGGAGGCCACGGTGAAGGCCAAGGATGTGGTGTTAGAACGGGTCCAGAGCATAAGCGCCGTAGCCGAAGAGACATCGGCATCTGCCGAAGAGATATCTGCGTCGGCGGAAGAGCTTTCGGCTTCCACCCAGGAAATAGCGGCCAATGCCCAGCAGGTTTTAGAAGTAGCCAGGCGGCTGGAGGGACAGGTGGAGCGCTTCCAGGTGTAGAAAGGTTAAAGGTTCGGGGGCCGAGCCCGAGGGGTAAAAAACCCGCCGGGTGTCGGCCCTAGTTAAAAGGGCGGCCGAAAGTTCACCGGTGAGCATTGGGGGGAGATATAACCCACACCATCGCCTACCGGAGGATGGGGGTCTTTGCCGAAACCGGTGCCAACCTGGCAACCCAACTATGGGTAAGTGGGAGGTGGCTGGAAGCCGTTTGCCGGCCGCAGGTTTCCCGTGGCCTCGGGGCTACCTCCGCCTTTCGATTCGCTAAGTTTGGCTATCGCTCGAGTTTAGTCGCTCGCTTCCAAGTCTAAGCAGGCCTGGTCAGCAGAGAGGCGGGGACAACTCAGGTGCTTAACCCTATAGCAATAAGAGGCGCGGTGGGATATAATTTGGTTATGACGTTAACCTTCCGCAGAAGAGGGGAGTAGCTAGTGGCTTTAGGTGCTAACCGAGCCGCGCGGGGAGCCATCATTGCGGCCGTCTACGCCGTGGTCACCATTGTCCTGGCTCCCATCAGTTTCGGCATGGTGCAAGTTCGAGTCGCAGAGGCCCTTACCCTCCTGCCCACAATATTTCCCGAAGCCATATGGGGGCTTTTCCTGGGCTGTTTAGTCAGCAACATTTACGGGGGACTGGGGCCTATCGATATTTTTTTAGGCAGCTTTACTACTCTTGTGGCCGCCTGGCTCACTTATCGCTTGCGCCATTCTCCCCTGGCCTACGTACCGCCCATAGCCCTTAACGGGCTCATTGTAGGAACTTATTTATCCTTTTTGCTGCAAGTAAATCTTTTCCTTTCCATCGCCGGAGTTTCGGCCGGAGAGGCGGTGGCCGTTTTGGGGCTGGGTATCCCGTTGATACGCCGTCTGCGCAAGTTATACCGGCAGGAATAGGTGATCTGGGTGGCTACGGAAAAGGAAGTATATGTGCGAGACCTTTTTAGCCATATCGCCCGGCGTTATGACTTGATGAACACCGTCTTAAGCTTTAACCTGGATAAATACTGGCGGTACGTAGCCGTAGAGAAAGCAGCCTTAAAACCCGGGGAGATGGCCCTGGACGTTTGCTGCGGGACGGGAATGTTGAGTCTGGGTCTGGCGCGGGCTGTCTTTCCCCAAGGCAAAGTTGTGGGACTGGATTTTTGTCGTGAAATGCTTGAAGTGGCCAAAGCCAATCTGGCGCGCAGCCCTTATGGAAGCCTGGTGGAACTGGTAGAGGGCAATGCCGTGTCCCTCCCCTTTGAAAACGACACCTTTGACTGTGCCACCATCGCCTTTGCGTTAAGAAATGTTCCCGACATAGAAAGAACCCTAAGAGAAATGAAGCGGGTGGTGCGGCCCGGGGGCCGGGTGGTTTCCCTGGAGCTGGCCAAGCCTTCCTGGCCCCTGTTTAAACAGCTTTATTATTTGTACTTCAACCGGCTGGTTCCTATCCTCGGACGTCTGGGTGTAGGGCGTAAAGACTCCTATAGCTATTTGCCCCAGTCTTTAAAAAATTTTCCGCACCAGCAGGAAATACTGGCGCTTTTCAGCCGGATAGGGTTGGACAGAGCGCAATGTTTTGAGTTAACGGGCGGCATTGTGGCCGTCCATGTTGGAATCAAACGAAAGGAATGAATCCCTCCTTGGCCTATACGGATCTGCGGGAATACCTGCATGCTTTAGCCAAGAAAGGGCTGCTACATCGGGTCCCGGTGGAGGTAGACCCGGTACTCGAAATCGCCGCCATCAGCGACCGGGTAGTGAAGGCCGGCGGACCGGCCCTCTTTTTCGAAAAAGTAAAGGGCCATACTATGCCGGTGGTTACCAATCTTTTCGGCAGTGAAGAGTTGGTCAAGACCGCCCTGGAAATTGAGAGCCTGGACGAGCCGGCCGCGCGTCTGGCGGAGCTATTAAGAGTACCGGAGGATATGAACTGGTTATCCCGATTGCAGTATCTACCTAAAATAATGGAGCTGGGCAGGTTTTTGCCCCGCCGGGTTAAACACGCTCCCTGCCAGGAGATTATAGTAGAGCCGCCCTCCCTTGAAGAACTCCCGGCTCTTAAGCTCTGGCCCCACGATGGGGGCCGGTTCATCACCTTACCGCTGGTGTTTACCCGGGACCCGCACACCGGACGCCGAAATGTCGGTATGTACCGGATGCAAATCTTCGATGAAAAAACTACAGGCCTGCATTGGCACCTCCATAAGGACGCTGCCGAGCATTTTCATAAAGCAGGGGAACGCTTAGAAGTAGCGGTCGCCCTGGGTGGCGATCCCGCCCTCATTTATGCTGCTACGGCGCCGGTACCGCCGGGAATAGATGAAATAATCCTGGCCGGTTTCTTAAGGCAGGAGGCAGTCGAAATGGTTCCTGCGCTGACGGTAGACCTGGAGGTACCCGCCCATGCGGAGATAATACTGGAAGGTTACGTCGACACCGGCGAAAGGCGGCTGGAGGGGCCCTTTGGTGACCATACCGGCTACTATTCGCCGGCCGATTATTATCCTGTTTTTCACCTGACCTGCATGACCCGGCGAAGGGACGCCCTCTACCCGGCTACAGTAGTAGGTCGCCCGCCCATGGAAGATGCTTTCTTAGGCAAACTGACGGAAAGGCTTTTTCTGCCGGTGATCCGGCTCCTTCTGCCGGAGGTGAGGGACATTAACTTTCCCGTGGAAGGTGTTTTCCATAATTGCGCCATTGTCTCCATTGCTAAACGCTATCCCGGGCAGGCGCGGAAGGTGATGCACGCCCTCTGGGGTATGGGACAAATGATGTTTACCAAGTTCTTGATCGTGGTCGATGCCGACGTCGACGTCCACAATCTGGCCGAAGTACGCTGGAAAGTCCTGGGTAACGTCGACCCTCGGCGGGATACGGTCATAGTAGAAGGGCCCCTCGATGTCCTGGACCACGCCGCTCCTCAGTTGGGATACGGCGGTAAAATGGGTATTGACGCCACGCGGAAATTCCCGGAGGAAGGGCATCCCCGCCCTTGGCCTCTCGAGGCGCGAACCGACCGGCAAACCCAGGAACTGGTCGTAAGGAGGTGGAAAGAATATGGGTTGCCCGCAGGTCTTCTGCAAGAAACTAAATCTCTTTTTGGAGATGATTAAGTTCGAGCACACCATTTTTGCCCTGCCCTTTGCCTACTTAGGGGCCTTTCTGGCCGCCGGAGGGCTGCCCACGGGACACCAGTTGCTCTGGATTACCGTGGCTATGGTCGGTGCCCGGACGGCGGCCATGTCCTTAAACCGCCTAATCGACCGCCATATCGACGCTTTAAATCCGCGTACCGCCGACCGGGCCTTGCCCCGCGGCCTCATTTCCGTCCTAGAGGTATGGGTTTATACGTTAGTTTCCTTGGGACTTCTAGTTGTAGCGGCCTTCCAGCTCAATGAGATCTGCGTACGGTTGCTCCCTCTGGCCGTATTCGTACTGGTAATTTATTCCTATACCAAGCGCTGGACCTGGGGATGCCATCTGGTACTGGGCCTGGCGGATAGCCTGGCTCCTATGGGAGCGTGGGTTGCGGTACGTGGCAGCCTGGATTTTCCCGCCCTTGTACTGGGCATGGGGATGGGTCTCTGGGTGGCCGGCTTCGACATTATTTATGCCTGTCAGGACTACGACTTCGACCGCCAGTACGGCATCCATTCGATTCCGGCCCGCTTCGGTAAGGACAAAGCTTTGTTCATAGCCAGAGCTTTCCACGGGGTTTCGGTACTCTGCCTGACCCTTTTAGGCTTCCTTCTCCAGCTGGGAACCATTTACTTTGCAGGGGTCATAGTAGCAGCGCTAATCCTCATTCACGAACACCGTCTGGTATCACCTGAGGATCTTTCCCGTATTAATGTAGCTTTTTTGCAGATGAACGGGTATCTCAGCATGCTTATGTTTGCCTTTACGGTACTGGCGGTAATTTTGTAACCTTTTATATTGGGTGGTGAAAGAGTTGACGGAACTAACCAATGCCGAAATCGAGCGCTACAGCCGGCAAATCATCCTGCCCAATTTGGGAGGACGGGGGCAAAAAAGGCTCAAAGAAAGCAGGGTTCTGGTGGTAGGGGCCGGGGGTCTGGGGTCCCCGGTGGCCTACTACTTGGCCGCCGCTGGGGTGGGTACTATCGGTATTGTGGACAGTGATGCCGTGGAATTGTCCAACCTCCAGCGCCAAATTCTCCATTCCACCGACAGGTTGGGGAAATCCAAGGCGGAATCTGCGCGTCAAACCCTCCTAGCCTTAAATCCCCATCTTACGGTCAATACCTACCCCCTGCGTTTGACCAAAGACAATATCCTGCCCATTATCCAGGATTACGAAGTAGTGGTGGGCGGCGTAGACAATTTCCCAACAAGGTATTTGCTGAATGATGCCTGCGTAATGGCCGGCAAACCCTTGGTGGAAGGTGGGGTACTCCAGTGGGATGGCTTGGTTATGACCATCAAGCCCAAGGAGGGACCCTGCTATCGCTGCATTTTCCCCGATCCGCCGCCCCCGGGGGCCGTGCCCACCTGCCAGGAAGCAGGAATCATAGGGGTAATACCAGGAGTCATTGGAGTCATCCAGGCCACTGAGGTTATCAAACTCTTGCTGGGAATAGGGGAGACCCTTACCGGACGCCTGCTCCTGTACAATGCCCTGGAAATGCGCTTTCGTGAAGTTGCCGCCGAGCGCAACCCTGTTTGTCCCGTATGCAGTGATAACCCCCGCATTCGTACCCTGGAAGAGTACACCTTTGTCTGTGAAGCATAAAGTAGCCGAGGCGAACTACTATGAAGCACCCCTATTACCATGCTGCCCAAAATCTGGCGTCCCAGTTAGTGGCCTGGCGCAGAGACTTTCACCGGCACCCGGAGCTGAGTTTTCAAGAAAAGGAGACGGCCCGCAAAGCAAGCCATATTCTGGCGTCCCTGGGGCTGGAAGTGAGAACGGGAGTGGGGGGTACCGGGGTGGTGGGGCTCCTTCGAGGCCAAAGGAGCGAGGTAGCCGTTGCTCTGCGGGCGGATATGGATGCCCTTCCCCTGCAGGAGGCTACGGGGCGAGAATTCGCCTCCCTTAATCCGGGTATCATGCATGCCTGCGGGCATGATGCCCACATGGCCATGGTGCTGGGAGCAGCAGCCATTCTGGCCCAGGAGCGGGACAGGTTGCCCGGCTCGGTTAAGTTTATCTTCCAGCCCGGAGAAGAAAAACCGCCCGGAGGGGCCAAATTAATGATTGAAGAAGGGGTCTTAGAAGATCCCCCTGTCAAGGCCATTTACGGTTTGCACGTGAACAGCCAGTTCCCACCGGGGACGGTGGCCGTCAAAGAAGGTCCTGTCATGGCTGCGGTGGATAACTTCACTCTAAGAATCAGGGGGCAGGGCGGCCATGGCTCCTCACCCCACCTGGGTATTGATGCCATAGTGGTAGCATGCGAACTGGTCCTGGCCCTGCAAACGATTATCTCCCGCGCTTCCGATCCCCTCCAGCCTGCCGTCCTGACCGTGGGCACCATAAAGGGAGGCGAAAAGGAGAACATCATCGCTAGCGAGGTGGAGCTCAGCGGCACCGTCAGGACTCTGGATTCCGCCCTGCGGGCCGGTATCAAGGAAAGGTTTAAGCAGGTCGTAACCGGTGTGACCTCGGCCCACGGAGCCACTTACGAACTTGAATATCTGGCCGGTTACCCGGTACTGTATAACGACAGCCGGCTCCTAAAGGTCCTTCGCTCCCTCGATCTGAAGGCCCTGGGGATTGACGAGCTCTGTTGGCTGCCGGTGCCTTCCATGGGAGGTGAGGACTTCGCCTGGTATGCTCAAAAGGTTCCCGGATTATACTTGTTCCTGGGCGCCAAACCCCCTTCAGGGCAGGCCTACAACTGGCACCACCCGTCCTTTGACATCCATGAAGGTGTGTTGCCCCTGGGTGCCGCTCTGCTGGCGGCCCTGGCGGCGGAAACCCTCAGGTTGAACCCATAAAAAAACCTTCCCGCAGGAAGGTCTAGGAAAAACCTGTATATCAGCTTTCTTTCTTGGCAAAGGTGTCTTTTTGTCCGCATTCCGGACACTTGCGGGGTTTACAGCGCGCTTCCTTTTCGTATCCACAGCTGCTGCATTTCCAAACGGCCATAATGTCGCCTCCTGGTAGAAAGCGGGAGTTGTTATTATTATTTTAAAGCCCCTTGCGTCCCCCGTCAATGGTTTTCTCTCCTGGATGATCCTCCCCCGTTTTCGCCAGGGGGCCGAAAAAGTATTATAATATAATAAATAATGGTCGCCATTAGCTCCAAAAGGGAGGTTAGGGCGTGAAGGTCATAATTCACCAACCCAGGAGGCAGGAACTGGAGGTCGCTGGGGGAAGAAAACTGGCCGATATTGCTCAAGAGCTGAATATCAACCTGGAAGCGCACCTAATAGTGCGCAAGGGCAGCATCCTTACCCGGGACACGTTCATTGAAGATGAAGATGTCATCGAAATCTTCCCGGCCATCTCGGGGGGATAAAAAATGCGCTGTCGAATGTGTCGTGCAAAGGCTACGGTAGAAGTAAGACACCACAATGCCGTCTACTGCAATGAATGCTTCCTGGACTACTTCCTGAAGAAGGTCCAACATAACATCCGCGCCTACAGAATGTTTGCCCCCGGCGATCATATCCTTTTGGTGGTTTCCGGGGGGAAAGACAGCCTGAGTCTGTGGGATGCACTAATACGGCTGGGCTACCAGGTGAGCGCCCTTTATATAGACCTGGGGATTGAAGGCTATTCTCAGCGTTCGGGAGAAAAGTGCCGGGAGTTTGCTTCCCGGACCGGGACGTCGCTGAAAATCGTATCGGTGAAAGAACACTGGGGCTTGAGCATTCCTGAAATAGCCGGGAAAACCCGCCGCACTCCTTGCGCCGTCTGCGGCCGTGTTAAGCGCTATCTTTTTAATAAATGCGCTCTAGAGGGCGGATTCCCCGTGGTGGCCACCGGGCACAACTTGGACGACGAAACTGCCTCTTTGCTGGGGAACCTGCTTCACTGGCAGACCGGCTATTTAGCCCGCCAGCAGCCCAACCTGCCGGCTTCGCACCCGAAACTGGTAAAAAAGGTCAAGCCCTTGTACACCTTGACCGAACGGGAGTGCCTCGCCTATGCCCTAATCCGGAATATTCCTTATCTGGCCGAAGAGTGCCCTTATGCCGAAGGGGCTACCACCATCACCTACAAAGAAGCCCTCAATCATATCGAAGCGGCATCTCCGGGGACAAAACTATCCTTTCTGAAGACCTTCTTAAAACATAAGGACCTGTTCCAGACCCACGGCGAGGCCGTGGAACTGAGGGAATGTTCCCGTTGCGGTCAGGTGACCACCGAGGAAGTATGTTCCGTTTGCCGTCTTCTGGAAAAGGCGCAGAACGGCAACAAGGGTCAACATAGATAATCTTGGGAAAAGGTGCTCCGTAACCATGAATATAGGGTTTCCCTGGCAGGCCGGGGGGTCTTAACACGTGATCAGCCATAGGCAAACCGAGGGCCAAAGGTAGTGACCAATCCGGGAATAGTGCAGGTTTCTTAACTGAGGGATCCCCAGTTTTTATTCCAGGCCGGCTTGGCTTTCGCTCGCTCCAGAAACCCTCGCGGGCAGGACTTTTGCTCGGCCTCAAGCTCCGGCAGGGTTCCCGGCCCAATCGGCGTCCTTGCCGATGGGCCGGTCTCGGACCTTCTATCCTCGACCCCGCCTCCGCTTTCGGCCAAAGCTTAAAGCCTGGGCTAGCCGCGAAGGCTTGCTCGCTCGCTTTCAAGTCCAAGCAGGCCTCCCCTGGAAAAAGTGGGGATAGCTCAGGGTTTCTTAAATCTTGTCTGAAGGGTAAGTCCGTGCTAAAATATAGGCGTTAAGAAAACCCTACGGGATGTAGCTCAGCTTGGTAGAGCACCTGCTTTGGGAGCAGGGGGTCGCAGGTTCAAATCCTGTCATCCCGACCATATTCGGTGCCGGCGTAGCTCAGCAGGTAGAGCAGCTGACTTGTAATCAGCAGGTCACCGGTTCGAATCCGGTCGCCGGCTCCAACAGAATCAAGGCCTCCGGGGATCCGGGGGCCTAAAAATTTAGCTGGTTGAGAGTAATTTAACAGCATACCCCAGGCAGTGTTCGTGCACTCTATTTCTTATCCATACTTTGGTAAGGGTTATCTTGTTATCACTATCACTTTTTAAATAATTAGGTAAATTTCTATAGCTTTTTGGACGAAATGTGTTATAATTAAAAAGGTGAGGGCGGTATGCGCCTTTTCTCTGACAGAATGGGGGAGTTAAAGATTTTGTCTTTTCCTT
>JAZHPA010000068.1:0-11595 GCA_051024685.1 Moorellaceae bacterium AZ2 | reverse complement strand
ATTTTTATGGTGACGGCAGAGGTAATCTAGATTTTTCAAGTATTTGTCGGCCTCGTAACACTAAAAACCTAGGGTTAAGTTTCAAACTTCAGTCCATCAGAACCAAGCTTACAGGAAAAGCTCCAGCGATTTCCTCCGCTTCTGCCACTGCTCGCCAGTAATTGGCCCGGGAAGGAAAGCCTTCAAATGCCTGGCTACTGCCCGTGCTCTGTCCAGAGCGAGGTTTCGTCTTTCTCCCTCGGCCTGCCGCTTATTCTGGGCACGGCATTTCCAGCTCTGCCTTATGGCAGCCCAATCGGTACTGTATTCAGTTCCCCCAGACCCAAGTTCTCGCTTCATACTTTGTGTATGCCTCCGCTGGGTAATATGTGGGTAATATGTCATGTTTCCTCTAGAGGGGTACATCGGTGAAGAAGTTGAACACCTGCACCATTCGCTGAACTCCATATTTTTTAACATCCGGGCCAACTTTTCTTCCGGCAAATGATCTACTGTTTGAGCGTTAATGGTGGCTTTGGTCATAATTATTACCTTCTTCATTGTAACACCTATTTTGAAAAAACAACGATTATCCGGCACAACTCCCTTGAATGGGATGAACTTGAAAAATTTTCCTATATGGCCCTTCCTGTTGAAGACCCCGCAGCAGTTCTATGGCTTCTTCCACCTGGGCTTTATCCAGGAACTCGAAGGCCCTTTCCACTACGGCGTCCAGTTTTTCATCCGTCCTTAACACTACGGGAGTGCTCCTGACCTCTACCAGCCGCTCTTCCCCGTCAATGTTCGTGCGGACGGGTTCGCCTTCTTTGAACAGCCCCATCTCTATGAAGGCCCGGACCGCACCCATTTTGATTATGGGGCTGAAGCTGAAAGAGTTTAGTATTTTTTGGGGGTTCGGCCAGAAACACATTCTTCAGCCTTAGACTCACGATATCGGAGTGAACTCAGGGATGTCTTCATACTCTGGATATTCTTCTGGGAGAAGCCAATCCGGCACAATATCAAGAGAAGAGACAATCTCAACACCTCTGGTAACGTTCGCGAGAGCTAGCTCGACGGGCCATCGCTCGTGTTCAGGAAAGCAGGCACACTTCTTCCTTACCTCTTCGAGGATTTTACTCTTACCCGGTTCTTTCCAAAACATCCCCCACAGAAGAATTAAGTTCTTGAGGAGAGAGAACTGTTCTTTACTCAGCGCAGCTTCTATTTCCTTTTCAAGACAACTAAGGTCTAATTTAACCGGGCCTCCAGTCCTTAGCAGCGCCTGGGAAGCCATCAGCTTGACCACAAGGGAAGAATTTCTATCGAAGAGCGCTTGAACTAAGAAGTTCGAAAACCTAAAGTCTCTCGCCTCGCCAATGGCCCACAAGACAGCCGAGCGCAGGTAAGGAGATAGGTTCTGAAAATTTTGTGCGGTTTCCGCGAGCACGTCGGGGTAAGCGCGCAAAACCGCGAGATTGCAAAGCCAGGGATGCCTCACCAGATCTTGGATAATCTTCTCAATTCCGGGTACGATCAAAATGCTAGCGCGATATGTGTAAAACCGAAAACGACTTCTAGCCAGGTTTTTTTCCAGAGAAGTCAACTCTTCATAGTCCGCGTAGTACTTACTATAAGCCTCTCTTAAGCCTGTTTTTATCTCCTCCCTAATTTGCTTCGAGTGAAGCGCAAAAAACCGGATTAAACTTCCGAAAAGTTTCTACCCACTCGTACGGAGGAGGCAACCTGTTGTCAAGAGAAGGTAATTTTACCTTTCTCCAGGGGAGTAACTTTCCTAAGGCCCTAAGAGCAGAAAGGCGTCTGCGCTGGTAGCACATCTTCCGATTAAGCCACTCTGGACTCAACCAAATTCCCAATTCTCGCAAGCACTTACTGTACCACAGAAGGAACTCTCCTGGGTCGGTTCTGTAAGCACGCTGATATTCTTTGTTATCGATGACGGCGTATAATCTTCGGAGGAGTTCCTTCAGCCTTTTATCTAAACGGTCAAGAGTCGGGTCCTGATAGCGTTTGCATAGCTCCAATCTTTCCCCATATTCAGTCTTGTCCTCTTTCAAACGAAGGTGCAACTGGCTCAGATATTTACTCAGATCCGAAACGTGTTTTCGAAGGTCTTCCTCAGTTTCACCGAGTAGGTAAAAATCATCAACATAACGCCGGTAAAACAGGTTTGGACGTCCTCGCATCTTTTCGTCGACTTCATGGAGGTAGAGATTTGCCAAAAACCCGGAGGCAACAGGCCCTTGCGGTAACTCATGACCCTTTTTGTGGGCTGGGTAGTCTCTACAAATTAAAGAAGTAACAAGTTTTTTCAGCCCGGTGTCTTTACTCGGAAGCAAATCTAGAAGTTTCTCCAAAAGCCGCGCCTGGTTGACAGAGGGATAATAAGACGCAATATCAAGGTGACAATAATACTTTAATTTCTTGGGTGCTTTAGTAAGGATTGGGACAATAAACAGGCGATACCACGCATACCAAAAATGCTTATAGATATACTCGCTCTCGCGCCGCGGATTGATTCTGTTGCCGCAACTGACGTCCAGAAACTCCTGATCTATCCGGCGCCCGTATAGATCTAAAAAAGCAGTTGCTACTAACGAGTCATACACGTTGTCCATTACCCGGAGACGAAATTCTTTGCTGCTTTTGGGGGCCTTATAATGAAGCGGCTTGCTACAGAACGTGTACCCATGTTTGAGTGCCTGAGCACACCTTTCGAGTTCTGAATCGAGCCGGGCTTCAAGAAGTTTAATTGCCACTTCGTCGCAGGGAAACTCCTTTCTTAAGGCCATCCGCGACTTGAAGTAAGCCACCTTCAGAGTATTCAGGTTCCCCAATGCCGCAAGTCCCGACTTGAAAATGGTGAAACCCATAAGGTAGCGGTTATTGTAAACCTTATTTCTGCTTACGAAGTGGGAACTAGGGAAGTGATGATAAGTGATCCTTCTTGTATTGGGGCCCACGCAATAGCATAATTCGCTTCTCTGAGCCAGGGTATAATACAATTTTTTTAGCGCCGACGATAAAGACCGGAACATATTGTCTTTGCTTTCAATCGAAAACATCACTGCGTATGAAGGTTTTATTTTTTCAACTAGGGACAAGATAAATTCGGCCTGTTCACGGGTGGGGTTTTTCAACCAGTGAAGGAGATTGCTCATGCCCACAACCAAAAAATCTCGAGACATATTTTCAAGAAATTCAACGAGCTTTTCCAGGCATTCCGGGGTTGGAAAAGGAAAAGAAACATATTCGGAGCGGATAGAAATATTTGTATATCGTTCTACCTCTGAAAAAACCAGCGAGCATAATCTTGATACATTGTGTTTTGCTCAACCAGGACGACATTAAGTTTCTGCACTCGAGACTTGCTTCGCTTTTGAAAGATAAAGTCGGCGAGGGCAATGCTGAAAGTCCCGATGCCAGCGCCTATATCGGCAACAGTAACTTCGCTCTGCCGGAGAATAGAAGTAAAGGGACCTGGATACTGCACCTCATAATAAGTCACAGCGTCTAGTACCTTATAAAAGTGCACATCGAACCATCGGTAGAGCACACCAGCAAGTTCCCTCAGATTTCTGGCCTCTGGTTCCTTGTGCTTGTCGAAGCCGGCATACCTCCTATCTTCTACGAAACTATTTATTAACCGCGTATATACATCCTCCAATTCATTAGAAGCTCTCATAACCGGAGATCCGGAAGTTTTGCGCCAAAAGGGAGAAAACATTCTTCAAGCCTCCTTATTCCGGAAGATCACTCAGAGATAGCTGGAAATAACGTCTTCTGCCCCGGGAATTTTTTCCTTTCTCGTAGTCTTCGGAGGCACATTTTTCTCTGGAACTCATAGGAGGATTTATAGTGGTGTCCGTCTCATCCTTGAGTGGGGCTAACGGAGGTTCGACATCCTGCGGAGAAATTTCCGGTAAAACAGAGGCATACTTCTTAGGAGTAGGGTACGGGAACCCGGTGGCGGCGTAGCAGTAGACGCAGTGGTGGCCGCAGGTGCCGTAGGTCCCGATGTCTGTGCTCTCAAAACAGCCGCACGCCTTCCGTGTAGGGTGAATCTTATAGAGGCCCTCCTCGAGGCCGAAGAGCTGGGAAAGAAGGGTGGCATCAACGCAGTGGGCCTTCTTGATCTT
Source organism: Moorellaceae bacterium AZ2 (assembly GCA_051024685.1). Lineage (GTDB taxonomy): Bacteria > Bacillota > DSM-521 > Neomoorellales > Neomoorellaceae > UBA12545. Next base: position 7,456 of record JAZHPA010000068.1, on the reverse strand, counting down.
GGTCCCCACCAAAAAATCGTTGCAGCAGCTGTAAACTTCGATTCCATGGGCGGCGGCGATGTCTGCAAGTTGCTCTGCAAGCTGGAGTTTTTCCTCCTCAGAGGAGTCCAATAATTTCAAACCAGAGCAGGCAAGCCGCGCTAGGTTTCTTTCCACTTTAGGGTAGAGGTTGACGAAGCTGAGATAGCAGCGGTAGGTCAGGCCCTCAAGTTGTCGGCAGAGGGCACGGAAGGTTTTCATGTGGTGCTCGGGAGGGGTGAAGGTGCTCAAAACAATCGGGTCGTAGCGCCAGAGGACGCGGTGGGGAGAGTGCTTCCTGGATAAGGCCTTGAAGGTTGCCAAAGCCTCGGCGGGCGAAGGAACCCGCGGCTCCAGGGCCCGCGGAAGGCCGGTAATGATAAAGAAGAGCACAAAATTATAGCCGCGCTTTTCGAGTTCTTCCAGGTGCCTGAAGAACGGAGCGTAGTTCTTCGACCAGAAGACGAAGGAGGCCACATCCTCCGGCTTCAAGGAAACGAGAAGCTTCTCGCTCCGGTACGGGTGGAGTACGACTACCCCTCCCCGGCGCACTTGTTCCAGGAACCAGTCGCCGTAGAAAGCAGGGATGTCCGTCCTCCTGCTTACGGAGATTATTCTTGGCACTTTGGTTTCGCAATCCTTCAAAAGCGTCCCTCCTCAAAATGTTAATTCATAGAGGGGACCTCAATAATTGCCGCAGCGGTTTGTGATGTTTCTGGCAGACGTATTTATTCTATCTCCAATACAGAATGGAGCAGTCGAGAAAAGGCCTCCCTTGTTTTTTCTGTTACAGAACGGGCTGGTTCCACTTTGAGTTGTTCGATTTTCGGTCCCTGCTGCGGGTCCCAATCGATAAAGTTAAAGATGTGCATGGTCTTACCTTCCGGCGGTACAAGAAAATCCAGAAGCCTGTGAGTTAAGTCTTCGTGATGGCTGACGATAAATATCTGCCGCCGTGGGAATAGGTTTTCAGAAGCGGTGTCTCCGGCGCCGTAAGCGATTTGCCGGAGTAACATGGCTTGCCGGGGTAACTGAGCCATATCCAAGGCCGTGGTGGTATCGTCCAGGGCAACAATATTATGGGGAAGGAGCCTATCCAGGGCTATATTCAGACTTAGAAGCATGGACAGAGCCAGTTGGGCTTTTTGCCCGGTGGACAGGGTGCTGAGGGGTCTTTTATCCGCAGTCCAGATCTCCCAGATATTCGAGCGGTTTCCTTTTTTGTTCGGCTGAAGGATAAAGGGGTATAAGCCTTTAACAGCTCGGAATCTGTCAAAAACCTGGTTTATCAGTTTTTGGAGTTCTTCTATTTCTCTCTCAGGAAGCGTGAACACTTTCTGCAGGACGGAGCCACTGCTCCTGGGTTTTTCTACTTCTAGAGCTTTAAGTACGTCGGCATAAAGCTTCTTGGCTTCTGCATAACTTTTGATTTTATGCAAAGCCTCCTCCCGCTTCTTGTTTTGCTGTTCAACTTCTAACCACCTGGCGACGGCGGACTGAACCCCGTTTACTATTTGAATCGGATTGGAGGCCGTAAGGGCTCCTGGCCCATAGCCTTCTTTTAAAAGAGTAGCCAGTTTCTCCTTAGGTACTTTACCCCCATCTTCCTGAATTATTTTATCAATTATTCCTTGCAGCTCTTCCGATTGGCGCGCAAGTTCCTGCAATCTTCTGGAGGCGTCAATGGTTGCGCTTTTGGCCTGGTAGCGGCGTTCTTGCTCAAAGAGAAGGGCGTTAAGCCGTTGGCGTTCCTTCTCTATTTGTGCTTGCCACTCGGCCAGATGTTCGTCCAGACCTTTTCCCTCAAGGTATAGGCCTTGTAAAGCTTTTTGCAACCATTCGAGCACCCGCGGAGGAGGGGCATACTTATTAGAAGCTATATTAGTGGGGATGTGCAGCCAGCGTTCGCCTTGTTGGCGGAGGGCAGCCAGGATGTCTACCAGATCTGGCCCTTGCGGGTTTTGAAAGTGCTTACTTAGTATTTCTAGTTCCTTTAGTTCTTTTTGCGTATTCTCGATGTGCTTTCTTATGTCTTCCCCCTCTTTTTCCACTTCCGCCATATATTCTGGAGCGAGGATTACTTCTTCTTCGGGAAAGGAATCGACTAACATTATCATCTGTTGACGGTAGTGAAGCTTATGGTGGAGTTTGGATGCCATCATCGATTTTAAATCCTGTAAGACCATTTCCAGGCGGCGAAGGGAAGCCTCGGGGTCGGCGTCCTCCGGTAGGGGTGCAAATTTCTGGGGTGAAAATAAAGCTAGACATTCATTGGCCAGGTTGCGGAGCTCTCCCTCCCAGCCGTGGCGTAAATTATTGCCGCTTATCCGTAACAACCATTCTCCCGAGCGTTTGGGAACGGGAACGTCAATTTCTGAGGCAGTTGCAAACAACCCGGACCAGGCTTGAGAGAAAAACAGGGCCGCCTCCCGCCGCCGGTTGTTGATTTCTTCCTCGCTGGAAACTCCGGGGACGGTCAATGACTTTTCCCTCTGGCGTAACTCTTTCAATGCCGAGTCTACGGCTTTGCGCGTCTCCGCAATTTGTTTCGGTTCCGGCGCCAGAAAGTCCCGCAAAGTCATCTCAACTTCTCCATCTTCATCGAAAAAACGGTGCAGCAGATCCTGGTAGAAAAAGCTGGCGCGGGCCATGATTTCGCGAGCATTCTCGTCCGGCCAAATGCATCCGGTGTGCGTTATCTGATTATTTCTAGTGCTTTTTTCAACAATACTTACTTCAAGTTCTCGCACATTTAGGCCTTGCTTTTCATCCTCAATTATCGCCTCCGCCCGGAGGAGCGAGGTTTTTCCCTCCGCCCACTGGCCCGAGAATACCAGGGGGTTTCTTTCAGGATAATAATGGCCTGTTAAAAGGAGGCACAAAGCGTCTATAAGGCTTGTTTTGCCGAAGCCGTTCGGGCCGGTTATAAGAATTATGTCCGCGTCCGTGTTTAAAGGTTCTCGCAACCTTTTTATGCCTCGAAAATTTTCGATGTTCAGCGACATAATCCTCTTGACACGCTCTTGAAAGGCGTTTATCCCCTCGTTGCCCCTCACTTTTTGCTTCCTCCTCATGATCCCAGATTTAACTGATTGGTTATTATGCCTGGTGTAGGAGGTTGGTGATATCCTCCCATTGCTGTTCTAGCCATTGTTGAATGGCAGAATTGGTTTCCCGACCTTCTTCCCAGGATGTAGCAATTGTTCTGAGCAAACTTGCATGATGGGGCGAAAGTTCGGAAGAATAGAGCTCCCTTTTTAACCGCACAAGGTATTCCTGAGGCGTAAGAGGCGTAAGCCGTTTAACGTCGCTCCATAGCGTGGAAGCGCTCGAAAGCAGGGTTCTGATCAGCGCTTCTCCATTATCCTTGTCTTCCCTCCCGCCGGCCGGGAAGAGCGAAAAATCTCCCCGGTGCCAGTCTTGATCGGCTGCCCAGTTCTGGATAACGCTTGTCCTGCCCTCCGGCGCCTCGATGACGGCTATTACAGGTAGAACCCAGCCAAATTGCTCTGCGTACCCCCGGAGCAGCCGCAAAAGTTTTCCTATAGCGCGCTTTATTGTTTCAGCGTCATCTTCTTCTTGCCCCACGCTGGTAACCTTCCAGTGCAAGTGCATGGCCAATGCTACATCAGTACCATAAAGGCCTTTGATACGCAATGATCCATCCGGTATAGCAATCTGCTTTAGGATGGTTTGCATCCATTTTTCCTCCAAAGGGATCTGCCACTTATTAAGTGCTTCGGTTATCGAAACCTTGTGGTCCATAATTAATCCCTCCTCAATGGGATGGCGCGATCCTTAATGCGAGGACATACCCGGTCCACTTCCAGTATTACCTTGAGCAACAGCTCTCGGAAAAATTTTTTTACCTTGGGGGCTTGTTGTAGTCTAAAAACATTTTCCTGGCGGAAGAGGTCGCGCAGAGGTATTTCATACACGGAAACAATACGGATTCGATTAACAACTTGGCCGGTGTTACAGGAAGGAACCCTTATCTTTTTACGTTGAGCTCGAATAATAGCGCTGTTGGAGATGAGTATCTGAACAAGGGATGCCGGCCTTCGGTCTTCAAAAAGCTCATCCGGCAGTTCAACTGTTTCTTGGCTTTGGAATACCTTATCGTGATGAGCCACTAAAAATTTGATTTTCTCCCCCCTAGTACTAAACTTCATTTCCAACGCAAAAAAACCTTTGCTGGTAAAAACTTTCTTCTCTAGTTCTGACCAGGGAAGGCAGGTTTCGTCTTCATCCAGAGAGAGGAATACCGTCAGTAATATTAAGGGGATAAGGACAGGACGTTCGGCCAGAGGCGCATACCAACCCGCTGGCGGTCCGGCTTCTCCATAACGGACACACCAGACCCATCTTGAGAGGGGGAGCACGCCTCCGCTGGTAATCTCCAGTAATTGGGGAAATCTCCCGAACGGTCTTTCTTCTGGTGCGAACCACTCCACCATCTCTTGCAAAAGAGTTTCTGCACAAGGTATAAGAGCTGAAAGATAAGCAACGGCTACCGAACCTTTTCGGCAATATTCCCTTAAAAGCTTACAAAAAGTGGCTTGAAATACCCGCTTCCAGAAAAGGTTTTTGTCCAATGTATATTCTTTTTCGGCTTCTGAGTCCGAATTGGTGTCATCAGCAAAAAAGGGATAATCGGCGCCGCAAAAAACGTTTTGGTGCACCGTTTCAAAGGGCAGAGCAGACTGGTTGTCGGCATAGGCCTGAAGATAGGCGTAAAGAATTTGCATTTGGGTAAAAGAGAGATATTTTTCATAAGCAGCAATAAAAAGGGCGTTTTCCTGATCAGACGAGCTATTATTTTTCTCCTCTATTTGGAATTCTTCCACCACCTGTAAAGCAGTGTGGCGTACCTGGGGCTCGTTGCTTCCGAAACCGGAAAACAAGATAGTGCGTGAGCGCAGGCGATCGCGGAAGAGGTCGCGAGCCCAGTGGCGTTCACGCCAATCTTGGAGCTGTTTTTCGGTTAAGAGAATGGTTGCTGCTTTTGCCTCTTCCAGTTTCAGTTTCCGGGCACAGCCGTTAATCTTGTAAATTTTAAGGCACCGGTACCATTTTCCGCTATCTTCTTGGCGAACTACCCCGCTCTTATTACGGTAATCCTTCAGATCGACAATTACTTGAGCGGCGTCGGGTCTATTTTCCTTAAAGGTGTGTGAATAAGCTAGTTCCATGCAGGTATCGTAATTAGTAGTAATCACCTCATCAATTAAGCCTTCCCTGGCCAGATAAGCTATGTAACGGTGGGCCGGTGTAGGTTGGAGGTCTACAAGTGTATGGATTTTTAAGACTTCTTTGATGAGGGGATCATAACCGTGGGCCTGGCCCCCGCACAGCCACAAATACATCTCACAGAGTTGGGCCAAGGAGATGTTATTTATTAGGTTACATTCACTCTGGCTAAACCCTTCTGTACTACTTCTACAGGAATGGTTGTTACATATACGCCTTGTATTAGGGTGGCATTGAGAACTCTTCCAACACCAATCAAGCCATGAATTATGTTCCTCGTTTCGATGTGTGTCCTTTTCTTTGATTTTATTTAAGATTACTGTTTTCCAGTTTTGAACCGTTGGGCGAACAGAGCTATCAGACTCTGCATTTCTATACTCTGCATCATTGGAAATGCCGGCTCCGAGGAAGGGGATTACCTTTCCTTGAAGGAGAAACTTAATTAACTTATCAAATTTATAGCGGGTATTTTCTGTTGGCTTGGATACCATTTCTTGCACTCCCTGTTAATCTTTACTTTTAAAAAATAGGATTCGGCATTTTCCGTGATTTTCCTGCATTTTTATACCTTTAATGGAAAATAAAAGCTACATTGAACTCCTGAGTTTTTTGCCCATAAGGGCGGGTAGTTTATTGGTGTGGGTGTGCACGACTGTGGTAAGCGCGGTATATTCGTTTATTTTGAGGCCTTGACAATGGATATCTTTGGTCGGGTGGGGTACTGGTGGAAAGGATGAAGCTAATAGGCGGAGTATATTAAGATAGATAGGACTATTAAGCAGTGGGAAAAGGCCCGGAACAGGGGCTGGCAGTCAAAATATTCGCGCCAGGTCTCCTCCAGGAAGGTATACCGGGCCAATTCGTTTTTGCTCACCAGCACCTCGCCGCGAGTGGCGTGGTAGCGCAGGGCAACGGGAGCGCGGTCCAGCACCAGCACATCTACGGGCATGCCTACCAGGGGCTCCAGGGCCGCGCTCAAGTCCGCCTCGTATTCCCAGACTCTTGCTTTAAGCGCGCTTTCCTCCACATATACAGCAATATCTACGTCGCCGCGGGGGACCGGTAGAAGGAAAGAGCCGTGCAGGTAAGCAAAAACTATTTCCTTCGGGGGGGACAATCTTCTCCTTCAAGTAAATGGCCTGTTTATCTTCCGGTACTCTCTACCTACGAGAGTGTCTTTCAAGATAACTCACAATATAGTTACAGAATAAGGTGAAGTCCTCAAGACGGCTTTCAAGAATTTCGTAAAGCTCCTCAGGGGTAACCTTGTTGTATTCATGAATTAAGCGATTACGATAGCCGGCCATGCCGGAAATCTTCTGAGCAAAGCCCGCTGGCAGTATCCGGGCTTCCTTCAGTTTTTCAATTATAGAGCGATAGTCCTGTGGTACGCCCAGTCCTGACTTTATAACGAGATGGCGGCCTAGGTCAAATAGCGCCTCCAAGGCCCGACGCAACCTGTTCTCAGCTATATCTATAGCATCTTCATTTGTTAGAAATCGGTGTCGAGGTAGTTGCGCCTGTAAAGCCTTAAGCCTCTTAACCGCACTCTGAATTATCGCCAACCTTTCAGCTATTAGCGCTTCATTATACAAGGCCGGAAGCCTCCTTGACGGCTTCGTATAGTTCACGCCGTCCCTGCTCTAGATGGTATTGATAATCCATATATAAACCGGAAATCACGTACTCAAAATCGGTCCGGCGCTCACCATCTTTACAGTAGAGAACTTTACCTTTACTTATTACCTCAAAGGCCATAGGAAGGGGTACTACGTTTAAAAAGAGCAGGTCCACTTCCAGCGGAGCAAATATTTCTCCTAATTTAGGGTAAAGATGGGTATAAAGATCTACTATGCCCTCCTTTGATGTTAGTAAAACTGCCAGGTCCACATCTTGAGCCCGCTCTGGCTCCTCAAGATAGGAACCAAATAGATAAACGGCTATTATCTGGGGAAACGAGGCAAATACTTTCTTAAGAGAATTAAGGGTTCTTTTCTCCATGCTTCAGCACCTGTTTAATTATACTATGGTTTTGGAAGAGGATGTCTAAAAGCTTGCATAAAGCTGAGGGCTGTTTTTCTTCTGAAACGGCGATCTCTTTCCTGGCTTCTTCTGAGTTATCCCCACTTTTTGCAGGGCAGGCCTGCTTGGGCTTGGAAGCGAGCGACTAAACCTGAGCGGTAGCCAA
>JAZHPA010000067.1:0-12117 GCA_051024685.1 Moorellaceae bacterium AZ2 | reverse complement strand
GGCTACCGCTCAGGTTTAGTCGCTCGCTTCCAAGCCCAAGCAGGCCTGCCCTGCAAAAAGTGGGGATAACTCAGTTTATCGAGATATTGCTACGAAGCTAATTGCCAGCCGACGTCAAAGGCTTTTAAATTAATTTCACATAATTGAGCCGGCACCGAAGCGGCCAGAGACTCTTCCCAGGCTGCTCGCGCTATAGGCAGCCGGCGCGCCAGCACCCCCAGGAGAACCACATTTACTGCCTTAACGCTTCCCGCCCTCCGGGCCTCCTCTAGAGCTTCCACCACTATCATATTTCCCACTCTCTGGCCCAAAGCCTCCAAGAGGCCGGTCGGGTAGGTAGCTGCCCCGGTCAAGACCGGCAAGGGAGGAATCTCCTGGTTGTTAACAATGAGGACTCCTTGGGGCTTAAGGTACGAAAGCCAGCGGTAGGCCTCCAGCTTTTCAAAGGCCACCAGGTAATCCGCCGTACCCGCTTCCACCACCGGGGCATAGACTTTAGGTCCAAAGCGCACCTGGGTAACCACACTTCCGCCCCGCTGGGCCATACCGTGGATGTCGGATACCTTAACCTCGCCGCCCAGGGACATGGCGGCACGCGCCAGGACGCGGCCGGCCAGCACCGTGCCCTGACCGCCTACGCCCACTAAGAGAACACTGGTTACTTCCCTATTCATTACTTGCACCTACCTTTATGATGGCTCCTGCCGGGCAGACCTGAGCGCAGAGGCCACATCCGTTGCACTGCACCTCATCGATGGCCGCCACTTCTTCTCCCATAGAAAGAGCGGGACAGCCCAGTTCCAAACAGGAGCCGCAGGATACGCAGGTCGTTTCTTCCACCCGGTATGTCCCGCTCCCGCGGGTGAGGAGGGCACATTGCCTCCTGGCGATAATGACGGAGGGTTCCGGCGCTGCTATCTCCTGGCTGATGGCTTCTCTGGTCTGGTCCAGGTCATAGGGGTCGATGATTCTTACTCGTTTAATCCCCAGGCCCCGCACCACCTGTTCCAGGTCAGCTTTATAAGTGGGATTGCGCGAGGCTGTAAAGCCGGTGCCCGGGTGATCTTGATGGCCGGTCATGGCCGTCGTTCCGTTATCCAGAATAATGAGGGTACCGGTACCCTGGTTATAGACCATATCCAGGAGACCGGTCATGCCCGAGTGCAAGAAGGTGGAATCGCCAATAACGGCCACCAGCCGGCGGGCGAATTCCTTTCCCCGCGCTTTCTCCATCCCTAAGGCTACGCTCACGCTGGCCCCCATGCAGATGCAAGTATCCATGGAGCTTAAAGGCGGCGAGGCGCCCAGGGTATAACAACCGATATCCCCCGCCACGGTCAATTTCAATTCTCGCAGGGTGTAGAACACGCCCCGGTGGGGACAGCCGGGACACATCAGGGGCGGGCGTCCGGGGAGGCCGGCATCCGCCTTAAAGGCGGGCTCCTGTAAAAGGGCTGTATTCACTAACGAGGCATCGATTTCAGCCACTTTCCTTCCTATTTTTTCGGCCACGATACGGGGGCTCAGCTCCCCTATCCGCGGTAAAAGCTCTTTGCCTATAACTTTTAAGCCCCAGGCCCGGATCTGGTCTTCCAGGAAGGGTTCCAGTTCTTCTACCACATAGCATACCTCGACGGCGGTGATGAAATCCCGGATTAATTGGGCCGGCAGGGGATAAGAGATGCCCAGTTTCAAGACTGAAACCCCCGGCAAAGCTTCCTTAACGTACTGGTAAGGCATCCCTGAGGTGATAACCCCTACCCGCCGGTCGCCCCATTCTATCCGATTCAAAGGAGCGGTCTCTACATAGGCCTCTAATTTCTGGCGCCTTTCTTCCACCACCTTGTGCCGCTCGCGGCCGAAGGCCGGGAGCATCACGTATTTGGCCGGCTGTTTGGTATAGTCCTTAAGGGATATTTCCTGGCGGTCCTCCAGATTCACCAGGCTCTGGGAATGGGCCACCCGGGTGGTAAGGCGCAACATCACCGGTGTATCAAAGGTCTCGCTTAAGACAAAAGCCTCCTTGACCATCTCCTTGGCTTCCTGACTGTCGGACGGCTCCAGGCAGGGAATCTGGGCAAAACGAGCGTAAAAGCGGTTATCCTGTTCGTTCTGCGAGCTGTAAAGGTTGGGATCGTCCGCCGAAACCAGCACCAGCCCCGCATTTACGCCGGTATAAGCCAGGGTCATAAGAGGGTCTGCAGCCACATTGATTCCCACGTGCTTCATGGCAGCCAGGGCCCGGCCCCCGGCGATGGCCGAACCAATGGCTACTTCCAGGGCTACCTTCTCATTGACTGACCATTCGGCGTATACTTCCGGATACCGGGCTAAAGCCTCAATAATCTCGGTGCTTGGCGTACCTGGATAGGCCGCCGCCACCCGCACGCCTGCCTCCCAGGCCCCCCGGGCTATGGCGTGATTACCCAGCATAAGTTCGCGCATAACTTCCTTTCCGCTCCTCTCTATATGCAGGCCCAGGCCTCAGTAAACTTTAATTTAACCCGGGTGACCTATTTCGCCATAATGAAACGAAATTCCTCCTTGCTGGGGCCACCCTTATAGAGCCATAAATAAAGGCCCGGAAACCGGACCTTGGCTCTCATTTTCACTGGGCTAACCCTACTTGGGCCTTAAATCTATGACCCGCTGGGCCTTGCCCTCGCTGCGGGCTATGGAATGGGGTTCTACCAGGCGAATCTGGGCTTTAAGCTGGAGCACCGTGTAAAGCCGCTCAGCCACCTTTTCCTCCAATTCCTCCAGCTCCCGGAAGCGGTCCGTGAAGAAGCGCTCATCCACCTCCACCCTCACTTCCAGCTCATCCAAAAAGCCGCGGCGAGAAACCACCAACTGGTAATGGGGCGCCACTCCTTCGATTTCCATTAAGACGCTTTCTACCTGGGAGGGGAATACGTTGATTCCCCGGATAATAAGCATGTCATCGGTGCGGCCCTGGATCTTGGCCAGGCGGGCTGTGGTGCGCCCGCAACGGCAGGGTTCGTAATTGATCGATGAAATGTCCCGTGTACGGTAGCGCAGGACGGGTACCGCTTCCTTGGTAAGAGTGGTGATGACCACTTCGCCGGGCACCCCGGGCGGGCAGGGCTCCCCTGTAGTGGGATCCAGGATTTCCACCAGAAAATGATCCTCGGCAATGTGCTGGCCGTCCTGGTACTGGCACTCGCCGGAAACGCCCGGACCCATGACCTCCGACAGGCCGTAATTGTCCGTGGCCAGCATACCCCACCGCCTCTCTATCTCCCGCAGCATCTCCCGGCTGGAGGCTTCCCCGCCGAAAAGCCCCAGGCGGATGGAGAGGGACCGTGGATCTACCCCCTCTTCCTCGGCTACCTCCGCCAGGTGAAGGACATAGGAGGGCGTACCCACCAGAACAGTGGTGCCAAAATCCTGCATGAGCATGATATGCCTTTTGGAATTGCCCGCCGCCGCCGGAACCACCGTGGCCCCCACCCGCTCCAGGCCGTAATGCAGCCCAAAGCCTCCGGTGAAAAGGCCATAGCTGAACACCACCTGGGCCACATCGCCTTTGGTCACTCCGGCACAAGTTACCATGCGCGCCACCACTTCCGTCCACGTCTCCATATCCCGGCGGGTATAACCCACCACCACCGGCTTACCCGTGGTCCCGGAAGAGGCGTGCAGGCGCACCACCTCTTTTAAAGGGACAGCGAAAAGGCCGAAGGGGTAATTTCGGCGAAAATCCTCCTTGGTGGTCATGGGCAAAAGACGGACATCATCCAGGGTGCGGATATCGCTGGGCCGCAGGCCCCTTTCATCCAAGGCCTGCCGGTAAAAAGGTACCCGTTCGTAAACATATTGGACCAGGGCTTTAAGCCGTTCCAGCTGCAAAGCCCTCATCTCCGCCCGCGGGCGGCACTCGTTAGTTGGATCCCAAATCATCGCTATCCTTCCTTAAGGCATAAATTCAACAAGGATATTATGTTAATCTAAACTTGCTGAAGGGCTGCGGGCCAGCCCTCCGAACACAGCGGGAGGCTCACCGGGTTCTTCCCCAAAGACCCGCTGCAAGTGTTCCCGGGAAAAGGCGGGAGTCAACAGGCTCACCAGGGGAACCACTGCCAGAGGAACGATCATGGCCAGGGAACCGATAATGGGGATGAGACTGCTGTCCAGGCGATAGTACAAGGACAGCCCCAGGGAAAGGGCCACTCCGGTCAGCATCCCCGCCCAGGCACCGGCCTTGGTGGTCCGACGCCAGTAGAGGCCGTAGAGATAGGGCGCCAGGAAACCCCCGGCCACCGTACCCCAGGAAAGGGACATAAGCACCAGGATGATGGTGGGTTTCAAAGCGATATATATGGATAGCCCGATAAAGGCCACACATAAAAAGCGCAGCCAGAAAAGCACCGCTCGCCGCGAAACTTGCGGCGCCGCTCCCTGGAGCAGGTCTATGGCCACCGCCGAGCTGGAGACTAATACCAGCGAAGCCAGGGTGGACATGGAAGCGGCTAAAACCAGGAGAAGGAGGATGAGACCTACGCCGGCCGGCAAGAACCGGTCAACAATTAAAGGCATAATCAGGTCCGGATTAGGTTTCCCGTTTAAAAGGGGCATTTGGTTATTAAAGAACAGGCGGCCAAAGGCTCCGGTAAAATAAGCGCCGGAAGCAATAACCAGGGCAAACAGGGTGGAGACAATAGTGGCCGGCCAGATGGAGCGCTCATCCTTGATGGCGTAAAACTTCTGCACCATCTGGGGGAGCCCCCAGGGACCCAGGCTGGTCAGGGTTACCAGCGAGAGCAGGGCCACCCAGTTGGGCCCCACAGGGGAGGCCAGCCGGGGATCAAGGGCTCTTAGACTTTCGATCCCTTGCCTCAATCCCCCCACCGGGGTGCTGGTGACCACGTAAAAAATAAGCAGGGCTACTCCCGCCAGCATTACCAGGCCCTGAATAAAGTCGGTCAGCGTAACGGCAAAGTAGCCGCCCAGGACCAGGTAGACGGCGGTGAGCCCGGCCATTAAAAAGAGGGCCAGGTGAAAGTTTATATGAAAGACTTGCTCGAAAAGGTAGCTTAGTCCCAGGTAGACCGAAGCGGAATAGGGGACTAAAAAGATAAAGATGAGAAGCGCCGCGGCCGTTCTTAAGGCCGGGCTATCGTAGCGGGCGGCCAGAAACTCCGGCATGGTCATGGCGTTAAGCCGTACCGTCATGGCCCGTGTAGGCCGCGCCAGCACCTTCCAGGCCAGGAAAGTCCCGAGGAGGGCGTTGCCCAGGGCAATCCACAAACCCGACAGTCCAAAACTCCATCCTACCTTGCCTGCGTAGCCGATGAAAATGACAGCGGAAAAATAAGTGGTGCCGTAAGCGAAGGCCGAAACCCAGGGGCCGATGGTGCGATTGCCCAAAAAAAAGCCGCCGACATCTCGGGAGCGCTTGAGGCTTAAGAAGCCGATGGCCAGCATGGTGGCAATATAAAGGGCTAAAATCACAAATTTCATCCTGCCGTCCTCCCGTCCTAAAATGCCTTCTTAATAACTCAACATATTCCACATAGGGGCTTAAAATCCTTCTCGGGCTTCATATCTTTTGACTTCGCTGCCGCGAGCTTTAAGCCTCGGCGGCCAGGAGAGCGGCACCCAGAGCTCCCATGATCTGGGGTTCTTCCGGCAAGCGCAAGGAGGTAGCCAGTCTCTCTTCCAGGCTCCTGACCACTCCTATGTTTTTGGCCACCCCGCCCGTCATGGCCACGGGTTCCTGCCAGCCGACCCTCTCGGCCATGGCCGCCACCCTTTCCGCTACCGCATCGTGTAAGCCCCGGATAATTTCCTCTACCGGCCTGCCCTCGGCCAAAAGCGACACCACTTCGGATTCGGCGAAGACAGTACAGGTATTGCTGATGGGCGCTCCTTTAAGCGCTTTCAGGGAAAGTTCTCCCATCCTTTCGATGTCTACTTCCAGGGCCCTGGCCATGACCTCCAGGAAGCGCCCGGTTCCGGCCGCACACTTTTCGTTCATCACGAAGTCCGCGACTTTGCCGCCCGGTCCCAGGCGGATAACCTTGCTGTCCTGGCCGCCAATGTCGATGACCGTGGCCGTATCCGGCCATAAGTGATAAACGCCCCTGGCGTGGCAGGTTATCTCCGTCACCCGGCGATCGGCAAAGGGTACGCTTATGCGGCCATACCCTGTGGCCACGATACTTTGAACGTCTCCTCTCTGCAAGCCGGCCTTGGCCAGGGCTTCTTCCAGGGCCCTTTCGGCCACCTGAGCCCCTCCCCTACCGGTGGGCAGCACGGCAAAGGAAACCAGCTGCCCCTCCCGGACGATGGCCGCTTTGGTGGAGAGGGACCCCAGATCCAGCCCCGCAGTAATGGTCACCCGTCCAACCTCCTATCTCCCCAGGGTACCTGTCCAGGGAATTTTTTCGGCTAAAACCATCCTCCGCCCCTTCTCCAAAAGCCCTCACCTTAAGAGGAAGCCTTTTCAGAGGAGGCTTGTCTGCGTTTCTCCATTTCTTCCTTTGGGTCTACCCCTTTGAAGCATACCAGTAGCTCCCGGCAAGGGGCGTAAGCACCATCCGCCATTAACCCCTTCCCCGGCCAACCCGTCGAGCCTTTCTAGTTCGTACCGCCTGGGTAAGGAAAGGGGGTCGAAACCCCCTTTTGGAAATGTGGACTTTCAGCTTACCACTTCCCAATCAGAAGACTGCTTTATGCCCAGGCGACCAGAGGCCTAGCAGGTCAACAATTCCAGAAAACCTTCCAGCCGCGTGCGGACGGCGCCCGGGGCATATTTTTGCCGGTCCACACAGTCGCCGTCCAGATTTAAAAAAGCGATCTCCCGCTCCCGCAGGGCCTGCTGTAAAAGGCTCAGCCCCGCCGTGCTCTGGCGGCAACCCCAGTGGGCAAAGTGGACCACTCCGCGGGCCCCAAAATCCTCTGCCATCTGTAAGACCGCTTTGACGCGCCGCTCCATGGGGCCCAGCCCATGATGGCTCAAGACTTTGCGGGCCAGGCTGAAGAAAGGGCGCCGGGGATCCAGCTCCTCCCAATAAACATAGTTCATCTCTTCAAAGACGACCACCGCGCCGCCCTCTTGCTCCAGTATTTTAAAGATATCACTGGAATAATAAGGCCGCAAGTGGAGCCAGAGCAGCCGGGCTCTCTCGTGCGGAACCGCCCATTTTTCCTGCTGCCGGCGATGATTTAACTCCCCACACAACTTCTGGTATATGGCTCCCGCCCAGGGGGACCCGAAGCTGGTTAACATAAGATAGATGAAGCCGTGGGCCTCGTCTCCCCGGATGACAGCAGGGGCCTGCTGGCGTATCCGAGAAACGCGCAGCAACCCCTCCCGGGCCTCGTTGGAATGAACCAGGGCTGTCTCCAGCCTGCTTATATCAGGCTCCAGGCCCAGCTCTTCCGCCAAAGAAAAAAAGATAGCTTTTAGCTGGCGGGCCACATAAGAAGCTTCCGCCGCGCCCGCCTGCTGGGGGACATCCAGCAGGTGGAAAGGGCGCTGCAGCCGGCAGGCGGTGTAGGCCAGGGACTGGGGCGCTATATCGCACAGGTGGGAGCTGCAAACCACCGCATCGGGCCGGGGAAAGTAGCCGGCCAGTTCGCAGCCCAGGGCCAGCCGGTGAAAGGAACACCCGTCGCTGCCGAACCAGTGGCTATCAGCTGCTCGAAAGGCTTCATTGACCAGCCCCAAACCCACGGCCACCGCGGCAGCCGCTTCCGGCGCAAAGGGTACAGCCCCCAGGCCGTAGAGCAGCTCGGAAGGGAAAAACACGTTGTACCATACCACAGGGCCGCGCCTCAGAAAAGCATCCGCCGCCTGGTCAATGGCTTTAAGGGCCAGCTGCCGCGTAGCCTCCCAGGGGAAGGCCCGCCCCTGGGAAGCGATGATTTGTTTTACCAGCTTAATTACCCAGGGCGAATACAGGGCCCTGCGCTTTAAAGGTTCTGCCAGGGCCGAGCGTAACTTCTGGTAAAGGTCCACCTTTTTCGCACCTCACAGCATTTCCCGAAAGGCTTCGATACGGGTGGCCCATTGCCCCCGGTTGCCGCCGGTGTAATCGCCTTCCAGCTTGAGCAAGGGGATACCCACCTTTTCCAATTCCTCTTTCACCAGGACGAAGTCCACCATGGCCAGATCGCAGAATTTCATGGCATGGTATATGGCGCCGTCGATCCTGTAAGTCCTTATGATTTCCCGCAAATACGCCCTTCTCCGGTCCTTTTCGCTGGCCATGCGCGGGCAGGGAGGTTTATGTAAATAGAGCTGCGCCAGGTAAAGGTAGGGGTCCGAGGCCCTTTCTGGTGCTCTTCCTAACAGGCGCCCGCCGTTACAGGCATCCTCGTAGACACTGAACATCCCCGCTTCCTCCACGATTTCCAGCAGGGCTTCCGGCAAAACACTGCCTATCAATAATAAGCGCGGCCGGGATCGGTAATGGTCGGGAGGGCTTGCCTGCAGTGACCCGGCTTCCCTGGCTTGCTCTATGACTTTTTCCAGTAACACCCTGTCCCCCTGATTGATAAGGCACAGGAGCTTCCGGCCCTCCAGGGGCCAATGCCCCGCAGCCCTTTCCTCCAGCAACGCCCTCCCTAACTGGCGCCGGTGATTTTCTTCCTGGATGGCCTGCCACAGAGTCTCTTCCTCCAGAGGCCGGTTAAAATAACCGGACAGCTCGGCTGCCAGTTCCTTAAGGCGCTGGGCCCAATAGTTCACCGCCAGGGAATCGCCGCGCCGGGGCACATCCAGGACCCAGACCTGCTGGGAAAGCTGGAGAGAACGCCAGATGTAGCTCAGGTGGATCATGGCGTTGCAGGAAGCTACAAAAATGGTTCCCGCCAGGGGAGGAAATTGGCCGCCCAGGGCGCTTTCCAGGGCTGCCTTAACATAGGGACAGAGGTTGCCTGTGAAGTAAGTGTCCGCCCGCGGCGTTTTACCCGGAGGGGGTAGCAAGCGCTGTGGCTTAAACCCCAGCGCCTGGATAAGCTCCACCGGAGTATAGCTGCAAAACCAGCCAATTACATTGCTCTCTGCTTCTCCCATAGAAGTTTGCCTGCTACAAGCCTCCCCTATTATGCTACGTTTGCGGATAAAGCAGCGCTGGGGTAGCAACCCCGAGGGGTGCTCCTCCTGCCCCCAGTTCCCCAGAAAAAGTACCTATCCCCCCGTCAACCGCCCCGCTCACCCGGATAGTGAATCCGGCTGCAGTGTACCCCGAGCTACAGACCCAAACACATATATCTTAACATATCTTAACCCCTAGCTTAAACAGCTAAAAATACACACCTTTTAGGTTCAAGGTAAATTATACCATACAGGAAACAGATTATTAAGGATAAAGGGAGTGACTAAGCATCTTTTCCGCGCGCGAGCTCTCCCTTTCGTACCCGCTTTCTTCCACGCTGCTCCTCTTCCTTCCAGATAAGAGAAGCAAATCTTCCAGAGCCTCTGCTAACTTGGGATAGGGAAACTGGTAACCCTCTTATAAAACCCGGGCTGGTAATTGGTGAGGCGAATAGATTTATCGCGCCTTGAAGCCGATGGCTTGCCCCTGTAGCCGGAAGATGTATTCTTAAATTCCCCGTTTTTGCTTATTTTTTTCTTTTAAAGCCGTCCAGCCAAAGATGCGAGCCAATTGGCCGTATATCCACTTAGCTTCTTTTGTCAACAAGGGTCCTATAATAGCCAGTAATAGTACATAGAGCGCTGCAAACGTCTGCCGTCATCGTGTACCACAATAACCATCTTATCCCCGCTGCAGGCTTCAATTTGAACTTTTTTCCAATACCCGGAAGCTCGACTTCCTTTATTAACATTTCGCTTCCTCCTTGCCTGATATGACCACCGGGCCAATCTCCAGTCGGTCATTTGTTCTGATTTCTAATCCATTAAAGCTTACTAGCAGGCTATAGCTGAAAACAATACCTCCTTAAGGAAAAGAATATTTCCCTATTAGGCGTAATGCCGGGCCTTATTATTGTTCCTCTCTTTTCCCAGGCCATAGAAAGCATTCGGCCTCAACAATAGGTAATTAGTTCAACGGCCGGGACCAGCGACTTCCAAGGATTTGGCCCGTCTTTGCCTAAGAACCGGTTCGTTAGACTTAGCGGCGGAGAAAACTCACCTTGTAGTTGGAGTGGGTGAGAGAAGCAAGTCTTCCAGGGCCCCCGCCAGTTCTGGATGGCAAAACTCATAGCCCTCCTGTAAAGCCCGGGCAGGGAGCACCCGCTGGCCGGTGAGCAGGAGGTTGGCCATTTCCCCCAAGGCCATCTTCAGCACCCATGCCGGTATTCGCAAGCCGGCAGGCCGCTTCAGCACTCTCCCCAAAATAGAGGCCAGTTCCTCCATCCTCACCGGCTGGGGTGCGGTAAGATTTACCGGTCCGTCCACAGTTGTGCGCTTAAGGGCCAACTGGATGATTCCTATAGCATCCGTTATATGTATCCAGGAAATCCACTGCCGGCCGCTGCCCAACGGGCCGCCAAGAAACAAGCGAAAAGGGAGAACCATACGCGGCAAGGTTCCGCCTTCCCTGGCCAGGACAATGCCGGTGCGCAGGGTCACTACCCTGATTCCTAATTCCCTGGCCCGTTCGGCCTCCAGCTCCCAGGTCCGGCAGACCTCAGCCAGGAAGTCATGACCGGGCGGCGATGTTTCGGTTAGTTCTTCATCGCCATGGGGACCATAATAACCGATGGCCGATCCACTAATGAATACTTTGGGGCGCTTATTTGCCTCTTGGAAGGACTCTATCAATGCGCGGGTGACGCCTAAACGACTTTGCCTGATAGCCTGTTTCCGCGCAGCGGTCCATCGCCCGGCGCCGATATTTTCTCCCGCCAGGTTGACTACCGCTTCTACCTCTTCCAGTGCCTCCCGGGGTAACGTCCTCGCGCCGGGCTGCCACTGGATGAGCCGAACTCCGGAGGGCAGCTTGCCTCTCGCTGCCTCAGCGTTACGGGAAAGAACAATGGGATGGTGACCTGCCTGCACAAGTTTGGTACAAAGGCGGCGTCCTAAAAGGCCTGTGCCGCCGGTGATCAATACTCTCAAAGCCATCCCCCTCTTGGTTACAGGTTCTCGGAAACTCCTTAAAGATTCGTCAATTTATGAGGAGACTCTCATGCCGGTAATAGCGGTTTTTACGCTTCTTGCGAGCTTGTCCCGCAGCCCTTATCGCCAGGCTGTGTGATGTTCTGAAGATAGCAGAAATCATAGATGCCGTAGTTGACTGGGACCTAGAAGCGTTGTGAAAAACTCTAGAGAGAATATTCTAATCAGGAATTGTTAATTCTGTGTCGAAACATTCCTCTAAAGAGAAGTCTGGAGGAATGTTCGATGCCTGTAGCCGTCGACGGGGATTAGCATTATCGACATCGAAATAGTAATGACATCTACTTTTTACAGGAGAGGATTTTTTGCTGGGAAGAAAAGAAAACCTGCGGCGGCAAATACCTATCAAGGTCGTGGATATTGAAAGCTTGATTCCAGAGGATTACTACCTCCGCCGTATTGATGCCGCAGTGGATTTTTCATTCATCCGCGCCAGGGTAGCCCATTTATATTCCCCTACTGTATATTCCCCTACTGGGCGGGCCATCTATAGATATCATATCTATTGGGTATTTCCGAGAACCGTCTATTCACGGAATTGCCCCTACATGCTGGGTATCTATGGTTCTGCGGCCTGGACTGCAACAGCCCTTTACCTGCCCGTACCACTCTGGTCAAGGCCAGAAAGCTCTGGCGTAAACACGGTTCATTTGAAGATATCATGTATGAGATTGTGCGGCAATGCGTAGAGGGTGGTCTAGTAAAAGGCGACGTATTGGCCGCCGACGGGACTATGGTCCAGGCTCGGGCCTCAATAAAAAAAAGCCAAGCGTTGAACCCTCAACCGCTAGTCAAATACCTTGAGGACTTAAGAAAGCAGGACGAGAAAGAGCTGGAAACCTCCTCAAGCGAACCCGACAACAAAGACGACCATCATGGCGATAATAATCCCCCTGCGGCCCATGAACCCGAAACTGATACGTCACACCCAAGTTTGAAACCCTGAGACCAAAAAATCCTTGCAGCATAACGGCTGCAAGTGACGAGAATATCACGTACCACTA
>JAZHPA010000066.1:0-13265 GCA_051024685.1 Moorellaceae bacterium AZ2 | reverse complement strand
CCTCGCTAAGTTTGGCTACCGCTCAGGTTTAGTCGCTCGCTTCCAAGCCCAAGCAGGCCTACCCTGCAAAAAGTGGGGATAACTCAGGTAATAGCTGTCTGGGAATGAGTTTACGCTAAAATGGAAAGCCTTTTGGTAGGAGGTTAAAAACTATGAGTTCTGTGGAAACCGGCAGCCTAGTCACGGCATCCCAGCGAAGATTATGGTACTACCTATTCCTCAGCCTCCGGCCCAAACAGTGGACCAAAAACACCTTCATCTTCGCCGCCCTGTTGTTTTCCCGGCAGCTGCTGGAAGTCCCCCTGCTGCTGCGCACCCTCCAGGCCTTTGCCATTTTCTGCTCCCTCTCCGGGGCGGTGTACCTCCTTAACGACATAGCAGACCGGGAAAGGGATCGCCTGCACCCCCGCAAATGTCTCCGGCCCCTAGCGGCAGGCCTTATCTCCCCCTGGCAGGCGGGAACGGCGGCCGCCTTTCTCCTCGTAGTTAGTTTAACCTGGGCCTTCTGGCTGGGATGGCAGGTGGGGGTAGTCAGCCTCGCCTATGCCGTCCAGGTTATCGTTTACTCCTTCTACTTCAAGAACCTGGTGATCGTTGATGTGTTTGTAGTGGCCTCCGGCTTCGTGCTGCGGGTGCTGGCCGGAGCAGCCTCTATCCAGACTCGGGTTTCGGCCTGGCTGCTGGTGTCTGTCACCCTGCTGGCCCTTTTCCTGGCCCTTAGCAAGAGGCGCCAGGAGCTGGTCTCCCTGGAGAGGGCCAGCGATCATAGGGGCATCCTGGCGGAGTATTCTCTCCCCCTTCTGGACCAATTAATTGCCACCGTCACTTCTTCTACGGTAGTGGTATACGCCCTTTATACTTCCCTGGGCGCCCAAAATCATTCCCTGATGCTCACCATACCTTTGGTCCTCTTCGGCATCTGCCGCTACCTGTACCTCCTGTACTGCCACCAGGGCGGGGGCGAACCGGAAACCCTAATCCTGCAGGATAAACCGCTGGCCGCCACCATCCTCTTGTGGATAGCTTCTTGTTTCTTCATCCTCTACTACTGGAGTTAAACACCCCCGGCCCCGCCACCAAGGTCCGGGTCCCCAGCCGAGAAAGCCAACACTCACAAACTGGCAAAGTCCACCTTAAAACAAGGTTAGTTGCCGGCACTGCCCGCCGCCACTTTCCTTTTTTGTTTTCATCTGGTCTGTCCAGATCCTTCTTTCCAGGCAGTCGGAAGGAATATCCAGCAAGAAAGGAGAAGGTTTGGTAGAAGTTTTAGACCCGAATAAGGTCCTGCTCCGGGCGGATACCAGGACGAGCACCTCCCTGGCCCGGGTCAGCCCTACGTAAAAGAGACGCCGTTCCTCGTCCAGGGCTTCTTCCAGGAAATCTTCTCTACCCCTGAGGGGGATGAGCCCATCTTCTACACCGACAATGAACACTACGGGGAACTCCAACCCCTTAGCGGCATGCAGAGTCATCAAAGTAACTGCCTCCGGAGACACAACATTTTCCCCCTGCCGCTCATGATCGGCTTCCCGGACGGAGCCAATCCCCCGCATCAACGAGGAAAGGTCGTTAAACCGGGACGCTACCCGCAGCAGCCGGTTAAGGGGTTCCGTTTTCCCCACCTCATATTCCTCCATCCACCGGGCCATCAAGGTTTCGGGAGGTTCTGTAGCCGCCAATGAACGGTAGGCCACTACAGCCTCTTTAAGGGCCAGCAGTTTCGGGTTGTACCCCGGTAGAGCCTCCTCTATGACTTTCCAGGCCGGCTTGCCCGTCCGTCCGCTTGCCTCCCGGATGCTCGTTATCTCCCCTGAGCCCACCTTCCAGGGAGCTGTGCTTAAGAGGCGATAAAGGTGGAAATCATCTTCCGGGTTGACCACGCACCAGAAGAAGGCCAGCACCTTCCGCACGTTGCGGTCTTCCAGGAAGCTTTCCCGGCCCACCACCCGGTAAGGTATTCCTTCTTTTAGAAAGCACTCCTCCAGGAGCTCACCTTGCAGGCTCGTGCGGAAGAGCACCGCTACGTCTCCAAAGCTGAAGTCCCCCGCTGCAACCTGCGCGTCATCCCCGGGAGTCCCGGTGTACTGGCCATGGGCCTGCAACATGGTAGTACCACCCACCAGCCGGCCGATTTCCCTTACAATAGCTATTCCTTCGGAAATCTCGCTTGGTACTTCCAGGTGCCGGATCTTCGGGCCGCCTTGCCTTACGGCCACCAGCCCTTCCGGGTTATTACCCACCACAGCCGAGGCTGCACGAAGAATGAGGGGAGTAGAGCGATAATTCAGGGAAAGTCGGATGACCTGGGCTTGGGGGAAATCCTGCTTGAGCTTCCAGAAAAACCGGTGGTCAGCTCCCCGGAAGCCATAAATAGCCTGGTCTGGGTCGCCTATGACAAAAAGATTCCCCCCCCTTCCCGGCCCAGATCCTGACCAACTCATACTGGACGGCATTAACATCCTGAAATTCATCCACCAGCAGGTGGGTAAAGCGTTGCCCATAAATGTCCGTGCAACTTTCTCCCAGCTTAAGAGTCTCCAGGAGAACATCATCGTAATCCAGGGCACCATAGTCTGCCAGCCTCTCCTGGTAGGCTTTATAAATGGAACGCAGATCTTCCGGGACCCCGTCGGATAAAGGAGTCAGGCCCCGGCTCTTAAGAAAAGAAATCATCCGCTGAACCTTTAATACGTCCCGGAGCCCGGGTCTTTTAGCCCCTTTGAGGACTTCTTCCAGGATGGTACGAGTGTCTACTTCATCCAGCAGTGTCAGCTCGCGGTCGAGGGCCGGGTCTTTAACCGCGGAGGGATTATTCAACCGGTAATTCCGGAGTATATCCAGGCAGATACTGTGGAAGGTTCCCACCGTTAAAGCCTCGATTTCCGGGATCTCGCCCATAAGGTCCATTACACGCCGGCGGACCTCGGCAGCAGCCTTATTAGTAAAAGTAACGGCCGTAATCTGTCCCGGTGCCACACCTCGTTGGCCTATTAGATAGGCGATGCGGTGTACCAGAGTTTTGGTCTTGCCCGTACCCGGGCCCGCAATTACAATAACCGGCCCTTCTTCGGCGGTAACCGCCTTCTGCTGCTCAGGGTTAAGGCCGGCAAGAAGGTCCCGGCTTTCGGACGCCAGCCGCGGGTGGACTTCTGGGAGGGCTCCGGCTGCAGCTTGCACCTCGGGGTGTAGGGCGGAACCCGCTGCTTCTGCCGGTCGGCCGGCCAGGGCCCCCGCCGTCTTTCTGCCGGTCTTCTTGCTCCGGCCGCCACCTGGGCCTGTCACGTTCCCGGCGTCCTCAAAGAGGACGGCCTGGCCGGGAAGCCCCCGTCTGTCTTCCGGCTTAAGCAAAATTATCTTGCCGTACTCCCCGTCAAAGCCGGGTAAAACCTCCACTTCTCCTGCCCTCATCCGTCGTATGGCTTCGGCCACCAGGCTTCCGCCCATTCTTCCGATCTCTTCCAGGGGGGCCTCGCGTAAAACAACCAGTTCCGGGCCTAACCGGCGGATAAGAGAGAAATAGCGCTGCCAGACCTGCTTAGAGGACACTCCCACGCCCAGGGCTGAAGCAATTACTTCCGGTAAGGGAACGAGGCTTTCGTAATGCCTCGCTGTCTGAGGCCTAACCCCCTCCTCCCTATCGGCAAGTTCTTCCACGCGGTGCAATACGCCCACCGTTACCTTCCGGCCACATGCGGGGCACACCCCTCCTGCGTCCCGAGTCTGGGAAGGTTTCCAGCGGACATTGCAAGCCCGGTGCCCGTCGTAATGATATTTACCTTCCTCCGGAAAGAACTCCAAAGTACCCACCAGGCCGGGGTGTCCCGCTTTCTGTAGGGCATGGTAGATGTCCCTGTAAGAAAGCTCGGTATCGAAGAGGTCGGCTTCCCGGGCTAAATTGCGGGGCGAATGGGCGTCCGAATGGGAAACCAGAGCGAAACGGTCCAGCATGGACAAACGCCAGTTCATGGGCGGATCCGACGAAAGGCCGGTCTCCACCGCATAAATATAACCCGTGAGGTCCTCGAAGCATTCCTCTATATCGTCAAACCCCGAATTGGCCCCCAAGAGGGAAAAATGGGGAGTCCAGATATGGGCCGGTATAAAAAGGGCCTGGGGGCACACCTCCAGGGTAATCTCCAGCAACTGCCGGCTGTCCAGGCCCAGGATGGGCCGGCCGTCAGAAGCGAGGTTGCCGATGGCCTCCAGCCGGCGGCTGAGCTCCTCGGCCGCCTCCAGGCTGGGCAAAAGAATGAGATGGTGGATTTTGCGCACCCGCCCACCTTTTTTATAGATGGTGCTGATCTCGCCGGAGACGATAAAGCGGACAGGGGGCCTGCGGCAAGGGTCCGCCAGCAGGCCGCCGGGATCCTGCACTTCCTCTCCCGGCCGGCAAAATTCCTCTTTCAGGCGGTAGAGACCCTCCTCCGCCGGCTCCAGCTTGCTCTTCAGTTCCTCTCGCCAGGCCGGGTGGGTAAAATCGCCGGTCCCCACCACGGTCACACCTTTATAGACCGCCCAGCGGTATAATTCTTCCGGGTTGGCATCTTGACTGGTAGCGCGGGAATAATGGGAGTGAATATGGAAATCAGCTACAAACTGCACAATCCTTCTCCTTCCCTTGGAGGGCCAGGCAGAGGCCAAAG
The DNA here is from genome assembly GCA_051024685.1 of Moorellaceae bacterium AZ2. Classification (GTDB taxonomy): domain Bacteria; phylum Bacillota; class DSM-521; order Neomoorellales; family Neomoorellaceae; genus UBA12545. The sequence continues at coordinate 8,622 of JAZHPA010000066.1, read as the reverse complement.
CAACCCGCCAACATCATGTTGCCATAGGGTACGGCTTCGTAGTAACCTAACCCCCTCGCTCGCCCTCGTTGGGGACCGATGACCGCTACCCGCCGGTATGCTGCCCGGGGGCGGTAGGCGGGGTCAATGACGCAGCCGTGGCCTCCCTCTCCGTACACCTGCTCGTTGGTAAGCCGTCCCCGCTGCAGCAGGTCTACCAGTTCCGCCAGCTTGGGAGGATCCACCAGGCCGGTATGGTGCTCGAACAGGCCCCACAACCTTTCCCCTTCCAGGAGGACGCCCACCGTATGCTGGTTGCCCAGGTTGAGCACGGTGACGCCTTCGGCAGCCCATTGTTTCACCCGGCTGTCGGCCAGGGCGCCCCAGATAGCGGCCGCGCCGGTGTCCGTCACCAGGATTTCATAGCCTGCCGGGGCGGAACCCTGGATGGCCAGGAGGCGCGTGAAGTAAGCCGGCGGCTGGCGGTACAACAGTTTCTTAATATGGCCCCCGGCGGCCATGAAATTCCTCCAGTGCTGGAAGCGGAAGGCGCGGTTGCTTACCCCGGGAGGTGCCTCCCCGTGATCCTGGGCCGCCACCAGTATTAGGGGCGGCAGTTCCACCCCGTAGGGAGCCAGGGCCTGAGCCAGAAGGGGCAGGTCCAGATCCCTCGTTTCCACCACCACGGCCTCTTCCTCCGGCTCCTCCCCTACCCGGATGCCCATCTGCCGTACTTCTTCCAGGTTGTCCCGCACCGTGCGCGCTGCTTGGGGCTCGGCGTAAACAGGCAGCCCCTCCTCCAGGTGCCGCTGCAGGGCTCTGACCACTGCCCCGCCCCCCATGATAGTCCCCTTCAGCCACACGGCCTGTCCCCGGGCTGTGGCCGCCTGCACCCGCCGGGCTGCCACCACCGTGGGGGAAGGAAGCACCAATTGCACGCAGCCCTCCACCGGGACACCGGGGGTGTAGAGAAAAATGTCCTGGGTACCGCCGCCGATGTCCAGGGCCAGAGCCGGCCGGTCTCCCAGTGCCGCTTCGCCCTTAATCTCCTGGTACACGCCTTTCCCTGGTTCAAAAAACTTGACTGTTTTTATCTCCAGCCAAGCCGGCCCCCAGACCAGGCTTTCGCCTCCTTTCGGATATTTGATTTGCCCCTGGGGGGCAGGGCGACAGGGGACCTCGGCCCGGGAGTCCCACCCGGACGGGAGTGCTGCACCGGTAGGGCACAATCGGCATGGGCCGCTCACGCGGGGAAGCTTAAGCTTCCACCAGATTATGCCAGCCTCCCGGTGGGGAACCAGTCCCGCCTCCCGCGTCCTGTTAGGACGCCTACCGGTTTGTCCGATACCGGCTAAACGGGGTCACCGTAAGGACAGGGCCAAATGCCTTAAGTCGTGCCAGACAGAAGTATACGCCTCCTGCTGCCACGGGGCTAACCCGTTATACACAGGAAGCTTTTCCTCCAGCCGCCTCAAGCAGGCCCTGACCCCACGGGTCATCCCTTCTCCTTCCCCCGGTGTATCAGGATTGACCTTACAGGTCAGGTTTTGCTTGATTTTGGCTGCTAGTTGTTTAAGCTCTTCCGTTTTCACGAAGGGAAAGTTGGAAGCCATGCGGTTAAACTTCTTATTGGTCTCCAGCCTGTCTTTTCCAAAATCCAGATCCTCCAGGGCAATGGGCTTGCCCAAGAAAAAGGCTATGTCTACCACTACTTTGGCTAAAACACCTATCAGGTAGTCACGCCGGAAGCCAGAAGCATAGGCTAAGTCGGGTACCCTGATGTAGAGAAAGCCGTTCGGATAAGTGATAACCTGAAACTCTCCCTCATATTTGCCCAGGTTGCCGGGGTAAGGGATATTAAAACCTTCCGGCCAGGGCTCCGGCTGGCCTGAAGCGTTTACATTGCATAAGGCCACCCCGTCAGGGTTGGTGTCTAATGCGAGGCAACCTTTAACAAAGTCGGGTTCCCGTATCCCGCCGAGGTCAAAAGTCAGGTGCACCAAATAGCGGCCCTCCAGGGTGCGGACCAGTTCCACCGCGTAGGGCAACCCCATAGCCAGCCATATCCGCACCAGATCCCGGTGTTTCTCCGGCAGCCACAGCCTGCCCTCCGCCCTGGGGGCACGGCTCATCTTCGGGCGGCCAAGTTTATCCATGCCTGTCTGTTCGGAAAGGTGGGATATGGAGACCGCCAGGCGGAAGTCTTGCCCGTCAAAATATACCTTGATGTTGGGGTTGCCGCCCTTAGTTGCATCTCCCCGGGAGTAGAGGCGGTTTTTGCGGGCGGCCCGCCACTCCTCCCAGGTGGCCCGGCCCCTGCAGACCTTTTGCCAGAGATTTCTCCCGCCAAAGACTACTTTTGGTATCGTGCCCTTCTTCCGGTGGGCCTCAAGTTCACCCAGCTTCTTTTCGAAAGAAGCAACCCTGCCGTTCCGGCCCTTGAGCTTTTCAATGACTTCCGGGCCAGCTCCCTTTTTCTCCGCCTCCGCCAGCTTCCTCATGGCCAGGCCGAGCTTCTTCCTTGCCCGGCCCAGCTTCTTCTCCGTTTCCTCAATCTCCAGTTCCAGCAGCTCTTTCTGGGAGTCCAGCAGGGCCTGCGCCTTAAGCCTGGCATCGTCCGCATACCGGGAGTTGAGCCCGAAGAGTTCCTGCCCCAGCTTCTTGAGCTCATCACGGGAAGCACCTTCCAGGAACCGGTTGAAGGCCCACCGCATGCAGGCACAGAAAAGACGCATTTCCGTCTCAAGAGGGCCTTCCTCACCCCGGCTCCACTTGGAAGACCGGGAGGCTGGGTAGACCTCCGGAAAGAACTCCCCGCATACTGTAAAGCTAAATTTATCTTTCTCCTGCTTCTCCGGCATCCCTTATCAGCTCCCGGAAGCCCTGCCGGATTTTCCTCCCACCCCTCGCGCCATACAGCCGGGCCGAAAAAGAAGTCACTATCGCTAACAAATCTTGAACCAGCTCCGTATGCGCGTCCTCAGGCTCTTTCTGCGAAGTGATTTCTATCTCTACACCGCGGTACTTTAAATGGCGCTCTAAATAGGCGTACCCGAACCCCGCCAGCTTTTGTCAGGGTATTCGATAAGCAGTTTCTTAAACTCACCCCGTTCGGCACTCTTAAGCACCCGTTCCAGGCCCCAGCGGTTCTGGTTTAAACCCGAAGCCACGTCCGAATACTCCGCCACTGCACGGTAGCCCTTCTCCCGTGCGTATGCCCGCAGCCTCTATCTGGCGCTCCAGATTTCCGGCATCGGCTTGCTTCTTCGTGGACACCCGGGCGTAAAGGACAACCGCATCCGGCCTCTGCTTTTATCCCTCCCGTTCCTAAAATGCGGTTGATTTCCTTCCACCGGGTATCTCCGCTGGCCGCTGGGCAACCGCACGGGCCTAATCAGTCCTTGTTTTTCCCATGCCCGGAGCCTGTTCGGGTGTACGCCTAATCTTTTTGCCGCTTCTCCAATGGATAAGAGTTCCATACTTTTTATGGTAGCAAATCCATACTTTTTATGGTAGCAAATATAGTAGTACAGTCAATTTTAGTATACTTTCTTGAAGCTGTTGCAAACCTCCTATTTCTACCGGGGCCGGACAGCCTGAAACTGGTAGTGGGGATTTTTCAACCCCTCTTTAAAGGCCTGGAAGCTTTGGGGGGAAGAATCCAGATTGTACAGCCACTTGCCATCGATCTGGTTAAACCAGACAGCAATCTTTATGTTGGGATAATTAGGGCCCAGGCTCTCCATAGCCCGCCTGATCCACCGGGCCTTGTCTCCCCCCACCTCGTTGCTGGCAAACTCCGTGATCATAAAGGGCTTGTCCGCAAAATAGTACATGTATTCCCTGTACAGGGGCTCATAAATGGCATCAAATTCCCGCCAGACATCGGCCGCATGGCTGGTGCCGTTGTTATAGCCCGTCAGGCCGATCCAGTCCACGGTATCATCTTCAGGATAATAAAGGAGATAGTTATTCCACTTAAAATTGGGGAAGGAGCGGTCATGGGGATTGAAGACGAAAATCACATTGTGCGCCCCTTCTTCCCGGAACAGGCGGTAGACGTGCTCCCAGGCCATTTTAAAAATGTCCGTATCCTTGCCGTAGAACCAGGCGCTCCAGGTGGACCAATCCCCGTTCATCTCATTGCCGAAGCGCACAAACAGAGGATCGCCTATGGCCTTAAACTGGCGGGCCCACTCCCGCAAAATTCCATCGTATTTCCCTTTCAGCAAATCGATGAGGGAAGTGTCGTCCCTCCTGCCATACCACCAGGGCTGGAGGGCCACCATCAATATCCGGCCATCTTCATAAATCTTGTGCAATTCTTCGGTAGCAAAACGGGTGTCAAAGGCGGCATAGGTTATCAGGAACTCAAATTTATGGTCCAGCTTTTCTTCCAGGGGAATTAAATACTGGAAGTATTCCAACTTACCCGGCTTATGGGGATTGAGAATTCCCCATAAAGTCTTATCAGGGGGAATAACCAGCCGGTGCTCTTTTCCCTCCAGCTCTATCTGGCGCTCCACCCGCGGTGGTGGCGGAAAGGCCGGCGCCTTCATGGCCGGAAGGGGACGCCAGCTGGACAACATGCAGCTTAATTCGCCGGCAGCCGTTTTAAAGTGGTCCCTATCGCTCTTCAACATAAAGGTGTAAACCGTGCGGGAAACCAGGATATGATATTCCCGATAGTAGTTCAGATCATCCTCCGCCACCTGGTCCCGGGTCCAGTCAAATTGCCAGGCCGGGTAACCGTTAATTTTCACCTGCTTCTGCTGCAGTACCTTTATAGTTGCCCATCCTTCCTGCAGGCTGCGGTTGCTGTAAAAGATATACTCTTCAGGCGTAACCCTGCCCAGGGGCTGCACGAAAATGGACAACTTGGCCACGCCCGGCCGGGATAATATGGTGGCCACCCCTGGAACGATCTCCGGCTGCCAGGCAACCGGATGTTCCAGCCGGAAGCCATCATACTCGTTAACTAGTTCCTTGCTGACCGGCTGGCTTTCGGTAACCAAGACGGGGTTATCCCGCAACTCTTGACCCGGAAGCAGGGTCAAGTCTATTCCGCCCGCCGGCCCGCGGTTTGCAGCTCGAATTGCCCCTAAGGCCCCAAGGAGTAAGAGAATCCATACAGACAACCTCGGCCTGTTCAACCCGTTCTCCCCTTTATCCCGAAGACACTTCGTGCCTCAAAATTCTCCCTGATGCCGCCGGAACCATCCCTGGGCCGCCGGTCCCCGGCTCCTTTTCCCGCGCCGTCTCCCGGCGGGTGGCACGACTCCACAGCAGAGGGCTTATTTACAGGGCCCTTAGCAGGGAAACCTGTCCCTGCTTCAGGGCCCAAGAATAGCATATTCCGGCGGACCCCCCATTTTGCTCCCGGGCGGGAGTACTTTAAGGGTGGCACGTCAAAGCCGAAGTGCGCTGCTTAAAGGGGCCCGTGCCGCCTATATCACCCGGCGTTCATGAAAACCCACGGCCCGGCGGCCGCTCCAGCTGCCGGCTTCCCACCTTCGGGCCGGTGCGACCCGGGAGTGGTTGTTTAAGCCTCGGCTACGGTCGGCGAGGCTAACCCTTCAGCAAGACCTTTCGCAGGATTGCCTCGCAGGCGGCCGGTGTGACGGGTCGAGGATTGGGACGGGCGATGAACATGGCCGCGGCCTCTTGGGCAAACCGTGGTATGTCCCCCTCTTCTTGCAGATAAGCCGCCAGGTCACCGGGCAGCTCCAGGTCCTCCAGGAGCTCCCGCACTGCATCCACAGCCTCCTTGGCATTAGCCCACACATCCCCCCCGGCCTTCCTCCCCAGCAGGGAAGCTACGCAGGCGTATTTTTCGGGAACGGCCACCAAGTTGTATTCCATGCCCCACGGAAGGAGCACGGCATTAGCCAGGCCGTGGGGTATGTCGTAGTAGCTGCACAAGGGGCCGGCCAGGGCATGAACGATACCTAGGCCGGCCTGGTCCATAGCCGCACCTGCCAGGGTACTGGCCAGGGCCACGCTTTCCCGGGCTTTTAAATCGTCGCCCACCGCAAAAGCCCGGCGCAGGCTTTGCCCGAGGAGCCTTATGGCTTCTACAGCCCACGCGTCAGTCACCGGATTGCTTCCCCTGGCCACCAGGGCTTCTACGGCATGGGTCAGGGCATCCATGCCGGTGATGGCAGTAACAAAGGGGGGCAGCGTAATCATGAGCTCCGGATCGATAAACGCCGCTGCCGGAAGAAGTCGCTCACTGTTGATGCCCTTCTTCGTGTTACGATCGATTATTACCGCTACCTGGGTAACTTCGCTGCCCGTACCTGCAGTGGTGGGAATTGCATACAGGGGTACTCCGGGTACGGCGAAGGGCTTCCCTTCCCACTGATATTCCTCCAGCCGCCCACCGTTAGTGAGAAGAACGCTGACCACCTTGGCCACATCCATAGGACTGCCCCCGCCCAAGGCGATTACCGCGGTGGCCTCAAACCGGCGCGCCGCCTCCAGAGCATCCTCTACCGTAGCAGCCCGCGGGTTGGGTTGGATCTGGCTAAAGATCTCCCAGCGGGCACCCGTCCCGGCCAGGACCTCCTCTATCTTGCCCGCTGTACCGCTCCGGACTAAACCCTCATCGGTGATTACTATTACCCGATCCTCTGCCCGCAAAAAGCTTGCCAGCTTCTGCCGGGCGCCGGCACCAAAATAAAGCCTGGTAGGCAGGTAAAAGCTATTCACCACACCATTTACCCCCTCAAAGGGCGGGCAAGTCCCGCCAAAAATCCTGAAGTTCTTCCGATGATATATCCCATATAAGGTCATAAGGCCCCAGCTTTTCTTCGCGCATAAACAGCGGTAGTTCCTCGGCCTCGGGCAGCCCGGCCTCCCTGTTGTAGGCCACTTCCATGGCAATAACCCTGGCCCCCAGCCTGGAGAGGTAGTCCGCCCCCAAATCGATACCGTAGTACGCGTTCAGCAGGTCGCTCACCTTCTCAGGATAGGGCCCGGTGGCCGACAGCAGAAAGGCACAAAGTCCCAAGGCATCGTAAGCTGCACGGCTCAGCTGCATCCTGTAGGAGAGCTCCTTTTGCCCTGTGCTCGCATGATGGTCCACCGGGGCAAATACGGTGAGGCCCGCGGTGTGGTCCGCTCCCATGGGCGAGGTGGCGTAGGTGATGCCGGTACCCTTTACTCCTCTAGGATCGTAGGCCGAAATGGCCTGGTTCTTGACCACCGGTACGCGCTCCACGCCCAGCGCCAGCCCGCAGAAGGCAGCCCCCATCCCGGCCAGCCTGCCTACCGGTGTGCCCCGGTAGATTTCCAAAATAATCTTCTCCAGGCTGGCTACGTCCCCGAACCGGGCCAATCCGGCTTCGGCCATTACGCCTAAAGCCGCTCCTACCTCTATCGTATCCAATCCCAGGTCGTTGCAGTAGTAATTCCACCTGGCTATAGCGTCCAGGTCACCCACCCCCAGGTTGGAACCCATAAGCCCCAGGGTCTCGTATTCGAGCGGGGCCACTATCTCGCTGCCGTCGGGGGCCGGCACCGCATTGGAGCAGCGAACCAGGCAGGAGGCCATGCAGCGTTCTGTGTGCCTCCCGGCCCCCCCTCGCTCCTTTATAAGGTTATACAGAGCATGACCGTCGATCTTGTCTGCCTGGTCAAATTTGCCCTCGCGGAAATTACGGGTAGGCAGAGCACCCAAAGCCTGCACCAACCCCATGGTCTCCGCCGTCCCGTATTCGGCCAGAACTTTTACCCTCTCGCTCGTGGCTATAATGCGGTGAAATGCCTTCTTCGCCAGCATAGCCTTAGCAGGGTCGGCGGGCTGTATTATCTCGCCCGGCGGTGCGGCAAGGAGGATGGCCTTCACCCGCTTGCTCCCCATCACCGCCCCGACTCCGCCGCGAGCAGCCATGCGGCTCGGCCGGCCGTATATATCACTCACGGCCACCCCCGAAGCCCACAGTTTCTTTTCGCCAGCCGGCCCCAGGGTAATGAGGGCATATTCCGGCCCGAATTCTTCACGAAGCCGCCGCGAGACCTCATAGTTACCCTTGTCCAGGTAGGGTGTAGCGGGGACAAACCTCACCCCTTCTCTGTCAATGACTAACACTACCCACTCCGACGACCGGCCCTCCAACACGATCCCCCTCCAACCGAGGCGGGCCAGCGCATCCGCCGCCGTACCGCCCGCATTGGCCTCTTTGATGCCCCCGGTCAGAGGGCTCTTGCAGCCTACTGACAGCCTCCCCGCACTTGATATTCCCCGGCCCGCCAGGGGGCCGCAAGCCAGCACCAGTTTGTTCTCTCCCGACAGGGGCGCACAACGGGGAGGTACTTCTTCCTTGACTATCCGGGCCGTCAGATAACGCCCCCCTGCCGGACCCTCAACCCCCAATCTCTCCTCACTATAGCTCTTCCTGCTGAGATCGATCCGCAAAATCCTGACATCCATAGACCAGCTTCCACCTTCCCTTCATCCCCACCTACCACTGGAAGCCCAGTGGTAAGAATACTGCTTCCCGCACCTGGATCTTACCTCACATTACAGTACCTTCCTGCTACTTGTCAAGGCCCAATTGGTCTGGAGGCATCTGCGTTGTGGCCGATTTTTTAGAAGGCCTTGACATAATCTTACAGAAGCAACCCTATAATTAATAGGGT
>JAZHPA010000065.1:0-13272 GCA_051024685.1 Moorellaceae bacterium AZ2 | reverse complement strand
TAGTGGTACGTGATATTCTCGTCACTTGCAGCCGTTATGCTGCAAGGATTTTTTGGTCTCAGGGTTTCAAACTTGGGCCTAAGGCCACCGAGAGATAGGTCTTGCCGACCCCAGGGGGACCCAGGAAGATGATATTCTCCTTTTTCTCCACGAAATCCAGGGAGCCTAAAGCGATAATTTCTTTTTCCCGGATGGAGGGCTGGAAGCTAAAGTCAAACTACTCCAGGGTTTTGATGAAAGGGAAACGTGCTTTATTGATTTTCGTCTTGACCGTGCCTTCGTTTTTCCTTTTTAACTCCTCTTCAAAGAGGAGGGAGAGGTACTCTGTATAAGAAAGGTTGTTTTGTGAGGCCTTCTCCGTTACCTCCTGGTAATGGGCAAGCATCCCTTTTAATTTTAAGGCCTGCATCTGGCTTTCCAGGTAACCGGTTAATTTGTTACTCATGATATTGCCGCCACCTCGCTCTCCGGGAGGGCATAACAGGAGAGGTCCCTTTTGATTCTTACCGGCGGCATATTTAAATTTATCGGGTCATCAGCTGGCGCAAGGGGGGGGGCGACCTAAAAGCCTTTTTACGCTGTTTTTGTGATAAGAGCCGATTTTGCAAGCATTATTTGATGGCTGCGGCGATATCTTCCCGGGTATATATCTTCTGGTAGCTTAAGATTTCGGTCAGGTGCCAGTACAGGTTGGCCCCATTCTTATCGTGCAGGCCTGCCAGATACCTTTGGCCGTCCTCGCCAAAGGCGCTGGTGAACTTCTCCACCAGGGCCGAGCGCAGCTTTAGTTTCTTTTCCTGATAGTGACGGTTGATGGTTTCGTGTTCGGGGTGAAGGGGACGAACGGTTTGCTTTTGCAGTTCAAAGTCGAACTCCGCTAAAAGCGCACCTCCTTCGTCATATACCTTCAGGCGCCAGCCGTAGATGTTTTCGATCCACACCCTCCTTAAGCAGTAGCGCAGGGGTACGGGGTAGAGATTGCCGTCATGGGATATATAGCCGTCATTGCTCACCTTCCGAGGTTCTTTATGTTGTAATAAGGTCGGTTCGACAGCAGGTATTTTGAGAAGGCATCCTTTTTCCTTGGAAACATCTCCTCCGGCGGTCGGCCTAAGGTGCTGTGGGGCCTTTTGTTGTAGGCTTCCTGGAACTCGGAAAGCTTTACAGCGAATTCGTTTAAACCGGCCACCTCCAGACCCCGCAGCAGGTGTTCCTGGACATAGTAAAAGGGGCGCTCTACCTTTCCCTTGGTCCGGGGACGGTAGTTTTCGCAAGAAAAGGGCTGGATGCCATACAGCCCGCAGAATTTGAGAAACTCGTCATTATACCTGACGATACCGTCTTTCTGGTGGGTGATAACCATTTGCTTGCCGTTGTCAATCACCAACTCCAGGGCATAACCGCCGAAAAAGTCAATGGCTTCAACCAGAACCCGGATCACATCGGCGGTGGTGATGCTTAAAGAGAAGGTGTAGAATTTCATTCGGCTAAAACAGGACCACTTCGTGGAGATATATTTTCATGGGCTTCCCGTCTACTGGTAGCGTCCACACCTTCCAATCGTACTGCATCTGTTTACCCGGCCCGGTCTCCACCCGTGTGGTGGCTAATTTGGCTGCCTTATCTTCTGCCTTTATGGATCTTAGGTAACGGTGGACGCTGGCCAGGGAGCCTTGATAGCCCTTATCTACCAGTTCGTTGTAAATCCTTGTACCGATATATCCCTTGGCAAGCATAATCTTGATTTCTTCCAGAAACCTGTCCAGTTCTTTTAAGTACTCCCTGGCTTTAAACTGGGGTGGGTTGGCTTCTTTCAGGTACTTCCTAACGGTATTCCTGGACACCCCCACAGTCTTGGCTATCTGCGTGATGCCGGCCCCTTGGGCATGCAGTGCCTTGATGCGTTGCCATTTGTACATGCTGACCACCTCTTTTTCCTCCCCTCTCAGGGGAGATTTTATCACAAGGTGGGTCAGTTTTATTTGACGATCTAGGGTCAATTCTATTTTACGATTTACAGTCCCGGGCAATCTGACTAGTAGTTTTGCCGCTGGTGCGGCATAACTCGACGGCGTTGCGCTTGAACTCTTCAGAGAGAAGCCTCGAGTTTTAGCCAAGAGAGAGGTAGTTACGGGCCCCAATCAGCTCTGGGAAATGGATGTGAAGTACGGCTACATACCTGGGACAAACCAATTCTTCTTCCAATTATCCCTCCTGGACGTTTTTGACCGTATGGTAATCGATTATCACATAGGCCTATCCTGCACTGCTGTTGATGTTTCCAGGGTACTGAAAAATGGACTGAGGAAACGAGGCCTATATAAAGGGGCAAAGAGGCCTAAACTTCGTACAGATAATGGACCCCAGTTCATCGCCCAAGAAGTTCCAGGAAACCTGTAAAAAACTGGGAATTGTCCATGAACGTATACCTGTTAAGATCCCCAATCTCAATACTCATATTGAAGCCTTTCATTCTATCCTAGAGAGTGAATGCTATAGCCGGCATGAGTTTCAGAGCTTTATGGAATCCTATGCCGAAGTATCTAAGTATATTGGGTATATAGAGTATTACAACCGGAAGAGGAGGCATGGTAGCCTGGGGTATATGAGTCCTAAGGAGTTTCACAAGGCATTTATGCATAAATTGTGAAAGCGGAATCTTTTGTAGCATAATCTCCATAATTACGAGGCCAGCCCGCCTATATATCGCAGGTCGAATGAGAACCTAGTACCCTGAAGCAATTTCCTCAACCTGGCCCGACAGTCAGCAGTTGAAGTTAGCCCCCAGCTATTAAGACTGTTAGTAGCAGCTGGCTATCTTTGGGGATTACCGTCTCTAGGCTTTGGCGTGCCGGAAGGGCGACCCCATTCAAGACGAAAAATAGTCCTGGCCTTAATTGACCGTCACCGTCCAAGATTTGTTCCTGTATACTATCATCATATTGTTGTGACAAATATCTAATAAAATCTCTTATGGTTATGTTGTCTACATTTACAACCACTTTGGACGGGAAGTTGGGCAATACACCCAACTGATAGAACTCAAACCCCACAAACCATCGCCCCTTTCTCTATAGCTATAGCCAGTGAGCATGCTTCAACTCAAGTTCGAAACCTGGATCTCTGGGATCCTCTGAAATACTGGCTTTCAAGGCGTACGGCTATCACGTACCTCACCGATTCTCGGTTACACCTGCCGAACCGTGCGGCACCTCCACCGTATGAAGCTGTGGGCGCATACCCACAACTTTCAACATCAGTATAATAGACCCAAGGATTTACATACAGGAAATGGGGCCCTAGGCGCCAGGACGGCTACTATAGGAAACATATTTAGCGGAGCTTAAGGCTAAGATCGTATGGGAAATTCGTACGGCAGAAAAATGCAATTCCCAAATCGCCTCCGGATATCACATTCACCCCGCCCCTATAAGTGGAGAAAACTGTTGCCATGATACAACTATAGGCATTCAAATGCCCTACAAACTCTTTGGCCGCCCCTCGACCCGCCAGGTGGACCAAAAAGCACGGATAGCTGAGTGTCGCCCTGGACCTTTGCTTGCCCTAGAAAGAAATGGAGGTGCTTCATGGTTGCGCTTTTGTCATGTCAACATCGGTAGCGGTTACCTCCTTTGGTGCTCATTTGCTGCCCTGTTGTACCGCAGGGGCTCGAGGAGCCGCTACCTGAATTCTCTAGAACGTTTGGGACAAGGCCTCTTCGATATGTTAAGGATGGCTTCCTTGTTTTGTTCCCATTCCCGTCCAGGTGGTTCCCTTTTACTTCCCCATACACAATTTTCCACAATTCTTGGGATATCACTTACCTAACTATACACTCCGTATTCCTTTGTAAAGTCGATCATAGCTTTTATGTTTTCAATGCGCGCATCCTCTACCCCAGTTGAGGCATCCATTATAAAACCTCCGTCCTTGCCGACAACATCGATTAATTTCTTACAATATGCCTTGACGTCTTCCGGTGTTCCTACGCATAACAGAGATATGGGAACATTACCCCTCAGGCAAACTCGATCACCCAAAATAGCCTTAGCTTTAAAGATATCCGTCTTTTCCAACCGGTAAACCACTTTACCTGGGGGTACATCCTTGATTATCTCTAAACGCGATGTATAGTCCGCTTCAAGAAAGACCACGGGTATCATTCCCGCATCAATTAAACCCATTATTAAATTCTTCAAGCTAGGCCAATAAAAAGTCTTGAACTGCTCGTGATTCATAAACTGATCAGACCCTTTATGAAGAGCAATAAAGATCCTGGGATTACCGGAGGCCTTTCCACTCGATACTCCCATCTCAATCATCCAGGGCGTTAGTACTTCTAACGCCTTAAGAAGTTTTTCCGGACAACGATACATATCTAACATAATACCCCGGGTACCCCTAAAGAAATCGCCTAGGGTATCAAAGGGAGCCTGTGTGAGACCTCCATAAGCCATGGGAAATCCCCGCCTGCTCATTTCTTCTCTAAACTTCTTTCCATAAGTCCAAGCCCTTAAGGAAGCTCTAGCAGCTCTCTTAATTGCATCTAGGGCCTCCTCCACCTCCTCAGTAGCATATGAGGCCAGGCCGTAGGGTATTCCTATTGAATAAGTGATAAAATTCTTCACAGGTGTCGCCTGGCTCAAAGCCTTCAACGCTCCACAAACCCGCGGTAGGTACTTCCTAATCATCCAGTCCGTAGGGTCTTCTATAAAATGGTCATACTCTTCCGCTTTCATATATTCGCCTTCTATGAACTGATAAGGAACCATTGAATCTACATTGTGTCCAGGCCATCTCAGTTGTTTAAAGTCAAGAGCATCTAATGTAGGGCCCAAAAAATATAACGCGAACGGATCTTCTGCCATGTCCGGCGCAAAATCTTCATGCACTCTAATGGCCGCGTCCATAATCTTCTCGGGATTATACATGTAGTCCTCATAGGTTATTCCGGCGTAGCGGGCGGGGAAGAACCCCCATCCCAAAATAATAGGTACCCTGTCAGGAACCCTTAGACAGATTGCATCTTCTACTCTTTTCAACCTTTCTTGATATAATTCGTCAGGCGCTTTCTTCATGGCGCTCATCCTCCTGACCATAAGCTAAAATGCTATATATCACTTCTTGCCTATTCGGGGTCGCGTCTAGCTCTCATACTTAGCGGCGATCCATTGCTTAGCAAGCTGTACACCGTGTTGTGCATCTCTTGCCCAAGCGTCTGCGCCTACATAATGGGCTACAGCTTCACTGGTTGGAGCCCCCCCGATTACAATCTTTACCCCTTCCCGTAAGCCCGCCTGCTTAATAGCCTCTATGGTTCTTTTCATCGAGTCAAAAGCAACTGTTAGTAAGGCGCTCAGGCCGACTATGTCGGGCTTAACCTCTCTTATTTTTTCCACAAATTTCATCGGTGGTACATCTATCCCTAAGTCAAATACTTCAAATCCATTAACCTCCAGTAAAAAAATTACGATATTCTTCCCGATATCATGCAGATCGCCCTCTACTGTACCTATAACCACCTTCCCAGCCCGAGCTATTTCAACCGCACCTATTCGGGGCTTAACAAGTTCCGATATCTCCTTAATAATCTCACCACTAAGCATAAGATCGGGAATGAAATACCTGCCTTCTTCGAAGCACTTACCCACGATATCAGTCGCTTGTCTACAACACTCTAGGATCTTCATCGGATCAATGCCCTGTTCTAACAACTGTTTAGCGGTCGACATTGCTTGCTCTTCCTCGAGATTTGCAATATGCTCTACTAATTTTTCCAGCATTATTTCCCACTCCTCAATCTATGATTCAAACTAAAAATGATTCAAACTAAAAATACGCCTGTACTATTAGGTCATAGTTCTTAATATCCTCACTTTTACCCTCTAGCGAAAAACTACCATGCTTCAATACGTAAACGTAATCAGATATCTCCAAAGCCAATTTAGCATTCTGCTCTACAAGCAAAACAGTCAATCCTTCTTTCCTCAACCGCAACAATATAATGGCCCCAGAAATTTAGCCACCGGAAATGGGGGTTTTAAGCGTCAGAATGGGTACTAGGAAACAATATCCGGCCGAGCTTAAGGCTAGAATCGTACTCGAAATTCTTCCGAGTGACGAACCCGCGCATTCTCTCCCTTTAGGAATTCCCCTACTCAACGCCCCCCACAAACTCTGAGGCAGACCTCCACCACCCGGATTCGTGCCACCCCTCTCCTGCTGAACGTTAACACCTCGCGATGCTACTACCCTTGGCCACGAAAGATCACCAGGTAGATCGCCGCACACCCCGAACACAACCATACAGCCGTCGCCTAGGATAGGTCCCCTACCACCCCGTCTAGCCCGAGCTTCTTTAGTTTTTGAGCCGAAGGTCTACCAGTGTCAATATCCCAATCCAGTACCTCATAATAAGACTTCCTAACAGTCTCTATGTCGAGCGTAATACCCGCCGTAGGACCGGCTGGTAAGGGAGGAACGCCTCTCAACCTAGCTGGCAACGTCCATGTTTGTGGCTTTAGCCCTTCCCTAAGATTGAAGCAGTGTCTCAAAGTATTGATCCGTTCACCCACCAACAATGCTGCCTGAAGATCAAAGTCGTACCACCCGGTAATTGCTCGGAAGTTTTCCAGGATAGGATAACTCTTGTATCCGTATACGTTGTATATGCACATACCTGTCGAGTTAAAGAACTGAAACCATTGGTTGAGCACGGCCACTGCCCATCCCTTATCCGTGTAGCTGTATCTTTCCTCCACAAGCCGTGACAGATTGTAGTTGTGCTCCTCCAATGTATGATCCGTCCACCCATGCTCGATAAAACCCACGCCGCCCGTAGTATGCCGTCCCGGCGTCGGGTCGAGAACATAACCATAGCCGAAGCCCGGCCAGCAGCGTGGATCATGACATGCTACCTCTTGACCCGCAACATGCATCGCGAACTTTTCGGCACCTTTTCCGATTTTTTCGGCAGCTACTTTCACGCCGTCCGCTAATATTGCCCCGAATCCCTCTCTTTTACTCATTAGCTCCAGCAATGGGATAACGGCTTCCTGGTTTCCCCAATTAAGCTTCAAACCTTCCGTATCTTTATCCGTTATCAGGCCTCTCTCGTAGCACTCCATAGCAAAAGCAATGCATGTCCCCGCCGAGATCGTATCAAACCCGTAGCGGTTACATAAATCATTGGCCTTGATTACTGTCATAATATCATCAATGAGGCACATGCTTCCGAAGGCAGCTATGGTCTCATATTCGGGCCTGTGGACCACCAACCTCCTGTTGCCATCCTCAATCTCTAAGATCGCTCCGCACCCTATTACACACTGTGCGCACGCATATCGTCGCTTGCGAAACTCTAAATAGACGTCCGGACCCAGCTTTTGGGCTTTATCTATAGGGTATACCTCATGGCTTAGGCCTTTCCAATTCTGAATAGGTGCATCTTGTATTGTCACGTTCTTAACGAACACAACAGGCGAACCGTAGGTCCTCAACGATTTACATACGCGAGGCATGCTCTTGACATCATCCCGCATTATAGAGAGAATTCTCTCATGTTCGCTTTTGTCAGCAATAGGAACCTCTTTTGACCCCTTAACCGCAACGGCCTTGAGGCGCTTCGACCCCATTACCGCGCCTACTCCCTGCCTACCTGCAGCGCGACCGTAATCATGTATGATAGCAGCGATTTTTGAAAGGTTTTCTCCCGCCTGCCCTATCGAAGCAACGGCAACGTCTCTGCCCAGCTCGCCCCTGAGTATGTCTTCTGTCTCAGTTGTATCCTTCCCCCATAGGTGCCGCGCATCCCGGCATTCGATTCCTTGGTCGGTTATCCACAGGTATAAAGGTGCTTCCGAACTCCCCGTTATGAAGAGACCGTCGTACCCGCACCGTTTCAGCTTAGGCCCGAAGTAGCCCCCGCAACTAGAATCCGCCCACCCACCGGTGAGCGGCGATTTCGTCACTACGTTAAACCTACCGCCCCCATGGCTCTTCGTTCCAACGAAGGTGCCCACTACGAACCCAAGAATGTTCTCTGGGCCAAGGGGGTCAACATTAGGCCTCATTCTTTCGTAAAGAATTCTGACGCCTAGTCCGTAACCACCGATGTACTCCCTATATATACTCTCGTCCAAGCTTACCTCCTCATACGTCCGCGTTGTCAGATCGACGATCAGAATCCTGCCCATATATCCGCACAAGCCCATCAGCCCGAACCTCCTCGCCAGCCAAGCCAAGGCCTACTCCCTGAGAGGGCGGCAAGCATCGTACGTGCTTCCATGTTTGCTTACCCGCTCACAGGCAACCTCAGCAAGGGCAATTTACAGCATATTATTCCGCTCGGCGCCATTCTGCAATGTTTAAGGGATGCAGGCCTCATTCCCCTGTTCCGTATCCATTACGGGCTCGTAATTCGACCTGCATCCCACCGTCCACACCAATCCTCGAGACTAACTACGCCTTGACTGGGCAAATAAGCTACTTTGCTGCCCTGAAGACCAGGCTCATCCGTAGCCTACATCTCGACGATATAGCCCTTTTACCTCTGCCTCGCTGGTTCGCCTGGGATTTACTTCTTGTAGGAGATGATAGCCATTACCTAGGGTGCCTTGACTGCTACCTTCTAAATTCCTCAATGCTTCTTGCTGGCTTCCCGTTAGGCAACGTTACGGGTTCCACTATCGCTTCGCTGTGTAGTGCCCAGGGCAGTATAACCGCCGAGTGCCCCCCTCTACCGCCAGCCACTACAATTTCAACATCTCTTGGCGACCGTGTCACAGGCATGGGATGCAACTTGTCGAATCCCGGCGGCCTAACTGGTACAATCCCTCTATTTCTTATCATAGGTACCTCGTTTACTGCGCGAAGGTGAATATGTTCTCTTATCTTATTTTTGTCGTATCCTGCCTTAGCCAGCATCATGGCATGATCCGGCGTAAGCACGAGAATCAGGTTCCCCGGCAGGTACGCATTGTTGGATCCTAGTGTGGTACAACAATCGGTTATTGTATCCAGCAAATCTCCACCATCTTGGCTGAGGAAATCTATGATATCGTGAGGCGGCTCGGCTTTTAATACTAGAACACAAGTCGTGTCTTTATTAAACCGTTCTACGTTTATGGTTTCCCACGGTGTAAGAGAAGGATCTTCCGCGAAGCAATAAGTGAATTCGGCCTGTGAAGCGACACAATCAAGGTCGCAAACACTCGGTACCGAGCGGCATACATTAATGATCACGAGGTTAACTGCTCTACCTATGGTAGCGTTGGCACGAAATCCTGGTCCGAGGCACCCTTGCCCACCAAAAATGCCAATTTCTTGGGCTATCGGACCGCTCACTAAGACCAAATTCCCTCCCGGATGTGATGTGGTTACTGATTGCAAGAAATTATATTTGGGATTGGCTAAAGCCTTAAAAGCCGTAATCAGGATGGGCATGTACTCCGGCTTACATCCCGCCATAACGGCCGCTATCGCTACGTCCTTTACAGTAATGTTCTTGCCGCTCGGTCCCACCTCGTACGCAAGAACCATTTCGGGGTCGAATGGGCAGTACGTAAGCATTCTCTTGTACCGGGCTTTTGTCGGGGGAATGATAGGTAAGCCGTCTCCCAGGTATTCCTGATCAACAAAATCCATAATTTCTTCTATATAGCAACCAGGTTCATAAAGCCTGTCTTCTGTTACCTCTATTCTTTCGGTCACAGGTAGCAAAAGATTCTCCGCCGGAGGTACTCTGTCCAGTTTGAAGTTGATGTTGGCAAGCTTCTCTAATTCTTCTCCGTTAGCTGTTAAGCTACCTATGATGTAGTCCCACTTTAAATCTATCTGAGCCCTAACTTCTTCTTCCGTACTGGCCTGATATATATCTACATTGCATAAGCATAAATGTCCTGCTCTATAAAATGCTACCCCCTGTACTAATTCATGTCCAGGACTGGCGGTTATATAAACTGTAGGGATACCCAACTTTTCAAGGGCAATAGCCACAATGCAGGTTGCGGGGGAGGTACCCATGTCTCCCAGCGCTACGACTGCCGCAGTAGGCTTTTCCTGGGCTAGCATCGCTGCATATTGTTCCAGCGCTTTCGTATCCTTGCCTCTCACAGTCTCTTTGTAATCTACAAAGTTGGTAATGCCCATCTCCTGAAATCTTTCTTTGATCCTCACGAATACTTCTCTGTAGTTGCAAAAATCTAGTTTAGTATTATCGTAGAAAAGTATCTTCCCTTTTTTGAGTTCATCTAAGCTCGGCCTCACCGCGAGCTGGAGACGTGGCCTCTCCTGCCAACCTCTCGGATCGAGAATAGGATTTAGTTTTTTACCCATCTTCCTCCCTTTCCTCCTTCTCTTTGGTTTTACATCTACAGCCAACAAATCCATCGATGCGGTTTATGATATGTTATAATTTGTAAATTCATTTAACCCAGTTTTTACGTAACAGAAACTGTAATCTAAGTTCACAAAATACTAATGTGTTCCATATAGAATAGCGCCCTGTTTAAGGAGAATCTGCTGCAATTCACTTACATCGTTCTCCAATTCTCGCGGCGTAATATTCTTTCTAGCACAGATACTTGCCGCCACACCAGCAGCTTGCCCCGTTACCATCGTCTGCTGGAGATACCTGAGATAAGCATCCCGGTCAGTAGAGGTTGCCTTTCCTGCTACGAGAAGGTTCTCCACCTTTTTCGGCACCAGGCAACGATAAGGAATATCATAAGACCCCCCATCTTTAGGATGGATAGACGTAAAGGTCAGGGTTGAGGTACCAACTACGTGGTGCGCAGCGGCCGGGAATGAGCTCTTACCGATAACATCCTTAAATTTTCTAGCTTCCCTCACGTCTTCGCTCGTTAATACATAGTCACCTATAACCCGCCCTGTTTCGCGGATTCTGACTTCGGGACAAATTCTCGTAATGTAGGCGTCCTCAAAGCCGGGTAAATATTTTTTAATAAATTTCCATGCTATTACAATTTGTCTCCGCGCTTCTATTTCGCAGTAAGTTAAGTCCCGTGGATCAGTACAATCACAGTTAGGAACATGAGAAGAGTGTTGGAAATGGGCTTGTATTTTGCCCCCCTCTCTCGGCATCAAGAAAAATCCAACACCACTGTATCCATGCCATTCTCCGTTGGCCAAAGCCTTATCCCTAAGCGAGAAGAATCCCATCACTTCGCCTAATTCCGTTATGTGTTTCGCTTTCTTTATCTCTTCTCTTATTCTTTCCTCGCTCCAATTAGGATAAGTATGACGTGATAAATGCTTAACTTGGATTTCTTCGGGATGTTCTTTAACGTATTGGAGAACTTTATCCCAATTTACCCCATCAACTGTAAATGCAAGAGTGTGAGGTTGAACTTGGTCTTTGGATACCATATCGTATGGAGCCCCAGCCTTGATTGCGAGGTATCCCTCACCAGTACAATCAATTATCACCTTGCCCAGGATCATCTGCTTGCCAGATACCGTTTCTACTTCAACGCCTTTAACTGTATCACCCTCTTTAATAACATCTACTCCTACGGAATGCAGCAACAGCTCTACATCACTTTCCTGCATCATTTCAAAAATTAGTAGGCCCCACCAGTCTGGATCAACATAGGAAAAAGTATAGGCACCTCTAAATTCTGGTCTAATATGAGGTAAGGCATGACCCTCTCTCAGTAGCCTTTCATGCGTTTCTGCCACAATCCCCCCGACTACTTGTTCACCGCGAGCGTTAAACAGCCATGCATAAGCAAATCCCGGCGGACCCGAAACATTCATTTGTCCACCTAGTACCCCTAGGCGTTCTACCAGTAGCGTCCTAGCACCGGCACGCGCAGCAGATATGGCCGCAGCAACTCCTGAAGTACCCCCGCCGACTACAACAACATCATAGCTACCAAAGTATTTCATTGCTTGACTCCCTCCTCGTTGACACCCTTAGTCTATCTTGCCTTAGCCATAACACCAGGTCTAACCACTGAAAATCTCCGCTAACATACCTTCCTGCCTGCTTTGTATTTTCGCATTACTTGAGACTTCCCCAACTTTACCTGGTCCTTACCTCCCCCCTTCTTGGCGTTCATCGGTAGGCACTTCTACCCTTCTTCCTGTTCTCCTCAGGCTACCCACGTGGGTTATATATCACTTTACCTCTCGATGATCACCAGTTATAATTATACAAGCCTGCTCGCAACTTATCCAGGCAAGTACACAATGTGTCACTTCACCACATTTGACAACAGGTCGACACACCGTGGGGTTACATAGCTCCCCCTGAAAAAGCCTACCTTATTGATAACAGTTAAGGAGAAAGACTGGACTGCAGTTCAAGTAGGTTTCTAACTGTAGCGATATCATATTCGTCGTGGAATTTCGGTAGGGTTCCCCGCTCATTATTTAGGCTATTTTCACTCCCCTGGAGGTTTCTTGAAGATCCTTCTTTAGAGCTTTAGCTAATAAGGGTAAATCACGGTACTCCCTGTACCCTCTTAAGGCCTTTCTAGAAGTAACCCTGCCGCAAGCCACTAGAGTACCTTCTGGCCATTCCGCCAGCGTTTCACTCTATGGCTTACCACCAACTGATTACCAGCAAACGGGTGGACGGCAGGGTACGCCAGAGGGTCATATCAACCTGGACCGACTTGAGGAGCTCCAGGCAGGGCCCCTTGACCGGCTCATTGAGCACCTGATGCGGTTTTCCCAGCGGCAGTGGGTACTTGAGAAGGCGCGGCAGATAGAGGCTAGGCAGGCCAGAACCTGGGGACCGGTGCTCATCTTCCGCAGGCTGTGGGAAGAACTGGGGCTAGCGGCCACCTTCAGGCGGCTGCTTGAGGGTACCGCCGTAGAGACCGACTTCGAGGAAGCCACCTTTGCCATGGTCTTAAACCAGCTTTTGGAACCCATGTCCAAGCTTAAGGTCAGCGAGTAGGTGGAGACGATATATCGCCCTGAGTGGGAGAAACTAGAACTCAATCACTTCTACCGGGCGCTGGAGTTCCTTACGGACCACAAGGCTGCCCTTGAAGAGGTTCTGTATGCCCGGGTATGGGACCTGTTCAAGTGTCAAGCGTCAATGAAAATGTCAGGTAAAATTCGTCTGAGATTCTGTCAGGGTAGAAGTGGTATAATAAGGCCTGTGGGGTTTCCATGGCTTACGCCATGGATGGTCTTTAGCGGGCCTACGAATTGAAGTAGTGCCCGCCTTTTCATTAATTTCGGTAGGAACCACAGGCTCAGCCTTAGTTTTGGGTTTAGTAGAAGAGGTAACGGCCA
>JAZHPA010000064.1:0-13829 GCA_051024685.1 Moorellaceae bacterium AZ2 | reverse complement strand
TTTGCCGGGAAGCCTGCCGGAGCCTTGAGCCAAGCGCTAGTTTGGCCCGCGAGGGAAGCCATAAGCGAGCGAAAGCCCAGCAGGCCTGGGATCAAAACTGGGGATACGTCCTGGGGATACGTCAACCGCCTGAAGCCTTAAAACCGAGGGATAATTCGGCCCGCCGGAGAAATCATAGGGGAGCGCAACCCCGGCAGGCCTGAAGGCAAGAGGGCGGATCCAACGGGACGGGCGGGGTCCTGACTCGCGGCCGGGAGGAGGTGAAGGTCGCCCCACGTTCCCGCACAATCCCTTAATCGTCCGGACGTACCCTCGTCCCCGCCGGGACCGGGAAGACCTGCTCCGGTGAGACCTAGTCCTCCTGGAGCAACTCCGGGGGAGGGCCCGTTACCTGCGCGGCCGCCAGAGCCGCCATGTAGACTTCCTTAAGGGGCACACCCCGCTCCTCAGCCGCGCGGCGGCAGGATTCAAATTCCGGCGCCGCATTGAAGCTCACGCCCCCTGGCGTACCGAAGGGTGAGGCGCCCCACTTAACCTCTACAGGACCGTAAGGAGTCTGTAGTGTCACTACTTGCCGGCGGGCTACCACCCGCCCTTCACGCCGAAGGCGGACCCCCAGGGTGCTGGAATGGCGGAAAAATACGGCGGTTACTGCATCCAGAGAATCCTCAGGGCATAGGGCCGTGAAAACCATACCGGGCCGACCCTTTTTCATGTATACAGGAGTAAAAAAGGCATCCAGGGCTCCGGCGGCCAGGAGCTGTTCCACCAGGTGGGGCAGAAGCTCGGGGTTCATGTCATCGATGGTGGTCTCCACTACTATAACGTCTTCCGTCGCGGCAAGGCCCCTTACATCCTCGCCGAGAAGGAGGCGCAGAAAATTAGGACGAGGGAGCAGCGTTTTGCCCGCCCCGTAGCCGCAGGCCTTGAGCCGCATGGCCGGTAGGGGGCCAAAGGAACGAGCCAGGGTGGTGATCAGGGCGGCACCGGTGGGCGTCACCAGCTCGCATTCTACCTCGGAGCCGTATACGGGGCAACCTTCCAGGAGGTAGACGGTAGCCGGAGCGGGTATCGGCAGGTGCCCGTGACGGCAGCGCACCCAACCGGACCCCATAGGCAGAGGAGAAGCGTAGACCTCTTCCACGCCTAGAGCATGGAGCCCCCAACAGGTTCCTACGACGTCCACGATGGCGTCCACAGCGCCCACCTCGTGGAAATGGACATGGGTGGGATCTGTACCGTGGACCCGGGCCTCGGCCGTGGCCAAATGCCGGAAGACGGTTATGGCCTTCTCCTGCACCGCTGGAGGCAGGGAGGAAGAGTTTATAATCTCCACCACATCGGCGAGGTGACGTTCGGGCTGCGGGCCCTTTACTTCCACCTCCACATCCGTCCCTGCCAGGCCGTGTTGCTGGACCCGACGGACTTTCAGCTGCCATCCCTCCAAGGGCAAGGATTTTAGCCCGGCTTCGAGTTCCTCCGGCGGCAGGCCGCAGGAAATGATTGCCCCGAGGCACATGTCGCCGCTGATACCGGAAAAGCAGTCGAAATAGGCTATCTTCACCTCAGACGATCTCCTTCCCACGAGCACCGGCCAGTACTTCATTCATACTGCCGGTGCGGTAGCCTTCCAGGTCCAGGGTGATATAAACAAAGCCGAGTCCCTTCAGGGTAGAAATTATCTTTTCCCGCACTCCATGGCTCACCAGGAAGGGAAAGGCAGCCGGGTCTACCTCCAGCCGGGCCAGAGAACCGTGGTGGCGGAGGCGCACTTCTCTGAGCCCCAGCCCGCGCAGGAAAGCCTCTCCCGCTTCTATCTGGGCTATTTTCTCCCTGGTGATGGGTTCCCCATAGGGTATACGCGAGGAAAGACAGGCCATAGAAGGTTTGTTCCAAGTGGGCAGATGATAGTAACGGGAAAGCTGGCGAACCTCCTCCTTGGTGAGGCCGGCTTCCAGGAGGGGGCTCCGCACCCCATGGGCCCGGGCAGCCCGCATACCCGGCCGGTAATCGCCGGCGTCGCTGGCATTGGTGCCGTCCAGAACCACCTTCAGGCCCCGGGAGGCGGCGATCTCTTTGAGAAGGCCGAAGAGCTCACTCTTGCAATGGTAACACCGGTCGACGGGGTTGGAACAAAAATCCGGATTCTCCATTTCCCTGCTCTCTACAACTAGGTGTTCCACTCCCAGGTCCCGGGCCAAGACCTTGGCCTGTTCCAGCTCCCCTTGGGGGTAGGTGGGGGAAACTGCGGTGACCGCCAGGACCCGCGGGGCAGCTTCTAAGGCCACCCGCAGCAAGAGGGTGCTGTCCACCCCACCCGAGAATGCCACCAGAACCCCGTCCAGGGAGGAAAGGTTTTCCTTCAAGCGCTCGAGCTTCCTGGCCAGTTCTGTCGGGAGCATACTCTCTCCCCTTTTTTCCTCCGATCTTACCCCACCGGGTGAAGGGCTGTCAATGCGGCGCCCATCTGAGTTATCCCCACTTTTTCCAGAGGAGGCCTGCTTGGACTTGAAAGCGAGCGAGCAAGCCTTCGCGGCTAGCCCAGGCTTTAAGCTTTGGCCGAAAGCGGAGGCGGGGTCGAGGATGGGAGGTCCGAGACCGGCCCATCGGCAAGAACGCCGATTGGGCCGGGAAGTCCGCCTTAAGCTTTGAGGCCGAGCAAAAGTCCTGCCCGCGAGGGTTTCTGGAGCGAGCGAAAGCCAAGCCGGCCTGGAATAAAAACTGGGTATAACTCAGGGCGCCCGTGTTTCGGGCAGGACGAATAAAGTCAAAAAAGGAAATGGTCAGTGAGTGTGGAATTTAAACTGGACGATGGACCTTCCAAAAGGGACCAGGATCTTTCCCCAAAAAGGAACTATTCCGGGTGAGGAGCGGGTGGTGAAGAACCTTGGACTACGTTCTGGCATTACTAACACCTTATCTTCCCTACGCTGTCCTGGTCAGCCTGTTTTGCGCCGTCGTCCTGCTACTGTTCATTCTTTCTCTTCGGGCGGAAGTACGGCGGCTGGATTCCAGGCTCAAGCGCTTGGCCGGAACGGGCGACGGCCAGGAACTCGCGGCCGCCCTGGAGCGTTTCCGGGACCTAAAAGAGGTAAAGGATACCGTAGAGCGTATGGAAGAAAAAGTAGCAGACATTCTCCAGTACCTAGAGGGAACCCTGTGCCGGGTAGGCATAGTGCGCTTTAACGCCTTCCCCGACACCGGCAGCGACCTGAGTTTTGCCGTGGCGGTTCTCTCCAAGGGAGGTGACGGTTTTATCCTGACCAGCCTGTATGCCCGGGACGAAACAAGGGTATTCCTAAAACCGGTCAAGCGTGCCAAGGCCCTCTACCGCTTAAGCGAAGAAGAGGAGAAGGCCCTGGAGATCGCCTTGGGATTGGTGACCGAATGAGAGATAAAGAGGTCGGGGATGCTGGCGAGCATCTCGAGCCGGCGCCAGCGCCCCGACTTGGGGAATGCTATGGAAGCATCGAAATAAAAAACAAGGGGGGATACCCATGCTCTTTGCCGACCGCCAGGAGGCAGGGGAGAAGCTGGCCGCATCCCTTAAGGGCTATGCCGGCAGGGACGTGCTGGTGTTGGCCGTACCCCGCGGGGGAGTGGTGGTGGCCCGGCCGGTGGCCACCACCCTTGGGGCGGAACTGGATGTCATTATTCCCCGCAAAGTGGGAGCACCGGGCAATCCGGAACTGGCAGCAGCCGCCGTGGCGCCGGACGGCACGGTGATCTTTAACGAACAGACATTAAAGGTTCTCGGGCTGAAAAAAGAGGACCTCGCCAGAGCCATCGAGCGGGAATTACAGGAAATCAGGCGCCGGACCCAAGTATACCGGGGAGAGAAGGCCGGGCCCCGGATTAAAGGTCGAGTGGTGATGGTCATCGATGACGGCCTGGCCACCGGGCTGACGGTGGAGGCGGCTTTAGTTTCCTTGATGCGGGAGGAACCCGGGGAGCTGATCCTGGCCGTACCCGTGGCCCCGGCGGACACCATCGAGCGCTTGCGTCCTCTGGTCACCCGCGTAGTGTGTCTGGCCACCCCCGAGCCCTTTTATGCCGTAGGCCAGTTTTACCGCCGGTTTCCCCAGGTGGAGGACGATGAAGTACTGGCCATCCTCGCAGAGTCCTACTGAAAGCCCTGGGCGGCCGGCAGGTTACCTTCCAGGCCGTAATGGTGGCGCACCCCGTGGTAGATGGCCAGGGCGATCTGGTCGGCCATGCGCATGACCAGGCTCAGACGGGTATTCTGCAGGACGAAGTATTCCATATAGCCGCCGACGTTTACGATGCCGGTGAAGTGGAGATCCCCCACGGCCGGCAAATTTTTATTCACCCCCGCCCCGGGTTTGAGGGCTCCCGGAGCCAAGGTAATGCTGCCCACATTTTCCGAATGCCCCAGGCAGGCGTCGATGGCAATAATGAAGGGATTGCCAAAGGTGGCGGTGATGAGCTCCAGCTTTTCCCTCAGATTGCTTGCGTGGACCGGGTCCTCCAGGGTGCCGTAGACGGTCAGGGACAGGTCCGGATAGGCCGCCAGTTTGCTTCCTACCAGGGGACCCAGGCTGTCACCCGTAGAGCGGTCGGTGCCGATGCCCACCACTACCAGCGGACGGGCAGGGGGCGGATTTAGCCGGGCAAGGTATTCCTGCAGGGCCGCGCTCAGCTTTTCCACGACTAGAGGATCCTGGTAGTGATATTTTACTTTGGCTAAGGGGCTCGGTTCTAAGGACAGATTGCGGGAGAGAAAAGGGAATGTAACCATACCTTACCTCCTGCCATAATCTCGTGCCTAGAGTATATGCCAGCCGAGGCTTTTTTATACTTTTTTGGCACCCGGCGGCGTACAATATACTGAAGGACCGAGCTACCGCTGGCCGTAGACCCCAAGGGTCCTATAGTAGGAGGAGCCGGTCTGAATTTCCCCTCGGGCCAAGGCCCTTTCCACGCTATCGAGGACGGCCCGAGGTTCAGAGGCAGACGGCATGGCCGGGGGCGCTGCCGGGACCTCTATTTTCCAACAGTCCTTACCTAGGTGGTCTACTCCGAACTTTCCCTGCCGCAAGGATTTTTGCTCCTGGCCGCAATAGTTCCCTCCCCACCGGGGGCGGAGATAGGCAGGCTAAGACACCTGAGGAGGGGATTTTTTGCGCTGGTGGTCAGGGGCGGCTGTAGCCTGCGCTTATATAGGGACAGTAATCGGCGCCGGATTTGCCTCCGGACAGGAGCTGGTTCAGTTTTTCCTAATTCTGGGCCCTAAGGCCCTGCCTGCTCTGATGCTGGCCACTGTCCTCTTCGCCATCGGGGGCTTTCTCCTGCGAAGCCTGGCCTGCCAGTTGTGTACGCAATCCTACCGGGACTTAGTAGATGCGCTCTTGGGCAGGGCCAGCAGAATAGCCGACGCAATTCTCACAGCCTTCCTCTTCGGCAGTCTGGTGATTATGCTGGCCGGTGCCGGAGCAGTAGTACAGGAATATCTGGGTTTCAGTGCCTGGGGAGGAAGTGCCGTGGCGGCAGCCCTCACCCTGACCGCCGTGGCAGGCCGCAGCAGCGGAGTGTTGGCCATCAATGTGGTGCTAGTACCCGTCCTGGTCATCTATCTGCTCCTGCTCGGGCTCGGCAACCTGCAATTCGTTCCCCCCGTGCCCCTGCCGGGCCGCTCACCCCTCTTGGCAGCCAACTGGATCCTCAATGGGTTCCTTTACGTAGCTTATAATATGGTGGGAGTCATTGTTTTGTTTACTTCTTTGCCCGCCCACCAGGGGGGAAAATGGGGGGCCTTTTGCGGCGGTCTCACCCTGGGGTTCACCGCCCTGGTGCTGGTCATGGCCCTCAGCGGGCTGGACCCGGCCGAGATTACAGGTCCCATACCGGTCCTCGGCCTCGCACGGCGCCTGGCCCCTCCGTGGGAAAGCTTCTATGTCTTTAACCTCTGGGTAGCCATGGTAACTACCGCCGTAACCTCGGCCTTTGGTTTGGCGGAGCGCCTCGCCCGGGACGGCCGCCTTCCTGCCCTTTGGTCGGGTATCTTAGTCGTCGGCCTGGCTCTCCCCGTTTCCGGCCTGGGCTTCGCCCGTCTGGTGGGCTACTTCTATCCCTTCTTCGGCTATGTCGTTCTATTGCTTTTTGTGGGCGGTGGTGTCCGGCAGTGCTTTAAAAAGCTTGGCCGCCAAATTTAAAGCATGAGGCCCTTTCTGGCAGGATTCTTGGGTTATCTGTCGAAAGATATGTATCATCCAGGGCCGGAAAGGAGTGGAAAGAAAGGTATGTCAGTTGGGACGGCGGGGAAAAAGATGCGAGAAGGTTGCCGTGTGGTCTGGGTGCTGCTTTTAGCCCTGGCCCTATTGTGGAGCCCCGGTTGCGGGCGCAAGGCCGCAACGGAGGCTGTTCCGGCGCCTGGCCCTGTGAAGCAGACACGCCCTCTCTTGTACGACAAGGAGCTGGCCCAGGTATTGATCTATTACGCTACTCCCGATCTGCGCTACCTGGTTCCGGTAACGGTAGCCATCAATCCCACCCGCGAGGTCGCCAAGACAGCCGTAGAAAAGCTCCTGGCTGGTCCCCCGGAAGACGGTTTGACCTCCACCATGCCTGAAGGCGTCAAGCTCCGGGAGGTATATGCCCTGGCGGGCGAGAAGACCGCTTACGTGGACTTCACCAGCGATTTATTAAAAATCAAGGACACCAGGGAAGCAGAATTAGCCCTGCGCTCCTTAGTACTCACCCTGACAGAATTGGAGGCCATCGAAGGGGTCAGAGTCATGGTGGAAGGGCAAAATATCCCCCAGCTGGCAGGGGTTAAACTGGAGGAAACCCTGAAGCGCCCACCGGCCGTAAACAGCCTTCTCAAGGGGGAGGAAGGAAAAGAAACCCCCGTCCAGGTGTATTTTAGCGACGAGAATGCCCTATACCTCGTCCCGGTCACTGTAGCAGCCCCCAGCAAGGACGAAAAAGAGTTGCCCAGGGCGGCGGTGGAGGCCCTTTTGGCCGGTCCGCCCAAAGACAGCGGCCTGCTCCCCACGGTCTGGCCGGGGACTAAGCTGCTTCATTTTGCAGTACAGGACGGAGTAGCCGTTGTAGACCTGAGCAAGGAAGCAGTGGGCTACGGCGGGGGGACGACCATGGAAACCCTTTTCGTAGATTCCCTTCTCTGGACTCTAACCCAATTTACCTCTATCCATCAGGTACAGCTGTTGATCGAAGGGGAGAAAAAGGAATATCTTCCGGAAGGCACGCCCATCAAGGACCCCTTGCCCCGGCCCGAGCACCTTAACATGATCTACAAGTAGGTGCCCTTGGCCAGGGTCCCCAGCAAGAAGGGTCTTGCTGGGGACCGCGCTTAATGGAGGTCGATCGGGATGCGCTTTTGACGCTGCTGGGCGGCCTTGGGGATGCGGATTTCCAGAATCCCGTTCTTGTATGAGGCTGTGGCCCTTTCCGGATCCACCTCTGCCGGCAGGCTGATAGTACGGGCGAAGGTGCCGTAAAACCGCTCCGAACGGTGATAGTCCTGTTCGCCTGCCTCTTGGGTCCGACGTACCTCACCGCGGATGGAGAGGCTGTTTTCGGTAGCGGTTATCTCTACATCATCCTTGGACACGAGACCGGGCAGCTCGGCCATGACCACCACTTCCCTGTCCGTCTGGTAAAGGTCCAGGCGAGGTCCGGCTTCCCACAGACTACCCGCCCAGCCCCCAAACCAATTGCGCATTACCTCTTCCGGCAAGGCGACCAGTTCCCGCCACGGCCAGTGGGACCTCTCACGCCACGGCCGCCAGGGCATGATCTCCACAGGCGATTCCCTCCCTCTGCTGGTTGCTGGCTTTCCTAGGGCTTATACTAGTTATAGCTTTTATCCTTTACAACCTAAATTATGCATGAAAAGGAGTTGCCGTAGGACCTATGGAAACCCCAAGGATGCTTCACGAGGAATACTGCCGGAGGCTGGCCCTTTTCCAGGAGAGGTTGCAGGATAGGGGCCTGGATGGTGCCCTTCTCTTCCAAACAGCAGACCTCTTTTATCTTAGCGGGACAGCCCAGGAGGCCCATCTCTTTGTCCCCCCCGTGGGGAAACCGTGCCTGCTGGTATATCAGGATGCGGCCCGGGCCCGGGAAGAATCGGTGTGGGATCAGGTCATACCCCTGGTGCGCTTTGGGGAAATCCCCCTGCGCCTGGCGGAGCTGGGGTTCTGCGGCCTGCAACGCCTGGGTACCGAAATGGACGTGATATCCTGGAGGCTTTTCTCCCGCTACCGGCAGGCGTTCCCGCAGGTCGAATGGGAGGACATTAGCCCGGAATTGCGCTCCTTACGCATGGTTAAATCGGAACAGGAGCTGGCCGCCCTGCGCCATTCCGCCACCCAACATGCAGAGGTTTTCCGTTACATCGAAAAAAGGATAGCGCCGGGGATGACCGAGCTGGAAATTGCGGCCGAGCTGGAAGCTTACGCCCGACGCCGCGGACACCAAGGCCGGGTGCGATACCGAGGGTACGAACAGGGGCTCCCCATAGGCATAGTAGCCGCCGGTCCCCACGCAGCCTACGCCGCCGGTTATCCCTGGATCCTTACCGGTCGTGGTCTGTCGGCCTTCTATCCCCTGGGGGCCGGTACCCGCACGTGGAAAGCCGGGGAGCCCCTGCTTATCGATTACGCCGGGGCCTACGGCGACTACCTGGTGGACAAGACCACGGTATATTTTGCGGGGCCCGCTCCGGCGTTACTACTCCGAGCCCAAGAAGTGGCGGAAGAGATAGCCGCCCTGGTGGCCGAAAGGGCCAAGCCCGGGGTTACCGCGGGAGAGCTCTACGACCTGGCAGTTCTTAAGGCCCGGCAGGCCGGTCTGGGCGAGCATTTTATGGGCTGGGGCAAACAGGCCGTCTACATCGGCCACGGCGTTGGACTGGAGCTCAATGAGTGGCCGGTCCTGGCCCGGGGGGACAGAACCGTACTGGCCGCCGGTATGGTGATTGCCGTAGAACCCAAATTTGTTTTTCCCGGGCAGGGAGCGGTGGGCCTGGAAGACACTTACGTGATAACCGAAAAAGGGGCGCAGCCTTTGGCGTGATTGCCTGCTGCCGGCTCCACCTGTCCCCTACGGCAATGCATCACAAAGTTCGAATATCGTGAGGTCTAACGGCCGGCAGGTTGCGAAGGAGTCCCGGAGAGGATATAATGCAGGCAGAAGTCGAGGTGTTAGCGATGGAACCCGAAAAATTGCTGCGCCGCTTGCCGGCAGTCCACGAAATGCTACAATGCCAGGAGCTCGCGCCGGCGGTGGCAAGGGACCGCGTGCGGGCCAGGAATTGTGTACGCCGGGTGCTGGAGGACTGGCGGGAACGAATCTTAAGGGAGGGCGTGCAACCCCCTGGGCCGGAGGAACTGGCAGCTCAGGCCGCTGCCCTCTTTTATCGCCGAGAACAGCCGAGCCTGCGACGGGTTATAAACGCCACCGGCGTAGTCCTCCATACCAATCTAGGACGGGCTCTTTTAAGCCTCGAAGCAGTGGAGGCTGTGGCCACCTGCGCTGCGCATTATACCAACCTGGAGATGGACCTGCCCACCGGAGAGAGGGGCAGCCGCTACAGTCATGTAGTGGACCTGCTGCAGGAGATTACGGGGGCCGAAGCCGCCTTGGTGGTCAACAACAATGCGGCCGCTGTATTTCTCTGCCTGGCCGCCTTGGCCGCCGGCCGGGAGACCATTATTTCCCGCGGCCAGCTGGTGGAGATCGGGGGTTCCTTCCGCGTGCCGGAAGTCATGGCCCAGAGCGGCACGCGGCTCGTGGAAGTGGGAACTACCAACAAGACTTATCTTTCCGATTATGAAAGGGCCATCACTTCCGATACGGCCCTGCTCCTCAAGGTGCATCCCAGCAACTACCGGGTCCTGGGCTTTACCCGGGAAGTGACCACCGCTGAGCTGGTGAGCCTGGGCCGCAAGTACGGTATTCCCGTTATGGAGGATCTGGGAAGCGGTTGCTTCTTGGACTTAGGCAACTACGGCCTGGGCCATGAGCCCACGGTGCAGGAAGAAGTGGCGGCCGGTGTGGACCTTCTCACCTTCAGCGGCGACAAACTGCTGGGAGGGCCCCAGGCAGGCATTATTGTAGGCCGGTCGGATTTGGTCCGCGCGGTGGCCCGACACCCCCTGAACCGGGCTATGCGCATTGACAAAATGACCCTGGCCGCCTTGGAAGCTACTTTGAGGGCTTACCGGGATCCGGAAAGGGCCCGTCGGGAGATTCCCACCCTGCGGCTTTTGACCCTTCCCCAGGAAGAACTGGCAAGGCGGGCTGCGAGGCTGGGCGAGTTGCTGGTGGAGAAGATCGGCGAGAAAGCTGAAGTCCAAGTTAAGCAGGTATCTTCCCAGGTGGGCGGCGGTGCCCTGCCCTTGGCCGAGCTTCCCTCCTGGGGAGTGGCGGTCCGGCCCCTCCAAGGTAGTGCCGGCCGAGTGGCAGAAAATCTGCGTCAGGGAGAGCCACCCGTCCTGACCCGTGTGCAGGACGAGAGTCTGCTCCTGGACCTGCGTACCGTCTTGCCGGGAGAAGAAGCGGAGATAGTGCGGGCCTTATCCCAGGTTTTGGCATAAGGGGGAAGCACCTTGGATTATGTGGTGGTAGGTACGGCGGGCCATGTAGATCATGGAAAAACCGAACTGGTCAAGGCCCTGACCGGGGTGGACACGGACCGGTTGAAGGAAGAGAAGGAACGGGGAATTTCCATTGAACTGGGGTTTGCACCCCTGTGGCTGCCCGACGGCCGTCAGTTGGGACTGGTGGATGTTCCCGGTCACGAGCGTTTCATCCGGCAGATGCTGGCAGGGGTGGCGGGCATTGACCTAGTGCTTCTTGTGGTAGCCGCAGACGAGGGTGTTATGCCCCAGACCCGGGAACACCTAGCCATTATCGACCTCCTTCGGGTTCCCCGGGGAATTCTGGTGCTGACCAAGATAGACCTGGTGGAGGAAGAGTGGCTGACCTTAGTAGAGGACGAAGTCCGGGAGGCCGTTAAAGGGACGGTCCTGGAAGGCGCTCCCCTAGTACGGGTTTCGGCCGTGACGGGAAAGGGGATTAAGGAACTCAAAGACCTCCTGGCTCAACAAACGCGGCAAATTCCCGCCCGACCGGCGGCCGGGAGGGTAAGACTGCCCATCGATCGGGTTTTTTCCCTGCCCGGCTTTGGTACCATTGTTACCGGCACTCTGTGGTCGGGCACCATCCAGGTTGGCAGCGAAGTGGAAATCCAGCCTGAAGGGTTAAAGAGCCGGGCGCGGAGCCTCCAGGTCCACGGCCGGTCCGTGGAGCGGGCCCAGGCCGGCCAGCGGGTGGCCGTCAACCTCACCGGCGTCAATGTGGAAGACGTTCACCGGGGTAGCGTGCTGGTGGAGCCGGGCTGGTGGAGGCCCGCCTGGCGACTGGACATAAGCTTAAGGCTACTGCCGGAGGCCCAAACCTTAAAACACCGGCAGCGGGTCCGTTTCTACCTGGGCACCAAAGAGGCCCTGGGCCGGGTGGCCCTGCTGGACCGGGAGGAGTTGGGCGGGGGGCAAGAAGCCTTTGCCCAACTCCTCCTGGAGGAGCCGGTGGTGGCGGCAGCACGGGACCGCTTTATCCTGCGCACCTATTCCCCCCTGGAAACCATCGGAGGGGGGGAGGTTATCAGCGTCAATCCGCCCCGGCGCCGGCGCTTCCGGGAAGAGGTGATTCAGACCCTGGCCCGGCGTCTGGCCGGGACATCCCGGGATATCCTGCTGACCGTAGTCGGGGAGGAGAGGGAGGGCCTTAGCCTGCGAGCCGCAGCCGCCCGCGCGGAGGTGGATTGGAAGGAGGCCCATGAGATTCTCGTGGGCGCCGAGAAAGAAGGTAAGGTGGTGCTCCTTCCCGCAGGGGAGGGAGATCTTTATGCAGTCACCCCGGCATCCTTGGAGCGGTGGTGGAAGAAGGTCCAGGAGGCCCTGAAGGAATTCCACCGCCGCTACCCCTTGAGGTCCGGGGTTCCCAAGGAGGAGCTCCGGACGCGATTCTTCGGCCGTCTGGACTGGCGTACTTTCCATGGGCTCCTGGAACATTGGGAGGGTGAGGGAAAAATCGGGCTGGAAGGCAATAGCGTGCATCTGGCCGGCTACCGTCCCCAGATGGATGGGCGCCAGCAGAAGGCCTTGGCTGTGCTGGAAGAGCGCTATCGGGAAGGCCATTTCCAGCCGCCTTCGTCCGAGGAGGCAGGGAAAGACCTGGGCCTGACGGCGGGCGAACTGGAAGAGATGCTCCATTACCTGGTGCGGCAGGGCATTCTGGTTAAAGTGTCCGAAGGCCTTTACTTTCACCGCGAGGCCCTGCGGGCGGCCCAGGAAACCATAAAGCAGTTGGGGGAAAAGGGGGCTTTTACCCTAGCCGAGGTGCGCGACTTATTGGGAAGTTCCCGCAAGTACGTTCTGCCCCTCCTGGAATACCTGGACCACACCAAGTTCACCCGTCGCATCGGCGATAAGCGGATTGTGATCGGCTGAGCTTAAGGGGGCCGAGGTTGTGAGGGTCGTGGTAAGCCTTTCTCGCCGGACAGAGCCTTTCTTTTATGCCGATCGGCTGGCGAACCTCCTGGCCGACCGCTACCCCCCGGAGCGAGTGCACACCGTGGTGGTGTGGACCAAGTTTCCCCAGGCTGTGTTGGAGCGGCTCAGGCCGGCCTTAAGGCGCTATGACCAGGTCTACGTCCATCTCACCATTACCGGCCTGGGAGGCACGCCCATCGAGCCGCATGTTCCTCCGCCCGAACACGCTCTGGCCAGGATACCGGACCTCGTGGACTTTCTGGGAGACCCCCGGCGCCTGCGGGTGCGACCGGATCCCCTATTGCTCTTCCGCCGCGGGAAACAGACCTTTACTAACGTACAGGCGGCTTTGAGCATTATAGGGGAAGCAGCGGCCCTGGGAGTGAAAAGCTTTTCCACTTCCTTTGTGGAATTATATCCCAAGGTGCGGCGCCGGCTGGGCCTTCGGGGCTGGGAGGCGGTGCCCTTTGATGGGGACCAGCGTCGGCAGATCTGGAGCCGCCTGGCGACGGCCGCTGCCGCCTGCGGGGCTACCCTGTACGCCTGCTGCATCCCGGAGCTGCCCACCTCGAGCTGTATCGACGGCCAGGTTTTAAGCCAACTCCATCCCTACGGTGAACCGTGCCGCACGGACAAAGCAAGAGGACAGCGCGATCTTTGCGGCTGCACCCATGCAGTAGATCTGGGCTGGTATAACATGGTCTGTCCCTCCGGGTGCCTTTACTGCTACGCCAATGCAGGTGATGGAAATTAATGGTATAGCCCTTCGATACCTAGACGTAGAACTCCCCACAATAGGGACCACCCGGCGCGTGAACAACTTACACCGAAAAGGTACCAGGAATCATAAATTAAACCGGAGGGATCGGAAAATTCTCTGCGGGAGGGTACTACCATGGGAGAATTGAGGCCCAATTGTCCTTCCGGGACCTTCTGGCAGGTGGCGCCGGGAGATACTTTGTTCCGCATAGCCCAGGCCGTGGGCACTACTGTGGAGCGGCTGATGGAACTTAACCCGGGTATAGACCCTTATAATCTCCAGGTAGGCCAGTATATCTGCCTGCCTTAAGGTGCAGCTTTTCCTCCGGTTAATCCCTTGCCCTAAGGTCCGCATCCACCGTCGGCCCGGCGTCCGGGTGAAAAAGCTGATGTATCTCCGCTTAAGCCAAGCAGGCCTGGAATAAAAACTGGGAATAACTCAGGTGAAAAAGCTGACGTATCCCCAGTTTTGATCCCAGGCCTGCTTGGCTTTCGCTCGCAAAGGCCTCCCTCGCGGGCCAAACTAGC
>JAZHPA010000063.1:0-14889 GCA_051024685.1 Moorellaceae bacterium AZ2 | reverse complement strand
TTCAGAGTAGGTTGCCGCCGGTTATTGTGTCTCCTACCTTCCTTGATACCGGAAATTTAAAACTGGGGATGCGCCAGGTCTTTCACAAGTAGAAATCTCCGGAGTCCCTGCCTCAGCTCCTTAGGGTGGCCAAACCCTTTAAGGACCCGAATGTTAATGGCAAAACATTGACCTCGGAACCGAAATGCAATACGATAAAAGCAGCGACAGAGGCAATAACAGAAGCTAGGTGCCCCAAAAGGAATGGTCTGAGTTGAAAGGCTCTGTAACGGAAGTGAAGCTGGATGAGATCTGAGGTGAGAGAGGGACGCTACTGATTAATGTGGAAGCTCGCCAGCCGGATAAGGGGAATATTTTAATGGAGAACAAGGTTTATCAACTCCTTAAAGATTATTTTGCCGGCCAACCCCGCGTGCGCATGGCCTTTTTATTTGGATCGTTGGCCAAGGGAAGGGCCAGGCGGGATTCCGACGTGGATGTGGGTGTTTATCTGGAACCGGGGTATACCAGGCAGGATATATCCCGCATGTGGAATGAACTAGAAGATCTGGTGGAAACGAAGGTGGACCTGTTAGTATTAAATGAGGCTGATCCTTCTCTGGCCTGGGCGGCGTTGCGAGGGAAGCGCCTATTGGTGCGGGACTTTGGTTTTTACCTCCAATATATGCTTGACATTTCGCGGGAAGCCGAGGACTTTCACGAGTACATCCTGGATTGGTGGCGGTGGCGTAGGAAGTTAAGGAGGACGGAATGAATGGCACCCCTTAGTAAAGAACAGCAGGTGTCTATCATCCGGCGCTTAAGTTTTATGGACACCGAACTTGCAGATATTAAAGCCTACAAACAGCTTGACTATGACCAGTACCAGCAAGATCGCAAGAGCCGACGTGATGTAGAAAGGATGATCGAGAACCTGATTAATGCTTGTCTCGATATTGCCAAGATTTTACTATCGGGCGAGGATAGAGAAGTGCCTGCCACCTACCGGCAAGTATTTATACAGTTGGGGGAGGCGGGTATTCTGGATAAAGATCTGGCCTTGGCTTTAGCTGAAATAGTTAGGACAAGAAATGTCCTGGCCCACCAATACCTGGATATTAAATGGGAGTTAGTTAAAGATTTTCTAACAACTGGGGTTAGCGCTATAGAGCAGTTCAGAAGCCAGGTAGAACGCCAACTAATTACCGTACAGGAACAATGGGAGGTTTAAAAGGGAAGAAGAGGAGGATTGTGTTACGAGCGGAGAAGTTTGGACCCTAGATTTATCGCAAGTTTTTCTGCAGCCGGGTAAGGAGGGAAACTACCTCATATAAAATCAAAAACCCCACAGCTTGATTTAGCTGTGGGGTTTTACGCTTCTGACGGTGGTTAGAACTTGTGGCCTTTCAGGGGGAGCTTCCAATACTTATCCCTGGGCCAGCTTCTGGTAGACGGCCAGCCGGGCCTTGGCCTCTTCCTCCGCCTGGGCGAAGAGCTCCTCGGCCTGGTCCGGGAACTGCTTCTTCAGGGCGGTGTAGCGGATTTCTCCCATGAGGAACTCCCGGAAGCTCAAAGTTGGCGCCTTGGAGTCCAGGATGAAGGGGTTCTTCCCCTGGGCCGTCAGGGCAGGGTTGTAGCGGTACAGCGGCCAGTACCCGGCTTCTACGGCCCGCTTGCCCTCCCGCTGGCTCTTGCTCATATCGATGCCGTGGTTGATGCACGGCGCATAGGCGATGATGAGGGAGGGACCGTCGTAGGCTTCGGCTTCCACCAGCGCTTTGATCAGCTGGTTGGGATTGGCGCCCATACACACCGAGGCCACATAAACATAGCCGTAGGACATGGCCATGAGGCCCAGGTCCTTCTTCCTCGTCCTCTTGCCCGCGGCGGCAAACCGGGCCACGGCCGCCGAAGGGGTCGCCTTAGAGGACTGGCCGCCGGTGTTGGAATAGACTTCGGTGTCCAGGACCAGGATGTTTACGTTGGCGCCGGTGGCCAGCACGTGGTCCAGGCCGCCGTAGCCGATATCATAGGCCCAGCCGTCGCCGCCCACAATCCAGATAGATTTCTTGACCAGGTAGTCCTGGAGGTTTTGGATGACAGTGAGAAGCTCCTTGGCCTCCGGTCCGGCGGCTTCCATCTCCCGGGGCAGGAGTTCCTTAATCCGGTTGCCCGCTTCCCGGGAACGGGCGGCGTCTTCCTTTCCTTCCAGCCATGCGCGGCATGCGGCCTTAAACTCGGGGCTAAAGCCCTCGACGGTTAGTGCTCGGTTAACGGCTTCGGCCAGAGCCTCCCGCCGCCTTTCCACCGCCAGGCTTATCCCGTAGCCGAATTCCGCATTGTCCTCAAAGAGGGAATTGGCCCAGGCCGGGCCATGGCCTTGCCGGTTGACGGTGTAAGGACAGCTGGGAGCACTGCCGCCCCAGATGGAAGAGCACCCCGTGGCATTGGCGATGATCATGCGGTCCCCGAAGAGCTGGGTAATGAGTTTCACGTAAGGCGTTTCGCCGCAGCCGGCACAGGCGCCGGAGAATTCCATGAGGGGCTTGAGGAACTGGCTGCCCCTGATGGTGGCCGGGTTGAAGTTGACCTTCACTTCCGGCAGGGCCTCGGCAAAGGCGTAGTTCTCGCCCTCTATGGGCAGGGCTTCTTCTAGCGGTACCATGGTAAGAGCCTTGGTTTTGGCCGGGCAGACATCAACGCAGTTGCCGCAGCCGGTGCAGTCCAGGGGTGAGACTTGGATGCGGAAGAAGAGGCCTGCGGCTTCCTTGCCGGTAGCCTTTTTAGTGACAAAGGTTGCCGGCGCCCCCTGCAGGTCCTCCGGACGGGCCAGGTAAGGCCTAATGGCGGCATGGGGGCAGACCAGGGAGCACTGGTTGCACTGGATGCAGTGTTCTCCCTCCCAGCGGGGAACGTTTACCGCTATGCCCCGCTTTTCATATTTGGTAGTACCGGTGGGGAAGAAGCCGCCCGGAGTAAAGGCGCTCACCGGCAGCTCGTCGCCCTTCAGGGCCAGCATGGGTCGCATTACTTTGCGGACGAACTCCGGTTCTTCTTCCCGGGTGGCTGCGGCCTGGGAAGCTTCCTGGCAGTGGAGCCAGCTTTCCGGGTAGCGGATCTCCACCAGGGCTTCGGCGGCCCGGTCCACCGCTGCCCAATTCATCTTGACGATCTTGTCGCCCTTGCGGCCGTAGGTCTTCTCGATGGACTCTTTAATATAGCGGAAAGCCTCCTCCGGCGGTATGATATTGGCAATCTTGAAGAAGGCCGCCTGCATGATGACATTTATGCGGCCGCCCAGGCCCAGTTCCTGGGCTATCTTAACGGCGTCGATGTTGTAGAATTTGAGTTTCTTTTCGGCAATGGTCCGCTTCATGTCGGCCGGCAGCTTTTCCTCCATTTCCTCCGGGCTCCAGCTCGAGTTCAGGAGGAAAATGCCGCCCGGTTTGATACCCTCTAGCAGGTCATAGCGCCCTACATAAGAGGGGTTGTGGCAGGCTATGAGGTCCGCTTGGTCGATGAGGTAGGCGGACTTAATGGGCGACTTTCCGAACCGCAGGTGTGAGATGGTTACCCCCCCGGATTTCTTGGAGTCGTAGACGAAATACCCTTGGGCGTACATGTCGGTATGGTCGCCAATAATCTTAATGGAATTCTTATTGGCCCCCACCGTACCATCCGACCCCAGACCGAAGAACTTGCAGCGATAAAGCCCTTTCGGTGCCGTATCAATATGCTCCTTAATTTCCAGGGAGGTCCCGCTGACATCGTCGGTTATGCCCACCGTGAAATGATTTTGGGGCTGGTCGGCGGCCAGATTATCGAAGACAGCTTTGACCATGGACGGAGAGAACTCCTTGGAGCCCAGACCATAGCGGCCGCCTACCACCAGGATATTGTTCTTACCCTTTTCCGCCAGAGCGGTAGTGACATCCTGGTAGAGGGGCTCGCCCAAAGCACCCGGTTCCTTGGTGCGATCCAGGACGGCAATACGCCGGACGGTGGGTGGGAGAGCGTTTACAAAGTGCTCGGCAGAGAAAGGACGGTACAGCCGTACCTTAATGAGGCCCACCTTTTCTCCCCGCTCTACCAGGTAATCCACCGTTTCTTCCACCACATCGCAGGCCGAACCCATGCAGACGATGATGCGTTCGGCATCCGGGGCCCCGTGGTAATCGAACAGCCGGTAGCGGCGCCCGGTCAATTCCCCGACCTGCCCCATAACCTCCTCGACGATCCCCGGCACCGCGAGGTAGTAGGGGTTGGCGGCCTCCCGCCCCTGGAAGAAGATATCGGGATTCTGGGCGGTACCCGCCTGGTGGGGATGTTCGGGATTAAGGGCCCGGCGCCGGAAGGCTTCGATGGCTTGCCAATCCACCAGCTTGGCCATATCCTCGTAAGCGATGACCTCGATTTTCTGCACTTCATGGGAAGTGCGGAAACCGTCGAAGAAGTGCACGAAGGGGACGCTGGCCTTTAAGGTGGCCAGATGGGCCACCAGGGCCAAATCCATTACCTCCTGCACTGAAGCGGAAGAAAGGAGGGCAAAACCCGTTTGCCTGGTGGCCATCACGTCGGAATGGTCCCCGAAAATGGACAGGGCATGGGTGGCCACGGAGCGGGCGGCCACATGAAATACACAGGGCCACAGCTCGCCGGCAATTTTGTACATATTGGGGATCATGAGCAATAACCCCTGGGAGGCTGTGAAGGTCGTGGTGAGAGCGCCTCCGGCGAGGGAACCGTGCACCGCACCGGCGGCCCCGGCCTCCGACTGCATCTCCACCACCTTCAGGGGGCGACCGAAGATATTTTTGCGGCCTTGGGCGGCCCACTCATCGCACAACTCCGCCATGGGGGAGGAAGGGGTTATGGGATAGATGGCAGCTACTTCCGACAGGGCATAAGCCACGTGGGCGGCAGCCGTGTTGCCGTCGACAGTTTGCTTGGGCATAAACGCTTCAACTCCTTGAACTAACTTAAAGAGATTCCTCCTTACCCGCTCTTACTTTAACACTACCTCGTGTAATAGTCAACTCTTCAGTATACAACATACATGACATACACAACATACCTTTTTCATTGCCGACTCGATTTCGTCAAGGTACCTCAGGGTGGTCTGACAACCAGATGGGCACACCTAAAATTATTGACAGGCTCCAGCTTCAATGGTATACTCAATTTAAAAATTAAAAACCTTAAGGGTAGTAACAGAGCCAAAGCCGGAAAATTTCGGCGGGCAACAAAGCGATCAGGGGTTTCGGAGGTGGAAGAGGGCAAGGGAAGGGAGGAAGACGCGGTAAATCAGACCAAAATACATAGAGGGAGGGGGAAAATTGCATATTGTTTTTATAGGGCAGGCCCCTTTCGGGCGGGACTGTTTAAAGACCCTGGTTGATCAAGGCGAAAAAATTGTCGGAGTATTAACAATACCCGATAAACCCGACCAGAAAACCCCCAATCCGGTCAAGGAATTAGCCCTGGAGCTGGAGATGCCCTTGCTGCAGCCCCCCAGGCTTAAAGACCAGGAAGTCATCGATTGGGTAGCGGCTCTAAAGCCCGACCTCCTGGTGCTGGCCTTTGTTACCCAGTTTGTCCCCAAAGCCATGATCGATCTGGCCACCTACGGAGGCATTAATTTCCATCCATCCCTGCTTCCCAAGTACCGGGGCGGAAGCGCCATGAACTGGGCGATTATCAGCGGTGAAAAGGAAACCGGGGTGACCATTCACCAGATTGACGAAGGCGTGGATACCGGCCCCATTATCCTGCAGGAGAAAGTCCCCATCGACCCCGATGACAGCGTAAAAACCCTTTACTTTGGCAAGATCTATCCCTTGGGTGTGAAATTGGTGGCGGAGGCAGTGCGGCTGATCCGAGAGGGTAAAGCCCGGCCTGTACCCCAGGACGAAAGCCAGGCCTCTTTCCAACCGGTTATCAAAGAAGAGCATGTGGGCCTGGACTGGTCGCAACCCACCCAAAAGCTTTATAATCTCATCCGCGGCTCCGACCCCACGCCGGGCGCCTGGGCCCTGTTCCGCGGTGAAAAGTTAAAAATCTGGGAGGCCAGGCCCTGTGAAGGCCGGGGTACGGCCGGCGAAGTCTTGGACATCCGGGAGGAAGAAGGGTTCGTGGTGGCCACCGGCGACGACGCCCTATTGGTTAAGAGGGTGCAGTTTACGGGTACTGGCAAAATATCGGCGGCGGAGTGGGCCAAAGCCCAGGGCCTTAGAGTAGGTGACAAACTGGAAGCAGCGGGGACCGAAAATAGGCCTTAATTTAAAATAATAAAATTAAATTAAAATACACTAAAAGGGGTGGGATTATTGAATTAAGTACATTTTAACTGTTGTGAAACAATGCACAAATACGGGAGAGGAGGAACTGATATGGCTAAAATGGTGGAAATCCGCTGGCATGCTCGCGGCGGTCAGGGAGCGGTTTTGGCCTCTCGTTACCTGGCGGCCTCGGCCATCCGCGAAAATCTGTACTTCCAGGCCTTCCCTCAATTTGGCACCGAGAGAATGGGAGCCCCCATTGTAGCTTATACCCGCATCAGTGATGCTCCCATCAATTTACGCTGCGCCATCGAGCAACCCGACATGGTGGTGGTGCTGGATCCCACCTTATTAAAGGCCGTGAAGGTAACCGCCGACCTCAAAGAGGGCGGTACGGTCATAGCCAATTACCCAGGCACGGCAGGGGAACTGGCCCGGGAACTGGGAGTGGACGGCCGATTTAAGGTTTACGCGGTGGACGCCTACAAGATCTCCAGCGAAGAGCTGGGACGCCCCATCCCCAATACCCCTATGGTGGGGGCCCTGGCCAGAGTCCTGGGGCTCATTAAGCTGGAAAACATTTTAGCCGAGTTCGAAGAACAATTCAGCCATCGCTTCAAGCCGGAAATTGTCCAGAAAAACCTCAACGCCGTACGTCGGGCTTATGAGGAGGTGCAAGGTTTAAATGGTCCAAATCAATAGCGCCATCCGCAGGCTGGACAAGACGGTTCTACCTGCCTGGTACGAAATTCCTCTAGGAGGAACCATTATCTCCGAGGGCTCCACTGACTACAAGACGGGCAGCTGGCGGACCAAGAGGCCCATCTGGGACCAGGAAGATTGTTCCCATTGCCTTATCTGCTGGATTTATTGCCCGGAAATGGCCATTCAGGTAAAGGACGGGAAGGTTACAGGCAT
This sequence comes from Moorellaceae bacterium AZ2, assembly GCA_051024685.1. Taxonomy (GTDB): domain Bacteria; phylum Bacillota; class DSM-521; order Neomoorellales; family Neomoorellaceae; genus UBA12545. Next base: position 7,714 of record JAZHPA010000063.1, on the reverse strand, counting down.
CGATACCATCCTTTGCAAGGGCTGCGGTATCTGTGCCCAGGAATGCCCCAGGGAGAAGGCCATGACCATGGCTGAGGGTGGGGACTACTAGTAGCCCCTTGCCCGGTACCGTATAACGCAGGGATAATCGGGAAGGAGGAAGAAGCATGCGAAAAACCATCGGCTTGACCGGGGACGGTGCGGCCGCTGAAGCCATGCGCCAGATCGACCCGGATGTGGTGGCAGCTTATCCTATTACACCCCAGACCGAGATTGTGGAGCGGTTTGCCGAGTTTGTGGCCGAGGGTTCGGTAAGAACGGAACTGGTGACCGTGGAAAGCGAGCACAGCGCCATGAGTGCCTGTTGCGGCTCCTCGGCGGCCGGAGCGCGAACCATCACTTGTACGTCCTCCCAAGGTTTGGCGCTCATGCACGAGGTCTTATACATTGCCGCCGGCAATCGCCATCCCATAGTATTAATTAATGTTAACCGCACGCTGTCGGCCCCTATTAACATTCACAACGACCAGAGCGACAGCCTGGGCTCCCGGGACTGCGGCTGGATCCAGCTCTACTGCGAAGGTGCCCAGGAAGTATATGATACGGTGATCCAGGCGGTCCGGATCGCGGAGAATCCTTCGGTTCTGCTACCGGTAATGGTTTGCCTGGACGGGTTTGTCGTTAGCCACAATGTGGAACCCATCAACATCCTCGATGACCAAGAAGTCAAGGATTTTGTAGGGGAGTTCCGGCCGGCCCTTAGCCTGCTAGACACGGAGAACCCGGTGTGTTTAGGCAACCTGACTTTACCGGAGTATTTCTTCGAACATAAATACTCCCAGGCTTACGCCCTGGAGCAGTCCAAGGGAGTTATAGCCGCAGTGGATAAGGAATTCGGCGAGAAATTCGGCCGCAGTTACGGGATTGTTGAGGGCTACCGCCTGGAAGATGCGGAGATTGCCCTGGTAACCCTGGGTTCCATGGTGGGCACGGCCCGCGCGGTGACCGATGAACTGCGCAGCCAGGGCGTCAAAGCCGGTGTCCTCAAGATCCGTTGTTATCGGCCCTTCCCCATAGATGAAGTGGCCGCGGCCCTCAAGAACGTGAAGGCAGCGGCGGTTATGGAGAAGGCCCTCTCTCCCGGCGCTCCAGGGCCGGCGGTGTTCAGCGACGTGTTGGGTGCCCTGTATCATAAAGGGGTACAAATTAACCTTATAAGTTATGTTGCCGGCCTTGGCGGCCGGGATGTACCGGCCCGGAGCATTCGCAAGGTATACGAGCACTTGCAGAGGATCGCTTCTGCTGGCAAAGTAGATCGCGTCCTTAATTACCTTGATCTGAGGGGGTGGCAATAATGGCGAGCCTTAGAGAGCTAAGTCAAAAAGAGGTACTCTTCACCGGCGGCCACCGCCTGTGTGCCGGCTGCCCTGCACCTATAGTGGTAAAGCAGGCCTTGCTGGCCGCGCCCCATGCGCCCATTGTGGTACAACCCACGTGCTGCCTGGAGATTTCTTCGGCAGTCTTCCCTTATACGGCCTGGAAGACGCCCTATTATCACAATGCCTTCGAAAACGCTGCAGCAGTAGCCTCGGGTATTGAGGCGGCAATCAAGGCCCTGAAGAAAAGAGGCAAGTTGGACGCCCAGAAGCAGTTCGACATTATCGCTATCGGTGGCGATGGGGGCACCTATGATATCGGATTTCAGGCCCTCTCGGGCATGCTGGAGCGGGGACACCGGGTCCTGTATATCTGCTATGACAATGGAGCGTACATGAACACCGGTATTCAGCGTTCCGGCGCCACCCCCTACGGTGCCTGGACCACCACCAGCCATGTAGGGGAAGCCCAGAAGGGTAAACAGCAGCATCGCAAGGACCTGGCTTGGATTGCTGCGGCCCACGGCGCCTATGTGGCCAATGCCTCGTTGCACAACTGGCGCGATTTCATGCGGAAAGTAGAGAAGGCGCTGAGCCACGAGGGTTCCTCCTTCATTAACATTCAGGCCCCTTGCCCGCGCGGCTGGCGCTTCCCGGAAAATATGACCGTAGAAATTGCCCGCCTGGGCACTGAGACCTGTTTCTACCCCCTCTTTGAGGTAGAAGATAGGGGCCAGAAGTGGATCATCAACTATGTACCCAAAAATAAGCTGCCCATAACGGAATATCTCAAGCCCCAGGGGCGCTTCGCCCACTTCTTCCAGAAGGGCAACGAATACCTTATTGAGGAATTCCAGGCCGAAGTAGACCGGCGCTGGGCACACTTGCAGCGACTGGCCAGGATGAGTGCCGAAGCTTATGGGGAAGACTAAGCCTAAAAAAGGGGGGCTGTTTGCGTTTGCGGCGGCCTCCCTTCCTTTTCTTGGTCTATTGGCTTGACCATAGGATGGGCGGATAAGGTAGGTTAAATCATAACCGGTCCAGGAACAGGGATAACCCGGTGGCGTTCTGTGAGCTTTTCTCATAAGGGCCGGCAAAGTACACCCTGGCCAAGGTGGACGAAGTGCCCCTCGAGTTTTACTAAACTTATTAATCTTTTGAAGGGATATCTGGTCAGGACCGTAGCTTTTTAAAAGGTCCTGGCAAAATTCAAACGGGTATACTCCAGGGAAGGAGGTATGGCATGTTGGATCGCGACACCCTGTCTCAATTGGCACGCATCGTGGGTGAGGGAAACGTACTGACCTCCGAAGTATCCCTGGCCACCTACATGTACGACGCAACCCTCCTTTACGGCAGGCCGGATGCCGTGGTCTTTGTGCAGAATGCCGAAGAGATAGCGGCCATTCTGAAGCTGGCCAACTTCAAGAAGATTCCTGTAACCCCCCGGGGAGCCGGTATGGGGTTGAGCGGAGGAACGGTACCCCACCGCGGTGGTATCGTACTGGTCATGACCCGCATGAATCGCATCCTGGAAATCGACCCGGCCAACAGAGTGGCGGTGGTGGAGCCCGGGGTTACCAACATGGAGCTGCAGAAAGCCGTAGCACCCTACGGGATGGTTTATATGCCCGACCCCGCCAGTCAGAAGGTGTCTACTATGGGAGGAAATTTCGGTGAAAACGCGGGCGGCATGCGGGGGATCAAGTACGGGGTTACCAAGGACCATATCCTGGGCGTGGAGCTCGTCTTGCCTACGGGCGACATCGTGCAGATAGGCGGGAAGTGGGAGCCTATTGCGCCGGAACTGAACTTGTTGGCCCTCCTTATCGGTTCCGAGGGTACTCTGGGGATAGCTACCAAGATAACCGTTCGCCTTACCCCCGTACCCCCGGCCATTAAGACAATGCTGGCCGTCTATAATACCCTGGAGGAAGCGGGGAATTCAGTATCCCAAATCATAGCCCATGGCATCATTCCTGCAACTTTGGAACTTATGGACAATAAGGTAATCCAGGCCGTGGAGGACTGGTTGCACATTGGCCTGCCCCTGGAAGCCGGCGCCGTGCTGCTGATTGAAGTAGACGGGTGGGAAGCCGGCCTGGACCGACAGGCGGAGAAGATCATTGAGCTCTGCCGGGCCAACGGGGCTACCGAGGTGAAGCTGGCCAGAAATGCTGCCGAGCGGGATAATCTATGGCTGGCCCGCAGGACGGCCATTGGGGCCATCGCCCGCCTGCGCCCCTCCTATGACCTGGAGGACGCTACGGTTCCCCGCACCAAGCTGCCGGAAATGCTGCGCCGGGTGGCAGCTGTAGCAGAAAAATATAACGTTCCCATCGGGATGCTGGCCCATGCCGGTGACGGCAACCTCCATCCCCTCGTACTCTTTGACGAGAGGGACCGCGACGAAATGGAACGGGTGCACAGGACGAGGGAAGAGATCTTTAAGGCCGCCTTGGATTTAGGTGGAACCCTTTCCGGGGAGCACGGCATCGGCCTGGCCAAGCTGGACTTTATGCCCCTGGCCTTTACGGCGGCCGATCTGGACTTCATGCGGCGGGAGCGCCAGGCCTTTGATCCCAATTCGGTCCTTAACGCCGGAAAATTCATACCCGAGGTTTAAGTTTAGAAAGACCAGGGGGGTAAAAGCATGCAGGCCAAACTCATTAAGGAATTGGCAAACATTCTGGGTCCTGAGCACGTTAAAGAGGATCCAGCCGTGCGCCGGCAGCTAGCCCTAGGGGAGGAAGATTTACCCGATGTGGTGGTGTACCCGGCCGATAGCGAGGAGGTAGCCCGGGTTGTGCGCCTGGCCAACGAGGAGGGCGTGGCCGTTATTCCCTGGGGAGCCGGACTACATGCCTGGCGCGGACTGCTTCCTTACAAGGGCGGGATCGCCCTGAATCTCACCCGGCTGCAGAAAATTATCGAATTTGACCAGGATAATCAGACTGCCTGGGTGGAGACAGGGCTTCCCCTGGCCGCCTTAAACGAGGCTTTCCGCAAGGGTCGCCTCTTTTTGCCCATTGATCCCCCGGAAGGTGGAGCTTGCACCCTGGGCGGATGCATTGCCAGCAATGCTTCGGGCCCCCGCAAATTGGGCTACGGCACCACTAAGGACTACCTCCTGGGGTTGGAGGTTGTTTCCCCCACCGGAGAAATCGTGCACACCGGCGGCAAGACGGTCAAGAACGTCCAGGATTACGACAACACGCGCTTCCTGGCAGGGTCCTGGGGTTCCCTGGGAGTGGTTACTAAAGCCGTAGTAAAACTAAAGCCCTTACCGGAAAAGGAGGTCTCTGTTTGCCTGGGCTTCCCCCACCTGGAAGAGGCCTGCGAGGCGGCCTTCATCCTGCGCCAGGGGTTGGGCCCTGTGGCTCTGGAAATCATGGACGGCAAGGCCATGGAAGCTCTGGAAAGGTCCGGGTATTTCCTGCCCGTCCGGGGCAATGCTTGCCTGCTGGCGGCCTTTGCCGGTTTTGAAGAGGCGGTGGATTGGCAGGTCGGCGAGGTGCGGAGTAAATACGGGCAGGCTGCCGACCTGGTCGTGGCCGGGGAAGACGAGGCAGCGACCCTCTGGGAAGCCAGGCGCAATGCCCTGGCGGCCTTTGCCGGCGTGGAGGGGGCCATCTTGGGCAGCGCTTCCCTGCCCTTCACCGCTACCGGGAAGTTTATGCAGGAAGCCCGTTCCCTGTTCGTTTCCTCGGGGCAGGAGGCCGCCTTGGTGGCCCACTTCGGCAACGGCCACGTCCATATCTTTCTCAAGCAGCCGCCGGCAAATTACCAAGCAGTCCAGGATGTGCTCGGCCAACTGCAGGATTTGGCGGCGGGAGCAGGAGGCCTCTTTCTGGTGGAAAACATTAATGATTTGACCATGGTTCGCCGGTGGGTGGAGACCCGCGGTCCGGCCCTCATCCCCCTCCTCCGGAGGATAAAAGAAGCCCTGGACCCCCGCCGGGTCTTAACACCTAACAGCAAAGTGCTGGCCTATGTGCTGGCCGCTGCCGAGGCAAGCTAAACTGCCGGGTGGGAAAGGAGAGGCGAGGATGGTTAGAGCTCTGCGCGACATGATGGAAGATGTGGTGCGCTGTAACAAGTGCGGTTTTTGCCAAGAGGTTTGCCCCACTTATAAGGCCACAGGGGAAGAATTCTCCGTGGCCCGCGGCCGTAACCGCCTGATCCGCCTGTCCCTGGAAGGCACTTTTGATCTTACCCGCAGCCCGGAGATTAACCACCACATTTATTCTTGCCTCCTCTGCGGGGCCTGCGTCAATGCCTGCCCCTCTTCCGTCATTACCGATACCCTCGTTAAGGCGGCCAGGGCAGAAATCACCAGGGCCAAGGGGCAACCCTTCCCCCTTCGCCTGGCCTTGAGGGGTGTGCTGGCCAATCAGCGCCGTTTAAGCCTGGGGGCTAAGGCCCTGCGCTTCTACCAGCGGAGCGGCGCCCGCTGGCTGGCCCGGCACACCGGTTTCCTTAAGTTATTGGGCGCCCTGGGCAAGGCCGAGGGACTCCTGCCGGATGTCCCGGCCCATACTTTACGGCGACGCCTGCCCGAGCTGCTTAAGCCGCCGGCTCGTCCCCGGCACACAGTGGCTTACTTTGTCGGTTGTATCATTAATAATTTCTTCTCCTCCATAGGCGAGGCCACCCTCCGGGTGCTGCAGCACAACGGCTGCGAAGTGGTAGTACCCCCCACCAATTGCTGCGGGATACCTCACGAGGCTTACGGTGATACGGAGACGCTCTTAAGTTTGGCCAGGCAGAATTTGGAGGCCTTTAAAAAGTACCAAGTGGAGGCCATCCTCACCGACTGCGCTTCCTGCGCCCACGGACTGAAGAATTACGCCGAGCTGTTTAAAGATGACTCTCATTACGGTCCCCTGGCCCGGGAGATGGCCGCTAAAGTAAGGGATGCCGTGGCCTACCTGGCGGAAATAGGTATAAAGAAGGGGATGGGCGCTTTAGATATTACGGTCACCTATCATGATCCCTGCCACGCGGTACGCGGGCTTAAGGTCAAGAACCAACCGCGGGAAATCTTAAAGAGCATTCCGGGCGTCAAATTCGTAGAAATGAACGAAGCCGACTGGTGCTGCGGCGGGGCGGGCTCCTACAACGTTACCCATTACGACCTGTCCCGCAAGATACTGGAGCGCAAAATGAACAACTTCCACCGCACCGGCGCCCAATACCTGGCCACCGCCTGCCCGGCCTGCCTCCTCCAACTGGCCCACGGCCTCAACGTCCAGGGCCTGCCGGGCAAGGCCGTTCACGTTATCCAGCTGCTGGACCAGGCCTACCAAAAAGCTTAAAAAGACATATCCCATCCCCCGGCCGAATAGGATTATCCAGGAGGTGCGGGGGATGCTTATTCTCTTGCGGCGTAAGGCCTTCCTGCAGATACTTGCGGGTCTTTTGCTCTTCTTTTTGGGCATGTTGGCCGGAGGGTATCTGGCCGACCAGCCGCCCCTGGCCGTATTGGTGGGCCGGGCCAAGAAACTGCTGCCCATCTACAGCGTAGCGACTACGGAGAAAAAGGTGGCCCTTTCCTTTGATGCCACCTGGGGAGCGGAGCATACTCCCAAGATCCTGGAAATTTTGCGCCGGCACAACGTAAAGACTACCTTTTTTCTCACCAACATCTGGCTCCACAAATACCCCGACGTAGCCAAGAAGATTGCCGCCGAGGGCCATGAAATCGGCCTCCATTCGGCCACCCACCCCCACTTTACTTCCCTGTCGGAAGAGCAGATGGAGCAGGAGCTAAGGGATAACCACCGCATGGTGGAAGAAATTACAGGCTATAAGCCGGAACTCTTCCGCCCGCCTTTTGGGGACTACAACGATACCGTCATCCAGGTGGTGCAGCGCCTGGGGTACAAGGCCATCCAGTGGGACGTGGATTCCCTGGACTGGCAGGAACACCTGTCGGCCGACGACATTTACAACCGGGTGGTGAAGGGCATAAAACCCGGCTCCATCGTTCTTTTCCACAACAACGGCCGGTACACGGCGGACGTTTTGGGCCCCCTGCTGGAGAAGCTGAGGGCTGAAGGTTATCAGGTGGTACCGGTTTCCGAACTGTTAATCAAGGGCGACTACTACGTGGACCATGCCGGCGTGCAGCGGCCAGCCCAGTAGGGTAGCAGCCCCGGCAAAAGCCCGGCCGGAGCCCGGTCGACCGGGCTCCGGGAACCCCGCCTCAAACTTTGAGGCCCAGTAATAGTTTGGCCCGCGAGAGAAACTATAAGCGAGCCCAAGTCAAGCAGGCCTAAGACTGAGTTATCCCCACTTTTTGCAGGGCAGGCCTGCTTGGGCTTGGAAGCGAGCGACTAAACCTGAGCGGTAGCCAA
>JAZHPA010000062.1:0-14922 GCA_051024685.1 Moorellaceae bacterium AZ2 | reverse complement strand
CTGGCTCCTACACCCTACTTGTGATTATTGATATTGGCAATAACTTATAACTGCCTGGGTCTTAGCTAGTGCAGTGAGGGGGTTAATGCTTTAGGCAATCTTGGCGAGACTTTCTTCCCGCTTTACTTCCTGAGCTATCGCCCACATAAACCCTAGCAACTCCCGGGCTACTGCTACTACTGCTACTTGTTTCATCTTTCCCCTTCCTGTTAAGCGGCGAAACTTTAAATTAAGCCGGTGTTGTGCCTGTAGAATCTCAGCCGAATTTTACCTGACATTTTCATTGACGCTTGACAGGCAGAGAAGGCGTGAAAATTGTCAGGAATTTCGCCCGCTCGCTAGTTCTTCCTTACGCGCAAATTAGGAATGTGAGCGTCGCAGGTTACATCACACCCCCCCACCCCCTCTTCCATAGCGTTGCGCTTTGGCTCCTGGCCGCCGTGGGGGCTCTTCGCCTACTTCGGCCGGTTCAAGGAGGGCCGCCTGGGGTGGACCCGGGTCTACGCCACATCGTGGGAGGGGGATATGGTGGTTGTTGAGACCGATGGGGAGCCGTGGTATCTTTCCCTGGCGGAGCCACAAAAGTTTTGCGAAGCGCTGCAGTCCAGGCTTCGCTAGCTAGCGGGTTGGTCCGGGAAGGGCAAGTGGTGCAGGTGAACTGCAGCCAGAAAGCAGGGCGGAAACGCTGGGCGGGTTACAGGCCGTACAAGATTTAACGGCCGTGGGCACGCGCCCACTTAACGGTTCAGCTAAAAGTTGCTTGTAAGGAGGGATCGCTAAGTGAGGGTATATGTAGACCAGGACCTTTATGCAGGCTGCGGTGCCTGTATAGACTTATGCCCTAAAGTTTTTGACTGGGACGTGAGAGCTTCTGTCGTGTAACCGTGGATGAGGTGCCCGAGGATTTGGAGGAGTGCGTCCGGGAAGCCATCGACTCCTGCCCGAGTAGGGCAATAAAAGAAGCATAGACCGAACAAAAAGGTTGGCCCCTTTTTCCTGCCTTATTGCTCAACTTTGCAGCTAAAGGGACCAACCCCGACATTGCCTTTCCTGACCGAAAAGGCTTTATTCCACCACTGCTTCGACCAGTTGGATCCCCGGTATCTTCTCATAATGCCGGCGGTTGTCCATCAGGATCACCAGTCCGTAGTAAACTCCTGTGCTCCCGATCAAAAGATCCAGGTCGGCTACTGTTATTCCCTCTTACTTCGTAGTTCTGCCCGGAGCCGCCCGAAGGTGCGGGCTACGTCCCGGGTTACGTCAATCACAACCAACCCCGCCAGAAAGTCGTTCAGGGCTCTCTCTTTGTTCTGGCAGTCTGGTGCCCGGAACACACCTTCATAGAGCTCGGCCAGGGAAACTACGCTGATGCTCAAGCCTTGTTCACGGTACACCTTCAACCTGGTTGCGTAAGGTTCCCTGCCGCGCAGATAGTATACTGCCCAATCGGTGTCCACTAAGTATTTTGCATGGACTACCACTCGGGTACCGCCCTTTCTCCTCCGCGCCGCCGCGCATAAACTTCAGCCACAAAGCTATCGACGTCAAAGTCGCTCCAGGAACCAGCAGCCTTTTCGAATTTCTCGGCAGCTTCGTCTTTCGCCCTTTCGCGTTCTAAAGCATTCAACAGTATTTCCTTCTCCTCCTTGCTGAGACGCCTGATTTCGTGAAGGATCTTCTCTACCGCGGCCACTATTATCCCTCCCGCCACTATTATATCCTGAAAGCATTTATCTTTTCCAGCATTTTGAACCGAGATCTAAGGGCCGGGTTTCCTCAGCCCTTCTATAACACCACTTCTTTTTCACTCCCGGCCCCTTCCATAAGCTGAATTAACTCCAGCGCCACCTTCCGCGCCGCCTTCCCCACTCCAACGGTTCCTCAGTGCCCCGGATACGCCCGGCCACGTAGTCGAAGCTGTAGCCGGGCGTGTCCATGCCGAAGTGGTGGGCGTTTACAAAGGCCGCGCCTCCCCTTGTCCCGCCTCCGGAACCTCACTTCGGCCTTACGGCCCATTGCGTTGGCGAGAACCTATCCGGCTGCATTCTTCCCGTAGATGGCCACCCTGCGTCCGCTGGCCCTTCGTACCAATCCATTAGGCTACCTGGAGATTGGCAGGGCATGGCCTCACGGACTTGGAGTATGGCGGCCTCAAGGCACTTTGACCCTACTTTCGGCCTTAAGACTGTACTTGGGGCTTGGCCTTCACTTTACCGGTCCCTTTGGCTCTGGTTTCGGGTGCAGTCCTGGGTTTGGCCTCTCTGCTCGGGAGCTTAGCCATGGGCGTGGGGTTGGGCCTAGAAAAGCCTGACCCTAGCCTTGGTCCTATTTCTGGCCCTGTGCGCAACCCTAACCTTCCGCATAAGCGTGCGCGTCCCCCGGATCACGCGGCCGTAAGCTTCTAACGAGGCCTCGGTCATCTCCAAACTCCCCGCTTGGGAGAGAGCAATCACCAAGAAGACCATGTTAGCATAGATCATGTGCCTGCGATCTGTACGTTCTATTCGGCGTTAGGAGGATTGTTTTTCCGTTAACGCCCGTTAGCGTAAAATGTAGTAATTTCAAGGCCCGGAGGAAATGGAAACGTCACCCAAATATCGTTTTAGTAGCACTACTTCCGTCGTGTAGAGGTCAAGTAGGGACCAAACGGGGGTCGGACATCAAGGGTATGCGGCATCGGCAGACGGCTGATTTTTGACATTCTTTGACTTTCAGGCAATATAAAAAGTAGTCTGTTTACCGCCCCCGCCGCGACCAGTCTGGACGCGAGAGGTCTAGGGGTTCGAGGCCAGGGCGTTGCTTTTCCTTCATCCGGTTATAAAATAATACTGTGCCACCATCTCCTTGCGCCTCCCGTGCTTCCACCAGGCACTTCCCTTGTGCATTATTTACTGCTCTGCAGACCGTCGAGCCCAGCCTCTTCCACGGCCACCCTCAAAGAACCGAATAGTTCGCGTATAACCCACATAGGAGGGAACCCACCTTCCCTACCCGCCCAGTACCAGAGGTCGCACTTAGTCGTGCGCAACCCGCCCAGGGCTTCCCCGGTTTTCCAAAACAGTCCGGCCATCGGAGCGTCTCCGGCAGGAGATATTGGAGAGGATCATGATCCCGAAACCCACCTCATCCCCCGTATGGCTGCCAATATAACCGGCTCCGCCAGTCACCAATACCCGCATCTTTTTCAACTCCTTATGAATTTTTATGAAGCTCATCCACTGGCAGAACATGAAAACATGCGCTAGAGGATAATCTACCTACTCATCCTTCCCCTGCCCAGCCCCCACACATAAGACATCTCCCTAACGCCGAGGAGCCGGCAGGCGACGGCGTACACTAAAGCGCCCGCACAGCCAAGCGCACTAATCCGCAGGCCCAAGGCGGCAAACCTCGCCAGGCCACCTCCCAGGAAGCAGGCCGCATATTGCGCCACCCTGCCAAAAGGCATCTCCGCCGCCACGTTAAGCCACCATTTATTACATAATCCGCTGGGATCGGCCTTGGTTGGAAAAGTGCGGTGACGTCTACCGCTTCGCGGACAGCTACAGCTTTTGGAGGCGTGTGGTGGACGCGGCGGTGCCTTATATCGTATCGCACCCGGAACTGGGTTGCTTAGTTTCGCGCGGGGAGGAGTGGTAGCCGTGGCGAAGCGTGGCAACGGCGAAGGGAGTATACGCAAGCGGAAGGACGGTTACTGGGAGGCACGCGTCTGCATCGGGTACGACTCGGACACTGGGAAGCTAAAACGTTTAAGCAAATATTTTAAAACTCGTCGCGAGGCCCAGGAGTGGTTGACACAGGTATTACACGAAAAGGCTACGGGTAGTTTTGTTGAACCCCACGAGATTACGTTAGGCGAGTGGCTGGATCGGTGGTTAAACGTCTCCAAAAAGTCTACGCGCAGGCGTACTACCTACGACAACTACGAAACAATGATACGCGTCCATATCAAGCCAGCCCTTGGATATATACCGCTCATGAAGCTCGAGGCAGCACACCTCCAAGAGTTCTACAACCGGAAAATGAAGGAGAAGTCCAGCCGGACGTCCACCTCCTACACTACATAATCGGGGCGGCCCTGAAGCAGGCTATCAAGGAAGGGAAGCTCCACTGCAACGTGAACGAGGCGACAGAATTGCCACCTATAGGGAAGAAAGAAATAACTCCTTGAGTGCTAGAGAAGTGCAGAAATTTCTGGAGGCGGCGGGCGACAGGCTGTATACCGCCTTCGTACTGGAAATGGCGACCGGGCTCAGGCGCGGGGAGCTGCTTGCGCTGCGGTGGGAAGACATCAACTTTGAAAAAGGCATGGTGCACATCAACAGGACTTTGGTCCGGGTGAGGACTGAGGAGGGACCGGGCAGGACCGAGCTGGTCTATCAAGAGCCGAAAACAGAGAAGAGCAGGGAACCCGTCCCCATTCCCAAGGTCGTTTTGGAGGAACTGAAGAGACACAGGGCTCGTCAGGAAGAGGAGAAGGTGTTTTGGGGCCGGGCCTACCAGGACAACGGTTTGGTCTTCTGTACTGAGGACGGCAAGCCGTTGGACCCGGCAAATTTTTTTCCGGCGGTACAAGAGGATCCTTAAAAGGGCCGGCCTGCCACCGGTTTCGTTCCACACGTTGAGGCACACCTTCGCTACCCTTATTTTGGAAGCGGGTGAGGAGATGAAAACGGTTCAGGAGCTACTCCACCACACTAGTATAGATGTGACCGCGGACATCTACACCCAGGTGACGGAGCAGCTTAAAAAGAAAGTGTCGGCCAAAGTGGAGGAGATCCTCAAAGGGGGCGATCCGGATAGGCTGTCTTGGTGATTCCCGTTGGGGTAGAGTTGGGGTAGAGCGGGGCAAAATTTCAGGCCTCCCGACTTCGGGAGGCCTTAATTTTCCTTGGCTGCGGGACCTGGATTCGAACCAGGGCAACATGATCCAGAGTCATGTGTGCTACCGCTACACCATCCCGCAGCGTCCAGCAATCATTATAATAGCATGGGCCCCCGCATTCGTCAAGAGTGATTTGCCTGCCCTGCAAAAAGTGGGGATAACTCAGTGATTTAAGGTTGTGTGATTTAAGGTTGGTTCTCCAGGGCCGGGAGCATATTCTGGCGTATCCAGCTAATGGCCTGTTCCAGCCGGGCAATCACCTTCTCTTTCCCCAGCAGCTCCAGAATTTCAAAGAGGCCGGGTCCCATGGTTCGCCCGGATACCGCCAGCCGGGTGGGATGGATGAGCTGGCCGGCGGGGATATTGAGCTCTGCGGCCAGATCCCGGTAAGCCTTCTCTGTAGTTTCCATGGTAAAGGGCTCCAGCCCCTGTAATCGCTCCTTGGCCTTCTGCAGTAGATCAATCACTCCCGGCTGGGCAAAAAACTTGCGCACGCCTTTCTCTTCGTATTGCGACACACTGGCGAAGAAATAGCTGGCTGCCTCCGCCACTTCGGCCAGGGTCTTAACCCGGTCGCGCACGGCCTCTACTACGGCCCTCACGTACGGATAATCTTCTTCCGGCAAGGGATCCGGTAATAATCCTTTAGCCTGGAGGAAGGGTATGGCCAGCCTGGTAATCCTATCCAGGTCTCCTTCCCTCAGATAATGTCCGTTTATCCAGGTAAGTTTTTTGGTATCGTAGATGGCCGCATTTCTGGATACCTTCTCCAGGGAAAACTGCCGGATAATGGCCTCCAGGGGTAAAATCTCCTCTTCCCCTTCCGGCGACCAGCCCAATAACGCGAGATAATTGATGATGGCTTCCGGCAGGTAACCTGCTTCGCGGTATTCTTCTACCGAGGTGGCACCATGCCTTTTGCTCAATTTGCTGCGGTCGGGGGCTAAAATCATGGGCACATGGGCAAAAACGGGCAGCTCATAGCCCAGGGCCTGAAAGACCAGAACCTGTTTAGGCGTGTTGGAAAGATGTTCTTCGGCCCTAATAACGTGGGTAATCCTCATATCGTGATCGTCCACTACGGTAGCGAAGTTGTAGGTGGGCATACCGTTGGACTTTACAATGATAAAATCATCGATGGTGGCATTGTCAAAGGCCACTTCTCCCCGAATGACATCCGAAACCACCGTGGTACCGCTGTCGGGTACCGCCAGGCGGATGGTCGGCCGCCGCCCCTCGTCTTCCAGGCGGCAGCGCTCTTCCGGGGTAAGATAGCGGCAGCGGCGATCGTACATGGGCGCCAGCCCCCTGGCCTGCGCTTCCTGGCGGCGAGCGGCCAGCTCTTCCGGGGTACAATAGCAGAGATAAGCCTTGTCCTCCGCCAGCAGCTTTTCCGCGGCCTGGCGATATAATTCCAGGCGTTCGGATTCCAGGTAAGGGCCTTCATCCCAGTCCAGTCCCAGCCATTGCAGGGCGCTTAAGATTTCCCGGTAAGATTCCTCGGAAGAACGTTCCAGATCCGTATCATCAATGCGCAAAATAAAGGCACCCTTGTGTCGGCGGGCAAAAAGCCAATTAAAAAGAGCCGTACGGGCCCCTCCTATATGCAGGCTACCTGTAGGACTGGGCGCGAAACGAACGCGAACGGACAACTTATCTCACTCCTTATTGGTTATCAGTTCTTGGTAAAGGGCCATTAAACGCCGGGCCATGGCGGAAGAAGATAATTTTTGAGCGTTTTCCCGGGCCCTGGCCCCCATTTGCCGGCGCAAATCCTTATTAAAGATTATTTCCTTAAGGGTAGCGGCAAACACCTCTTCCTCCGGGGGAAGCAAAAAGCCATCCACACCATGTTCCACCATTTCCTTCACCCCATAGGCAGCCACCGCTACCACCGGCAGGCCGGCTGCCTTGGCCTCCGCGATAACCAGGCCCTGGGTTTCGGTAAGGGAAGCAAAAACAAAAAGGTCGGCCCCTCGGTAAATGTTGGGCATGGCCTCAAAGGGGAAGGCACCCAGAAAATGCACCCCTTCTACGATCCCCAGGCGCCGGGCCTCCTGCTGCAAGTGATTCTTCCAGGGGCCGCTGCCGACCAGGACGAGATGGGCAAAGGGAATTTCCTGCCGCAGGAGGGCAAAACTCCTTAAAAGGAAATCTAAGTTTTTTTCCTTGCCCAGCCGGCCCACATGAAGGAGGATGACGTCCTCCTCCCCCAGCCCCGTTTGCCGGCGCAACCACCCCGGAGCCGCCTCCTGGTAATCTTCCAACACGATTCCCGTAGGCAGGGTTTCAATCCGCACTCTAACGCCGTTCTCCCGGAGAAAGGAGGCAATTTCGGCGGTAGGAGCAATGACTACCTGGCACCGATTACAAAAGTTTATGGTGTACTTGCGCACCAGCCCCCGGGCTATTTTGGGAGCCAGAGGAAAGTAGTGGACGTACTGGTCGTAAAGGGTATGGTAGGTAAAAACCAGGGGCAGGCCCAGGCGATGCGCTGCCCTGGCTCCTACCCTACCTACTAAGAAGGGAGAATGGACATGGATTAAATCCACCTGCAGCTGGCGCAGTAATTCCCCTAAACGGGGAGCCCAGGGGATGGCCAGAGCAAATTCTCTGAAATTGGGCGCCCGCACCGAAGGAAACCGGTAAATACCTTCTTCCACCTCGGAGGGGCTATAGCGGGGGGCAAAGATAAAAACTTCATGCCCCGCCCGCTTTAACTCTTGCGTAAAGGTTTCAATGGAACGAACAACGCCGCTGCGGTAAGGAAGATAGCTATCGGAAAAGACGGCAATGCGCAAGGAACAAGCCCCCATTACCCGCATTTACTAAAACCGCAGCTACAGGTAACGCATCCTTCCTGGTAACAGAGGCGGGAGCCGCATTCGGGGCAGATACCCTTTCTAATAAGTTCTTCTTCGCTGGGCTGACCGTTTTCCTGCCTGCAGTTTTCCAAAGTCGCGCTGATTTCTTCCCAAGCCGCGGCTATATTGGCTTCCAAATTGGGGCCGAATTGTTGCCAGTTTTTAAGCTCCCGGGCCAGGACCCGGCCGATGATGTCCGGGCAGGACTTGCCGACGATACCTTTATCCGTAGCCCGGCGCCGCAAGAAATTGGGGCAGCTTACCGAAGTGAGCTGGTCGATGATGGCTTCCGGGGCAATATTGGCCCGCAGAGCCAGGGAAATGAGCCGGCTTACACCCTCGGTAAAGCCGCTGCACCCCCCGGAGGAACCGGTGGTGATAAAGGTCTCGATCAACCCTTCCTGGTCGTAGTTGACGGTAATATACATCTTTCCACAGCCGGTTTTAACCTGTTCGGTCACTCCTATGGTGCGCTTGGGGCGCGGCCGGGGGTAGGTCTTATCCTTCCCCTTGGCCCCTTCTTTATTACTTTTGGCTTGAGCGCCGGTTACCAAAACCTCCTGTTCACGGCTCCCGGAACGGTAAACCGTAACTCCCTTACACCCCAACTGGTAAGCCAGCTCATAGACCCGGCGCACATCTTCTTTGGTAGCGGTAGGAGGGAAATTGACGGTTTTGGAAACCGCGTTATCCGTAAATTTCTGGAAAGCAGCCTGCATGCGGATATGCCACTCGGGGGCAATTTCCAGGGCGGTTACAAAAACCCGCCTTATATCGAGGGGTATTTCCGCTATATCCTGGACGCTGCCGCTGGCGGCCACCCGCCGGATAATATCCCGGGCTTCCTCCGGAGAGAAATGGGTGCGAATATATTCTTCCAAAACCGGATTGACTTCGAGCAAGCTTTCCCCATCCAGGACATTCTTGGTATAGGCCAGAGCAAAGACCGGTTCGATCCCGGAAGTGGTGCCCGCAATCATGCTGATGGTTCCCGTAGGCGCAATGGTGGTACAGGTGGCGTTGCGGCGCTTGGTGCCGCGGTAAATGCTTTTCTCGATATTGGGGAAGCTGCCCCTTTCCTCGGCCAGGCTTTGAGAAGCCTTGACAGCCTCCGCCTGAATAAAGGACATGACCTTCTCGCCTAAATCCACGGCTTCTTCGGAGTCATAGGGTATGCGCAGCTTAAAGAGCATATCGGCCCATCCCATGACTCCCAGGCCTATCTTGCGGTTGCCCCGCACCATTTCGGTAATTTTATCGATGGGGAATTGGTTGATTTCGATTACATTATCCAAAAAGCGCACCGACCAGTAAACGGTCTTGGCCAGCTTGTCCCACAAAATTTTTCCTTCATCCACCATGTGGGAAAGGTTAATGGAGCCTAAGTTACAGGCTTCGTAAGGGAGGAGAGGTTGCTCACCGCAGTTATGGGCATAGATCCCGCTGGCATCGAAAGCGTTGATACCGGGAACTTGAACATCGTATACCTCCTCTACCCCATCGTCCTCCACGGACAAAACTGTGGCTACGAACCTCTCGCGGTTCATCTTACGCCGGTAAGCTGCCAGAAGGGTGCTGAGTTTCTGCGCCTTTTCCCTGTCGCCGAAGCCGATCCTTTCGGCAAAAATAACCAGGTTATCCCCAGTGATAACCAGCTCATGCTGCGCCTTTACATTATACTCGCGTTTATTCCCCCTGCCATCTGGCATGGGTCTACTACCGGCCGGGCGCCGCTCCTCATATATGGTGCTTACAATCCCTAAACGGAGAAGCATGCGCTGGACGGCCTGCAGGAGCTCTAGATCGCTTTGAGCAAGGCGAATGCTAACACCCTTTTCTTGACTTCCCTGCACCGAGCCATCGCAGTCGAAAAGGCCGCGCAAGAAGCCCCGGTAACCGTCTGATGAAGCGCGTTCTATTTCGGGGGTAACGGTCTTCCTGCCCGGGCGCAGGCCCATGCGCTCGGCTAGAGCTTTGAGGCCAGCCGATTTGAGGCGGAATTCGCCGCGCCCTTTAATGGGGGACCAGCCCCGGAAGTCGGAACGGTGAGGTAGGTCTGCTGTATACCTTAAGGCCAGCTCCATGACCGAAAAGGCTCCGCTTCCTTGGGGAAAGCCGTGGATTGCTTGTTCCCGTATCCAGACCGAGAGAACAGCCGTCTCTTTTTTCAGCACTCCATCTCCCACCAGAAGGCCGAGCAGGTACCCTTCACCCTCGGTCAGCTCACCGGGCCAGCCGGCCAGCGACCGGTGGTTATGGAGGAGAATCTGGTCCCCGGGTTTCAGGTCTTTGACCTGTACCCACTCGGAACTGATACGGTAGCGCGTCCGGTCAACTACGCGTAAGACCCGGTGGTCCAAGGTCAAGCGCAGGGTGTAACCTTCCCGCGTACGCAGCCTGACGATGGGTTTTATTCCCGTCTGGAAAAAGCCTACCTCGCCTGAGGGATAGGGTATCCCATTCACCACCGCTTCAAAGGGCCGGCCCACCAGCTCGCGCACTTGGCGGGGGCCCTCGCTGGTTGTCACCCACGTATCACCTGTCACGCAAGGGTTGGTGGCTTCGATTTCTCCCAGCTCAGGGGTGGGGTTGCCTTCGTTCAAGCGGTCCAGAAATACGATACCCGGCTCCCCGTTGGCCCAGGCATGGCTGACAATTTTATCGAATACTTCGCGGGCCTTCAGCTTCTGGTACACTGTGCCCCCAAATTTCAGTTCATAGTAATCATCCTTGGCTACCGCTTCCATGAATTCTTTCGTTAATCCCACGGAAATATTGAAGTTGGTGAGCTCATTATTGTTTTCTTTGCAGGAAATGAACTCCAGGATATCGGGATGGTCCACCCTTAAAATGCCCATGTTGGCGCCGCGCCGGGTCCCGCCCTGTTTTATGGCTTCCGTGGCCGCATTGAATACCTTCATAAAGGAAACGGGTCCCGAGGCCAACCCCCCGGTGGAACGCACCAGGCTATTTTTAGGGCGTAAGCGGGAAAAAGAAAAGCCGGTACCGCCCCCGCTTTTATGGATTAAGGCTGCATGTTTAAGGGCCGTAAAAATGGCTTCCATGCTGTCTTCCACCGGCAAAACGAAACAGGCCGAGAGCTGGCCCAGGGGACGGCCCGCATTCATGAGAGTGGGGCTGTTGGGCAGAAAGTCGAAACTCACCATGAGCTCATAAAACCGCTGGGCATACTCCTCCAGCTTTTCAGGGGGGAAATGAGGGTCCAACTGTTTTTCGGCACCGGCTACCGCCCGGGCCACCCGCAGGAACATTTCCTCTGGCGTCTCCACAGGCACCCCGTTTTCCTTACGCAAGTATCTTTTTTCCAAAATTAAGCGGGCATTATCCGTGAGCTGCATAATTCTTCCTCCAAATTATCTACAGATTTATCCACAATATCCACTAAATGGATATTATGGCAAAGGAAGACAAACTTTAAAACAACTTCCCTCGCCCACCCGGCTGGTTACCTCTATTTTTCCACCGTGGCCTTCAACAATTCGCTGGCTCAAGGTAAGCCCCAGACCGGTACCGTGATCTTTGGTGGTATAAAAAGGTTCAAAAATCTGCTCCAGCTTGTCCGGCGGGATACCCGGCCCGTTATCCTCAACGCCAATGATCACCATTCTTTTCTCCTTCTCATGCAGGCTCCATACCTTTATGTAGCCTTTCGGTCCGGCGGCGTGGATGGCGTTGGAAACCAGATTCAGTATGACCTGCTTGATTTGGAGCGGGTCCAGGAAGAGCAGAGGCAAACCTTCCCCCTTATCAAACTCCAACACAACCTCGTTCATCAAGGCCTCCTGTTCGGCCAAAAGCAGAGCCTCGGATATCAACTCATTAATATCGGCTATTTTTAGTTGGGGTTGAGAAGGTCGGGCCAGGGAGAGAAACTCCTTAATAATACGGTTGATGCGGTCCAGTTCTTCCAGCATGATCTGGAAGTATTGCTGCTCCGGCCCCTGACGGTCGTATTTTCCCTGCAGAAGCTGCAAAAAGCCCCGAATGGAAGTGAGGGGATTGCGGATTTCGTGGGCCATTCCCGCGGCCAGTTCCCCCACCATGGCCAGCTTCTCCCTTAAATACGTACGTTCATCCACGTTATCAAAGGAGTTGCTCATATTTTTCGACCCCCGTGAGTTCCCGCACTCCTAACCAATATCACTTCCACAAAAGGGGGGATTTTCCTGCCTGGCCATCTCCTCGCAAAAACTATTTTAGCGTCACCTTTAGGGTTCGCAAGCGGTTAATGGCCGCGGCAATTTCCTGGGCCCGAGGGTAAGAGTAATCTCCCGGATGTTGCCCGTAGAACGGCGAGATTACGTCTAGACCCTTAGCCTCTATGTCCCGCAAGACCATAGTGATGAGCTCCCGGAGGGTACGCCGGTTGTCGCAGTATCTCTCGGCCAGGTACCGGATTATATCGCCTATGGCGCGGGTCTGGGAGGGGTCTACCAGCTGCTCCACGTAGGTTAAATCGATGTCTTCATACCCAAAGGTGATTTCGTCCACCCCGTGGGCCCTGATTTTAGTCCTGCCCCCGCGGGAGGGGTTGAAGCTCTCCCTTAAGGGTACCCGGTGGCGCACGCTTCCGAAATCCCCTCCCTCACGCTGCCGGTTGGTGGCCAGCCGCCGGGCAATTTCTTTAGCTCGGGCGGTAACGTCCTTTGGAAGGTAGGCATCCATCATAATGACCGTGTCCGCTACATCGAAGTAATCCCCAGAGCCCCCCACCACGATAATCGTAGATATCCCCATCTCCTTCAGCTGCTGGACGCGATCAATGAAGGGAGTGATGGGTTCCTTCTCCTTGGCCACCAGTTGCTGCATCCGCTCATCTCGGATCATGAAATTAGTAGCGCTGGTATCCTCGTCCAGGAGCAGCAGGCTGGTACCTATTTCCAGGGCCTCGATGATGTTGGCCGCTTGGGAGGTGCTTCCGCTGGCGTCCTCGGTGGAAAAGGAAGTAGTGTCCTGGCCGTAGGGTAAGTTATTGATAAAAGGGCTGATATCCACTTTTTCCACCCGGCGTCCGTCCTCCGCCCGAATCTTGACTGCGTCCGCCACCGTAACCACCATTTCCCGGCCGTCACCGGGGATGTGATTGTATACCCCGCGCTCAAGGGCCCGCAGAAGAGTGGACTTGCCGTGAAAACCGCCGCCCACAATGAGGGTTATTCCTTTCGGGATACCCATGCCCCTTACCCTGCCGGCATGGGGCGCTTCCAGCTCCACTTCCAGGGATGGCGGAGCAACAAAGGGTACAGCTTGCGAGGCGGGAAGGGGTAATTGACTCACACCGCTGCGCCGGGGCAGAATGGCTCCATTGCCCACAAAGGCCACCAGCCCGGCCGGCGCCAGCTGTTCCCTTAAAGCCTCCTGATCTTCGGCCACCGCCACATGATGACTGGCGGCCTGGACATCCTGGGGGCCGCGACAAAAGAGGCTGGCCTCCACGACCCGGGGTAGGTCGCCCAGCAGCATGTCCGCGGCCTCCCGCCCCGTGATGGTACGTCCCCGGGCCGGCAGCCCTACGGACAGCCGGGCCTCAATGTAGTGGGGGGTGATCACCATGGCCGTGCGCGGCAGGATCTCCTGCCCTCCGCTATCAATGCTGATTAAGCCGCTCTTCCCTGTTCCCCGCCGCCGGGGCCCCAGGGCGGCAATGGCCCTGGCCACCCGCCGGGCCAGGAAATCTTCCAGGGCCACCCGGCGGATTTTAAAGGCCCAGAGTTCCGGCGGCCAGGCAGCCTTATCCTGCTCCACCCGCACCCGAATGCGCGAGGGGCTGGCGAAGGGGTCCCCCTGGATGTGATCAAAATAGAGGGTAAAATCACCCAGGGCATAACCGCCGTAGAGATCTTTATATGCCTTGTAGCCTTTACCGTCCAGAACGTTCAGCAGGCGCAGAAGCTGTTCTCTGTTTTTCATTGCTTTCCTCAGTCCTCAACCTTGAAAATGCGCAAATAAAGCAGGTCTATATTAGCATTTGTCCCTGGGAGCAAAATTAAGCCTTAAATCGGCTTTTCCAGGGCCAGGTCCACGATTTTTTGGATCAAGTCGGGGAAGGAATAGCCGGCAGCCCTGGCCGCGTCCGGTACCAGGCTGGTGGCCGTCAACCCCGGTACGCTGTTAACCTCCAGCACATGCGGGTGGCGCCCTCCGGCCACAATAAAATCTACCCGGGCAAAACCGCGGCAGCCCAGTAGTTTATACGTCTCGGCGGCCAGCCGGATAGTTTCTTCCTGTACCTCCTGGGGTAGCCGCGGCGGGATGAGGTGGTCGCTCAATCCGGGCGTATATTTGGCCCTGTAATCGTAGAAGCCGGTATGGGATACGATTTCAATGAGGGGCAACACCTGGGGCACCTCGTTGCCCAGAACTGCCGCCGTCACTTCCGGGCCGGGCAGGAACTTCTCCACCAGAACCCGATCATCATACTGCAGGGCCCCGGCCAGGGCCGTTTCCATTTCCTCGGGGGAGCGCACGATATAAGTGCCGATGGTAGATCCCTGGGTGGGCGCTTTAACGACCACCGGCAATCCCAGTTTCCGGTGAATCTGGTCCAGGGTAGCGGATAAGGCCCCTCGCCGGCATTCCTTGGCGGTAAAGACCAAAAAAGGGGCGGTGGGGATGTTGGCCTGTTGCAACAAGCGTTTGGTGATAATTTTATCTATGGTAAGGGCGCTGGCCAGCACCCCGCTGCCGGTGTAAGGGATGCCCAGTACCTCCAGCATGCCCTGCACCGACCCGTCCTCACCGGGCTTGCCGTGGAGAGCAATAAAAACTAAATCCGGCCTGGAAGCCAGAAGCTCGGAAGCGGTGGTAGGGGCTAAGTCCAGTTTATAAGCTTCATGCCCCTTGCTCAAAAGGGCCTGGTAAACGGCTTCTCCGCTCTTCAGGGATATTTCTCTTTCGCTGGAAGGGCCGCCCATGAGAACTGCAATCTTCACGGCCGGGAGGGCCTCCTTTTAACTGCTGTATTTGGCTGATCTGCACTTCCATGTTATTATAATTCGGTTCGGCTGGCAGCAAAACCTCCTTTGCCGCGAGAAAAATTCCCGGGCCAAATCTGGCGTATCCCCACTTTCGAGCTCGGGCCTGCTTGGCTTTCGCTCGCTCCAAAAACCCTCGCGGACCAAACTAGCGCTTGGCTCAAGGCTCCGGCAGGCT
>JAZHPA010000061.1:0-15118 GCA_051024685.1 Moorellaceae bacterium AZ2 | reverse complement strand
ACCCTATTAATTATAGGGTTGCTTCTGTAAGATTATGTCAAGGCCTTCTAAAAAATCGGCCACAACGCAGATGCCTCGGAAGAAGCAAAGCTTGACAAAGAAAAGGGCCCTGGCGTATAAATTTTCTTGGGAAACCCTAGACGGGGAATAACAGCTTAGGTACTACTCGGAGGTGAGGTCCATGCCCATATACGTCTATAAATGCCCTCAATGCGGTACCTTTGAAACCGAACAGCGGATTACGGCTCCTCCCTTAGAGGCCTGTCCAACCTGCGGCAGTCCCGTCCATCGGGTGATCAGCGGCAACATCAGCGTGATTTATAAGGGCTCCGGTTTCCACACGACTGATTACCGGAGCAAGGACTATAAAGAAAAGGCGAAGTCCGAAAGCGAAAACAAGGGCGATGTAAAGGCAGCGAGTTAGGAAATAAGGGCCGTTTTACGGCCCTTATTTCTTGTAAATAGTGCCTGTGGACAATAGCAAAAGGATTAGAATCAGGAATAAGATGAAGGGGTCCTTCCCTTGACAAGGCCCGCGTCCGGGGTCATTACCTGTTCCTTGGAGCAGTTTAAGGGCCGAAAACTGCGGTTTTTCCTCCCTTAAAGCCAAAAAGGCGCTCTGGGCCTTCTGGGCTTGTTCGGTATCCAAAAGTTCTAATATGGTTTCGGCCAGCTCCGTACATTGTAACCCGCGGGGCCCCAAGTAGGGCTTTAAACTGCGGATCAGGGCTAGAAAATTGGAATTTACCAGTTCTTCGGCCATGCTTCTACCTCCTTGCCCCAAACTCTGTTTGGTTCACAATATGTGTGCTGGGATGGATTGGTGCCTGGCGTCAGTTCCACGATCCCAGCATATACTTTGATGTAGGGTTAAAAGGCAAGTGAGGAGGTAGAGTTGTGGAAGGCACCGATTTAACTTTAATTCAGGTACTATCCTGGCTGAAGCCCCACCACCTGCAGAACATGAGCACCAATGAGCTGGTGGCTATTTTAGGTTTGATAGACCTTATGGGTATTCTTAACCTCGTGCAAGGAAGCGCCTCAGCCGCCCAGAGCAAAGGGCGCGCCGCCCTGCAGGAGGCCTTGAACGCCGTGCTACAGGCCCCAGACAGCCCTCACGGCGGCCCCAACCCGGCCGAGCTGGCCGCATCCCTGGCGGCCATGGCCGGAGCCGGCGGCCCGGGTAAGAACGCGGCCCTGGTCAACACTCTCCTTAACCTGCTGATAAGCATGAAGGAGGGCAAGCCGAAGGAAAAGGAAACTACGGAGACTAAACCTCCCGAAGAAAAGTCCAGTCTGCCGACGTCCGGGCGCCACCGCTGAGCGCCCGGTTTTTTTGCGTCTCAGGGGGATAGTTTCCACTGTTCCTAGCCAAAATATAGGGTGAAGACTTCTTGCCAAGGTGGAGGGACCAAGAGAATGTTCGGTGAAATACGAAAACCTTTGAGCTACATTTGGCCTGTTTTAGTGGCCCTCTTGCTCCTTGGAGGAGCCCTCTGGGCCCGGCAGTATCTCCCCTTCGAGCGGTCGCTGCCCACCCAGGCCGGTGTACCGGTAGGAACCAGCGACGAAATAAACCTCCTGGCCCGGCTCATTGCCGCCGAGGCCACCGGCGAACCATACGAAGGGCAGGTGGCGGTAGGGGCCGTAGTCCTCAACCGGGTGCGCTCTCCCCTGTTCCCCAGCACCATCAGCGGGGTTATTTATGAGCCCTGGGCCTTTGAGAGCGTACAAAACGGCATGATCTGGCAGGCAACCGAGCTGACGACCGCCACCAGTGCGGCCATCGACGCCCTAAACGGCTGGGATCCTACTTACGGCGCCCTCTTCTTCTGGAATCCGGCCAAGCCGGTCAGTCCCTGGATCTGGACCCGCACCATAGTTACCCAGATCGGCCGTCATGTCTTTGCTCTCTAAATCTGGTCGGCAGTCCCCGCGGCTCCGTCCTGCCTGATGACCTCGCAGGAAAAATGACTAGACTTAAAGGAGGTCCTAATTATCGTGAAGCGCAGATGGAGTACCTTTGCCTTGTCCCTCCTGCTCCTGGCGGCTCTAGGCTGGGGGCTCTGGGAGAGGGCCAACCGCCTGGCCCTGGCCAATGCGGTAGAAGCCGGCGGCCAGCGAGATTTTTATAACCTCTTGAGCCAGGTAGAACAAGCCGAAGTAAGCATGGGCAAATCCCTGGTCTGCAGTACACCCGCCCAGCAGGCAGCTCTCCTCACCCAGGCCTGGAACCAGGCTTCTTTTGCCCAGGCTGCTTTGACCCAGTTACCCACTCCGGGAATAAATTTGACCGCTACCCGCAAGTTCCTCTCTCAAGCTGCAGATTATTGTAACTACCTGGCCCAGAAGGTAGCTCGCGGCCAGCCCCTCTCAACCGAAGAGATTCAAACCTTGAACCGCCTGCGACAAGAAATGGGCCGCCTGGCCGCCGACCTGCACAATACCGAAAGCCGGGTGGCAAGTAAGGCTTTACGGTGGAGCAGCTTTTACTCCGTTCATATGCCCCCCCTTCCCCGGACTATGGCCCTGCGTGAAGCTGTGCCTGCTCAAGCAACTCCTGAAGGCCTAGAAGGATTCATCAACACGGACCGCCATATGCAAACTCTGCCCAGCCTGAACTACGACGGTCCTTTTTCCGACCACCTGGAAAAGGCCAAGCCCCTGGGTTTGACAGGGACTGCCGTCGACCAGCCCCAGGCGGAAAAAAATGCCCTGGCCTTTGCCAATGTCGCCAGCGGGACCTCCTACAGAGTGGCGGGTGTCAGCCCGGTTAACGGGCGCATACCCTCCTTCGGCATCTCTTTGGCCGACGATAGGAGACCGGGCGTCGTGGGGCGGGTAGACGTGAGCCAGCAGGGAGGACATATCATCTCCTTCCTCAATCCCCGGCCTGTCAAGGACGCCACTCTTGACGCCCAGGCGGCCGCCGAACGCGCCGTGAGCTTCCTGAAAGCCCACGGTTTTCCCTATGTGGTACCCACCTACACCCTGCGGCAGGGCAACAGCCAGCTTATAACCTTTGCCGTCCAAGAAAAGGGGGTCATCCTCTACCCGGACCAAATTAAGGTGAAGGTCGCCCTGGACAACGGGGAAATCATAGGCTTCGACGCCACCCCCTATTATATGGCCCATCACCAGCGCAACCTGCCGGAACCTGCGGTCAGCGTAGAGGACATTAAGGCGAAAATACAGCCCCATCTCAAGGTACAGGGTATAAGGCTCGCCCTCATACCCACGGCAGGTGGACGGGAACTCCTGACTTATGAAGTAACGACTTCCCTGGACAACGAACGCTACCTCCTGTATTTTAATGCCTTGACCGGCGAAGAAGAAAAGGTCATGAAGATCGTTGACCTGCCCGGCGGCCAGCTAACCATGTAATCAAAATTCCACCTGCAGTCGGTCCAGTACATTGGTAATCCGGTTGCCCACCGTGCTCTTGTCCGAACCGGCAAAGAGCAGGCCGACTGCATAATTCTCTTGATCCAGGATCAGGGAACCGCTGTCCCCCGGTTGAGCCATGGGGCCGGTGATGAACTGATCTACAAACACCCCTTTAAGCCCTTCCTCCAAGATAACCTTCACCGTAGCCTGGAGAACTTTGATCCTTGAACGGGTAATTCCGCTGGAACGCCCGCTCTTCACCACTTCCATTCCTATCTGGGGTTCTCGCACGCCCCTGACCTTACCCAAGTCCAGAATATCCTCAGCCACCGCCTGGGGACCCACGGGCCTGGCCACAGCGGCATCAACTACATTAGAGGTTTGGGCCAGCTTCTGCAACTGGAACCGGTAATCGGGTCGAACCAAGCGGAGCAGACTATTTACCAGGCGCTCAGCCTGTAAGGCCTTGCTACAGGTCACCTCTTCGACCTCCGGATACAGGGGGACAAAACGCTCCAAGTACCCAATTACCTGCTCTTTGTTCCCGCCGTCGTAAGGCCCCGGCTGGAGGATGGGATCGCCCGGAGAAGCCCGACCGTCGTGACCGTTGCTGATATTGGCCAGTACATGGTTGTTGGAAAGAATAAGGGGCTCCTTGGTCTGACGGTCCTTTACCACCGCCCCAAAAGTCCCGGCGGTAATCTTGAAATGACCGATGCTCATTCCGGGCTGGGCGGGCCGCTTATACTCCGTACGGCTGGTCAACAGCCTGAGTTCCCCTACTTCCAGAACATCCGTTTCCGCCTTTCCCAATGTCCGGGGAATCCTCTCATCCTTCTTAAGCTGGGTAACGGGCAATTTTTCGCTGACCAGCACCACCAGGGCCGGCTTCTTGGTCACCTCTCCCCGCACTGCTTTGTATCCCATTCCTACCCCCACCACCCGGGGAAGCTCCAATAGTTCACTCCCATAGCGGCCTAAAACCTTCTTTACCTGTTCCACGCCAGAACACTCCTTAAAAAGGCCTTATTACTTTATCCATATGCTTGACTGCTTCCTTTGGTCCCCCAGTTGGTGTGAGGAGAATGTGATGCCGCGAGTAGGAAAAAACGGAAATATGTAGAATCTATGGTCATAGGAGGAGATAGGCATGCCCGTTAATCCCCAGTGTTACGCCCACACACCCAACCAGCAGGGCCAATGGCACCATCTGGCTTCCCACCTCACGAAAGTCGCCGAACTGGCGGCAGCCTTCGCCAGGCCTTTCGGAGGTGAAGCTCATGCTGCGTGGGCTGGCCTCTTCCACGACCTGGGAAAGTTTAATCCCGCTTTCCAAGAATACTTGCAGGCCCGGCATAAAGGGAAAACTCACCCGCAAGTACCCCATGCCATATGGGGGGCAGCCATGTTGTACCAGCTCCTCTTTAAAGTCGCCCAAAATCCAGAATTATGGAAGGATGTAGCCATACCTGTATACGGCCACCATGCCGGACTTCCTGCAGCCGGCCGCCTGGGCCAGGATGCCGAGGAGTTTCTGCAGAAAAACGGCAGCGCTATGGCCACCATGAAGAAAGCTCTTGCTTCCCTTTCCAAACCCCCGCCCTTACCCCCGCCATCTACCGAAGGCACCCGTCGCGAATTATTCATACGCCTCCTCTTTTCCGCCCTGGTGGACGCCGACTACCTCGACACGGAAGAGCATTTTGCGCCGAATCCGGCTGCAAAAAGAAAAGGATGGCCGGACCTTAACCAGCTCTGGTCCAGGTTCGTCAAAGAGCAGGAAGCTTTTCTTGCCGCCCGGGAAGCTAAGACCCTGACCGACCGTGTACGCATAGAAGTATATGAGGCCTGCCTGCGTGCTGCCGAGGGAGCACCCGGCGTCTGGCGCCTCACGGTACCCACCGGCGGGGGAAAGACCAGGAGCGGCCTGGCCTTCGCTTTAAAACACGCAGTGGTTCACGGGAAGCGCCGGGTCATTGTGGCCATCCCTTATACGAGCATCATTGAGCAAACGGCCGACGTGTACCGGAAAATATTGGGGGATGAAGCCGTCTTAGAACACCACAGCCAAGTAGCCCCGCCCGAAAATGAGGAACAAGACCCCACGGCCATGCGCCTGCGCCTGGCAGCTGAAAACTGGGACGCGCCGTTAATTGTCACCACCACGGTGCAACTTTTCGAAAGCCTTTTTACCGACAGCCCGACGCGGGCGCGCAAGCTGCACAACTTGGCCCAAAGCGTCATCCTCTTGGACGAAGTGCAGGCTCTCCCCCCGGAAATCCTCCGACCTACCTTAGACGTATTAAAGGCCCTGGTCGAGGATTACGGAGTAACCCTGGTGCTGTCTACCGCTACCCAGCCGGCTTTCGACGAAACCCCCTACCTGCGGGAGTTTTTCGGTATGGAAGTGCGTGAGATCGTGCCCCAATACCATGACCACTTTCAGCAGTTAAAGAGGGTAAACTACGAGCTGCGGAAGGAACCCCTCCCCTGGGAAGACCTGGCCAGGGAGATCCAGGATCTGCGGCAAGTACTGGTGGTTCTTAATTCCCGCCTGGACGCGCTCGATCTCCTTAAAACCCTGGACGACCTGCCCGACGTGTTCCACCTCTCCACCCTCCTCTGCGGAGCCCACAGGAGAAAGATACTGGCCGAGGTGTCGCAGCGACTGCAGGAGGGAAAGCCGGTTCGCTTGATCAGTACTCAAGTGGTGGAGGCCGGAGTGGACTTGGATTTCCCGGTGGTCTACCGGGCGGTAGGCCCCCTGGATCGAGTGGTCCAGGCGGCCGGCAGGTGCAACCGCGAGGGGCGGCTCGCGGCGGGACTCACCATAGTGTTTGAGCCCGCCGGGGGCAGAGCTCCTCGGGGAGCCTATAAAGCCGGTCTGGAAAAAGCCCGCCTCCTTTTAAGGGAACACCCGGCCGAAAGCCTTCACGACCCGGACCTTTACCGGCAATATTTCCGGAGGCTGTTTCAGGACGTAGACCTGGACAAGAAGGGAATTCAGGAATACCGCCGCGCCTTGGACTACCCGGAGGTGGCCCGTCGTTACCGGCTGATCGAGGGAGAAACGGTATCGGTGGTAGTACCCTATGGCGAGGCAGAAAAATGGCTCATGGAGTGGCTAAGACGGCCCGGCCGTGCCGCGTGGCGACGATTGCAGCCTTACTTGGTCAGTATCTTCCAATACGAGGCGGCCAAGTTTAAGGGAGAGGGACTTCTTGAGCCCCTGGGAGAAAACTTGTGCCGCTGGACCGGACGATATGATGAACGCTTAGGGCTGGTAGGACCCGTATACGACCCCAGCGACCTGATTATCTAGGGAAAGCCCTGCCATATCAAGGTTATCAAGTCATGTGCGGCCCGTTGCACCCAGCCTCTGTTACTTGGGTAAAGTTTTAGACCGGCGAGGAGGGATCAGGATGGAGCAGAGCGGATTGGTTACGGTTAAGGTGTGGGGGGAATATGCCTGTTTTACCCGGCCGGAATTCAAAGTGGAGAGAGTCAGCTATCCGGTTATGACACCTGCGGCTGCGCGGGGAGTGCTGGAAGCAATTTTTTGGAAACCCGAGTTCCGTTACCGAGTGCGGGCCATCGGCGTACTGAAGATGGGCACCCAGACCGTGATCTTGCGTAACGAACTCTCCGAGCGGCAGGGAAACCGGCCTGTTTTTGTTGAAGACCAGCGGATGCAGCGCTCAAGCTTAATTCTAAAAGACGTGGCTTACCTGATACGGGCCGAGATGGTTCTGCAGCCGTGGGCCACGGACCCCATCTACAAGTACCGCGACCAGTTCAACCGCCGCGTAGAAAGGGGGCAGTGCTATCACCGGCCCTACCTGGGAACCAGGGAGTTTGCAGCCCATTTTGCGCCGGCAAGTGAAAACGACCGGCCGCAGCCCTTAGACATGGAGCTGGGTAATATGCTCTTGGACATTACCTTCGTGGAAGACCCCTTGCGACCTGAGATGGAATTTGTCCGCCACAGCCCCAAGGGCCCACGCCGGACTTTTGGCTATCACCGGGCGTTATTTTTCCCGGCCCGCCTAGAGGCGGGGTGGCTTAAAGTCCCCGTGGAGAAATACCGGGAGCTTCATCGTCTGGAGGGCGAGGAATATGTTTAAAGAATTAGTAGAACTGGGACGTGAACTAGAAGCTCAAGGCAAACTGCCGCCGGTGGGCTTTTACAATTATACAGAGCCGATACGTTGGATAGTTCATATCTGGCCCGGCCCGCCGCTAAAGGTCTGGTTGGAAGAGGTTGAATTGTACCTGCCACGTCCCTTTGATGGAAGGACTTCTGCTATAAGAGCACATCCTTTGGTTGACGAGGCCGGTTATGCCCTGGGAACATCTAAACAAAAAAAGGGTTCAGATAAACGAGCCGGTGAAAAACACCAGGCATTTCAAACATTGCTTAAGAAGTTTTTAGCTTCACCATTGGTGAGCGATGCGGCGCTCCGGCAGGCAGCAGGCTGGGTGGCGGAGGTTCTGGAAAAGGGTTTGGTAGAAAACGATCCGCGCTTTGAAAAAGTCCAATCCAAAGACTGGATATCCTTTGTGCCGGAAGAGGGCCCCCTTGCCGGACATCACCTGTTCGAACATCCCGAGGCCAAGGCCTTTTGGGTGGCCGAAGCTCGAGCACGGAGTGCGCAACTGGACAGCCAAGGACGGCCAGTAAACGGAGAATGTTCTGTTTGCGGGACCTTAGGACCGCTGCTCGAAAAGATACCCTTAAAAATAAAGCTCCTTAGTACCGCCCCCCTTCATTCCTTCAACGCGGATGCGTTCGTTTCCTACTTGGCCGGAAGGGAGGCTTTTAAGCGAATCCATTTGGGGCTCTGTTTTACATGCGGCGACACTGCCTCGAGGGCTTTCAATTATCTATCCAATAGCCCCCAGCACCGGAGAGACTTGTTCCGGGACAAAAACAAGGCCGACAGCTTGGCCAACCAGGTGGCCGTCTTTTGGCTTAAGGCCCCTACTTTACTGCAACTAGGAAACCAGCCCCTGGACCTTGACGACCTCCTGGCCGTACTAGCGACCCCCATGGCCGAGGAAAGGACTCAGAAAAGAGCCGCGTCTCCTCCTCCTGACCTGGTCCAGGTAGGTCGCCTGCTTGAGCTGCCCTGGGCTCCCGCCACCGCCGGCCTGAGACTGAATGCCTATTCCTTTTACCTGGGAGTGCTCTCGCCCAACGTGGGACGCGTTGCCCTCCGGGAATGGTTTAGCGTTTCCCTTGAGACTTTAAAGGAGAACCTCCACCGTTTCCTACAGGCCCTTACCTTAATTTCCCCCTGGGCCGACGAACCTCGGCCCGTCTCCATTACCGCCATGACGGAGGCCTTGCGTTCGCCTGACCCAAATTTAACCAGGGGTTTGCTTCGGGCCGCCTACCTGGGGTACAGGCCTTCGGCCGAACTTTTGATGCGACCAGTACCGCGTCTGAGGCTTCTTTGGACCAAAGGAAGGAGGGATCGAACGGATGAGGAGCGCGAACGGCTTGAACACATTCACGCTCTCACCGCCCTATTAAAGTTGGTGCTCTTTTATGGAAAGGAGGAGGCTGTAAATATGGAAAAACTGGATTTTGGCCACAGCTCCCCGCCCTACCTTTGCGGGCGGTTGCTGGCCGTACTGGAAGAAGCCCAACAACGGGCGGCCAATTTCAAACTGAACACCACCCTGGTAGACCGCTTCTACGGGGCGGCCTCCACCGCACCGGCCTCGGTGTTTGGTAATCTCTTACGCCTTAGCACCACTGCCCACCTGCCCGAGGTAGGGCGGGAAATAAACATCCTGGTAGAAGAAATCCTTTCCCGCCTCGACGAGGCCGGAGGGTTTCCCCGAACTTTAAATTTACCCCAGCAGGCGGAGTTTGCCCTCGGTTTTTACCACCAGCGGGCCTATTTCCGCGGCGGGCGAGGTAAGAGTAAAACAGGTACATCTGGTGAGGAAGGAGGAAACTTGAAATGAATATTAACAACAGGCTTTCACTCGTCTCCGATCCCCAGAAACGGTACGACTTTGCTTTCCTTTTTGATGTTCGGGACGGCAACCCCAATGGTGACCCCGATGCAGGCAACCTGCCGCGAGTAGACCCGGAAACTATGCATGGGCTGGCCAGTGATGTTTCTTTAAAACGAAAAGTAAGAGATTACCTACAGGTTACGAAGAATATTCCTATATTCATTCAGAGCAGGGTGGCGCTAAACACCTTGATCAGACAGGCCGGTGAAGCAAGGGGTATTACCGAAAGCCGGGTGCCCAACGAAGAAGTGCGTCATGAGTTGTGTAAACAATATTACGACATTCGCATGTTTGGCGCGGTTCTATCTACCGGCGATCTAAACGCCGGGCAAGTACGTGGTCCGGTGCAGTTGACCTTTGCCCGTTCGATTGATCCCGTGCTTCCCTTAGATATCTCTATCACCCGTAAGGCCAGGACCACCGAACAACGTATGGAAACCGGAGAAACCGAGATGGGTAGGAAGCCTATTATTCCTTACGGTCTGTACCGAAGCCACGGTTTTTATAACCCCTTCCTAGCCGAAGGAACTGGCATATCCCAAGGAGACCTTGAAATCTTCTGGGAAGCCCTTTGTAACCTTTTCGAGCTGGACCGTTCGGCCTCTAGAGGTGAAATGCACGTGCGAGGAATTTTTATTTTCCGTCACGAAGACAAGAAAGGCAACGCCCCGGCCCACAGGCTATTTGAGCTCATCAAAGTACAGCGGAGGGAAGGCGTAGAAACCCCCCGTTCCTTCGGAGACTACGTGGTCGAATCCCCGCCTGAAGGAACCCTTGAAAATCTGGGGTTTGCGGGGGTTACCCTTATCAGGCTGGTGTAAATAAATGGGTTGGGAAGACACCGAGTACATCCCCGTAAGTGCTTTGCAGCATTATGTCTTTTGCCCCCGCCAATGCGCATTGATCCATTTAGAGCAGGTGTGGGAGGAAAACCTTTTTACCCTAAGGGGGCGCCGGGTGCACGAAAATGTGGATATCCCCGACGAATGCGTCGAAGAGGGCGTTCGTATCGAGCGGGCCGTCCCCCTCTGGTCAGAGCGCCTGGGATTAATCGGCAGAGCGGACGTAGTCGAATTCCTCCCGGATGGAACTCCCTACCCGGTAGAGTACAAGGCCGGTCCCCGGCGGGCCCGGCGGGCTGACGAGGTGCAGCTCTGCGCCCAAGCTTTGTGCCTTGAGGAAATGATGGGACGGCCCGTTACACGGGGAGCCCTGTACCACCATGGTTCGCGCCGCAGGCGGGAAGTTCGTTTCACCGCCGAACTCCGCTCCCAAGTAGAAGAGGTGGTCATGAAGGTGCGGCGGCTGTTACAGGAGGCTTCCCTACCTCCGCCGATGGCGGATGCCCGCTGCCGGGACTGTTCCCTGGTGGATGCGTGTATGCCGCATGCCCTGCAAAATCTCCCCGCCTGGTTGGAGCGTGAGTGGAAGTGATATATCAACTTCTGAATACCCTCTATGTTCAGACCCAGGGCGCCTACCTTCACCTGGATCACGACACCCTCAAGGTGGAGATTGACCGGGTTCCCCGCTTACAGCTACCGTTGCACCACCTAGGCGGTCTAGTCATTTTTGGTAATGTATTTCTCAGCCCTTTCCTAATTCACCGCTTCGCCGAAGACGGCCGGAGCATTGTATGGTTTGACCAGCATGGCCAGTTCCAGGCCCGTCTCGCCGGGCCAGTATCCGGCAACGTCCTTTTGCGTCGGGCTCAGCATGAGGCCTACCGAGATGGGGAGTGGCGTACAGCCTTGGCGCGCCGGTTTGTAGCTGGTAAAATCAGAAATGCCCGTCATGTGGTGCTGCGGGGAATACGCGATAACCCTGACCTGGCCGACCAGCTTGAACCGTCCGCACAAGAACTCGAAACAGCCCTGAGGGAAGTAAACAAGTCTGGAGACCTCGATGAGATACGAGGTATCGAGGGTCGGGCTGCGGTAGTATATTTTTCGGCCCTAAGCGCCCTCATCCTGGTTCAAGAGCCCTCCCTGCGGTTTGAAGTGCGCACCAAGCGGCCGCCCCGGGACCCGGTCAACGCCCTTTTGTCCTTTGCCTATACGTTGCTAGTAAACGAATGCATATCGGCATGTGAAAGTGTAGGGCTTGATCCTCAAATCGGATACCTTCACGCCCTGCGTCCCGGGCGTCCCGCTCTGGCCCTGGACCTGATGGAAGAATTCCGGCCATTTTTCGCGGACCGGCTGGTACTGACCCTGTTAAATCGCCGCCAGATAACACCAAAGGATTTCGTGGAGCGACCTGGAGGGGCCGTCTACCTTACCGAGCAGGCCCGCCAGGTCTTTCTCGAAGCCTACCAGAAGCGAAAGCAGGAGGAACTAACCCATCCTCTGCTGGGACAAAGAGTCCCCGTAGGACTCCTCCCTCACATTCAAGCGCGCCTTTTGGCGCGCCATCTTCGCGGGGATGCGGCCGAATACGCGCCGTTCGTTGCCCGATGAAGCGGATAGACATAGTAGTTGCCTACGATGTAAATATGGAAACCAAGGAAGGCCAGGCCCGCCTGCGCAAGGTGGCCACTATATGTAAGAATTTCGGCCAGCGGGTCCAGTACTCCCTCTTTGAATGCCGCGTAACGCCGGCGCAGCTTGAGGAGCTCGTTTATAAGCTCCGGAAGGTAATGAATGAAAAACAAGACAGCCTTCGCATCTATATACTGCATGGTGGCAGGGAAGGCTCCCTGAAGGTTTACGGCCGGGACCGATACGTGGACTTCGAGGGTCCGTTGATTTTATGAACAGGTTGGTGCATGTTCGCGAACCTCTAGTGAGGTCTGCAACCCCGGATGGTTCGCGGTTGAGGATTTTCATGGTACTCCAGGTAACCAGAGGGGATTTCGCGCGGTCAAAAATACCCGGGGTCACCGGGTTCGCGCAAAGTACCCGCAGACACCACACCAATAAAGGGCTTCCGACGCAAGCGGTTGCACCCGGCCTCCGTGCCGGGTGAGGATTGAAACTGTACTGGCACATTAGGAAACACCTTATCGGCAATAAAGCGTTGCACCCGGCCTCCGTGCCGGGTGAGGATTGAAACTGAAGCACGCCAATGACCGGCTCCCCTGCAGCAGCTAGTTGCACCCGGCCTCCGTGCCGGGTGAGGATTGAAACTTTATCAATGCCGACATAGCCCTCGGGCTTGGCATCACCGCGTTGCACCCGGCCTCCGTGCCGGGTGAGGATTGAAACATATTACAGAACGGGAAATTAACAATTGTCCCACCCACGTTGCACCCGGCCTCCGTGCCGGGTGAGGATTGAAACAGGGAGCTTGTGGAACTCGGGTGGATAGAGGAAGTGTTGCACCCGGCCTCCGTGCCGGGTGAGGATTGAAACTGAGAATTCCACTTTATCGCCGGGCTGGGCAATAAAGCGTTGCACCCGGCCTCCGTGCCGGGTGAGGATTGAAACTTCTACCCGTATTTCTTTTCCGGCAAACGATACAACCGTTGCACCCGGCCTCCGTGCCGGGTGAGGATTGAAACTTCGAGAAGTGGTGGATGAAGTGGGAAAAGCAACGTTGCACCCGGCCTCCGTGCCGGGTGAGGATTGAAACACTTCTACGGCGGCCTGGACGGCATCCTCGAGGTTTGTTGCACCCGGCCTCCGTGCCGGGTGAGGATTGAAACATCCGCAGTAGCACTAGCCGCCACCTCCGTGAGGGTTGCACCCGGCCTCCGTGCCGGGTGAGGATTGAAACCTCGTCCGGCCTTGGTAATTGACCGAGGACAGCATGTTGCACCCGGCCTCCGTGCCGGGTGAGGATTGAAACTTCCGGCGCCCAATTGAGCCTGCGGGCCATGTGCGTTGCACCCGGCCTCCGTGCCGGGTGAGGATTGAAACAGGGTTACCGCGTGTATAATGCCCCAGACCAAACCGTTGCACCCGGCCTCCGTGCCGGGTGAGGATTGAAACAAGCGCGAGATACAGGAGCTTACGGGGAAGATGGTGTTGCACCCGGCCTCCGTGCCGGGTGAGGATTGAAACCAATAAGCCCTGCCGCATGGCCGAATAAGCGAAGGGTTGCACCCGGCCTCCGTGCCGGGTGAGGATTGAAACTCTCCATCTCCCGCAAAAGAATGTAGTCTGCCAACGTTGCACCCGGCCTCCGTGCCGGGTGAGGATTGAAACTATCCACTGTAATGCTGCTACCGACCGAATGGCAAAGTTGCACCCGGCCTCCGTGCCGGGTGAGGATTGAAACCTTACACCGAAGATAGGTGTCTCTTATTGCCCCCGTTGCACCCGGCCTCCGTGCCGGGTGAGGATTGAAACTGCATACAGAAAGGACACGCATTGGGTGCTGATACTGTTACACCCGGCCTCCGTGCCGGGTGAGGATTGAAACGTCCCCCTCGAAGTGCAACAGCTCACCGGAGTACGTTGCACCCGGCCTCCGTGCCGGGTGAGGATTGAAACTTCAACAAATAAAGCACAAATTGTTCGCGGGGATCAGTTGCACCCGGCCTCCGTGCCGGGTGAGGATTGAAACTGCTACTACCCAGCCGGCCGTCTCCATAGTATCTTGCGTTGCACCCGGCCTCCGTGCCGGGTGAGGATTGAAACTGGTGCAGGCGCAGAACGTTTGGCTGCCGATGCGTAGTTGCACCCGGCCTCCGTGCCGGGTGAGGATTGAAACTATGCGGTCCGAAGACAGATGTTCCATGCGGAACCGCTTGTTGCACCCGGCCTCCGTGCCGGGTGAGGATTGAAACTCTATCCCTTCTCGGCCCCAACATGGCCGGATTATCCTGTTGCACCCGGCCTCCGTGCCGGGTGAGGATTGAAACGGATTAGGCAAGCGCAAACCAGGTTCGAATCCTGGCGTTGCACCCGGCCTCCGTGCCGGGTGAGGATTGAAACACTACACCCTCTACTTCATCAAGGTCAAGCCCCGTTGCACCCGGCCTCCGTGCCGGGTGAGGATTGAAACGTGCTTGCACTTACATTATGCACTAGCATAAGCACGTTGCACCCGGCCTCCGTGCCGGGTGAGGATTGAAACCCCTGCCATGCCTACCAAAACGGGCACTTTCCGCTGTTGCACCCGGCCTCCGTGCCGGGTGAGGATTGAAACATATCCGCACCCGGAAATATCTTCGGGTCTCTCGTACGTTGCACCCGGCCTCCGTGCCGGGTGAGGATTGAAACAAGAAAATTACGCTGTATGGCCAAAGCCATACCTTCGGGAGTTGCACCCGGCCTCCGTGCCGGGTGAGGATTGAAACTATCCGCAATGTAGAACCTTACAGTAAGCACTACCGTTGCACCCGGCCTCCGTGCCGGGTGAGGATTGAAACCCGACTACCGTCCAGGCAGTTAGGAGCCTTTCAGCGTTGCACCCGGCCTCCGTGCCGGGTGAGGATTGAAACATAGCAGATTGCGATATATGCAAACACCGAGAATCGTTGCACCCGGCCTCCGTGCCGGGTGAGGATTGAAACCAGAGGAACTGGCGGCCGAACTTAGAAAGTTGCGAAACGTTGCACCCGGCCTCCGTGCCGGGTGAGGATTGAAACCATCGAGAGAATCACTGGCTGTGAACCATCTGGTAGTGGTTGCACCCGGCCTCCGTGCCGGGTGAGGATTGAAGGATGGGGATTGAGGCCTGGCGAATCCCCAGTTTGACAATTCTGATGATTATGGGAGTGATGGTGAGAAAGGAAAAGGGAATCCTCCTTTCG
>JAZHPA010000060.1:0-16544 GCA_051024685.1 Moorellaceae bacterium AZ2 | reverse complement strand
GACAGAAATACCCTCTCCTGCAGCCTAAATCATCTAAAATCAGGGTTGCGGTTTTTCATAGGTGGGGATACGTCAGGCTAGACCCTCTTGACATCAACAAACGGGTACCATATAATACAGGCAGTAAGCATTGCCCATCTATGTATAGGGGTTAAAGGTAGAGGTGATTATGGATTATACCGACCGCGAGTACTGGAACGGCATCATTAAGATGTGCCTGTCGAGGTTTTTTATCCTGCGCGTCCTCTATACCCAGCCCATGCACGGCTACGAAATAGCCCGCACCGTCGCCGAGGTCACCAGGGGTTGCTGCACGCCCACCGAGGGGACGATTTACCCGGTACTCCGGGAGTTCGAGGAAGGCGGCTATGTAACTTCTTCCATTGAGATAGTCGGAGGCAGGGAACGCAAGGTCTATACCCTTACTCCAAAAGGGCAGAAAGCCTTCCGGGTCGCCGTTGATGCCTGGCGGGAGGTTACCAACTACATTTTACAGGCGATAAAGGTACAGGAAAATAATGAAGAGGTAATAAATTAACTGTAGCTCCCGACATGTTTGGATGTGGATAAGTATGTCTATCTTTAATTGCATTATCCATCTATAAGATCGATGGGTTAACCTATCGGTGTGGCGATAGGCGCTTTTATCTACGGCTTTGTCCCGGCGGAGTGGGTGACCCGCGTAGCCGGACCCGGCAACCTCCTGGCCATCTCAGTGGCGGCGGTTAGGCATCCCCCTTTATATTCGCGCCGAAACAATAATCCCATACCATCACCGTCCTGGCCGGGTATGCTTTTAATTAATATTATTAATATTATGCATTAGGAGGCTATACATTATGGCGGAAAAGAAAGGATTGCTGGGTATGGCCTTCGGCCGGCAAGGAAGCTCTTGTTGCTCTATCCGAATTGAGGAGATCCCTGAAGGTGGAAGCTGCTGCGGCGTTCCGTCACCGGGCAGTCCGGAAAAAACTGAAGAGCAAGAAATAGGAAGATCGCCCGAGACCCGGGATGTCCAGCGTACCCTCGACATCGAATTCCTCTACCTGGACCTGGATGCCTGCACCAGGTGCCGGGGTACAGGACGTAACCTGGAAGAGGCCCTCAACGAAGTGGCCGGAGTTTTACAGGCTACCGGCATCAAGGTCAACCTGAAGAAAATTCACGTCCAGACGGAAGAACAGGCCCTGGCCCTGGGATTTGTCAGTTCACCCACTATCCGCATCAACGGGCGGGACATCCAGCTGGACGTAAGGGAAAGCCTTTGCGAATCCTGCGGTGACCTCTGCGGTGAGGATGTAGACTGCCGCGTATGGGTATACCAGGGTAAAGAATATACCGAAGCACCCAAAGGAATGATCATTGAGGCCATCCTGAAACATGTTTACGGCGGCGGTATGGAGGCTCCGGCAAAAAGAGAAACATTGACGGAACTACCTGCTAATCTCAAGCGATTCTTTGCGGCCAAACGCAAGCGAGAAGGAGGCATAAACGGCAGTGCACCTGCACAGGAAGCAAAAGATAGTTGCTGCGGCATCTCCCCGTTATCCAGGTGCTGCAATTGAAGCCCAAGTGTCCGTCCTGTCATTGAACAACTACAACATGAGCACAAGGCCACGGGAAATATATCCCGTGGCCCAGCCATTTTATCAGCTTATTTCCTCCTGGATCCACTTCTTGATCTCTTCTTTATCAGGCACCCGGCCGAACACTTTAACCTTTTCGTTAACTACCAGTCCCGGCGTCATCATAATACCATAATCGGTGATTTTGTTGAGGTCCGTCACCTTTTCCACATCAGCGGCCACGCCTATTTCTGCCAGGGCGTTCATCACGTTTTGTTCCAGCGCCTTGCACCGGGCGCACCCTGTACCTAAAACTTTGATTACCATGGATCTTCATCTCCTTTTTTATTTTAAATTTAGCCCACTAAGGAGCCAAATACCATCCCCGTCAAAGTAACCATGATGACTACCAGGGAGACGTAGGCAAAGGTTTTCTTGAACCCCAGCACGCTGTTGATAACAAGCATGTTGGGCAGGCTCAAGGCCGGGCCCGCCAGCAGGAGGGCCAAAGCCGGACCCTGGCCCATTCCGGACCCTATTAGTCCCTGGACTATCGGCACTTCTGTCAGGGTGGCAAAGTACATAAAAGCACCGAAAATAGAAGCGGTAAAGTTGGCCAGGAGGCTGTTGCCCCCTACCACCATGGCGATATATTGGGCGGGGATGATGCCGGTATCGACATTGGGCCTACCCATGAGGAACCCGGCCACCAGCACGCCGCCGAAAAGGAGGGGCAGGATTTTAATGCTAAAATCCCACGTTGAGTCCACCCAGGCCGATAGTTCTTCCCATTTGAACCAGGCCTTCAAAATAACAGCCAGGCCTATAAGAAGCCCGATAACCAGATACCATTTAATGCTGTATACCGCGTACCAGAAGCCCGCTTTTTCCGCCGGTTTGCCCCAGGCGGCAAAGACAAGGATCAGGACCAGGACCAGGAAATAAAGAACCGTCTGCCCGAGGGTCCGGGGGGATTCTTCTCCTTCCGGCATGAGCAGCCCTTTGAGCCGCTCCTTTTCTTCGCCCCTGAAAAGCAGGGCCATGATGAGACCGATTATTATCGAAAACACTACAGCCCCCAGGGCCCTGGCCAGGCCGATCTGCCAGCCCAGCACCCGGGCCGAGAGGATAATGGCCAGGATGTTTATCGCCGGCCCGGAATACAGGAAGGCTATGGCCGGCCCCAACCCGGCGCCGCGCTTATATATGCCCATGAACAAAGGTAGGACAGTACAGGAGCAGACGGCAAGGATCGCTCCCGATACGGCGCCTACCCCATAGGCCGTAACTTTGGGACTTTCCGCTCCCAGATACTTCATAACTGCCCGGGAGGAAAGGAAATTGCTCATGGCCCCGGCAATGAAGAGGGCTGGCACCAAGCAGAACAGCACATGTTCCCTCGCGTATTCCTGTAGCATGTAGAAGGCTTCCAGGATGGCGCTCTGCATTCTGGGATGCTGGAAGGGCAGGAAATAGGCCGCTAAAAACACGGCGACAATCAACAGTAATTTAGCCCGCTTGCTCATCGAAGAGATCTCCTCTTAGATCTATTCGTTTATTATAATTTAACTATATACTAGTTTATAAGCAATTAATGGTTTTGTCAAGACGGAACAAAAAGTGGGGAAAGGTTTATTCTACAATTTTCCGCAAATTTCCTTCCTATATTGCAAAAAATTTTAATGTACCCCTTATTTACACCCACGTCTTTCTGAACCTGAAGAGGTAGAGGTGGCCAAGTTGGATCCTGGGCACCAATGGGGCACCTAACGCTCATTTGGAAAAGAAAAAAGCCTCCCCGCCAAACCGGGAAGTCTCGATATACTAGAGCCAGTTTTGGTCTTGAGCAACACTTTATTCGGGGATTAAAGAAGATGAGTTTAAGATGCGCTCTAGCGTTAGCGGTGATGCTGGCCTGGCGCTAGGGAGGATACGAGAAAAGAAAGGAGAAAACCTACGTAGTTTAGTAAAGGCAGCCTAAGGTTACTGGTAGATATTAGGCCTTCTAAAAATCGGCCACAACACAGCGCAGATAGCTCTGTTATAACTCATCTTCCAGCCTCCTTAGCTTGTATCTCTATATTGGTCCCTATTCTACCAATATAACCTACGTCTCGCTACTGTGGCGCCGGCCCTTCCGTTATGTCTTGTCTAAGGAGGTAAATTGGGAATTGCAAGAAATTCCATTACCCTTCACTTTGTGACATCCGACTGGAATTTTCTCTCAAGAACGATACCACTTTCTCTTGAAACTCCTCCGGTTTCTCAATATGGGGTGAGTGACCTGCATCCTCGATCACAAACTCCTCGTACGTCCCTCCATTGGCCTTGTACTTCTCCAGCACATAGCGCATCTGAGAGACCATCGGCTGTGGCGGATAAATCTCCTCACCCGGCCAGCCGGGAACAACTCCGGATTTGCCCAAGAAACCAAAGTCAAACAGCGATTGATCGGAAACAATCCGATCGTCTGACCCCCGAATCCATAATACCGGTATTTGATGCCCAATATCGGCAAAGGAAGAGAGGTTCATATATTTTGGCGACATGGCGTTATTGATGCCTTCTCTTCCCGGCGCAACGCCCGGCCATTCACTGCAGCTCTCAAACGTTCCAGGATAAAAGCCGTCTCCGATTTTCGTTGACAACATCGCTCGGACAAACCGATCTTCCCGTTCTTTGGAGACGCGGAACGGGGGCTTGAAATAAAACTGGTTCATCACATTCCGCGGGCTGCTGCCGTGCGCTTCACCAAGATCCCCCTTCTGCAGCAATTGGACAAATTCGGGATTGGCCGTACCTCCGCCGGATCCTGCGAAGTTCTCATAACAGGGAGTACCCTTTTCATCTTTGGTTCCGCCAAAACCAAAGGGTGAGACCGGATTGATCATGACAATGGAGACAACATCCTCACCATAGTCGATGGCATATTGCATCACAATCCCTCCGCCCATCGACCAGCCGATGAAATGGATTTTCCGGTCAATTCCCAATGCCTCAACCAACGATTTCAGGTCATCCGACCAGTCTCTCAGCCCCCGCGTTGCATCGATGGGAAGCGCTTCTGTATCCCCATAACCGCGCAGATCCGGGGCGATCACCCAGAAGTCACCCGATAGCGCTTTAATCGTCTCGTCCCAGAATAAACTGGAGGAAACGTTACCGTGAATCAGAAACAGCGGTGGATTCTCCGGATTGCCCGCCGTAAGGTAAGAGATGTGCAAGCGGTTGGTGTTAATTTTTCTGGATTCAATGCCGTCCAACTTCATTCCCCTCCCCCCTTGTCAAGCAAAATTATGGCTGCTGAGGCCATATCTGCATAAGTGTCCGGAAATCCGTTGTCAACGTATGCGATTGCCCAGATCAATTCTTTAATTTTATTTTAAGCGTCAGCGGTTACAACCGAGTTGCAAATGGTCAATTCCCATGATCATCTCATGCATCTGCCTGGTGGAAGGCAGTTTGGGAAACTGCACCCAAATGCCGTTTTTGTAATATGGCTTTATTTTTGACTTTTATGTAGTCCAAAACAGTCCATTGGCTAAAGCCTGGGGTTCTGAGGGGAACCACCGCAACCTATCCCCGGGCTCTCGCCACCGCCCAAAGACGGTGCTACAGCCTCCCGGGCCCTCGGCCTTGGCTATCCCGTCTTCCGTAGAGACTCCCTCTGTTCCCTTGAGGGGCTGTCCGGCAGGGGCCGCACACTCGGGGGTTGGTAATACGGCCCGACGCTGCTTGCATGATTGTTCACCTCTCCTCCGCACACTTATATACCAGAACCTCTAGAGCCGCTACCCGGGCACGGGTGTCTCCTTCCTTGTTGAGTAATTCCGTCATCTCCTTGATTACAGCTTCGGTGTCACATAGTAGTAAAGCGCCTATTAGGGCCTCCCTAACCAGAGTTTCCTCTTCCTTTATCAGAGCACGGGCAAGGGCACCTGTTGCCTCTTCTGTACCTATACAGGCTAACTCACAGATGACCGTTACCTTCTCCTTAGTGTCGGTAAGATTTTCAAGCGCCTCTGCTAACCGTGCCACCCTATTCTCTTTACCTGCCATTATGGTTCATCCTTTATCTCTGTATTGACAGTTCCCCAAGTTATTAATCAGGGCCGACCACTGGCTGGCCTGTACCGCTTGCGGTCGGCCCCCCACAATAAACCCCGACCTTTCTACACCTTGAAGCGCTCTACCTGCTCCTCCAGCCGCTTGGCTACTTCCAGGACCTGCTGGGCATTGGCCGCTATCTCCTGGGTGGAAGCGGAAAGTTCTTCGGCCGAAGCGGAAATTTCCTCCGCCGAAGCTGAGGTCTCCTCCGCCACCGCGCTTATGCTCTGGACCCGGTCCAGCACCACGTCCTTGGCCTTCACTGTACTGTCCACCTCGCGGTAGGTAGCTTCAATCATGGGCGTGATGGCAGCCACGGACTGGAGGATGTCGTCAAAGGACCTGACCGTGTTCTCCACGCTCTCCAGCTGCGCCACTATTTGCCTGTTAACTTCCTCCGAAGTATGTACTACCTCATTTGTCTCCGAACTTATGGTGTTCAAGAGCACCCTTATCTTATCCGAGGAAGCACGGGACTGCTCGGCCAGCTTGCGGACTTCGTCCGCTACCACCGCGAAGCCCCGTCCCGCTTCCCCGGCCCGCGCCGCCTCGATGGCCGCGTTCAGGGCCAGGAGGTTCGTCTGTTCCGCTATCCCGTTGATCACTTCCAGAATCTCGCCTATCTGGTTTACGGAGCCGCTCAAGCTTGCCAGTTTCTCGACAACCATTTTAAAGGCCTCACGCACG
Organism: Moorellaceae bacterium AZ2; assembly: GCA_051024685.1. Classification (GTDB taxonomy): domain Bacteria; phylum Bacillota; class DSM-521; order Neomoorellales; family Neomoorellaceae; genus UBA12545. The sequence goes on along the minus strand of JAZHPA010000060.1, from coordinate 10,185 downwards.
CCCTCGATGGAGGCTATAAGGACGTCCAGCTCCTTTTTACCCACATCGGCCAGCCGGGAGGTCTCTTCACTGTTGGCTTTAACGTTACCGAGTTCGGTATAGACTTTCTCCAGATTGGAGGTTATGTTTTCGATAAGGCCGAGTATCTCCTGCAGGTGGTTCGATTGTTCCCCTGCCCCCGCGGCCACCTGTTGGATGGCCTTGGCCACTTCGCCGGAAGAGGAGGCGATCTCTTCCGAAGACGCGCTTAAAGCTTCCGAGTTGCCGGCCAGGGTTTTAGCGTCGTTTCTAAGGTCTGCAAGCAGTGGTTTGATGTTGGCCTGCAGCCGCTCGACGGCCTGGGCCAGCTTCCCTATCTCGTCCTTCATGCGGAGGAATTTGTCAGGCACCGGCCGGGTAAAGTCGCCGCCGGCTATCACCCCCAGGTGGTCCACCGCTTGAACCAGGGGTGTGGTAATGCTTCTGGCCATCACATAGGTCACTAGCAAGGCCAGGAGAATTATTATCAGGGATACAAACAGCACGGCCCGAGTAAGGCTTGCCGTCCTCTCCAGCACCTCAGCCTTGGGGGCGGTAACCGCTACTGACCAGCCGGTTGTCTTGAGGGGAGCGTAGGCGATAATGTTTTCTTGGCCCTGGAAAGTATAGGTGCCCATGCCTTCCTCTCCCGCAGCCATCTTAGAAATTACAGCCGCCAAGGAGGCCAGGGACGGGTTCGACTTGGCCTGCTCGATGAAGTTTTCCTGGCTAAGGACTCTCTCTACCTCCTTGTGGGCAATTATCTTGCCCGTGCCGTCCACGGCGAAAGCGTACCCCGTGCGGCCGTAAGTGATCGCCCCTACCAGTTCGCTGAACTTCGCCCCATCCACTATACCGATCAGCACGCCGGTTATCTCGTTGGTGGCGTAATGGCGTATAGGTGCCGCAATCACGAACACGACCGAATTGTCAAGCTTGCTGACAATAGTGCTGGAGACAGTAGTTTTCCCCCCCAGGGCAGCCTTGAAGTAATCCCGGTCGGCGACATTCGCTCTACTGCCGTCGGAAAAGAAAGCGTTTCCGTCCTTATCGGCGATGCCGAACTGCTTGAACCCCAGGCTTTCCGCCCTTTTCTGCTCATCTTGCAGGGCCTTCATTTTTTCCTCCAGTGTGGCCTCGCGGTCGCCCTGAATACCCCGGATGACGTTTCTGGCGGCTATGGATTCAACCGCATAAATTCGCATCTGGTTGCGGCTGTCCTGGGTCGTAGCTATCTGCGTCGCTACTTTGTGCATAGCATCCTTGGCCTCAGCTTCCAGGGCGTCACTGGCGCGGTTGTCGCTGATATAAGCCAGCACCAGGCACCCGATCAGGACGATGAGCCCAAATAAAACAGTCATCCTGATTCGCAGGCTTCCTGTAAGTTTTCCCATCATGCTTTCTCCTGGTCACCCCGTCATCGGCTGAAATCCGGCCCGCGGGGCAACCTTTACCCCCTTTCTCAAATCCATCTGGTTGATTAAGTGTACCATTTTGGCTTGCAAAACCTTACTCCACACACTGGATATTGTAAGGAGACGGCTTTATGCGAAGTCTCAATACGCCCTTCCTGCCCGCGTTTCCAGCGGTTTCACCTCCTCCCTGCCCGAGCGGAGGTCCAGCTCCAGCCAGCGATTATAGGCCGGGTGGTACTTTCCTCCCTCACCTGCACTACGGCCCCCCTTGCCGTCAGGCTAACCATGGGGCCCCGCCGGGTGACCCCGGCCGAAAGCCCGTCCAGCAACCGGAAAAGCCTGTGCATGGGTAAAAGGCCAGGAGGAAAATAGGGCAGCAGCTCCTCGTCTTGGTAATGATGATATTTGTTCAGGTGGACTATCTCTTGTTCCAAATGGTAAACCTTACGGGCCAGCGATGCGCTGCGAAAAGCATGAAACTGCCCCGGCTCGAAAGCCTCTTTGGGGTCGACGATATCTCAACCTCCAGGTGGGGCTGGACTTTACCCAGATCATGGAAAATAGTTGTTTTCACCAGCGTTTCCCTACATAAGCCGTTGGCAGCCAAAGCATAACTCCGTCAACAACCGGAGTATGTTGACTACGTGGCGGTAAACCCCTTCCTGTATTACCCCGTAATCTTTACGGGTCGTACTCGTCCTGGTATTCTACTATCGCTTTGATCCGGGTCACGACAAAGTACCATTTTCCTCCTTCGTGGTGGCGTTGTTAGCGGAATGAGAGACGTCTATTGCATATGTTTCAGCATTTCCTTCTCTTCAATTTTGAGGAGCAGGTCCAGTTTGATTATGATAATTAGCTTATCGTCCGTCCTGGCCAGCCCTTCCACAAAGGCGGCGTTTACCGTGGTGACAGCAGGCGCAGGCTCAATAGAGCTTTCATCGACTGTCGCCACTTCTTTAACGGAATCAACAACCAAGCCTGCTTCCTGCTCCGATATATCTGCTATGATTATCCTGGCCTCTTTCGTCCTTTCCCCCTTCTCCAAGCCAAAGCGCTTCTTAAGGTCGATTACGGGTATGAGCTTCCCTCTCAGGTTTACTACGCCTTCCACAAAATCAGGCGCACGAGGTATTTTGGTGACGGGCGTATCCTTGATTATTTCCCGGACGTCAAATATGTCCAGGCCGTAAAGTTCGCCCGCCAGGTCGAAGACTACCAGCTGCCTGGCCATGTATGCTCCTTCTCCTTTTAATTCATTTAGCATGCGAAGTGAGATTAAAAGGGCTGGGTCATTTACCAATAAAGGTCACACCGACTTAGGGTCCGGTCGGGGATAACTACAATAGGAAAGCAAAGGCATAAGGCAGGAAGGAATCCAACAAGCGAGCAAGGAAAGAATTCGCTTATATAAAAGGCGGGAAGAACAGGACGTGACCACAGGGTGGGGATTGTCGGAAGGCGTTATACTGTAATTTCCATAAATGCCTTTAACTAGTATGTATGGTAGATATCCCCCCCCCCCCCCCCCCGTTAAGGTAGTTTATGTTAATCATGCCTCTATTTTCCATTCTTTTCGGCTTTTTTATCATTTAGTCGCACCCCTCTGTAACCACAAAAATAGGTGACCTGGATAGTCGGTCACCTCGCTACCCCTCACGGCAGCCTGGCAACCATAGCCCTACCCGGACCTTAGGCCCACGGCTTTGCGCCCCGCCCTTTCGAGCGGTTTGCCCTTTTCGTGAAGGCATATAAAAATTTGCCCATCTTCAACGTATTATGCAAACAACTTCCTCTTACACCTTACACAGAAGTTTGGGTATAAACCCATTATAACCCCTTTTAATTATCAAACGCCTTCCTTCGCTGTTGCAACTTCGATTATCCAGGATATTTGACGCCTGCAAGCAGATTTTTGCATATTTTCAAGTTCACGTTTGGTGTATTTTTAGCCTGGCGTATTTTGTCATTACTGCGCGATTAACAAAGGCCCTTCCGACGCCCGTACTTCCACCACGTGCTTCCTTTCTGCATTATCTTTTCGATGCACGGCATGCACTCCCCTCCAGGGGTTTCCGTTTCGAGTTCTGGCATTCCGGCAACCTGGTTATGTTCCCTGAAAGCTGAAGTGCGGAAATCGTCATAGAACCTGGTACTCATAAAGGTAGCTTGTCTGTTGTTGTATCGTGCTTGCACACTAGAGCTTACGGAACCACATAGACCAGAGCGCTTTTGCCATAGTGTTCCGGCGGCACTTCGCCCAACCGCCAGCCCCGGGATGTAGTTTCTAGGTAGTAGTATTTAACACCGTCTTTAAAATAGTAGCTGCCCCACCCCTCCGGGCACTCTACTCCCAACGCCATGTGTCCCGGATTGCCCGGGAAAACAAGCAGCGCTGTGCGGTAGCCCAAGGCTTTGAGAATAGCGGCCAACAGTATGCTCTTGTCTTTGCAGTCACCGCCTTCCACCAGGGTTTCCACAGGGTACTTGGGGTATTCTCCTGTCTCTTCCACATAAGGTATGGCTCCTTGCACAAAGGCGGCGGCAAACTCGATTCTAGCCCTGTGCCCGGCAGGGGCTTTTTCCGCCAGTTTTAAAGCTAGGCCTTCGGCCAATTTGTAATTTGCTTCTTCAAGGACGTACGGCACATAACCCTGCCGCATAAGGCGGTATTCCGCCTGCCGGTAGGCCGTCTCCAGTTCCCGATACTCTACTAAGATCTTTTCTAGTTCTTCTTGGGCTACCCTGTAAGCTTGGAGGTAAGTCAAGTATTTCTGCCACGCGCTCTCGTAAGAGTCTCCCGGCTGGACCTGACATTGGTAGTACCAGTATTCCATGTATTGCTTGAGCAATTCCGCTCTCCGGCGCAACTCGTTCACCTTTTCTGTGTATTCCTTTATGAGGAGTTCGTGAATCCTGGGTTGTGCTCTGTAGAAACTATACATTTCCGTGGGGATGGTCAGATGCCAGGTCCACTCGTTGCCAGCCGGATCCAGCCAGTGGTATTCTTTCTCGATAAAATCTTTGTAGGGTGGTGGTCTAGGTACGGATCGAAGGAAAATGGTGACCATTCCGCTGGCTTGATCCCAGGCCACTTGAAGCCCTAGAGCCTCAGCAACGTGGCGTACGGGTAGCATCAGACGGCCCGGTGGGACTATTTCAGGTGCTACGTCCATCCGGGAAGGCACGCCGTTTACAGTTATTTCACGACTTCCAGCGGTAAGATTGACAACTCGGTCGCCCTTTATCAACACTACCGAATTTGTCCTGTCGTCCCAAAGAACGTTCTTCTCGTCGACCCCTACGCCTACAGCCGCGTACCTTAACGGAAGGAAGGTACGGCCTTCTTTTATATATGGTACTACATCCATAGAGTAGGTTTTGCCGTCTATAACGTAAAAACTCTTGCCTATGGTGAATTGAACCGCACCTGTTTCCCCAGCGCAGACAGGAAGGACAAAAAAGAGGGTAAGGATAAGGGCTGAAAGCACCGCACGGGTTACTTTCCTGGTATTGACAGGGTAGTACGACAAGGTTTCTCCCCTCTCCCCTATCCTTCCTTGTGATCGGATTGTAGCAAATTCCCGGCTCTCAGAAACACGTCCAGACTTCCCCCTGGCCCGCCTCGTTCCCTTTTTTCCCACAACCTTTGCGCCGATTTCTCGTGCGAGGATAATACACTCGCACTCGCTCCTACCCTCAGAAGGTGGGGCCGCTAAAACTAATGCGGAAAACTCCGTAATCTTCTCTCGATTGCCAACTTGATCCTCACATGTGTTTTGCGCTCAAGCTTTTTCATCTGCCTTATGGCCTTGGGGGAGCCAGTGGTCAATGGGTGAGGATAATCAGTTCTTCCATTGGGTAATACCTTTCATTCGCCGTCACCAGAACCAAACTGTTTTGGACGGCCACAGCCGCAATAAGTGTATCGGCCAGGCTAAGGGTGATACCTTTCCGGGCAGAGGTATAGCGCCACCAGCGGCCAGCCAGGTGGGAAGCCTCGTAATCTATGGGATAAAACTTAAGGCTCGATAAAAACTGTTCTATTGCGGGTAGCTCCTTTTCCCTGGCTCCGGAAAATACCTCGGCCACAGTTATAGGACAGGCAGCCAGAGGGGCTTTCTCCTTGAGCACTTCTAACAGCGCTATAGTGTGCTTGTTCCCGCGGAAGAAGTCTATTAGGGCCGTGGTGTCCAAAAGAAAGCCTTTGACTGCAGATTTATCCTTCATTCCTGGACCACGCTAGCCTCTCTTCTGCTTCGCGGCGCAAATTTCTTACCCAGGCTTCGATGCTTTCACGGTCCCGGAATTCCGGGTATTCGTCAGGAGTAAACACCCCCTGACACTCTTTAAGGGCTTTCGCCTGCTTGAGCCGCAGGAGAGCCTCTTCCGTGGCCTTAATAATGAAATCGCTCTGTTTGCCTCTCCGTACATGCTTGTTGAGGTCCCGGATCAGGTATTCGGGAAATCCTTATGGCTTTCAGACGTGTCTTTTCTGTCATGTCAAGACCTCCCAGAGATTTGCTATACATTGAGTATAGCAAAAATGGGTGAGCTAGTAAAATAAGCAAACTTAAGGCGCAACCTCAGCAAACATCCAGGCTTTCGAGCCATTGTGATATCCTGGCCCCCAGGCACTGGAAGTTCGGGGCCAGGCAGACCGCTTTTAGTGACTAGTTTGCGAGGATGTTGGTGGTGACGAACTATCCCCCAAGGGTGGGCCAAGCCCAGCTGGCCCGAGCGGCCGCTATACCGGGAGTGTCTGTTTGATTCATGTAACATCCAGCTTTGCTTACTCAAAAATATCTGGGCTATTATTAGGTTAACTTAATATGTGACACTCATGGACTCCATCAGTCAGTTGCTTGACACAACCCTGACGCACTTGACTGTTTGCCACCTGCCTTGGAGTCTTCCTTGCCTGCCCGGTTAGGCCAGCCCTATCCGCGCTGGTGTACCTCTTCTGTGGTGGTACGGCGCTAATAATGATAGAGACTATCGCGCACTTCATACGCACCATTTTCGTAGACGTATACGACCCGGTACCGGCAACAGGTTCTACGCGGAGTTTTTACCCCAATTTTACCCCAACGCCGGGGAAAACGACTGTCAAAAACGACACTTGGGTGCAGTTTCCAATTCCTCCGTGCATTGAAATTACTGCATTTTACGCTAACGGACATCAACGGAAGAGTAGCCCTCATAACTCACATTCAAGAGGTCGGAGGTTCAATCCCTCCCGCGCCCACCAAGTATATCAAGGCCTCCGGGGATCCGGAGGCCTTGAAATTTACCCCATTTGACCCCTTTTATCACTGTCCGCCCCTTCTCCGTGCCAGCCACACCCCCACCCCCAACCCCGCCCAGCTCCCGGCGAAGGCCAGGGCAAACGCCACCAGCCAGCAGAGCGGCCACACCGGCTCCAGGCCAGCGCACCAGGCCGCGACCGGGGCCAGCCACGCCCCGGCCATGGAGAGCCACGTCGGGAGCGGCGTCTCCTCGAAGCGGTTCCCTGCCACCCAGCCCGCCGGGAACCCGGCCAAGAACAGGAAGAACACGACCGCCATCAGCAACGCCGCGGCCTGCCTCTCGCCTGCCGCCGACGCGGCGGCCGCCTTCAGGTCGGCCAGCCAGAGCCCTTCCCCGAAGGAGGCCATGCCTGCCATTGTCGCCCCGAGGGCGTTGTGCGCTCTCTTCTCCCAGAACCCGCTCATACAGGTTTCCCCTTTTTGCCATGCATTTTAGATTGTCCCCCATACTTCTCGGCCACTAGCCCAACCTCCTCCTTCACGCGACAAAACTTCCTGCGCCAAAGCGGCGCACTGCGGGATCCTTTGGAGGGCAGACGGCTACGCCTCCCCCCTCTCCAGTACCCTGGCGAGGTCGGCCACCGAGGGCCTGGTGTAGACCGCCGTGCTGTCCAACCTAGCGTGCCCAGCACGGACGCCACTTCAATCAGATTGGCCCCCGACCGGAGCATGTTCGTGGCGCAGGTGTGCCTTAAGGTGTGGGGGTGCAGGTCGGGTATCTTGGCCTTCCAGGCGTACTTCTTCACCACCCGCCAGGCGGCCCCGGGCGTGAGGTGCTTTTCGTCCGAGGCCCCAGGGAAGAGCCAAGGGGACTTGGGATACTTCTTCTCGCGGAACGCCAGCCACTCCCGGAGGGCCCTCCTGGCCGCGGGCGGCACGGGTACCTCCCGGTACTTGCCGCCCTTGCCGCTCCTCACAGTTATGACCCCGCGCCTCTCGCCTATGTCTACGTCCTCCAGCCTTAATGAGACGGCCTCCGATACCCTCAGCCCGCAGGAGAGCATTAGCCGTATTAACGCCGCGTCCCTGGGGTCGCCTTCCCTCTCGACCTCCCTGAGCAGCCTGTTCACTTCGGACCTCTCCAGGGCCTCCGGCGCCCTCCTGGCCTCCGGGATCCCCTTGGGAAAGTCCGGGAGCCTGGGGGCTAGACCCTCATTCACACACTAGGAGAGCCAGGATTTTACTGCTTTCATCCTGCGGTTCACCGTGTTGGGCTTTAACCCTTTGACGTTCCGCTTCCATGACTGGTACTCGCGGAGGTCGATGCTGGTGATTTTCTCGGGGGCCGGGTCCTCCCCAAACGTTTCGGCGTACCACCGGGCGAAGGCCAGGAGGTCTTTGCGGTAGCCGGTGACGGTATGGTAGAGGCGGCGGTCTCTCTGAGGTAGGAAAGATAGCGGCTGAAAGCTTCGGTCATGATGGTCGCTCCTTCCCGTGTTAATTGGCGGTTTGTCCGTCTTCCACCCCAATAAAAGCAGAACCCCCGGAGGGAGGTGCCTGTCCCTCACGGGAGCCGCTGTAATTTTGGAGAAGCCAGGGTGTTTACTGCTTGTGGAAGAGTTCCCTGCTTAAGTCCCTGGAAATTTTCAATTTGTGATTGTCTATATTGGCCGAGACGCCGCTGAGGGTACCGATCTTTAGATAGCTATACAAGGATATGGTGGTGTGGTGCTTCTCTATTAGAGTTGCGGTGAGGCCGAGGCGGGCTTACACACTTCTTCTAAGGTGGAGCAATTTAAATTACTGGCTAATGTTTTTATATCCTGGGGGGATATTAATATCCAGATTTACTGTAAATTGAATATCCTTGTTTAAGAATTCCTGCATTGTCAAATCGGAGCTTCCATGTGCCCATAAATATAATTCTATTCCTAACCCAGAAGGTTCGATAATAAATCCCGGTTCCATATCTTCTTTAAAATAGATGGGTAATGATTTAGGTGAACCTATTGCAAAATCGGCTCCAATGAGCTGTTCTTTAACTAGCCCATATATAACATGTTCTAAGATTAGGCTAGGATTTTCTTTCTCGCAAAATTCCATAGCTATTATATAAGTGCTAGCGGGAATATACGTTCTCATTCTCTTTCTATCCATGTCAATACCAACATTTAACCCCCCACAGTCATAAAGCCTTTTCATAATCGTGTAGATTATGTAATGAGACCTTATTTGATATGTAGATAACCTCCCCAACAACTCCATAAACGTAGAACCTCTGTCATCTCTCCCAATTTCATTCCTAGAAGAAGCAAGAACACCGCCAAAATATTCCAATGACAAATCGTCTTCACAAAATGAACCCTCATTCAACACCCTTTTTAATACTCTAGGCGATACCACACCAGGTCTTTCTAACTTATCTCCTAGTCTTCTCTCTGCTACCGAAAAGATCCGAACGTACATTTTCAATCCTTTTCTGCACAAAAGATTTAAGCTCTTCTCCTGATATGGAAGGGCCTTGTCAAGCCCCTCTGAAAATTTTTTGCGAAACCTGTTTTAGGACAGAAATATCCCTCCACTGCTCAAGGCAGCAATTTAAAGTTGGACGTCTACGGGTTTTAACTTCTTCCGCCCGGCTCTGGCAGCCAATTATGGGTGGGGAGCAAGCCTGTCAAGGGCCGCATGGCGGGCCGCAAGGCTTTACCCTTGACAGGCGCAGCGACCCGCCCTATAATCCCCAAAAGCTGCCGGGCGGACTGTGTTTTATTTTTCTTCTTGTTTTCCCACCCCTCGGCCAGGGTGTAGGGGACAATAGGTGGGTTGGGCTCAATCGACGGTTGCTCAGGCCTTTTATACGTGGATTGGTTACCACAAGACGTTTATGCGTCGGGAGCTGCCCCGGTCTAAAAACGTGCATCAGGTTAAATTTGCCTGGCACATAGGAGGTGCCGGGGATTCTCCTTGACCTGCGCCGAACTCCACCTACTGGCTCCTACACCCTACTTGTGATTATTGATATTGGCAATAACTTATAACTGCCTGGGTCTTAGCTAGTGCAGTGATAGGTTAATGCTTTAGGCAATCTTGGTGAGGCTTTCTTCTCGCTTTACTTCCTGGGCTATCGCCCACATAAACCCTAGCAACTCCCGCGCTACTGCTACTACTGCTACTTGCTTCATCTTTCCCCTTCCTGTTAAGCGGCGAAACTTTAAATTAAGCCGGTGTTGTGCCTGCCAGGAGATAGCCTTTACCTTCTCCGATTGTCCTTCTTGTGGTTTCTTTAGCCCATAACCTACGGCCGGTATTCTCTGGTAATGCCAGGCGGCTTCGACTACTGCCCTGCGTATGTGGGCGTGTCAAGCGTCAATGAAAATGTCAGGTAAAATTCGTCTGAGATTCTGTCAGGGTAGAAGTGGTATAATTAGGCCTGCGGGGTTTCCATGGCTTACGCCATGGATGGTCTTTAGCGGGCCTACGAATTGAAGTAGAGCCCGCCTTTT
>JAZHPA010000059.1:0-16798 GCA_051024685.1 Moorellaceae bacterium AZ2 | reverse complement strand
AGAGCAAACGATGACAGAAATACCCTCTCCTGCAGCCTAAATCATCTAAAATCAGGGTTGCGGTTTTTCATAGGTGGAGATACGTCAGCTTTACTGCCTGTTGACGCTCAGGGGAGATTGGCATATAATTTAGACAGATCTAGCAAAGGGGAGTAGCTCTTAGGCCTTAAGGCCTAACGGCCAAGGCGTCAGGACGCTCGGCGGAGAGCCGCCTTGGTCCCAAGGGGGATTACTTGGGAGCAAGACCTTTGTTTGGTGTTACTTGAGGCACTGAACAAAGGTCTTTTTATTTGGGATACTAAGGTAAAGGAGGCGGTGCCACCCCTCACATCTTAAGCTGGACGCCACCATGTGGACTATGAGCGGGGCAAGAGTAACCCGGTCAAACATGGCCAACGCGAAGATACGAGATCTTTCTTCTTTATGACCATTTTTATGCCATGGCGAGGGGGGAGCTAAATTGTCAAAAAAGCCCTGGTATGCTATGAGTATGGACGAGATCTGCCAGGAATTAGCGACCGACCTTACCCGGGGATTATCCCCAGAGGAAGCCGGGAGCCGTCTCGCAACCTACGGTCCCAATTCCCTAAAAGAACCCCCACCCCGCAGTCTTTTTTCCATGTTCATGGGCCAGATCAAGGAAATACTTGTGTTGATTCTCCTCGGCGCTGCGGTCGTATCAGGCCTTCTGGGGGAATGGATGGACTCCATCGTTATCCTGGTTATTGTCGTGCTGAATGCCGTCCTGGGGGTGTACCAGGAGCACAAGGCGGAGCAGGCCCTTAAAGCATTAAAAGAGATGACCAAACCGTCGGCCAAAGTGCTCCGGGGCGGCAGGGTAATTCAGGTGGATGTTGCCAGCCTGGTCCCCGGCGATGTGGTGCTGCTGGATGCAGGAGATTTTGTTCCTGCCGATGCCAGGCTGGTCGAAGTGGCCTCCCTGAGGGTCAATGAAGCAGCTTTGACCGGGGAGTCGGTGCCGGTGGAGAAAGACGCCACCGTCCTCGAAGACGGCGAAGTCCCGGTAGGAGACCAAAAAAATATGGTATTTATGGGGACTACGGTCACCGGCGGGCGCGGAAGGGCCCTGGTTGTGGCCACGGGCATGAACACTCAATTGGGCCGTATCGCCCAACTTCTCCAGGAAACACCCCCCGAACCAACCCCCTTGCAGCGGCGGCTGGCCGAGCTGGGTAAAATTTTAGGAATGGCCGCAGGAGCCATCGTGGCCCTGGTTTTTATCACCGGGTTGTGGCGGGGCGGAGAAGTATTGGAAATGTTTATGATAGCCATTAGCCTAGCAGTGGCGGCGGTTCCGGAGGGCTTGCCCGCGGTGGTGACCATCGTCCTGGCCCTGGGCGTGACCAGGATGAGCTGGCGGCGTGCGGTTATCAGGAAGCTCCCGGCGGTGGAGATCCTGGGCACCGTCACCGTTATTTGCTCTGACAAGACGGGCACCCTTACCAAAAACGAAATGACCGTCACCCGCATTTATACCGCCGGCGACCTATGGCAGGTCACCGGTGCGGGCTACCAGCCGGAAGGACGGTTTTTAGGTCCGAACGGCGAGGAAAGGATGCCCCTGGCCGACGAGAACATGAAATTAATGCTTTTAGGCGGGTTGCTAAATAATGACGCACGGTTGGAGGAGGGCGAGAAGGGGTACCAGATAATAGGGGATCCCACGGAGGGTGCCCTGGTAGTGGCGGCAGCCAAAGCAGGTTTAATAAGGGAAGAGGTAGATAAGACCTACCCGCGACTGGGGGAAATCCCTTTTGATTCGGCCCGGAAGATGATGACTACTTTCCATCACATGGATGGAACCGTCTGTTCCTTTACTAAAGGGGCTCCCGACGTCCTGTTGGCCCGCTGCGTGGGGGTGATGACCCACGGAGGAGTTGAAGCCTTAAATGAGGAAACCCGAGCCCGCCTTTTGGCCATAAACTCCGAGCTGGCGTCCCAAGGCCAGCGAGTCCTGGCCCTGGCCCTCCGCCGTTGGCCTGAAATTCCCGCCAACCTCTCACCTGAAACCGTCGAGAAAGATCTGACCTTTATCGGGTTCTTTGCCATGCAGGACCCGGCGCGGCCCGAGGCCAAGGAAGCGGTGATCGTTAGCCGCGGCGCCGGCATTCGCCCTGTAATGATCACCGGAGACCACCCGGAGACCGCCCTGGCCATCGCCCGGGAACTGGGCATATGGCAGGAGGGTGACGGCCTCCTGACCGGCTCGGAGCTAAGGACGATGGACGAAGTGCAACTAAAGGAAGCAGCGCCCCGTACAGCGGTTTACGCCCGGGTGTCGCCTGAGGACAAGCTTCGCATTGTGGAAGCCTTAAAGGAACATAACCATATAGTAGCCATGACGGGCGACGGTGTTAACGATGCTCCGGCCCTTAAACGGGCCGATATAGGCGTGGCCATGGGGATTACCGGCACGGAGGTAGCCAAAGAGGCCTCGGATATGGTCCTGTTGGATGATAACTTTGCCACCATCGTTAATGCGGTGGAAGAGGGGCGGACCATTTACGATAACATCCGGAGGGCTATCCATTACTTGCTTTCGTGCAATGCCGGGGAGATAGCGGTCATCTTTTCTGCAATATTGCTGGGATTGCGCAGCCCGCTTACGGCCCTCCAGATTTTATGGGTGAACCTGGTTACGGATGGGCTACCGGCCCTGGCTCTAGGCCTGGAGCCCCCCGAAAAGGGCGTGATGAAGAGGCCGCCCCGTAAACCGGGTGAAGGCGTGTTTGCCGGGGGCATGGGCACAAAAATTCTGTGGCAGGGCGCCCTGATTGGGCTACTGTCCCTGGCCTCTTACTGGCTGGCCCTCAGGGAGGGACGGACTCTGCAGGAAGCCCATACCATGGCCTTTGTAACGCTGGCCGTGTCGCAACTGGTCCATTCCTTTAACGTCCGGAGCATGACCCAGTCCCTGTTTACTATCGGCTTAACTACCAACCGGAATCTGGTATATGCTTTCTTGGCCTCCCTTTCCCTCCAACTGGCCGTGATATTTGTGCCCTTCCTCAGGAACGTTTTTGAAACCGCAATGCTCCGGCCGGGTGACTGGGTGGTTGTCGCAGCCTTAAGCGTTGTCCCCCTGGTGGCGGTGGAAGCGAGCAAGCTCTTGGGCAAGCTCCTTATGAAGCCGCAAGAAGGAGCTCATATTCAGTAGTTCCCAGGTCCAGACTTTTACGAGAAGGAATTTTTGCATTCCCGGCGAATTAATATTTTGTTAAACAGCCCGGCGAGGAGCCGGGCGCCCGGCCGGAGGACCCACGGAGGTCGGGCCGCAAGTGCTCTAAAGGCGAGGAAAATAAGGACTAACCGGAACCATGGAGGTTCCCTGTGAAGAGGCGAAGGGAGCTTCCATGGTTTTTTATTTGCCGGAAAGGAGCGTGTTTAAAGCCATGCACCGTTCTCAGAGCGACTGGGAAAGAGCGGTGGAATTTCACGGTCACACCTGCCCGGGGCTGGCCGCAGGCTACCGGGCGGCCCAAATTGCCTTGCGGGAGCTCAAAGCGGAGCGCGCCCAGGATGAAGAGCTTGTGGCAGTGGTGGAAACCGATGCCTGTGGAGTGGACGCCGTACAGGTATTAACGGGATGTACCCTGGGGAAGGGCAACCTGCTTTACCGGGACTACGGCAAGCACGTTTTCACCTTTATCTGCCGGGACAGCGGCCGGGCGGTCCGCATAGCCGTAAAGGCTTCGGCCTGGCGGCAGGACGAAGCCTACCGGGAGTTGAGAAAAAGGGTGTTGAGTCAAGAAGCAGGCGAAGAAGAGAAGGCCCTTTTCCAGCACTACCAGGAGGAGCGCACGCGGTACATCTTAGAGGCGCCGGAGGAAGAGATTTGCACCGTACGAAAGCTAAAGTTGGAACCTCCTCCCAAGGCCCGGCTTTTCGACTCGGTAATCTGTTCGGTGTGCGGCGAGCCGGTGGCCGAGGTGCGGGCCCGGGTGAGGGAAGGGCGGCCGGTCTGTATCCCATGTGCCGAACATTACAGCCGTGGGTGGCGAGGCAAAAACAAGGAGACATAGCTAGGGCGGTGGAAGGGAGAGGGAGATAATGATAAAAAAAGTCTGGCGTTTGGTTGTGGCTGCCGCAGGTCTTCTACTGCTTTTTTTGACAGCGGGGTGCGGAGCGCAGAAGGCAGAAAATCAGGCCGTATATACGGTAGCAGATAGCACGGGGGATTGGGGTTTCCCCACGCCTTACGGCCATTACCCTCGGGGTCCGGGTTATGTGCGCATGAGCTTAGTTTTTGATACATTGGTGTGGAAAGACGCCCAGGGTTTCGTCCCGGCCCTGGCCAGGGAGTGGAGATACGACCCTCAGGAAAATGCTTATATTTTTCGCTTGGCGGAAAATGTTACCTGGCATGACGGACGGCCTTTTACCGCTAAGGATGTAGTTTTCACCATCGATTACACCCGCCGGCACCCCTACCAGTGGGTAGATACTTCGATTATACAGAAAGCAGAGGCCCTGGATAATTACACGGTTAAGCTGAGTCTAAGCCAGCCCTATGCTCCTTTTTTGAGCGACATAGCGGGGACCCTGCCGATTTTACCGGCCCACATCTGGCAGAATGTGGAGGAACCGGAGAAGTTTCAAGATAAGCAGGCGGCCATCGGCACGGGACCTTTCAAACTGGTCGATTACAACCGGGAGCAGGGTACTTACCTGTATGAGGCTTACGACCAGTACTACCGGGGAAAGCCTGCAATACAAAAGCTCCGGTTTGTGAAAGTGGCCGAGGAAGTAGCCGGCGCCGCCCTTGAGAAAAAGCAGGTAAACGCAACTTCTGTACCCCCTGAAGTGGTGGATGATCTGCGTAAAGAGGGCTTTAAGGTTCTAACCGGTAGCCACGACTGGGTGGCCAAGCTCATGATCAATCATAGGAAAGAGCCTTTGTCCTCGAGGGAGTTCCGCCAGGCTCTAGCCCTGGCCATTGACAGAAAGCAGCTGGTGGAAGTGGCCCTGCGGGGGCATGGTCTACCCGGCAGCCCCGGCCTTATACCGCCGGATAGTTCCTGGTATAACCCTGGTGCCGAACAGTACGGGTATAATCCTGCGCGAGCGCAAGAGCTTTTAGCCGGCCTGGGTTATACCCGGCGGGGGGATTATCTTACCCGGGACGGGCAGGTTTTAGAGTTAGAGCTCCTGTTCAGGGGCACGGGGAGCAGCATGGCCGAACAGCGGGCGGCCGAGCTCGTAAAAGAACAATTGGAGCGTATAGGTATAAAGATAAACTTGCAGAGCTTGGAGGCCAAGACCCTGGACAACAGGGTTAAAGAGTGGAAGTTCGATCTGGCTTTAAGCGGCCACGGCGGCCTGGGAGGCGACCCGCGCATCTTGAACAGGGTTACCCTGGAACAGGGGATAAATAGCGCAAGATACACCAACAATGAGGAATTATCCGCTGTATTGGCCCGGCAGCTGCTAGAAATGGATTTAGAAAAAAGGCGGCAACTGGTCAACCGGGCACAGGAACTTTATGCCAGGGAGATGCCGGCCTTGCCCCTGTATTATCCCACCAGTTACTGGGCCCATGATGGCCTGGTGGACCTGTATTATACCTGGGGCGGAGTGGGTTCAGGCGTGCCTATACCTTTGAACAAGTTGGCCTTTGTAAGGTAATGCCTCCAAGAGGCGGGAACGGCAGCTACTAACCCGGAAGAAGGGGGCGGGGCCCAAAGAATAATGGGTAAAGCAGCCAACTATGCGGTAGCCTTCTTTCTCATATTGGCCCTCAATTTTGTACTGCCGCGTCTTATGCCGGGGGATCCTTTGACGGCCATATACGGCGGTGAAGCCCTGGTGGCTATGACGCCGGAATTAAAGGCCGAGCTGGTTCGACGTTTTGCCCTCGACCGTTCCCTGGGCCACCAATTTGCGGCCTATATGGGGGCCCTTTTACGAGGCGACCTGGGTTATTCGTATTACTACCGCGCGCCGGTAATGTCGGTGGTCTTGCGGTATCTTCCTTGGACCTTATTGCTGGCTGCGCTGGCCTTAATCTTTTCTACTTTGGCCGGATTCATACTGGGTGTAGAAGCAGGTTTTAGGCGCGGCCGGCGAGTAGATAATTTCTTGTTAACCGCTTTGATGTTTTTAAGCGGCCTGCCCGACTTTTTTGTAGGGGTTTTGTTCCTGCTTTCGTTCGGCGTGGTCTGGGGCCTGTTTCCTTTGGGCGGGGGTTTGACGCCCTATGGCGGCTTTACCGGCCTTTCCTTGGTGCTGGATATCTTGCACCATATGGTCTTGCCCCTGGCAACCCTCGTGGTGGTGCGGCTGGTCGGTACCTTTTTGTTAACCCGCAGCAGCATGATCATGACCTTAGGCGCGGCCTTCATCCTCACAGCACGGGCCAAGGGCTGTACAGACGGCCGGGTGCGCTATTATCACGCCGGCCGCCACTCCCTTTTGCCGGTAGTCAGCGCTGCCGGGCTTCACTTCTCCCATTTGATCAGCGGCACCCTTTTTGTGGAGGTTGTCTTCTCTTATCCTGGGCTGGGGTCCCTGCTTTATAATGCCCTTCTGGTACGGGATTACCCCGTTATCCAGGGAGTTCTATTGGTGATTACCGCGGTGGTAATGGCGGTTAATTTGATGCTGGACTTACTTTATCGGAAGCTTGACCCGAGGATAACTTATGCACGTTAACTACTGGCAAGAAATAAAAGAAAACCGGCTGGGACGGGCGGGGTTATGGCTTTTCTTGGTTATCGCCCTGGGGGGTGCCCTGGCGCCCTTTTGGACCCCATATCCGCCGGAAGCCCGGGTGGGGGCTGCCTTTAGCCCTCCTTCGTTGCAGCACTGGTTGGGGACCAACGATGTAGGCCAGGATGTCTGGTCATGCCTGCTCTATGGAGCTCGGACTTCCCTGGTAGTGGGGTGCACAGCAGCGTTGCTGGCCGGGATAATAAGCGTTGTGGTGGGCACTTCCGCGGCCCTGGCGGGCGGTCTTTATGACAACCTCTGTATGCGGGTAGTGGATGCCTTTCTGGTTATTCCTCCCGTCCTGGTGGCCATACTCGTGGGGGCCTATCTTAAGCCGAATCTTTTCATTTTAATCCTCTTGCTGGCGGCTTTTCTTTGGCCCGGCGGGGCCAGGATAATAAGGGCCGAGGCCTTATCCTTAAAAGAGAAAAAGTCGGTGGCCGCGGCCCGGACCTTCGGCGCAGGCTCCTTTTATATCCTGGTCCGTCACCTAGTTCCGGACCTGGGCCCCGTTTTGCTGGCCGTCATGATACAGGATGCCCGGCGGGCCATCTTTATGGAAGCGGGTCTTTCCTTTTTAGGGGTGTGCGACCCCACCCTCCTCAGCTGGGGCAAAATGATGCAGCAGGCCTTAAAGTTTACTTATTTGGAGGCCTGGAAGTGGTGGCTTATACCCCCGGGTGTAGCCCTCTCTTTGACGGTTACGGCCCTGACCCTGATAGGTTATGCCCTGGAGGGTGTTTTTAATCCCCGCCTGCGAGGAGAAAGGTAAAATGCTAGTCGTTAAAGATTTGCATGTATCCTTTGGCGAATCTACGGTGCTTACGGGTATTAACCTGGAGATGAAAAAGGGGGAGGTTTTAGCCCTGGTGGGGGAATCCGGGGCAGGTAAGACTACCCTGGGGCTGGCTATAATGGGGCTTTCGCCGGGCAAGTGCAGGGGGCAGATTTTGTTTAAAGGCCGGGATCTACTCCGTTTGCCCGATGAGGAACGGCGGCGCCTCCGCGGAAAAGAGATAGCCATGGTGTTCCAAAACGTAGAGGATGCCCTCCACCCCCTCCATCCGGTCATGGAGCAGGTCGCGGAAGCCGTTCTCGTGCACAGACCCAAAGACAGAAGGGCCGCCCAAGGGAGGGCGGCTGATCTCTTTGAGTTAGTTGGGTTAAGGCCGAACCGGTGGCGCGCCTTTCCCCACCAGTTAAGCGGCGGGGAAAAACAGCGGGCTTTGATAGCCCTGGCCCTGGCCAATGATCCGGAGGTATTGATTTTAGATGAACCCACCGCCTCCCTGGATGTCTTAACGCGGGGGGGAATCATAGGTCTTCTCAAAAGGCTGGTGGGGGATAAAGCCGTTTTGCTGATCACCCACGACCTGTCTACGGCGGCCAAATTGGCTACCCGGGTGGCGGTTTTGTATGGCGGTCGGATAGTAGAGCTGGGTCCTACCCGAAGTCTGTTTACCTTCCCGCGCCACCCCTACACCCGGGGGCTTTGGCGTTCCTATCCCAACATGACCACGGTTAAGGATCTACAGGGAATCCCCGGGCCGCCCTTTAGGCCTGTGGCCGGGTGCCCTTTCCATCCCCGTTGCACCCAGCGGCTGGTCCTCTGTTCCCGGGAGGCCCCGGAGCTAAAAGAAGTGGAAGACCGCCTTCTGGCCTGTCACCGGGGAGGAGTGGTGCCTCTGCTGCAGGTAAAAGGCCTCGCCAAATCCTTTAACGGCGTGCGGGCCGTACAGGACGTGGATTTGACCCTGTACGAGGGAGAAACCCTGGCCCTGGTGGGCGAAAGCGGGTCGGGGAAGACCACCCTGGCCCTGACCATTATGGGCCTGCTGCGGCCGGATAAGGGCGAGGTGTGGTTGGAAGGCCAAAAGGTCTTGCAAAGGGACCGGGAGTTTTACTGGCGAGTGCAGATGATCTTTCAAAATCCCCGGGAGTCCTTAAGCCACCGCCTGAACGTCCTGCAGTTGGTAAAGGAGCCCCTGGACGTGCAGGATTGGGGCAGGGACGAGGAAAAGGTGGAACGCGTAAAGGAGGTCCTGGAAGACGTCGAGCTACCTACCCAAGAAGTCTTCCTGCACAAATATCCCCACGAGCTCAGCGGGGGAGAGGTCCAGAGGGTGGCCATAGCCCGGGCTTTGGTTCTAGACCCCAAGCTCTTAATCGCCGACGAACCCACTTCCGCCCTGGATGCCAGTGTGCAGGCCAAAATACTAAGACTTTTGCTGAACTTGCAGGAGAAGAGAGGACTGGCCCTGCTCCTCATCACCCATGATATCGCCCTGGCGAGAAAAGTGAGCGACCGGCTGGCGGTGATGAAAGAAGGTTTGGTGGTAGAACAGGGGCCGAGCAGCGAGGTCATAGCGAATCCCCAACATCCTTACACCCGGACACTTTTACGGCTGGCGGCCGACCTGACGGATAGAATTCCTTCCCGGGCGGCGGCCGGGACAGTATGGGAAGCGTAAAAGGTTATTCCGGCGCATCCCAAGTTTTTTGCTGGAAAGGCCTGCTTGGCTTGCGGTCGCTCGCTAAAAGCCTGAGCAGGCCACCCCGGAGCAAATATTATTTTTGGCGGGGCTCCAACAGGAGCCGGTACAGACCGGATGCTTTTTCTGCTTTTGCCGAGTAACCCTGGCTTTCGGCCAGGCGGCTCACGTTTTCCTTAGATGTTTCATTGTCGGTGAGGACCAGAAGGGGCTGGCCGGGATGCTGCTCCATAGCCTTCTTGGTTCTTACCACCGGTATGGGGCAGGATAAGCCGCGCACATCGATTTCTATCATACTGACAAAACCTCCTTTTTCGCCAATTCTTTTAAGGAACCGGGAATATGGTCTATAAGCTTCGCTACCGGCGTGGCCGGCGTCACACCGGCCATTTTGCCGGCCAGCCTGTTGATACGGGCGCTTAAGAATGCTGCTTCCGCAGGTTCCCACCCGGCGCCCGTTAAGGCAACTACCATGCCGGTTATAGTGTCCCCTGTCCCGCCTATGCACTCCAGTTCGGGAACATTAGGTTCCTCTATCCTGGCTACTACCCTCCCTTCGGTTACAAGGTAATCTATGGCCCCTTTCACCAAGAGGATCCTGGCGGCTCCTCCGTGGCTATAAGCCTTCTTTGCCAGATCGGGTACATCCTGAACTCCGCTGTTGAAAAGGTGGCGGCTCACATAGGCAGGATGGGAAGCCTCCGGATCGGCCAGAAAAGCCATTTCACTGGGATCGGGAGTAAAAACATCGAATTGGGGTGCCACTCCGGCTGCCTTGGCCGCATACATGGCCCCGGCGTCGGCAATTAGCCAAGGCCGGGGTTGGCACCTCTCCAGCACCTCGCAGAGCTTTTGCATCAATCTTACTATGGGAAGGCAGTAGTGCAGGGCAAGAACCTGGGGCTTAAGTTCCCTCACCTGCTCTATTAAATATTGGTAGAGGAGCCTTGTGCCCTGACCCCTGCCAATATCTCCGGCCAGAAGGGCGTGAGGGGGCTCTAAACCCAAAGCGCTTGTTACGGCGAGGGCCGAGCTGATCATGGCTCCTGTGCCCTGCCCGCAAGGGAAAGTGAAATCTTTGACCCGCAGCAAATCTCCGGCCCTGACTACTTTACCGTGGATAAGGCCGAGGTTTTCGGCAGGAAGGGTGCCTGCTATAAGAATCAAGTGGGCCTTCCCCCTTTCCATATGGCCAGGGCCTCCTCCCAGGCCCTATCCAGCATCAAAGCACAGAGGGTAAAACCTTTATGCCGCGGTCGCTCAACTTCATCCAGTTTGCGCCCTACTAATTGAGCATAAAGGTAAGGAACGTCCGGGCAGCCCCCGCCGGAAATATTGACGATGATCCCGGTGTTTTGGGCGAAGACCAGCTTCATATTGCCTGCTTTCACCATCACGTCTTGAGGGAAAAATACTACCTTAACGATCTGGAGCAGCTCGGCCGCTCCTTTAAGGGGATAAATACCCAGATAGGCTACCTTACCTTCCAAAGCCCGCGCCAGGGCCGTTTGCTCTATAAGCTGCACCTCCAGGGCCAAATCGCATCCCTGGCGCAAGCCCGGCGGGGGCGCCACCAGCTTGCATTCATGGCCTTCCTTTTTAAGTGTCCTTTCCCCCTTCAAGGCCTCTTCCACTGAGGGGAAAATAATTATTCCCCGGGTGTCAGGGAGTTCATGCGCTGCCTTGCCGGCACGGCCGGTCCTTTTAAAGAGCAACTCTCTTTATCCCCCTTATCCTTTTACTCTACCTTTTCCCGCATGAGCAGGCCTACGGCCAGGGCAAAGGCTAGCCCGATCAGTACGGCCACCGGACCCAGGGGACTTGGGCCTTGGGGGCTGGAAGCCAGGCCGAAATTATGGGCAAAGGCCGCTCCAGCTATAATGCCCCAAAGGGTAATGCCGGCGTCGGTATCTCCCTCCGCCGCCAGTATGGTCTGGCGCAGGGGACATCCACCCAGAAGAGTAGCCGTAAGTCCGGCCAGAGTCATACCCAGGAAATTCCACAAATGGCTATTGTGGGAGATGGGCTGGTTCACAAAACCCACCTGGATCTTGCCGAACAAAACATTGATAATCAGCGCCCCTACGAAGAAAGCGGCTATACCGCTGAAAAGATAAGTATCTTTCACCAGGAAGAGATCGCGCCATCCCCCTACAAAGCACATGCGGGTCCTCTGGGCCAGGAACCCGAAGAGCAAGCCCGCTACCAGGGAGAGGATTAGGGGGGCTGTGGCTGCTCCCGGCCCTTCTTTGCTGGCCAGTATAAATTGAGGTTTAAAGATGGCCAGCAGTAGCAGGCTCAACATAAAGAGGGGCATTATCCAGCCGGCAGCGGCATAGGTGGGAGTAGAGCGGCCCAGGTTGAAGCCGTTTTTCAACAGATAGATTCCTATCAGAGCCCCGGCTACCACCCCGGCTATGCCGGTTAGTCCATTTAAATCTCCTCCTGCCAGCCTTAACACCGCCCTAACCGGACACCCCAGGAAGACCATAGCGCCTACCATAAAGAAGACACCCAGGAAAAAGCGCACGAGAGGCGCGGAGCCTCCCCGGGCCCGGAATTCCCCGAAGACCAGGGCAGATATGAATCCCCCCAGGGCCATACCCATAATTTCCGGCCGCAAGTATTGCACCGTCGCCGCCCGGTGCAATCCTAAAGCGCCGGTTATGTCCCGGTAAAAACAAGCCAGGCAAATACCCATGTTTGCCGGGTTCCCGGCCACGGACATCAGTGTGGCTACAGCTCCCAAAACGAGTCCTGCGACGATCATTAAATATTTGCGCGAAAGGCTACCGGTCATGGCCACACCCCCTGTTGTTTTTTCTCGTCTTTGCCCGGATACCGGTTCAACTATCTTTATTCTGGCTTCCCACCACGATTCCTTCATACCTAACATTCCAATTAGTTATAGCATTCATATGCCGGGCTCCCTTACCGGAGGGCGGGCCCGAAAAAGTTGGGAAGTAAAGGCAGCGCAAATACCAGCGTCCTTGAGGAGAGAAAGTTATAACAAAAATTAATAAGGGGACTCATAGTCAGGATGGAGACCGGCCGGTCCCTTCAGGGCTCTGCTGTTTGCCTTTATCTGCTTTTAGAACGGCAAACCATCAGGATTTTAGAGAGGCTTCGCCGGAAGGGGATAAGTAATATACCCGTGCTGCCGGCTGGCTGCCGGGAGGCCCGTAATAAAAATAGACCAGGGTAGGCTGAACGGTCGGGGCGTCTTCCGGGTGGCAGGGAAAGAGTTCTAGATATCCGTGGCGCCGCAGGTCTGCTGAAGTGAGAGCGGCCAGTTCCGGAAGATGCTGGTGACGGAAGGAGGGGTCAGAGATTTTTTCCATCCAGTCGGAACGCTGCCTTTCGGTGAGGGGAGAAGGAGGAGCCCAGTGGGGCCAGCGCCGGCTGCGGTCGTGGCGGCAGAGATCGAATTTTAGCAAGTGATAAAAGAGGCTTAAATCTATTCTGGTCCGGTATCCGGCAGCGAAGGCGGCCAGGTGGTTATATAAATCCACACGGCTGTGGCCCCGGCGGTGAAGGCCCTTATCTTCCCACCATCTGGCCAGGGCTTCATAGAAGGCAAAAGGACTCGTAAAACAGGTGGACTCCAGGTACTTTAAGGCGTGGTCGGCCAGGTGGCTATTCCAGTATTTTTCTATAAGATCGGCTATCCGATGCAGGCGCAACATTTCCTCGTAAGACAGGTCACGGCTGGCCAAAACTTCGTAGGGGGGCTCGTCCAGAAAGATATATCCGTAAGTGGCAGCCTCCCGGCGCAGGGCGGTGCCCTTCAAAAGCTTGAGAAAGCCCAGCTGGATTTCCTGGGGACGGAGGGAGTACACACCGTTAAAGCTGTGGGCGAAGGAGGCATAGTTTTCCTCCGGCAACCCGGCGATGAGGTCCAGGTGCAGGCGGATATTACCGTAAGATAGCAGCCGCTTTACATTGCGGACCAACCGCTCCCAGTTCTGGTAGCGGTGGCAGCGGTGGTTGACCTGGTCGTTAACGGTCTGGACGCCGATTTCCAATTGAAAAAGGCCGGAAGGTACCCGGGAAAGAAAGTCAAGCATGTCTTCGTCCAGGCGATCTCCGGCGATTTCAAAATAAAACCTGGCCTGGGGCCGCAAAGAGACGAGGAATTCCCAGATGGCAAGGGCCATTTCTTTATTGGCGTTGAAGGTCCGGTCTACGAATTTTATTTCCCGTACTCCGGCCCTAAGGAGCCGGGTTATGTCTTCTTTTATGCGGTCCAAAGAAAAGTAGCGCACTCCTCGGGTGGCTGAGGAGAGGCAAAAACTGCAGGCGAAAGGGCACCCTCGTGAGCCTTCGTAATAAGCAATGCGTTCGGCCAAAGACGACAGGAAGGGCTCCTGATAAGGGGAGGGAAGGCTGTCCAGGTCTTCTAGTAGAGGGGCGGCGGGGTTTAGATGCACTGTCCGGCCGGTACGGTAAGCCAGGCCCGGTACTCGAGCCAGCAGGGAAGGGTCCAGCCCGACCCTCCCGGCCTTTCCCAATCCTCTTCCCGCCAACAAGGTCAAAAACTGGGTCCAGGGAACCTCCCCTTCACCCCGGATGACCAGGTCTACCTGGGGATAAGTCTGCATAAAGGCTTCGGTTTCGAAGGATACTTCGGGACCGCCGCAGATTACAAACAATTCGGGTTTAACCTTTTTCAAAAGGGCGGCCACTTCCATGGTGGGCTTCAGGTTCCAGATATAACAAGAAAAGGCTACTATATCCGGGTTCAGCCGATAAATCTCGGCGGCTATGTTATAAGGCCAATCATTTATCGTAAATTCTGCTATATCCTGCTGGAAGGGGAAGGAGCGGCCCACGGCCCCAAGGTAGCGCAGGGCCAGGGAAGAGTGGATGTATTTGGCATTTAACGTAACCAGCAGTAGGCGCATACTAATCTTCCTCAAAAACTTCTTAGGGCTAGCGGTAAGAGAACTGCTGCCCTGTGCGGGGAAGCGGGGTCCTTGCCGGCAGACGGAACGACGCAAGGCACCGGCGGCCTGTCCCGCAGTCTCGGGAATTGAGATGCAGGGAAGCACGAAGCCGGCGCAACTGCTGCGATAAGAGGTTTAATCAATTTCTATTATTTCCAGGTTTTCCAGACACTTCTGCACCAAACCTTCCACGTCCAGGTTTTCCTCCGCTTTTTCCACCTTTTCCAGGCGGGGCTTGGTGGCCGGATGGCGGGGAACAAAGAGGGTACAGCAGTCCTCGTAAGGCTGGATGGAAATCTCATAGGTACCTATTTTCCTGGCCAGTTCCACGATTTCAGTTTTGTCCCAGGAGATGACCGGCCGCAACACCGGCAGTTCGACTACGCTATTGATTACGGCTATGCTTTCCAGGGTCTGGCTGGCCACCTGGCCGAGACTTTCCCCGGTGAGGAGGGCCAGAGCCCCTTCCCGGTGGGCTACCTTCTCCGCGATGCGGAACATCATCCGCCGCATAACGGTCACGTACAATTCCTCCGGACAGCTCTGGCGAATGGCCTTTTGGATGGCGGTAAAATGAGCTACGACGAGGCGGAAGCCGCCGGCGTAGCGGGCCAGGACTCGACCGAGTTCGATGACTTTCTCTTTGGACCTCTCGCTGGTAAAGGGGAAGCTGTGAAAGTGCAATCCGGTGAGCTCCAAACCTCTTTTTAATCCCAGCCACCCAGCCACCGGGCTGTCCAGGCCGCCGGATAGAAGGAGAACCCCCCTTCCGGTTATCCCTACCGGGAGGCCGCCCGGCCCGGGAATAATTTGGGAATATATGTAAGCTCCATCGTCGCGGATTTCCAGGTGAACCACCCGGTCGGGGGTATGTACGTCCACTTTCTGGCCAGTTCTGGCCAGGAGATACCCCCCCACGAGATGATTGATTTCCGGCGACTTATAGGGGAAGCCTTTGTTAGAACGCTTGGTTTCTACTTTAAAAGTGTGTCCAGGAGTGTTCTGTAAAACATAGAGGGCCCTTTCCCGGATGGCGGCTATATCCAGCGGCGCTTCTACCACAGGGCTAAAGGATACCACGCCGAAGACGCGCTGGAGCCTTTCCCTCACTTCTTCCCAGTCTTCCTTGAGCTCTATAAAGATCCGGCCGAAGGTCTTGCGGATCTTGCGCGGAGGCAGACCGGCCAGGGCGGTATCAATGTTGGCCAGGAGCCGCTGCTCAAACTCCGACCGGTTTTTGCCCTTCAGGCTGATTTCGCCATAACGCACCAGCAGCGTCGAATACACGAACGCGAGCAACTCCTTTCTTTTCTATCACTTGCTTTACAACCCGCGCAGTTCGGCTACACATTCCCGGATGGCCTGGGCCGCCTCCTCTACTTCCTCTTCAGTATTCAGACGAGAAAAACTGATGCGGATGGACCCGTCTATACGGCCCTTAGGCAGTCCCAGGGCTTGAAGAACGTGGCTTAGGTCCCGGCGACGGGAGTGACAAGCTGAACCGGTAGAAACGTAAATACCCTTCTCTTCCAGCGTGTGCACCAGGACCTCCGCCTTAAGGCCGGGAAACGAGACGTTTAAGATATGAGGAGCACCGGAAGCGGGTTCGGGGCCGTTTATGTAGGCGTCGGGTATTTCGGTGAGGAGGCGTTCGGCCAGCTGCATTTTGAACCGCTGCATCTTTTCTATACTCTGCGGAAGAGATTTACGGGCCAGGGAAGCGGCCACTCCGAAACCGGCTATGCCCGGGACATTTTCGGTACCCGCCCGCAATCCCCGTTCCTGGTCACCTCCCACCAGGAGGGGTAGGATGTGGAGATCCCGGCGCAGGTACAAGGCTCCCACACCTTTGGGGCCGTGAATCTTGTGGGCGCTTAAAGAAAGGGCGGCGATATTCAGCTTCTTAAGATTTAGCTGTATTTTACTATAGCCCTGGATATGGTCGACATGAAGCAGGGCCGAGCTTTTGTTCGCCAGTATCCGGGCGACTTCTTCCAGGGGCTGAACGGTGCCCAATTCGTTGTTTACACTCATGACGCTGACCAGGATAGTATCATCCCGCAAAGAGCCCTCCAGGGCCTCCAGCCGCACCATACCCTGGGAATCCACGGGAAGGTAAGTTACGCTGAAGCCTTCTTTTTCCAGCAACCTACACGCCTGCAGTACGGAGGCGTGCTCTATCGAAGTGGTAATAATATGACGACCCCGCCTCCGCAGTGAGTAAGCCAGCCCCCGCAATGCCCAGTTGTTGGCTTCCGTACCGCCGGAAGTAAAATAAATCTCGCCCGGCTCTACCCCTAAGAGGCTCGCCACCTCCTGGCGGGCCTGGCGCAAGACATGTTCGGCTGCTATACCCATGCCATGAAGGGAGGAAGGGTTGCCGTAAACAGACACCAGGGCCTCCTTGACGGCTTCCACTACCTCCGGCAGGGCTGCGGTGGTGGCGCTGTTATCGAGGTAGATTGATTTCCCTTTGATTTCCTTCTTAGTCATATCTTTAGTATACTACTTCTTATTGTTTTTAGCCACCCGCCTCAATCCTGGCGTATCCCCACTTTTTCCAGGGGAGGCCTGCTTGGACTTGAAAGCGAGCGAGCAAGCCTTCGCGGCTGGCCCAGGCTTTAAGCTTTG
>JAZHPA010000058.1:0-17578 GCA_051024685.1 Moorellaceae bacterium AZ2 | reverse complement strand
TGGCTACCGCTCAGGTTTAGTCGCTCGCTTCCAAGCCCAAGCAGGCCTGCCCTGCAAAAAGTGGGGATAACTCAGAGGCCCCTTCTCTTGACTTAAGCGCTTTTCCATGGTATAAGCTTATTGTAACCGCTGTTACTAGTAACCGCTGTTACTAAAGGAGGAAGCCATGACCGAAAACCCTAACTGGTTGCTTCTCATCTACAAGATACCCCCAGAGCCTTCCCGTTACCGTGTAGCTCTATGGCGAAGGCTTAAGGGCGCAGGGGCTGTCTACCTGCAAAACTCGGTCTGCATCCTGCCCAGCTCTTCCACCCGCAGGGAGCTGTTTCAGGCCCTCTCCCAGGAGATCGAGGAGTCCGGCGGAGAAAGCCTGCTCCTTGAGGCCCGCGTCTTAACCGCCGGAGATCAGCAGAGAATTATAGCTCGCTTTAACGCCGAGCGTGATGAGGAATACTCCGAGTTTCTGGAGCAATGCGAGGCCTTTCTGGCGGAAATAAGATACGAGACAGAGCGCCAGAATTTCACCTTCGGTGAACTGGAGGAAAACGAAGAGGGCTTGCAGAGGCTCGTGACCTGGTTGCAAAAGATCGAGGGGCGGGACTTCTTTGGCGCAGCCCGGGCAAAAGAAGCACGAAGTCGGCTCGCCGCATGCCAAGAGGCCCTGGAATCCTTTGCGGCCAGGGTTTTTGCGGCTAGCGAATCCTATCCGGATGGAGGTAGAAAAACATGACTGACAAGGTAAAGGACACGGCTTTAAACGATCGCCGGCGCGTAAACGCCCTCCGTTTTATCTTCCTCATGGGGATAGTCAGTTTGCTAGCGGATATAACCTATGAGGGCGGCCGCAGCATAACCGGTCCGTACTTATCCTTGCTCGGAGCCAGCGCTGCCGCCGTAGGTTTTGTGGGCGGCCTGGGCGAGCTCTTGGGATATGGGTTGCGCCTCTTTTCAGGTTACGTAGCCGACCGCACACGCCGCTACTGGCTATTTACCATCCTGGGATACGGGCTAAATCTTTTGGCCATACCTCTTTTGGCCTTAACGGGCCGCGTGGATATAGCCAGCTTCCTTATTGTGGCTGAACGCCTGGGCAAGGCCATCCGTACCCCGTCCCGGGACGCCATGCTCTCCTACGCCACCCGCCAGGTGGGTACCGGGGTGGGCTTTGGGCTCCACGAACTCATGGACCAGATAGGTGCAGTGTCCGGCCCCCTCATCGTGGCTGCCGTGCTCTTTTTCAAAGCTAATGATTATAGGGCGGCCTTTTTGGTCCTTTTCCTTCCCGCGGTGCTGGGGCTCTGTACAGTTTTCATCTCCCGGGCCCTCTACCCTGATCCCCAGGAGCTGGAAACCTCTGCCGGAGAGAATGTCTCTTTTCCTCACGGAGGCAAACTTCCCCGGGTCTTCTGGCTTTACATCCTCTTTACCGTATTTAGCATTGCCGGATACCTCCATTTTCAGCTCATATCCTACCACTTCAAGGTCCAAGGGGTGGTTGCAGACACTTCCATACCCTTACTTTTCGCTCTGGCCATGGGCGTCGATGCCCTGGTCGCGCTGCCCATTGGGTGGCTCTTCGACCGGAAGGGCCTTTCTATCCTTGTCCTCCTCCCCCTTTGCACCCTACCCATTCCCTTTTTGGTCTTCTCCTCCCACTATTCCTTGGCCCTCACGGGCATGATCCTTTGGGGTGCGGCAATGGGCATCCAGGAAACTATAATGCGCGCGGCCCTGGCCGAGATCACCCCTCTGGAGCGCCGGGGCTTGGCTTACGGCATATTCAACACCGGTTTTGGAGCCGCGTGGTTTTTGGGCAGCACCTTGATGGGAGCCCTGTACAGCTACTCCCTTAAGCTGGTTATCCTTCTAGCCGTAGCCCTGGAGCTCATCTCCGTACCTCTGCTTATGGTGGTGAGAAGAGCCAGCAAGCAACTCTTCCACTAAACCG
This sequence comes from Moorellaceae bacterium AZ2, assembly GCA_051024685.1. Taxonomy (GTDB): domain Bacteria; phylum Bacillota; class DSM-521; order Neomoorellales; family Neomoorellaceae; genus UBA12545. The sequence goes on along the minus strand of JAZHPA010000058.1, from coordinate 15,630 downwards.
GCACACAAACATTGGGGGATGAAAAGGTGATAGAGAAAAATCGCCGGGACAAGGAATTATGTATGTGCGACCTGGATATTTTTGCTGGGTTAAATCCTAAGGAAAAGGAAACCATAAAACAACTTGCACGACAGAGACTTTATCGGAAAGGTGAGTATCTTTTTTATGAAGGAGACCCTGCCGATACTATATATTTGGTAAAACTGGGTAAGATTAAACTAACCAAGGTGTCGGACGCTGGTAAAGAAGTTATTCTGGACATACTCACCGCTGAGAGCGTACTGGGTGAAAGCACATTCTTAGATGGCGGCTGCTACTCTATGAGCGCCCAAGCAATAGAGGATGCCTTTGTATGTTTGTGCACCAAGAACGATTTTACCAAGTTGCTCCAGAATCCTCAGATAGCCCTTAAACTCATCCAGGGCCTTATGAAGAAAATCGAGCTTCTCAGCACAAAAATCGCGGATCTGGCTTTCTTAAATGTTAAATCCAGAGTAGCCTCCGTACTGGCCAGGTTAGCTAGAGAATGCGGCCACTTCTCTCCTACAGGTTTAATAATCGACTTGCGGCTCTCCCATCATGACCTGGCTTCTTTGGTAGGCGCCTCGCGGGTGATGGTATCTCAGGTTTTAAAGGAGCTAGAGAACGAGGGCCTAATAAGGACCGACCGTTGCCATTTTACCGTACTAGACATGGAGAGATTAAAGAATCTCGCGGGTATAACAGATTAATACTTAACAATCAATTTTGTTAAATTTTTTACAGACAGCGGGCACCTGGTAAGCTAATATCGACTAAAGAAGGGCAAGGTAAATTCTGCCCATCATAATTACTTTCACGGAGGTGTGCCGCGATGTCTGTGCGCGAAGATATCCGTCAGCAAATTATTTCTGCCCTCAAAGAGGCCAAGTTCCCCATAGGATCGACGGAGGAACTTTTAGCCGCTTTCCCTAAAGGAGCTGATACGGTATGCTGCTCCGGCGATCTGAGGGTTACTGCGGGAGAGGCAGTAAAACTGCTCAAGGCTGAAGATTTTCCCTTTAACAATGCCGGAGAAGTGGCCGACACTATTGTTGACAGGGCAGGACTTAAATGAAACACAAGGTATAGGGTTAGTATATTATCCAAGCCACTTTAAAGAGTAAAAAGTCGGCCAAGAGTAAGGAAGTGGCAACACTCCTTACTCTTTTTATTTTGAAACGAAACTATGGCGCCTTACGGCCAGAAGCCTCCTTTATAGCTTCTCCGCATGGAGAGGGGCTTGGTTTTTTAGTACAGATTAGCCTTAAGGTTAATATAATTTACTTTAGGCAGGTGAATACTGGTGACTTTACTCAGGACTCTCGAGGGTGATATATGGAATATCACTTCTGCCACAGGCTTATTTCACTATACTTATATTCTAACCGGAAAGCCTGTAGCCGGAATTGCTTCTTACCTGTCAGCTTTAGATAGTGAGGGACGATTACACCTTTTGTTAAGGATGGGCGGAGGCCGTTATATTTATGCTTATTGGCAGGGACGATGCTGGAAAACCCTATCCCTCCCCTGCCAGGACAGCGAAGAGCCCTATGGCTTAGTAGTGGATAGCACTGGAAGAGTGCATATATTATTGCGCTTTAGCCAAGGAAAGGTAAAGCACCTTTCTTATCAGGATGAGGACTGGCTAATCCATGAACTCCCTTTTACCTTGCTTAAAAAGCCTTTATGCTTTGAATTAGAGGGTGGGGATAGCCTCTTTCTCTGCTGGGAAAATATCACAGGCGGGATAAAAAACTTACTTTATTCCATCTATACCCGGGAGATGGGGTGGTCCTCCCCCCTCCTGATAGGGCAAGAAAGAAAGGAGGCCGAGATTTATTTCTACCGTATGGACACTTCAGAGTTTTATTGGTTGATCTGGGAGCAGCAAGCCGGTGGTTATCATGTTTGCTACTGTACCCTAGAAAAGACTCATCAAATGCCAAGAAAAGAGTATCTAGGGGAAGTATTGGAATTACCCGACCAGGGTCCGGTCCTGTTAATGCAGGGAGCCGCAATACTTCTTTGCTGGACGGCTAAGGGCAAATTTACCTTTTGCCTGAAGGATAACAATAAGGGGACCTGGAGCAGGCTACAAAGCGATTATCTTTTCTTCCCCGCCTGCCTAAAACCAATAGCAGGTTGGCGCGGTCTCAATGGGGATAAAGTGGCCTTTACAAAAATTTGCGGTATGGACCTCCAATGGCCCTTGATTTTAAGCATCGAACAAATTCTACCTTATTGTAGAGCTTTAATGTTAGGTCACAGTTTCACTTTCCTCGATGTAATTTTTTAACCCTAGCAATTTCTTTCCCGTAATCCTCGTAGTCTTCTACCGAGGTTTCCAGTAGCATAGGCAACGTCCCCAGAAAAGGGTGGTTAACGATAGCGCTGATCCCCTCTTCCCCCAGTTCACCTTCGCCTATGCAGGCATGCCGGTCCCGGTGGCTGCCTAAAGGGGCCAGCGAATCATTTAAATGCATTATCTTAACGCGATCCAGTCCAAACTTTTCCTCCAGGGCCGCTACCAGGTCGTCGCACCCTTGCGGAGTTTTCAAATTCCATCCGGCAGCAAAAAGATGGGCCGAATCAATACAAATACCTATTTGCGGGGACCAATCCAGTAAGTCTAAAACCTGTCGCAGATCTTCCAGGCTGCCTATTTCCCCTTTTTGCCCCGCCATGGTTTCCAACAGAAACATGGTGTCCACTTCCGGGGCTTCCAGCACGCTTTGACGGATAACACCTGCTAAACGGCGAATTGCGTCTTCTAAATCGCCCTTATGCCTGCCCGGGTGGCTGACTACATATTCCGCTCCTATAGAGGCTGCCCTTTGCATATCTTCCCGCAAAACCATAGCGGCAAAATCCTGCAGCTTTCCTGGAGGAGCGGCCAGGTTAACTGTATACGGTAAGTGGCCCACCACCGGGTAAATATCCAGCCTATCCCTTTCCTTTTTCCATTCTTCTATTTCTTCCCTTCCGATGTGGCGAGCCCGTCCGCCCCGGGGATTGCGAGTGAAATATTGAAAAGTATTAGCACCGATACGCTCCGCCATGAGGGCAGCCTTAGCCAATCCCTGAGCGATGGAAAGATGGGAACCTAGGCGCATATCAAATCTCCGAATTCATTATTGATAAATTATAGTTACACCTTATCACTAATCCCCCAGCGTTGTCAACTTTTTAGGGGCCAGACCCGGCCCCTTAGGAACAACTCCTTCATATTTTTTGAATGTAATGATACCCTAATTTTCGGATATGATAACCAATAGTTTCCAGGTTAATCTGAGAGGGATTATAAGTTATTATTAAACGCCGTTGAACTAGAATAGGTGTTACCTTGGCAATACCCGGCAGTGTGCCCAGCATTTCTACCAATTTGTTACAATCGTCTTCCTTGGTCATATTGGTAATAAGCAGCGTTACACTTACCTGCTGTTGCCAGTTGGAAATAAATAAATTGTTACCCTGTTTTTCATAAGGTAATTGGGGGGCAATTCTAGATTTAAGTCTGTCATAATAGAAGGTCACCCTTTTCCCACTCCTTCCAAATAAAACTACTCTTATCTTATGAAGGGCCTTTTTAATCTGCTCCTAGGTCAATTTTTTTCAGGATTACATATTCTGTAATGTAATATTTACTCGTCGCAAGAAAAGAGGGGTGAAAGATGAATATCACCGTTGCCTTACGGCAGATGGCCGAACCTGGGGCGGAGCTAAAATCTTTGTTTGAAGTTTTGAGCCAGAAATTAGAAGCCAAAGGTGTTCATGTTATACTGCTTCCGGCCAAAGCGGGTGATGGCATACTGTTGCAGCTTTGGGAAGTACAAGTAGCTTTTGCTTTTACGCAAATTGGTAAAGTAGACGGCGGTAATTCGGTGGATCGGAGTTTATGTTTTTATCCTTCCTCTAATAAAAGGCGGAAAGAAAGCTTGGCTATTATCGCTGCCATAGTACGGGAGATGTTGCTAAGCAAGGAAATAATTAGTTACTCCCTGGCACGAAGGTGGGACCACTTAAAACAATTTCGCTATTACAGCTTCCTAAAAAATACAGAGGTACCGGTAGTGTTAATTGAATTACGCCATTTTCCCCTCACCCAGGAGAAAATTGAACGCTTAACAAGCTGGATTGTTAATGGCCTAAATTATTATTACGGTCAAATGGAAACTCAAGAGGCTGAAGAAAGCAAGCCAGACTGCCAGTTAGCAAATGGGGGGCACCAAAGTCTTGCTGCAGAACAAGAGGAGCCTTTGGGCGAGTGTTCTCTCCCGGAGGAAAAAGCTGAGGAAAAAACAGCAGCACAATCTGAGGGAGAAGAACTAGAAACAATGGAGGAAGAAACTGAAGAAAAAACGGAGGCAGCCCTGAGCCAACAAGCAAAACTGGATTCTGGAGAAACTCCAACAGTCAAGAACGATAACCTAAAAGTCGCTATCCCCGCTGCTCCCAACACCGGCACCGTAAATGTCAGAGTTGCAGGGAAACGTCGCTACTGGGGAGGTAACCCCTTGGCTCCCCCCGGTGATGGTCCGATTTACTTTTTTGAGCGCAGGGGAACACCAGAATTACCCCCTGCAATTCATCAATTGCGAATGCAATTGGCAAGTTTTGATGCTAATCAAGGTTTAGTTAAGAATATAGAGCAGACAAGGAAGCTAATGTTACTCTTTCAGTCTAAAACTTGGTATGGCGGTAAAACTGTTGTTAACCCTGCAAAGATAACCAATCTCGAAGGAGAAGAGGTTGATACCCCTCCTGCGGATGTTCTATCCGAGCTTAAGGAGCTGGTTTCCGCTCTTCCTCCCCAAAGAGAATCTCAATTTACTGAAAATGAAAGCAACAAAGCACCGTCATAACCCGGTGCTTTGTAAATGTGGATTAACCAGGTAAAACTTAATAGTAAAAAATAAAGTTGGGAGGGAGAATAACTCCCATCCCTTCGATGGCCCTTCCCCCTACGTACATTGTGCCGGTGGAGCAGGCGGACAAACGCCGGGAATTACTACGCAAGGAGACGGTACACAGAAACCGTAACTAGGGACTAGTAGCTGTACGGTAAGGATAGTTTTGACCACTAAACATACCTCGAAATCGCAGGTAACGGTAACCTGGCCTACGCCAACGGCCGAAATAACGCAATTACAGAAGAGGAGGGTGCTCTCCGAGCAATCCACGTTTACCCCGGTGGGAGCGCAGAGGGTAACAATCTTGGTTAAGGTAAAGATGCGGTTGACGGTTTCAGCAGGGGCGTTGGGATTGGTCAGAGTCAAGGGGACCGAAACTACCAGAGTCAAGGTGGCGAAACCGTCCGGGCCGGGAGTGGAGTTAATCACGGAGCAAGAAATGTTCTGGCCGGTGGTCAGGGCGCAAGGAACTGCCTGCCCGATGGTAAAAGTACCGGTAGGCCAATTGCCAGTTAGACCGGTCGTTACGATGGTATCGCGGCTACGGGTTTCCACCTGGAAACAGCTATCATACACCTTATCCACGACAATACATTCAATGCGCGTCGGGGGCGGACACCCTTCTGGCGGGCACGGGCCCGGTTGAATTTGCTGGACTACAGCTTCTTCGGACATATTTTATTAACCTCCTTTAGTGAACAATTCTCTCTCTACCGTCTGATATATAATATTTAGCGGTGCAAGGTTATGTTACCAAAAACAAGAAGGTGTAAATGGCAAATAAGTGTCAAGTAAGTGTCAAATACAACCCACCTTGTGAGTTACGGCAGTAAGCATAAAAGAACCCCCACCTATTCCTACTCCAGTTACATTTTTGTGAAATAGCCTTTATTAACGACACACCGGGGTCCTTCCGGATCCCGGTGCTCGGATGTAAAGGTCCGGCCCCCCAGCATTAGGGCTACAAAGTTTCTTGCGCAACATAGAGGTGGCCCTGACTCAATTGCGACGGCAGGAAACTCACCTTGTAGTTCAGCCAGATAATAGAAGCAAGTCTTCTAGGGCCCCTGCCAGTTCCGGATAGCTAAACTTATAGCCCTCTTGTAAAACCCGGACTGGTAACACCCGGTTCTCCCTTATCTGGTGAAACTGGCATAGAGGTTAGATTTTCCTCCCTGTAACACACCGGGATCATTTCGGACCCCGGTGTTTGTATATGGAAGTGGCTATTCTTATGGCTTCCTCAGCGGTTAACTTTCCCTGGAGTTCCAGCTTGAGGTGACCACCGTCAATCCACCTCAGGCGCACAAAACCACTTTTATGCTCAGCCATTTTGGCCCGGTATGGGCCAATCATAACATCTCTGATCGCGGTATCTTCCCTGTCATAGGCATAACCGGTTCCCAGGTCACCGATAAAGTTAAACTGGGTGAGGGTGAAATATTTTTCTTCCGGCCCTTTATATTGCATCACTACTTCCGCGGTTTGAGGGCTCTGTTTTTGATACGTAACTTTTAGCAGTTTGAATCCTTCGGGTAAGTAGGTTGGAACTTTCAACGGAAAATGAACCTGTTCTTTGACCTCCTCCAGCGTGACCTCGGCCGGGGCCTCCAGGGGTATTTCCTTTACTTCGTCGGGAGGCGCAGGTGCCTTAGTAACATCATCATTAATTACTCCGCCACGCAGATTCATTACCGTATCGTAAAGAAGCACCGCGATACTTTCTTTCACTTTGTAACCCAGCGCTCCCACTTTTCCGGGGTTGACCAGTGAAAAAACGGTTACCACCAAGAAAAGAAAGGTTGCCGCCATGGCCATGCGGGGAATACGACATGCAAGGGTAGGAGATGAAACCTGTCCAGCAGTCATTCGAGCCATTTTCCCCTTCAAGCGCGCCCAGGCTTCCTCAACAGGTGGGGGAATGCAGTCGTCTACCCGCGCTTTCATAACCGCACCGATAATAGTGTCCAGTTCTTCGTCCGTATATTTCTTCATATCCGGTTCACCCCTTTATCTACAGATGCATCGAATTCCAATTTCTTGCCGGTGGTACCAGCGTTATGTCTGCAAAGTTTCTTGCGCAAATAGAGACGGCCCCTGTTCAAGTGCGATTTTACTGTTCCTTCCGGCATTTCCGTGGCCCGGCTAATTTCTTTGATGCTCATATCGTATTGGTAACGGAGAATGAATACCTTTTGTACTTCCACAGGAAGCTCCTCTACAAGCTTCCAGATTGCCAGCAAATCCTCCTTTTCAACGACTAAGTCTTCCGGCAGATATTTTTTCACCTGGCGATGCACCATGTCAGCATCCCTCAGCACTGGAAACCGGCGTATTTTACGTAAGAGAGAACGTGCTGTATTAATGGCAATCTGGATAAGCCAAGCGTTGATTTTGGCCTCCTCCTTCAATTGGTGAAAGTTATTGATAGCCGCGAGGAATGTCTCCTGCACTACGTCCTCAGCTAGATGATTATCCCGGGTGACGAAATAGGCTGCCTTAAAGACACGGTGATAAAAGTGTTCAAAGAAAAGTTTGGCTACCTCTTCCTGTTTTTCCCTAAATTTTTCGAGGAATTTTTTGTCCTGCTCAGCCATTCAATGTCCTCCTTCAAGGTAGCCATTCAAAGCGTTCATCCGTTATATTCTTCGTTAGACAACATTTTCCTTTTAGTGTGGAAAACTTTCATTCTTGCTCTCATATACTTACTTACTTATAGCAAAAAAAGAAAGCGGCCCTATGTCGGTTTATTTAACAAAGGCCACTTATTCTCTTTTTTATTAAAGCTTGCTAGTAAGCTAGTAGCCGCCGAACAAGATAACCCCATTAATCCCTAACTGCTCTTTTCCAACTTGATACCCCTTTTACCAATGTAACTGACCAGGGGCTCATCATCAGGGAAGTGCTTTTCAACCAGGGCCAGGTGCTCTTCCAGCAAGCTTTGGCTGTGACCGGTGATGCGCATCATGGCTGATGTGGGGACATGGTCGTAATAGCAGCACCCGGTCAAACAACCGCAGGTAGTTGTCCACCGCCTCCGGGGTGTGGTAGATCCGCCGGGCAATTTCCTGGGTGGTTAGCCCCTCCAGGGCCATCTCCACCACCAGGGCCTTGTGGGTAAGGGTGCGGCCATTTAATAGATATGGTTTCATAAGCTCGCCGTCTCACCATATAAATAACCCTGATTAATATTTGCCCTAGTAGGTGAAAGGAGTTTGATATACTCTTGTTCGGGCATTACCAACATTTTAAGCCCCGTCATAGATATTACCGCCAAACTCAGAGGTTATATACCTCTCCAAATAAATTTCCAAAGCTAACTGCGTATTTTGGGGTATATCAGTAAATCTAATTGGTGAAAACCAGTAAGATGGGTAATAATTTCCATCCACAACTTTGGGAGAAGTAATTTCTTTGTATCCATACCACGTCTTTTGTACAATCACATAGTTCAATCTTGCTACTGAGCCTGGCTCTTGCGCGTACTGCCAACCAGTGACGGAAACTATGCCTGTATTAATATAAAATGTACCACTATAATAGGCATTCCACTGGCCGTAATTTAGCACGCCGCTATACTGCCGTACTAATGGACCTGCAAAGGCTGGATAAGCACTTAAAACTAACATTTCCCATCTATTCCACCGCCTTCTCGCCTTTTAGACGATTTGTTACATCAATAGCACTTGAAACGTCTACTATCCATTCTTTCCCTTCTTTTATTACCGGGTATTTCATGGTAATAGTTTCTTTTGAGAAAACAAGTTCTACAGTCACTCCGATAAGTTCATCATTATATTTTTCTGTGCCCAAAATCTTGTATTTCAAAAGTTCCTCGCCTGTACCTTTACTTTTAGCAAGTTGCTCGTACCGATCTTCGCGATCAAGATTGTCTCTTGTATCCTTAGAATAATCTATGGCTTTGTTATAATCTCCGGCAAGGTAGGCGTCTAAAAAAGCGGCTACGGAGTTTTTGGCAGCCTTTTCAATGTCTTGGGAGGCGATTGTTTGTGAAATGCCAATACACATAAAGAATATACTCGTAATCAAAACGACTAAATAAATAAGTTGCCTCTTTGAAAACTTCATGCTTTCGTTAACCTCCTTAGCTTAGCTTAATGTTACTTAACTAACCGCCCATGCCGGCCGCGCTTGGCCGGCACAACCTATTATGAAAATAGGGCTATTTTCGTACTAATTTCTCAGGATTAAAATTAACAGCCTACTTTTAATTAGCCCACTAGAATCACCTTCTTTCCTGTTCTATACAAAATAACACTAATTAAGAGGAAAAAGGTTACATACTTGGCAAAAAATTTTTCCTTCCTAGGTTCCCATAAGCAAACCAAATTGGATTTCCTTTTTAATCTGATTAATCATCTTCCTTTCCTGACTTCAGTCTAGCGCCTACTGATGTTTTCTGTATATATGACTCAAGAAAAACGTTTTAGGTTGCAAGAAAAAAATATTTTTTCCTGCAACCTAAAGGCTCTTTTTTGCGTCTCTTTTTTGGCAAGAAGTTATCAACAAATTCGCCTATATTCAAAATGGGGAGGGTAAAAAATGAGGAAACCTTTGGTCCGCTGGGTGGTAGTAATTGCCGTTTTCATCTTCTGGTGCCCTCAGGTGGTGTTGGCCGCCACCGTTAAAACCAGCCCACCGCCGGGACCCAATATGTCAACCATGGAAGGAATAGGAATTGAGGCGCTGCAATATCTGGTCAATGGCTATAGTGAGATTTATTCCCTGTCGGCCGGCACAGTCAGACTTTCCGGGGAGACTGTGGCTTCCCAGCCGGTTGATAGTATCTTACTGCGGCTATATCTCCAAAGATGGAACGGTTCCAGTTGGGTAGATATTGGAAGCTGAGGGTTTGAAGACTTTAATTCTTCCAGTATCCGCGGGTCCAAGACTTGCAGGTGGTCGGCGGGTACTATTACCGGGCTAAAGGCTTCCATCAGGCGAGCGAAAACGGAACTCCTGAATCTTTTTACTCCTACTCCAGTTACATTTTTGTGAATTAGCCTTTATGGCGACACACTGAGATCACATTTCGGATCCCCAGTATCGGCGGTTAAGGTCAGGCCCCCCAGTTTAGGACTGCGAAGTTCCGAATACAGTGGAAACCATTGTGATACAGGGTATAACTAAGCGGTCTGGGTAACGATGGGACCGATGGCTACGATTTTGGCGCCCCTCTCTCGGGGTTGAAAGCCCAGGCGGAGTTAACCTCCCAGAGGATAATATAACGGGAATTGGCCAGGTCCTCTGGGTCGTTGTTCCAGAGGGTGCCTGAAATCGTAAGTTTGGGCATCTATACCTGCCGGCCAGCAGGGCGTCCCCAAAGCCCTGGTAGTTTAGCCGATGCTGCTAAACATTCCTTCAATGCCATCCCCTCTTTTTTTCTTGTGCTGGCAAGTCTTATTACAATTTTCGTTAAATCCTGGCCCCCTACCTTTGAAATAAATCAAAACTTGGCCCGCGTGTTTTTGCGCAAAATACAAAGACTAGGCCCGGTAAATATTAACAGTAATGCCTCGCCCTTGGAGTGCCCTTTGAAGTTTTTGAGTTAAATTTTCATCTATGGCTTCCGGTGTGCGGCAGATTCTGCTAAATTTTATAGTATTTATGAAAAACCTTTTCACTATGACTAGAGCGGATGGGGAGTGGGAGCAGAGGGGAAGTGGAGAGGGTCTTCGATATCCGCGAAATGGATTCAGCGAAAATTTGCAGGGTAAGGGAATATTCCAAGGCGTGAAAAACAGAGCAAAATCCAGCAGGAAAATAATAGACGGGTGTTTATTCACCCGTCCCCAGGGCTTTATTAAGGTCGGTAACTCCGATGATAGGCAGGGAGATTCTACCCGCCTCCCGGCCTTGTTCATCATAGCCCCGGGCAAAGATTTCCGTCGCCAGGATGGTTTCCCGGGGAATGGGGAAGGTCCAGACCTGCTGACCGGCAGTTTCCAATTGCTTACTGGCCTGGCCGAGGAGGATATAATCCTTCTCTGTGATCCCTGTACCTGTTGGTATGGCCCAAATTTCCACTCGGGATAAGCTTTGGCCCTTGACCACTAGGTAGGGCCGGGCGATGGTAAACTCGGTAAGCTTGCCGGGTGCAGTTTTGCCGTTCTCACCAGTCGGGAGGACGGATTTCACGCGCATCAGGGGAGCACGCATATAAATGTTGGGTTCGTTGGTTATTACTCCTTCCACTATAACCACCTGGCCAGCGTATTTTTCCAGAGCCTGAGCTGCCGAGGGTTCCCCCTCTGCCGGTACCAGGACCAGGCGACCCTGGCCGGTCTCCAGCTCGAAATGGCGGGCTTCCAGGTTGCTTATCACGAGTTTCCCAGTAAAGGACGCTGCGTACACCCGCTCCGGCACTGCGGGAGGCGGAGTGGTGATGGCCACCGTCCGGGTCAGGCCGTTCCAAAAGACCCTGGCGCCCAGGGCTTCCGCCAGGAAGCGCACCGGTGCCAGAACACGGTCATTATGGAGCTCTACGGGCACGGCCAGGAATACCCTTTTCCCATCCCTGAATACTTCTCGACTGCCCACGATTAGTTTGATGGTCGTTTGTGGCCCGATTATTATTGCTTCATTGGTCGCTTCGTTCCAGCTCACCCGGGCCTGAAGGGCTTCCGCCACAGCCCGTACGGGGGCCACGATATAGCCATCCTGCAGCACGGCCGGGTCTTGTAGCTTTAACTCTTCGCCGTCGATGATGATGGTAATAACTCCTGACTGGGCTAGGGCAGCGGCGGGGAAAAGTCCCGCCAGCAGGAAACCTAAGATCAGCAGGACCAAAAGCCGAAAGCGCTTTTGGGTGTAATACACGCGTAAGACCTCCCTAATCTTTGGTAGTCAATTCCCAACTTTTATTCGGCATCGATTTTAGGTGTTCCTGCAAACCTCTTCTAGAGTATTAGTTATTTAGATACCAAGTACGTTAATGGATATTTATTGGAACAAAAATCCAATCCCAGCGCCACTGAGCCGGGCGGTGTAGTTTACGCGCCTCTTCAAGTTTAGTGGTATCTACCCCCGGTGTAGCTGCTGCCTGCCAGATGGCTTCTATAGCCTGGACTATGGTATTACCAGCCATAGTTAATTAAAAAACCCGGTCTAAATCTAAATCCAATTCGGGTAAAACTGTGGAAGTAAAAGGTTTCTTACCCCGCCGGGTGTAGAGCTCTTTTTTTTCTCCTTCGGGAGTAAATGTGCAAACTTCGATAGTTTGGGCCACCGGGTGGACAAACCATATCTCCCGCACCTGGTGGGCAGCATATAACTTTTTCTTTATTACCTGATCTCGCTCAGCGGTAGAGGGGGAGAGAATTTCAATTACCAGGTCCGGCCCTCCCTTGATATTGGCTTCGGCGATGATGGCCCGTCTTTCATTGCTGATAAAGAGGATATCTGGCTGGACGACATCTTCGGGTGTTAAATATACGTCAATAGGTGAGTGCAGAATTATCCCTATTTTTTTCTCTTCCACATGCTGGCGCAAAATAAACTCCAGGTTCCCGGAAACCATCTGATGGATGACACTTGGTGCCGGTACCATATACAGTTTACCCCCAATGAGCTCGTATCTTTTGTCCTCCGGTAGCTGGCAATAGTCCTCGTAAGTAAATTTAACCTCGTTAACGGCCATGTTCATCCCTCCCCGGGACATTTCCTTTAATGGTATTGTACCATTTGTTTCCCTGGCTTAAAACCTTTTCATCTTTGAAGGTATAGTCGAAGCAGAATACTATCAACCGGCTGGGAAGCTACAGTCTCCCCGGAAAGTCTGACTGTGCCGGCCGACAGGGAATAAATCTCACTATAGCCATTGACCAGATATTGCAGCGCCTCAATTCCTATTCCTTCCATGGTTGACATATTGGGTCCCGGCGGTGGGCTGGTTTTAACGGTGGCGGCCAACACCACCTGAGGGCACCAGAAGATGAAAACGGCAATTACTACCACCCAGCGGACCAAAGGTTTCCTCATTTTTTACCCTCCCCATTTTGAATATAGGCGAATTTGTTGATAACTTCTTGCCAAAAAAGAGACGCAAAAAAGGGCTTTTAGGTTGCAGGAAAAAATATTTTTTTCCTGCAACCTAAAACGTTTTTCTTGAGTCATATATAACAAAACGGATAAAACAGGAAAAAGGGTGATTCCAGTGGACTGCGGTTGACCGAGACTTCGAACCTGTCCTAAGCGGTTTATCCAGCCCTGTTATATCAAAAGAGATGGGAAAACAGCTACCTTATATTTTCCATGCTTTTTAGGACATTGCCTCTGTAAAGAAAATATTTTATGGAGGAGGGCAATAATTATGTCCATTAGACAAATCTTTCAACTTATATTACCCGTGATAGCTTTTATGTGCTTATCCTTAGTAAATCCTGCATGTGCAGCAATAAGTAACTCTGAAAGAAGTAATGGTGAAAGTGTTAAAGTAACTTATATTTCAAACAGGACAGGAATGTCACTTGATTTGCCTGGGGTACAACTTATACCTATAAGTGCAAACTCATTCGAAGGATATGGAGAAGACAGAATTTGGATTAGCTCCGATGTATTTGATGATAATATGGCAAATAAAGTAAAAGAAATCCTAAAAAGAGAAGGCAGGAGAGTATACATTATAGGGCCCAATTTGGATGCTAACATTTTCTTAAGAGAAGCTGGTATCAACAAGTTACAGTTGTTATTGGATCAAGGCCCTGGTAATGATGAACAAGTAGTAGCATTAGGAGTTGAGAAAATAGGTAACGCCTACTTTATAGATCTCTTAAGGACACCCGGTGAATATAATGAAAACGAAGTGTTCAAATCTTTGGCTGATCTCACTACAACTACTCCTGGTAGCTCATCTGAATTTATAACCCAAGGAGTTGACCAATTTGTAAAGGTATACACTTTAAGAGATACACATACTTATAGTCCTTATGGTAATGTTGCACAAGTGGGAGAGATATATTTCCAGACTAACGAAATTGATAATTATAAAGATTACTGGTATGTACATTGGTTTGACGAAATGGAGAGCGGTAGTTTGGCTTATGGTAGTACCTGGCTCAATTTAGAATATACTCATCGAGATCCTATGTCAAGTTCTTACGGAATGAAGTTGACATCTTATGGGCCCAAATCATCTTCGGGTACTAGTTTTGATGTCACCTTGGGAACAGGAGGGATATCCTGGACATTTAATACCAGTAACTCAGTAGATTGTACTGTCTCTGGAGGAATTACAAGTAACTATATACAATGGAAATTTAGCGGTTCTTGGGGTACGCTACCGGATCACGTAATATTTGAGCCCGGTGATATGTTTTATACGCCTCAAGGAGGAGATGCTCTAGTGCGCGGTGAATGGACAGCAAAGTGGAAAACGGTTATTAACACCTACGAGCGCTCAGGGGGGTTAGGGGCACTCGTTCAAAATCCTCATTAATAAATAAAGGAAGTAGGTGTATATCTTGCAACCTTGGTGGTTAACAGCTTTCATCCGCCCTTTCCCCTCCGCGTCGCCGTGTATAGACTTCAGCCACGAAGCTGTCGGCGCCAAAGTCAGCCCAGAAACCAGCAGCCTTTTCGAATTTCTCGGCGGCCTCGTCTTTTGCCCTTTCGCGTTCTAAAGCACTCAACAGCAGGTGGCGGAGCGGCTCAAAAAGAAAGTGTCGGCCAAAGTGGAGGAGATCCTCAAAGGGGGCGATCTGGATAGGCTGTCATGGTGATTCCCGTTGGGGTAAAGTTGGGGGTAAAACGGGTAAAATTTAAGGCCTCCCGGTTCCGGGAGGCCTTGATTTTCCTTGGCTGCGGGACCTGGATTCGAACCAGGATAACATGATCCAGAAGCACCATCTGTTTGTTTACAGTTGTCTAAACCGTTATTTTTCAAGGACTTCATCGTCTATCTGGTGTATCGAGGCTTATGTCTACGCACCAGGAGAGCCAGGATTTTACGACCTTCATCCTACGGTTCACCGTGTTGGGCTTGAGGCCCTTCACGGTCCGCATCCAGGACTGGTATTCACGCAGATCTATGCTGGTTATCTTCTCGGGTTCCGGCTCCTCCCCATAGGTCTCCAGGTACCACTGGGCGAAGAACAGGAGGTCCTTGCGGTAGCCGGTGACGGTATGGTAGAGGCGGCGGTCTCTCTGAGGTAGGAGATAGCGGCTGAAAGCTTCGGTCATGATAGGTCGATCCTTCCCGTGTTAATTGGCGGTTTGTCCGTCTTCCACCCGAAATAAAAGCAAAGCCCCCGGGAGAGGTGATTGCTTCTCCCGGGGGCCGCGGCCATTTTCACAGGTGCCGGGGTTTTTACTGCTTGTGGAAAAGTTCCCTTACCAAAGTTTCCTTGAGGATTTGCATGTGATCGGCCACATCGGCCAAGATGCCGCTGGGCGTTCCGACCTTCAAAGAACACTAAAGCCCTGCAACACTTTTCTCACCAAAGCTCATTTTGGCTCTTTGCATTTCATTACCAGCAGGTTTTCTGAAGCCATCGGGAAAAACCTTTCTACCGCGCCTCCGCAGTTTATGAGAAGGTCAACCACCAGTTCCGGATCGGTTACTCTCCTCGTGGACAAAACATCGACACCTCTTCTAAACAGCGGTGTGATCCGTCTGTGATATTGTCAGGGTGAAATCCATCAGTGAAAATGTCAGTATGAGCAGGGAGAGGATTACTTT
>JAZHPA010000057.1:0-17627 GCA_051024685.1 Moorellaceae bacterium AZ2 | reverse complement strand
GACCTCGGAGTGGACACTCCCAAAGTACCCTTCGCTGCATCGGCCCCTGAAGCCATGAGCGGCAAGGCCACCAGCATCGGTACGTGGTGTGTGGCCCTCGGTCTTCCCACCCACGTCGGCTGCATGCCTCCCGTGGAGGGAAGCGACCTGATATACAGCATTCTGACCCAGATCGCCGGCGACGTTTACGGGGGCTACTTCATCTTTGAAATGGACCCCCAGGTGGCAGCTCGCAAGATCCTGAATGCCTTGGAATACCGCACCTGGAAACTAGGTGTGCACCGCCAGGTAGCCGAACGCTTCGGCACCCGGTTATGCCAGGGTTATTAGAAGGGGGAGAGGAACTATGGCCGTAGACTTCGACAAGATCTACGAAGGCGCTTTGCCGGACGACAAGATTCCCACCAAACTCTTCCGGGAGGTCTACCACGGAGCGATTACGGCCGTAAGTTACGCCGAGATCCTCTTGAATAAGGCTATACGGGACTACGGCCCCGATCACCCGGTAGGATATCCCGATACCGCCTATTATCTGCCGGTAATTCGGTGTTTTAGTGGGGAGAAAGTTACCAAATTGGGAGACCTGCCCCCCATTTTAAACCGGAAGAGGGCCCAAATAAGATCCGAGCTTACCTTTGAAAACGCCAGGTTGGCCGGCGAGGCCACCTGGTATGCTGCCGAAATCATCGAAGCCCTCCGCTACCTTAAATATAAGCCCGAGGAGCCACTGGCTCCCGAGCCCTGGACCGGCTTCATCAGTGACCCCGTAGTGCGGCGTTACGGTGTCAAAATGGTGGACTGGACCATTCCTGGTGAGGCTATTATTCTAGGTCGGGCCAAAGACCCCAAGGCCCTGGCCAAAATGGTCCAGGAGCTGATGGGCATGGGCTTCATGCTTTTCATCTGCGACGAAGCCGTCGAACAGCTTCTGGAACAAAATATTAAACTGGGCATCGACTACATTGCCTTCCCCCTGGGCAACTTCACCCAGATAGTCCATGCCGCCAACTATGCCTTGCGGGCCGGCATGATGTTCGGCGGAGTTACGCCGGGTGACCGCGACGCCCGGCGTGACTACCAGCGCCGCCGCATCCGGGCCTTCGTCCTTTATCTGGGTGAGCGGGACATGGTCAAGACCGCCGCTGCCTTTGGAGCTATCTTCACCGGTTTCCCCGTCATCACCGACCAGCCCCTGGCCGAGGATGAACAAGTTCCCGACTGGTTCTTCAGCGTCGAGGACTACAGTAAGATGGTCCAGATCGCCATGGAGGTCAGGGGCATTAAGCTCACCAAGATCAAGCTTGATCTGCCCATCAACTTCGGCCCGGCCTTCGAAGGGGAGAGCATCCGCAAGCACGATATGTACGTGGAAATGGGCGGGAACCGCAGCCCGGCCTTTGAACTGGCAAGGAGTGTATCCGAAGACGAAATTACCGACGGCCGAATTGAGGTGATAGGGCCCGATCTTTCCGATATCCCCGAAGGAAGTGTCCTTCCCTTTGGGCTCATCGTGGACATCTACGGCCGTAAAATGCAGGAAGACTTCGAAGGCGTCCTGGAGCGTCGCATCCACGACTTCGTCAATTACGGCGAGGGCCTGTGGCATACCGGCCAGCGGAACATCAACTGGGTCCGCATAAGCAAGGACGCCGTAGCGAAGGGCTTCCGCTTGAAACATATGGGCGAGCTCCTTATCGCCAAAATGAAAGAAGAGTTCCCGGCCATCGTAGACCGGGTACAGGTCACCATAATCACCGAAGAGAGCAGGGTACTGCAAGAAATAGAGAAGGCTAAAGAAAAATACAAGAAGCGCGACGACCGCATGCGGGGATTGACCGACGAGGCCGTTGACACTTTCTACTCCTGCGTCCTCTGTCAATCCTTTGCCCCCAACCACGTATGCATAGTAACTCCCGAGCGGGTGGGTTTATGCGGGGCAGTTACCTGGCTGGATGCCAAAGCCTCTTATGAAATCAACAACGCCGGTCCCAACCAGCCCATCCCTAAAGGAGGAGAGATAGACCCCGTCAAGGGTATCTGGCAGAGCGTCAACGAGTACCTCTACACCGCCTCCAACCATACCCTGGAGCAGGTATGCCTTTACACATTAATGGAGAACCCCATGACTTCCTGCGGGTGCTTCGAGGCCATCATGGCAGTGGTACCTGAACTTAACGGCATTATGATCACTACCCGCGACCATACGGGCATGACGCCTTCGGGGATGACCTTCTCCACCCTGGCGGGTATGATCGGCGGCGGGGTCCAGACCCCCGGATTCATGGGTATCGGCCGGAGCTACATTGTGAGCAAGAAGTTCATCAAGGCCGACGGGGGTATTGCCCGCATCGTCTGGATGCCCAAATCCTTAAAGGAATACTTGCGGGAAGACTTCATCCAGCGAAGTGTAGAGGAAGGCCTGGGGGAGGACTTCATCGACAAGGTGGCCGACGAAACGGTGGGTACCACTGTGGAAGAACTCCTCCCCTTCCTGGAGGAAAAGGGCCACCCCGCCCTCACTATGGACCCGCTGATATAGCGGGCTGCTGGGTGTAGGCCGGGGGATTTCTCCTCTCCCCCGGCGATACGAGTAATATCATTTCCTGGTGGTTAGAAAGGGGTTACAAGCTATGGGTTTGACTGGACTGGAAATTTACAAACAGCTGCCCAAGAAAAATTGCGGCGAATGCGGCACGCCTACTTGTTTGGCCTTTGCTATGAACCTCGCGGCCGGCAAGGCCACCCTGGATTCCTGTCCCTACGTTACCCCCGCGGCCCGGGAGGCCTTGGAATCGGCTGCCGCCCCGCCCATTGCCAAGATAATTCTGGGTACCGGTGAAAATGCCGTAGAGATGGGGGACGAAACCGAATTATTCCGCCACGACAAGCGGTTTTACCATGAGCCCGTTATAGCCGTTGAGGTCAGCGACGCCCTGCCGGAAGAAGAGATTTTAGTCAAAATCAGAAGCATCAATGATTCGATCTTTGAGCGCGTGGGCCAGCGTTACAAGGTGGAAGCCATTGCCATATCCCACCAGGCTCCAGGGGCGGAAGCCTTTGCCAAAGCCGTCAACCTGGCCGCCGCCAACAGCCAGCTGAACCTGGTGCTGGTGGCCGAGGACCCGGCCGTGGTACAGACCGCCTTGTCTGCTGTGGCGGGCCGGAAGCCCCTGATCTATGCTGCCAACGCCTCCAACTACGAGGCCATGACTGCCCTGGCCAAGGAGCATAACTGCCCCCTGGCGGTCAAGGGCGCCAATTTGCAGGAGCTGGCGGACGTGGTGGAAAAGGTCGTGGCCTTAGGTTACAAACAGCTGGTACTGGACCCCGGCGCCCGGCAGGTTGCCCGAGCCGTTGCCGACTTTACTCAAATCCGGAGGCAGGCGATCAAAAAGCGCTTCCGCACCTTCGGCTATCCGATTATGGCCTTCACCACCGCCGACGATCCTTTGATGGAAGTGCTGGAGGCCGTCAATTATATTGCCAAATATGCCAGCCTAATCGTGCTCAAGACGGCCGCCAAGGCCCACTTGTTGCCGCTGCTTTCCTGGCGACAGAACTTGTATACAGATCCTCAGGTACCCATCCGGGTAGAGGAAAAAATCTATGAAATCGGCGAGGTCAACCAGAATTCTCCGGTCTACATCACCACTAACTTCTCCCTCACTTACTATTCTGTGGAAGGTGAGGTGGAAGCCAGCAGGATACCGAGCTTCATCATCCCGGTGGACACCAACGGTCTTTCCGTTTTAACCGCCTACGCCGATGGCAAGTTCGAGGCGGAAAAGATAGCCGGGGTCATGAAGAAGTTGGGCATCGAAAACAGAGTCCAGCACCGGACGGTAGTAATACCGGGCACCGTGGCGGTTCTGAAAGGCAAACTGGAGGAACTTACCGGTTGGACGGTGCTTGTGGGACCGAGGGAGGCCTCGGGCATTCCCTCCTTTGCCCGCAGCCAGTTTGCCTAAAATAGCTGTTATCCTTGAGGAGGCCAAGATGACTTGCAGCAATATACGGTGACCTTCTTGCCGGACAACGTACGGGCTACGGTCCCAGCGGGAACGAGTATCTTGGAGGCGGCGGCCCAGGCGGGGATAGCTCTAAAGAGCACCTGCGGCGGCCAGGGTACCTGTAAGCGTTGTATAGTGAAAGTAAGGGAAGGGCAGGTGAGCAGCGAGCAGGCCCCGCTGCCGGACTCCCTGAGGGCGGAAGGCTATTCCTTGGCCTGCCAAACTAAAATCTTGGGCCAGGTCACCGTCGAAATACCTCCCGAGGCCCGCCTGGAAAAACACCAGGTTCTCCTGCAGGACCAGGCGCCGCCCCCAAAAGTAGAGGCCGCGGAGCAGGAGACCTTGGGTTCCCGCGCCTTCCAGCCCCTGTGCGAAGCGGTAACCCTGGATCTGGAGCCGCCCACCCTCACCGAAAATGCCAGCGACTGGAGCCGCCTGCGGGGGGCCCTGCGCCGGCATAGGCCGGAGGACTATTTTACTACCAGCCTGCCGACCCTGCGGGAGCTGGCGGAAAGCCTGCGCCAAGCAGACTGGCAGGTGGATGTAATCCTGGCGCAATTAAAGGGGGTTAGCGAAGTAATCAGGGTAGCCCCGGCCGGCCGGCAGGGAGTCTACGGCCTGGCCGTAGACCTGGGCACGACCACCGTGGCTGCCTCGCTGGTGGATTTGGCTTCCGGCCGGGTATTAGGCCAGGCGGGCACTTACAACCGGCAGGCCCGCTTTGGTGATGATGTAATATCCCGCATTATCCATGCGGCTACCGAAGAGCGGGGTTTAGAGGAGCTCCGGGAGGCGGCCCTGGCCAGCATCAACGAGGTCACGGCCGAGCTCCTGGAGGAGCGCCGGATTTTGCCGGAAGAGGTAGTTGCAGCGACTTTGGCGGGCAACACCACCATGAGCCATCTCTTCCTGGGTCTGACACCTAAATACATCCGGCTACAGCCCTATATACCCACTACGGCAGAATATCCCGTGCTGCGGGCCTCGGAGACGGGGTTAAATATTCACCCGGCTGCTCCCGTCTTGGTATTCCCCTCCGTGGCCAGTTATGTGGGGGGCGACATCGTTTCCGGCGCCCTCTTCACCCGCATTAATGAGAGCGAGGACCTGGTGCTTTTCGTGGACATCGGTACCAATGGGGAAATGGTGTTAGGGAATAGAGACTGGCTGATCGCCTGTGCCTGCTCTGCCGGACCGGCCTTTGAGGGCGGCGGCATCACCTGTGGCATGAGGGCCATGCAAGGGGCCATCGAAAGGGTAGAGATCGACCCGGCAACGTCGGAAGTAAAACTAAAGGTGATCGGCAACACCAGGCCCGTGGGCATCTGCGGTTCCGGCTTGATCGATACCCTGGCCAAGTTGCGCCGGGCAGGAATCCTCGACCGTACGGGGAATTTTGTTCCTGAAAGGGCCGGCAGCCGACTGCGGCAGGGAGAAGATGGCTACGAATTCGTCCTGGCCTGGAAGGAGGAGAGCGGAAGCGGAAGAGACATCATCCTGACGGAAGGGGATATTAAAAACCTTATTCGCTCCAAGGGGGCCGTCTTTGCCGGAATCCAGAGCCTTTTAAAGACCCTGGAGCTGGGCCTGGAAGCCATCGACAAGGTCATTATCGCCGGGGGTTTCGGTAATTACCTCGACATCCCCAACGCCATCGAAATCGGTCTCTTGCCCGACTTGCCGCCCGAAAGATATCAGTTTGCCGGCAACACCTCCCTCAAAGGAGCTACCCAAGTGCTGCTGTGCCGGCAGGCGTGGGAGGAGGCTCTGGAGATTGGGCGCAAAATGACTTATCTGGAGCTTTCGGCCGGCAATCTGTTTATGGAAGAATTTGTATCGGCCCTCTTCCTGCCCCATACTAACCTTGAGCTGTTCCCGTCCCTCGGCGGCAGGGAAGGGAAAAGTGAAGAGGGGGAGAGGTAATTGGCCCGAAGCATAGCCGTAGCCGGCAAAGGCGGCACCGGCAAAACGACCTTCGCGGCTCTCACCATTCGCTACCTGGTGGAGAAAAGCAGAGGAAGCATTTTAGCCGTCGATGCCGACCCCAATGCCAATCTTAACGAAGCCTTGGGCCTGGAGGTAGACACTTACATTGCCGATATTCTGGAGGACACCAAGAACCCCCGAGCCGTGCCCCCGGGGATGAGCAAAGACATGTTTGTGGAATATAAGCTGGCCCAGGCCTTAGTAGAATCGGAAAAACTGGATCTATTGGTCATGGGCCGTCCCGAGGGACCCGGGTGCTACTGCTATCCCAACGACTTGCTGCGCAAACACTTGGAGACCCTGGCCCGCAACTACGGCTACATGGTCATCGACAGTGAGGCCGGCCTGGAGCACATCAGCCGGAGAATTATTCAGAACGTAGATGACCTCTTTATTATGAGTGATGCCTCCGTCCGTGGGATTCGCTCGGCGGCTCGCATACGCCAATTGGTGGAAGAAATGGAGTTGCCCATCAAAAGGCTTTTCTTAGTAGTAACCAAGACGGCCGACGGCTTGGGCCCCCTGGAAAAAGAAGTGGAGCGCACGGGGTTGACCTTGGCGGGAACCATACCCTATGATCCCCTGGTAGTTGATTACGACGCCCTGGGCCTCCCCCTTTTCCGGCTCCCGCCGGAGGCGGCGGCGGTACAGAAGGCTTGGGAAATCCTCGATAATGTAGGCCTATAGCTTAAACCATCGTGAACCCAGGAAAGGAGTGACCCTTCATGCCCGTCCAAATCCTCAAAGAAAAAAGCAGGGCCGCCGTTCAGACGGTGACCCTGGGAGCCACTCCGGAGCAAGGAGGTACGCGCAGCCACACCGTTACCATCGGTGGAGATGCGGCCCTCCCCTTCCACCATTTTGAAGGGGAAATTCCCTGCCGTCCGGTCGTGGCCATGGAAGTCCAGGACATCGAACCGGAGTGGCCCGAGCCCCTTAAGAGCTGTTTTGCCGGTGTAATGAAGGAGCCCGGGCGCTGGGCCGAAAAATGCGTAAAAGAGTATGGCGCGGACCTCATTTACGTGAAGCTGGACGGAGCCGACCCGGAAGGTGCTAACCGCACCGTAGAACAGTGCGTCGACACCGTGAAGGAAGTGCTGCAGGCCGTAGGCGTGCCCCTCGTGGTAGTGGGGTGCGGTGATGCGGACAAGGATAAAGAAGTGCTCGAAGCTGTGGCGGAAGCGGCGGCCGGAGAAAACCTCCTGCTGGGGAATGCTGAACAGAACAACTACAAGTCCCTGACGGCGGCCTGCATGGTACACAAGCATAATGTCATAGCCCGTTCACCCCTGGACATCAATATTTGCAAGCAGCTCAACATTTTGATCAGCGAGATGAACCTGCCCCTGAACCGCATCGTCATCGACCCCTCCATCGGCAGCCTGGGTTACGGCATTGAGTACGCCTATTCCATTATGGAGCGCACCCGACTGGGAGCCTTGCAGGGAGACAAGATGCTTTCTATGCCCGTTCTCTGCACCGTGGGGTATGAAGCCTGGCGCGCCAAAGAGGCCTCCGCTCCCGTCTCGAGCTTTCCGGGCTGGGGTGATGTAGAGGAGCGCGGGGTCCTGTGGGAAGCCGTAACGGCGGCGGCCATGTTACAGGCCGGGGCCCATGTGCTCCTGATGCGCCATCCCAAAGCGGTGGCCCTGGTAAAGGAAAATATTGACCGCCTGATGGTCAACAACGCTTATTAGGGGGGTTCAGCCATGTTAATCATCGGCGAGCGCATTAACGGCATGTTCAATGACATCAAGCGGGCTATCCAGGAACGCGACCCGGCTCCGGTGCAGGAATGGGCGCGGCGGCAGGAGGAGGGCGGCGCCCGGGCCCTGGACCTGAACGTGGGGCCTGCCGTGGCCGATAAAGTGGGGGCCATGAAGTGGCTGGTGGAGGTGGTCCAGGAGGTAAGCGACCTTACCCTCTGCCTGGATTCCACCAACATAGAGGCCATCGAAGAAGGCCTTAAGCTCTGCAAGAAGCCGGCCATAATCAATTCCACCAATGCCGACAGAGAAAAGATAGAACGCCTGTTCCCCCTGGCGGTGGAACACGGTGCCGCCCTCATAGGCTTGACCATGAATAAGAACGGAGTACCCAAGGACGCGGACACCCGCCTGGCTTTTGCCATGGAGCTGGTAGCGGCGGCCGACGAGTTCGGATTGCCCATGGAAGACTTATATATTGATCCCCTCATTTTACCGGCCAACGTGGGCCAGGATCATGTTCCGGAGGTGCTCAAGACCCTTTACCAGATTAAATTGCTGGCCAACCCCGCTCCCCGCACCGTCATTGGGCTGAGCAATGTATCTCAGAACTGCCAGGACCGTCCCCTCCTTAACCGCACTTTCCTGGCCATGGCCATGGCTTGCGGGCTGGATGCAGCCATTGCCGATGCTTGTGACGAAGAACTGATGGCCACCGCGGCGGCGGGAGAAGTACTGTTGAACCAGACGGTTTACTGCGATTCCTTCGTAAAAATGTTTAAGGCCCGTTAGGACGGACAGACGCCTGGCGGTAAGGGGAAAGGGGGAAGCGGCTTGGGAGAAGTCAGGGATCCGCAACCGCTCCGGTGGGTGGGAGAATACTCCGGCCAACCGGTCGGCCGGTGCTTTCAATGTTATAAATGCAGCGGCGGGTGTCCAGTAGCAGGGGCCATGGATATCCTGCCCCACCAGATTATCCGTTGCGTTCACCTGGGACTGGAGGAAGAACTCCTGCGAAGCAGGGCCATCTGGCTCTGTACTTCCTGCCACACATGTAAAGCGAGGTGCCCTAACGGCATTGACATCGCTACCGTGAACGATACCTTGAGGGCCAGGGTTTTAGCCCGAGGCATCCCGCCGGCCCTGCCGGCCGTGGCCGATTTTCACCGTCAATTCCTTGCTTCTATAGAAAAGAACGGACGCGTCCACGAACTCGGCATGATCGTGACCTACAAACTCAAGAGCCGCACCTACTTGCAGGACGTTTTCCTAGGGATAAAAATGTTCGCCCGCGGCAAGTTTAAGCTCTTGCCCGAGCGCATCCGTGGCCAGAAGGAAATTCGCACCCTCTTTGCTAAAGCCAGAGGTGAACCGCGATGATTCTCAGTTATTACCCCGGCTGCTCGCTACAATCTACCGCCTCGGAGTACGGGGCCTCCGCCGAGGCAGTTCTCCAAGCCCTGGGCATTACCGTTAGAGAGCTGCCCGACTGGAACTGCTGCGGGGCCACTTCTGGCCATTCGGTATATCCCCATTTGCATCAAGCCCTTTCCTTGCGCAATCTGGCCATAGCCGAAGAGCAGGGCTTTGACCTGGTGGTGCCCTGCGCCGCCTGCTACAACGTTCTGCGCTCCACCCAGGAGACACTGGCCGGTGGGGACCGGGAGGCCGAAAGGCTGAAGCAAGAAATGGGGAACCTTATGGGGCGGGAATACCAGGGCAAGGTGCAGGTACTCCATATCCTTGAAGTTTTGAGCCGGAAGGAAGTGCTGAGTCTGCTGGCCGCGCGCAGGCGCATACCCCTGGCCGGTCTGAAACTCGCGGCCTATTATGGATGCCTGCTGACCCGGCCCCCCAGGGCAGTGAGCTTCGAAACCAATCCCGAACAGCCCCGGCTCATGGACCTGGTGCTGGCCAATCTGGGAGGTCAGCCGGTTTCGTGGAGTCACAAAACGGAATGCTGTGGAGCCAGTCTTGCTATACCCGCGCCGGAAATGGTTTACGACCTGGTAGGGAAAATTGTGCAGGGGGCCCGGAGGGCCGGGGCCGACGCCATCGTCACGGCCTGTCCTCTATGCCAGACCAATTTGGACAGCCGCCAGCCTGAAGGTGAAGGTGAAAAGATGCCTGTGTTTTTCCTCACCGAATTGGTCGGTGTGGCCTTAGGTTTGCCCGCCCTTTCCTGGCTGCGCAAACACCTTATCGACCCCCGGCCTCTGCTCAAGGCTCGTAATCTCCTAACTGCGGCCCAGGCCTAAGAGGGAAGGTGGTGAGGTTGCCTTGCCGAAGAACGAGCTGAAGAAGGAAAAGGAGAACACGGAAGTGGTAGGTTCGGTTTTGGTGGCCGGCGGCGGCATTGCCGGCATGCAGGCTGCCCTGGACCTGGCTAATGCCGGGTATTTGGTTCACCTGGTAACCGAATCGCCCTCTATCGGGGGGAAAATGACCCAGCTGGACAAAACTTTCCCCACCAACGAATGCGCCATGTGCCTGTTAGGTCCCCGGATGACCGACACTTTGAATCATCCCAACATCCGCCTCTACACCTGTTCCTCCCTGGAGGGCGTCGAGGGCTGCAGCGGCAACTTTAAAGTCCGCATCCGCCAGCGCCCGCGATATGTAAATCTCGATGAATGTACGGCCTGCGGCGACTGCGAACAAGTATGCCCTGTACAGCTGCCCAACGAGTTCAACGAGGGCATGGGAGAACGTAAGGCCATATACAAGCTGTTCCCCCAGGCAGTACCCAATAAGTATTTGATAGAAAAACGGGGCATACCTCCCTGCCGCAGTACCTGCCCGGCAGGTACCAATGTCCAGGGGTATGTAGCCCTCATCTCCCAGGGCAAATTCGCCGAAGCCCTGGAGGTCGTCCGTCGGCGCATGCCCTTTGCCGGTATCTGCGGCCGCATCTGCCATCACCCGTGCGAGAGGGAATGTAACCGCGGCCAGTACGACGACCCGGTGGCCATTGCCCTGTTAAAACGTGCGGCCTACGATTTCGGCTGGGAGGAGGCCCAAGAAAGGGAAAAGGAAACCTTCCGGCCGCGGGATACGCGGCCGGAAAAAGTGGCCGTAGTGGGCGCCGGCCCCGCCGGCCTGACGGCAGCCCAGGACCTGGCCCTGGAAGGATATCGAGTTACGGTTTACGACGCCTTAGCAGAACCGGGCGGCATGCTCAGAAGCGCTATTCCCCGCTACCGCCTGCCCCTTGAAATAGTGGAACGTGAGACCCGGCGCATCCTGGGCTTGGGAATTGAATTTATTCCCAACACCCGTCTGGGGAAGGACCTTTCCCTGGAAGAGCTCCTTGACCGGTACGACGCGGTAATCCTTGCCGTAGGGCTCCAGCAAAGCCGCCGTTTAAATGTACCGGGTGCTGACCTGGAAGGCGTCCTGCCCGGCCTGGACTTCCTCCGCCAGGTAGCCCTGGGCCAGGAGGTCAAAGTGGGTCGGCGGGTCGTAGTAATCGGCGGCGGCAACGTGGCCATGGACGTGGCCCGTACTGCACGGCGTCTGGGAGCGGAAGAAGTTCATGTAGCCTGCCTGGAATCCCGCGAGGAAATGCCGGCCCACCCCTGGGAAATCGAAGAAGCCCTGGAGGAAGGCATTTTGCTTCATACCTCCCGGGGTCCCAAGGGCTTCCGGGGACAGGACGGCCGGGTGAGCGGTGTAGAGCTCATGGAGTGCACCCGGGTCTTTGACGAAGAGGGACGCTTTAACCCCCAGTACAACCCTGCGGCAACCGAAGTCCTGCCGGCCGATACGGTTATTGTAGCCATAGGCCAGGCAGCTGACCTTTCCTTCCTGGGAGAGAAGAGCGGTGTGGGGGTAAACCGGGGCCTCATCGCAGCAGACCCCCTTACCCTCGCCACCTCGCTACCGGGAGTCTTTGCCTGCGGGGATGCGGTGAGGGGAGCAGGCTCCGTCGTCGAAGCGGTGGCCTCGGGGCATGAGGCCGCTGAAAGCGTAAAACGCTACCTCAACGGCGAGGACCTCCTGAGCGGCCGGAGCCAGGCCAGGGTGGAGAAACTGGGTCCGCCGGAAAAAATTGTCCCCTTCCCGGGCCGGAGAGTCCCTCAGGATATGGCTTCCCCGTCTGAAAGGATTAAGGACTTCCGGGAAGTATGCCGGGGATACACCCGGGAGATGGCTGTGGCCGAGGCCAAGCGCTGCTTAAACTGCGGGATCTGTTCCGAATGTCTGCAGTGCGAGGCGGTGTGCAAGAAGAAGGCTGTAGGGCACTGGCAGGAAGAGAAGTGGCAGGAACTGCAAGTAGGCACCATAATCCTGGCTCCAGGGTACGAACTCTTCGATGCCCGACTGGCAGGGGAGTACGGTTACGGCTATTACCCCAATGTTATCACCAGCATGGAATTTGAGCGGCTGTTGAGCTCCACCGGCCCCACCCAGGGCCATGTGCTGCGGCCTTCGGACCGCGAGGCCCCGCGGAAAGTGGCCTTCATCCAGTGCGTCGGCTCCCGGGATTGTGAGGGCGAGGGCAACCCCTACTGCTCGGCCGTCTGCTGCATGTACTCCACCAAAGAGGCCCTCATAGCGCGGGAGCATGATGCCAACATCGAGCCCACCATCTTCTACCTGGACATGCGGTCTTACGGGAAGAATTTTGATAAGTACGTGGAAGGGGCCAAGCAGGCCGGGGTTCGCTACGTGCGGGCCATGGTCTCGCGGGTGGAAGAGGATCCCGTCACCCACAACCTCTTTATCCAGTATGTGGACGGGAATAAGCTAGTGCGGGAAGAATTCGATCTGGTGGTCCTGGCGGTGGGAGTCCGGCCCCCGCAAGAAGCGGCGAAGCTGGCCCGGGTTTGCGGCATCGAGCTGAACCGTTATGGCTTTGCCCTCACCCCGGAATGGAATCCCGTATCCACCAGCCGTGAGGGAATTTACGTAGCCGGCATGTTCCAAGGGCCCCGGGATATTCCCGAAACCGTGATAAATGCCAGCGCGGCGGCGGCCTGCGCCGGCGCCTGTCTGGCCCCGGCCCGCAACACCCTCGTTAAGCCGAAGGAATACCCGCCGGAGAGGGATGTGAGCCGGGAAGAACCGCGGGTGGGAGTCTTCATCTGCCACTGCGGCATTAACATTGCGGGCGTGGTGGATGTCAAGGCAGTGGTGGAGTTTACCCGCCGCCTCCCCGGGGTAGTCCACGTGGAAGACAACCTCTATACCTGCTCCCAGGACACCCTGAAGAAGATGCAAGAGGTTATCCAGGAACACCGCCTGAACCGCGTAGTGGTGGCCTCGTGCACCATTCGCACCCACCAGCCCCTCTTCCGCGAAACCCTAAAGGAGGCGGGCTTGAATCCTTTCTATTTTGAGATGGCCAACATCCGTGATCAATGTTCGTGGGTGCACCGCGGCGAACCGGCAAACGCCACCGAAAAGGCTAAGGATCTCGTGCGCATGGCGGTAGCCAAGGTAAAGACCCATGAGGCCCTCCATCTCAACCCAGTACCGGTGGTGCCCCGTGCCC
Organism: Moorellaceae bacterium AZ2; assembly: GCA_051024685.1. GTDB lineage: Bacteria > Bacillota > DSM-521 > Neomoorellales > Neomoorellaceae > UBA12545. Next base: position 4,428 of record JAZHPA010000057.1, on the reverse strand, counting down.
TGATCATCGGCGGTGGGGTGGCCGGGCTGACCGCTGCCTTGGACATAGCCGAGCAAGGTTATGAAGCTTATCTAGTGGAACAGGAGCCGGATCTGGGAGGCTTCGCCCGGAACCTGCGCTTCAGCCTGGAGGGGAGCGACATTCAGGTATTCCTCCAGGGCCTTATACAAAAGGTTCAGTCTCACCCGCGCATTCAGGTCTTCACCGGTGCGCGCCTGGAAGATTTCGGTGGGCATCAGGGCCACTTCATCACCACCATTTCCCTGGCAGAACCGGGCAAAGGGCATGTGCGTCGCACCCTAAAGCTGGAGCACGGCGTGGTCATCGTGGCCACCGGCGCCCAAGAGATCGCCACCGACGAATATCTCCGGGGCCAGGACGAACGCGTTCTTACCAATACAGAACTCGAGCAGGCCCTGGCCTCCGGCCGGTGGAACCCTCGGGCCAACAAAGAAGTAGTCTTCATCCAGTGTGTGGGTTCCCGGGAGCCGGGGCGCCTCTACTGCAGCCGCACATGCTGTGCCCAGTCCCTGAAGAATGCCCTGCGCATCAAAGAACTCAACCCCGAGGCCCAGGTTTATATCCTCTACCGGGATGTCCGGACTTATGGTTTTATGGAGGATTACTACCGCCTGGCCCGGGAGAAGGGGGTCCTGTTCATCCCCTTTGAGCCGGAGCAGAAACCCGTGGTACGCCGGAGGGATATAGGCCTGCTGGAAGTTGAGGTAACCGACCCCTCTTCGGGGAAAACCATTCTACTGTGGCCGGATCAATTGGTGCTGGCCACCGGCGCGGCGGCCCCCGACGGCATTGAGAAGCTGGCAACCCTGCTCAAACTGCCCCTTAACGAGGATAAGTTCCTGGTGGAAACCCACGCCAAGCTGTCGCCCATAGACTTTCCCTCGGCGGGCATATTCTTGTGCGGCGCCGCCCATTCCCCCAAATTCCTGGCCGAAGCCGTAGCCCAGGCGAAAGGGGCCGTAGCCCGGGCCTGCACCATACTATCCAAAGAGAACCTGATGGTCGGCGGAGTAGTGGCGGTGGTAGAGGAGACCAAGTGCGCCGCCTGCCTCACCTGTGTGCGGGTATGCCCCTACGGTGTGCCGCGGATTAACGAGCGCAACGTGGCCGAGATCAGCGCCGTGCAGTGCCAGGGGTGCGGAACCTGCGCTGCCGAGTGCCCGGCTAAGGCCATCCAATTGCAGCACTACAAGGACCACCAGCTTCTGGCCAAGGTGGCAGGCCTCTTCGAGGAGGTGTCCTAGATTTGGCGGAATTCGAGCCCAAAATAGTAGCCTTTTGCTGTTATTACTGCGCCTATTCGGCAGCTGACCTTGCCGGCTCCATGCGCCTCCAGTACCCGGCCAATGTGCGCCTTGTGGAGCTGCCGTGCACCGGAAAAGTAGACGTAAGAGTCCTCCTGGGGGCCTTCGAAGAAGGAGCCGACGGAGTTTATGTTGCCGGCTGCCTGGAGGGAGACTGCCACTTCCTCAAGGGCAACATCCGGGCCAGGAAGCGGGTGGAATACGCCAAAAAACTCCTGGACGAAATCGGCATCGGGGGCGAGCGCCTGGAAATGTACAACTTATCCAGCTCCATGGGGCCGCGCTTTGCCGAAATCGCCCGGGAATTCACCGCAAGAATCAAAAGCCTGGGGCCCAGTCCCCTGAACCGGTGTTATTTCCCTACAAAGGAAGAAAAGGCGGGTGAGCAAACGTGATTGTAGCGGACCCCAAGCCTCTAGCGGAGGTAGCAGACCTGATCGGGGAGGCCCGCAAGATTCTGGTAGTGGGATGTGGGGGCTGTGTCACGGTTTGCCTGGCCGGGGGAGAAAAAGAGACTGGAATCCTCGCCGCCAGCCTGCGCATGCTGCGCAAAAAAGAAGGGAAGAGCCTGGAAACCGTAGAAGTCACCCTCACTCGCCAGTGCGACCCCGAATATGTGCAACTCCTGGATAAATATGTAACTGAAGATGTAGACTGCATCCTCTCCCTGGCCTGCGGGGTGGGCGTCCAATTCCTGGCCGAGCGCTTTAAGAAATGGGTGGTACCGGCCCTCAACACCAAGTTTGCCGGGGGTGCCGTAGAGCACGGGGTGTGGGAAGAACGTTGCGGGCTATGCGGCGAATGCATCCTCCATAAGACAGGCGGTATCTGCCCCATAATCCGCTGCTCCAAAAGCCTGCTGAACGGCCCCTGCGGCGGTTCCCAGGGGGGAAAATGTGAAGTAAGTCCTGACATTCCCTGTGCCTGGCAACTTATCTACGAGCGCCTGAGCGCCTTGGGCAAGCTGGACCTCCTTCTGGACATTCAGCCGCCCAAGGACTGGTCTAAAGCCCGCGACGGCGGCCCGCGCAAAGTGGTACGAGAGGATGTGAGGATGTAATGGGCTTGAAAACGGAGAGCAGACTGGAGCGCCTCCTTTCCCAGGGCCATTTCGTGGTAAGCGGCGAGATTGGACCGCCCAAGCACGCCTCGCCCGAAGGCATTCTGCATCATGCCGAGCTCCTTAAAGATTACGTTGATGCGGCCAACCTGACCGACAACCAGACGGCCATTGTACGCATGTCCAGTATAGCTGCCGCCGTACACGTGCTGCGGGCTGGCGTAGAGCCCATCATGCAGATGACCGTGAGGGACCGCAACCGTATTGCCCTGCAGAGCGACCTCCTGGGGGCCTACAGCTTGGGTATCCGCAATGTCCTCTGCCTCACGGGGGATCATCAGTCCTTCGGCAACCACCCTACGGCCAAAAATGTCCATGATGTGGACTCCATCCAGCTCCTCCAGATCGTTAAAGATATGCGCGATAATAAAAGGTTTGCCTGCGGGGAGGAAATCAAAGAACACGAGCCGGGCTTCTTCATCGGAGCGGCGGCCAATCCCTTTGCCGATCCCTTTGAATTCCGGGTCCTCCGTCTGGAGAAAAAGATCAGGGCCGGGGCCGACTTTATCCAGACCCAATGCATTTTCGACATGGAGCGCTTTGAGCGCTTTATGGCCCTGGTCAGGGAGCGTGGCCTCCACAAGAAAGCCTATATCCTGGCCGGCGTCATGCCCCTCAAATCGGCCAAAGCCGCCCGGTACATGCAAAAATCCGTGGCCGGCATGGTCGTGCCCGAGGAAATCGTGGCGCGCATGGAAAAGGCCTCGGACCCTAAAGCCGAGGGAGTGGCCATATGCGTTGAACAGATTAAGCGCCTGCAAGCCATCGAAGGAGTGGCCGGGGTGCACATCATGGCCGTCATGTGGGAAGAGATCATTCCCACCATCGTGAAAGAGGCCGGTTTGTACCCGCGGCCGTCAGCCGAGTAGCGCTTTCTTCACTCCCTCCCCGGTACCCATTTTCCCTACAAAATGGAAAGCAACCTCGCAAGGAGAGGTACTCTTTTACCCGTCCAGGCATATACTGATAGGGAGGAGAACCTCCACCGGGGAGGGATTTTTGTGCGCAATTCTAGACTGGAAGCCCAGATTTTGAATTCCGTTGACGAGCTGGTCCAGTGCACAATTTCCGCGGGCCTGAAAGAGGGCGAAGAAAGGGAAGAAGCTATAGCCCGGGGAGTCGAATTGGTCCAGCAGATGGGCGATCTCCTGGTGGAAGCCTTGGAAGGCCGCACCCAGCATATCCGGGCTTTACTGGAACAACTGGTGGCCCAGCGGCTGCCTGACCGAAAGATCCTGCAGAGCTTCGGCAGCTTTCCCCGTGACCTGGAGGAGATCATTGTCCGGGGCATCGCGGCCTACCAGGCGAGCAAAACCGGCCCGCCGGAGGTACCCCCTCCGGAAGAAGCTCCGGGCGCGGAGGACGACACGGTGGTGGAAGACGGCGCGGATGTAACCGGAGAAGACAGCGGCGAGGCACACGGCCTCCCTGAGTTCCGGCAGGAGCAAGAAGAGGTCCCTCCGGCCGATGTGGTAACGCCTCCCTCCCTCTTGCCCGCCGGGGAAGAAGCGGCGCCCTCACCTCCTCCGGCTGCCGAGCCTTTGCGCAACCTGCGCTTGGCCCTGGAAAGGGCCTATCCCGGCGAAGAAATAAAGGAAAATGTGGCGATAAGGGGGAGCAAACTGGCCTACTTTCTACCCCGTCTGAGACTGGGATTTGAAATAGGCACTTGGCCCTCCGACTGGCGGAAAGACTTCTTTTACCGCCAGGCCGGGATTGAAGTCGTAAAAGTAGCCGGGGAAGAGCTGCAGAACCCCTTTGCCCTGGCCCACAGGCTGCGGCGCATGAGACCATTCCTGCGCCGGAACCCGTAACGCCGGCCTAGGCCGCAAGGGCGGTCATGAGTGCCCCAGAGCCGAGCAGGCCTGAGAGCAAAAGTAAAGTGGGGATAGCTCAGGGCTGGAAGCTGAGTTATCCCCAGTTTTCGCCAGGGAGGCCTGCTTGGACTTGAAAGCGAGCGACTAAACCCGAGCGGCTAGCCAA
>JAZHPA010000056.1:0-18096 GCA_051024685.1 Moorellaceae bacterium AZ2 | reverse complement strand
ACCCTATTAATTATAGGGTTGCTTCTGTAAGATTATGTCAAGGCCTTCTAAAAAATCGGCCACAACGCAGATGCCTCAGGATCTCTTGACGTTGAAACGGAAAAAGAGGTACAGTAACTAAGAGGAGAATTTATATGAGCCTTAAGCAACCGACAGATATGCCGCAGGTTCCTATAGCCTTCATCGGAGGGTCGGGGACTTTTTCCCTTAGGCTTCCCGAAGATCTGGGTTGGCCAGGGGTAGAAGTGCTAGATCAAGATATGGTTTATGCTACTCCCTGGGGGCCGAGCCCACCCCTAAAGCTCTTCTCCTTACCCACGACTCCTCCCCGCCTGGTGCTGGCCGCCAAAATGCATGGTCGGTTACCGGGAGTATCGTGGGGCGAATCTTCTCGCCGCCTCTTTTGGGTATTGCGCCAGGCGGGGGTAAAAAAAGTTGTGGCCGAAGGCGGAGTGGGAAGCATTAACCCCCTTCTGGATCCCCTGGATATCGTCATCCCTACTGATTATATAGATTTTTCCCTGCGACGAGATGTGGCTTTGGGCGAGGACTACCTGTGCATAATGCGGCAGCCCATCTGCCCTTCCTTGCATGAGACCCTGGTGAAAGTAGCTAGGACAAAGCCCTTAAACCGGGTTTTTAGCCGGGGGACTTATCTGGTCACCGATGGCCGCCATTTTGAGAGTGAGGCGGAAATTAAAGTCTTCCGCCAGTGGGGGGCCGATATCGTAGGCCAGACCCTGTGCCCCGAAGTTTATCTGGCGCGGGAGATAGGTGCCTGTTATGCAGGCATTTACCTGGTAGTTAACTATGCCGAGGGTACGGTCAAACCCTGGGAACATAAGGTTTTAAAAGATATTTTCTTTGCAGAGGCGGAACCCTTCGCCCGCCTGATCTTCCAGGCTTTGATGGAGCTCCCCCTGGATTTTTCCTGCGGGTGCCGGGAACTGCGCAAAGATACTCTGTTGCGCCCGGAAAACATCGGCCGTGCTCGTCGCAAAAGTGACAACTCAGATTAAAGAGGGGAAGGGAATGCTGGCGGAAGCTATCCTCAGGGGGCCTTTAGGAGATATCGCCGAGAAGGTGTTCCAAGGGCAACGGTTAAGCCGGGAAGACGGCCTGCGCTTGATGGAATCCAATGATCTGTTAGCTATAGGCTTTTTAGCTGACTATGTCCGGCGCCGGAAGGTGGGCGATGAGGTATATTTTATCAACAACGCCCATATTAACCATACCAATATATGCCGCAACCTCTGCCGCTTCTGCGCTTTCGGCAGAGCACCTGAAGCAGAGGGCGCTTATACTTTAAGCCTGGAAGAAATAGCCGAGAAAGCCCGGCAATTTAAAAAATATAACCCCACGGAAATTCACATTGTAGGCGGGCTTAATCCGGAACTCCCCTTTAGCTATTACGAAAACATGCTAAGAATAATTAAAGAAATCCTTCCTCAGGCCCACGTGCAGGCCTTTGATGCTGTAGAAATAGATTTTTTGAGCGAGATATCCGGTTTAAACCTGGAAGAAGTATTACTGCGCCTCAGAGAAGCAGGCTTGGGGTCCTTACCCGGTGGTGGAGCGGAGATCTTTAATCCGTCGGTACGGCAAAAAATCTGCCCGCGGAAAATAAGCGGCGAGCGCTGGCTGGAAGTTCACGCCGTAGCCCATAGTTTGGGAATACGCTCTAACGCTACCATGCTTTACGGGCATATTGAAAGCCTCGCCGACCGCATAGATCACTTGCTGGCTTTGCGCAGCCTGCAGGACGAAACCGGAGGCTTCCTGGCCTTTATTCCCCTGCCCTTCCACCCGGCCAACACCGGGTTGGCCGAATTGTCCCCTACCACCGGCTACGACGATTTAAAGACCCTGGCCATAGCCAGGCTCCTGCTGGACAACTTCGACCATATAAAGGCTTTCTGGATAATGTTTACCCCCAAGGTGGCCCAGATTGCCTTAAACTTTGGGGTGGACGATCTGGACGGTACGGTGCGGGAAGAGCGCATTGCCCATGACGCCGGAGCGGAGACGCCCCAATATCAACCGGCGGAGGAGTTCTTGCGCCTAATCCGGGAAGCGGGAAGGATTCCTGTGGAGCGCGACACCCTTTATAACGTAGTACGCCGTTACCATTAAATAAAACCACAGGAGTGGAACTGGATGAGCAAGCCGCGCATAGGCAGGATCAGTTATATCAATTGCCTGCCTATTTTCTATGCTCTGGAAGAGGGTCTGGTAAACATTCCGGCACAAATTGTTTACGGCCACCCCAACGAGTTAAACCGGGCTTTGACTGAAGGCAATATTGAAATCAGCGCCGTATCTTCCTTTGCTTACGCCAAGCAACACGATAAATGCTTAGTGCTACCCGACCTGTCCATTTCTTCCTGGGGGCCAGTCAAGAGTGTGGCCCTGCTGAGCAAAGTGCCGCTGGCCGAGCTAGCTGGTAAACGCGTCTCCCTTACCCCCTATTCGGCTACCAGCGTGGCTTTATTGTCCATCCTGTTGGAGAGATTTTATAACCTCAAAGTCAGGTTTTTTACCCGGCCGACAGGCACTTCCCCCTGGTGGTCGGAACCGGAAGCTACCCTGGTGATTGGTGATGAAGCCTTACTGCAAGTCAATCGTCCGGAAGGATTATATATATACGATTTGGGCCAAGAGTGGCAGCGGTTTACAGGCAAACATATGGTATTCGCCCTGGTGGTGGCAGAAGGAGAGTTCGCGCAAACCTTTCCTGGCCTTCTAGAAGAGATATGGCAGGGCCTGATTGCCGCCAAGCAATGGGGCAGGCAAAACCTGGTAACCCTGGCTTACCGGGCTTCTTCCCTCACCGGCCTGCCCGTTCCCGACCTTATAGATTATTTCCACCACCTCCAATATGATTTGACGGCAGAACACCTGGAAGGGTTGCATATTTTTTATCAATATGCTTACGAGCAGGGCCTGCTCCCTGCTCCCGTTACTGTCAAATTGTGGAGGGCAGAACATGGAAAGGATAACGGCTAAAGTCCGGGCGGGCGAACGCTTAACACCCCAGGAAGGGCTAGAACTCTTACGTTCGGCCGATCTCTTGCTCCTGGGTTACCTGGCCGATACGGTCCGCAAGCGGTTTCACCCGGAAAATATAGTGACTTTTGTAATAGATAGGAATATCAATTATACCAACATATGCACTTGTGGGTGCCGCTTTTGCGCCTTCTATCGTCCCCCGGGTCATCCGGAAGGTTACGTCTTAACCAGAGAAGAAATTTTCGCCAAAATTGAGGAAACAATAGGTGTGGGCGGAACCCAAATTCTCATGCAAGGCGGCCTCCATCCGGAACTATCTCTTTCGTACTTCGAAGACTTGTTTAAAAGCATTAAAGAGCGTTATCCTGTCAAGCTACATTCCCTTTCCCCGGTGGAGATAGATTACCTGGCCCAGAGGAGCGGGTTGAGCGTTGAGGAAGTGTTACGCCGTCTCATAGCCAGCGGACTAGATTCTTTACCCGGCGGCGGTGCCGAAATTTTAGTGGACCGCGTGCGCGAGGTAATTAGCCCCCGTAAAACAAAGGCGGGGAGATGGCTGGAAGTCATGGCTACAGCCCACCGATTGGGCCTTAAGACCACGGCGACCATGATGTTCGGGAGCCAGGAAACCCTGGCCGACCGTATAGCCCACCTGGAAGCTATTCGCTCTTTGCAGGATGAAACCGGTGGCTTCACCGCTTTTATTCCCTGGACTTACCAGCCCGGAAATACCGCCCTGGGGGGTACACCGCCTTCGGCCCTGGACTACCTCCGCACCTTGGCTGTAAGCCGGCTTTATCTCGACAATATACCCAATATCCAGGTTTCCTGGGTGACCCAGGGACCCAAGGTGGCTCAGATAGCCCTATCCTTCGGCGCCAATGACTTCGGGTCCACCATGTTGGAAGAAAACGTGGTCAGAGCAGCAGGGGCTCACCACCGCTGTTCTCAAGAAGAAATTATCCGTGTAATTAAAAATGCTGGCTTCCGGCCAGCCCAGCGGGACAATGTCTATAACATTCTGCGGTATTTCTGAGTTACCCTGGGGGAGGACCCAGTTCCAGCACTTCCACAATTTTTTCCACAAACCCTCTGTTTTTGATGGCTCTTACCTTTTTTTCCATCTTTACGGAGGAACTTAGCAAAGGCCAGACCTTTTCTTCTTCCGCAGTTTCAATTTCCAGGGCCAGGCCGCACAAAGAGCTTAGTTCTTTCGGCATAGGTATTAACTGGCCCTGTAAGCCTGCTTCTTTTAAAACCTTCTCCGCTCTCAAGGCATAATAAGTCGAGGGAAAAGTGAACAGAGTAACCTCGCGGCCCACCTTCACACCTCCATTTTATATTATTATAGCATTACCCCTTGGCTACTTTAAGTATAGGGCCTACTTTAAGTATAGGGCCGGAGGCTTGAGCGGACCAGGGAAGACAGGCCCAAAGGGCTTCCTTACAGCGCGGGGGCTTAGGACCCAAAGACCAACCCCGTTTTTGCAGCTCCCGGTAAACCTCCAGTATCCACGGTACAGTCAATCCGGCTTCCCGGATTAATTGGGGATCAAGAAATACTTCTTCCGGCCGACCTTTAGCCAGCAATTTCCCCGCTTTTAGGATAAAAATCCAGTCAGCCCAGGAATAAGCCAGATCTACGTCATGCGTAGAAAGCATCACCGTTTTCCCTGCTCGATTAATTTCATCCAGCAGCTCAATAACCTGACAGGTAAGCAAAGGGTCAAGGTAAGCTGTGGGCTCATCTAAGATTATTACCTCCGGTTCCATAGCCAGGACGGCTGCAATACAAACCCTCTTTTTTTGTCCGTAGCTTAAGAAATGGGTTGGCTTATCCGCCAGCTCCGTTATGCCGGTAGCAGCCATCGCTTTTTCTACCCGCCGCTTTACTTCCTCCGGCGGCAAGCCCAAATTTAAGGGGCCAAAAGAGATCTCCTGGAACACGCTGGCCAAAAAAAGCTGGGAATCCGGATCTTGAAAAACAATACCCACCTTCTGGCGCAAACTGGCCAAAGAGGCTCGATCATAGCGCAGTTCCTGCCCCTGCCAGAACACCTTCCCACGCTGGGGGCGAAAAATACCGTTAAAGTGCAAAAAAAGAGTGGATTTGCCGGCCCCGTTAGGACCTAAAATAGCCACTTTGCTGCCCTGCTCTACCTCTAGGGAAATGCCTTTCAAAGCCGGAGTTCCATTGGGGTAGGTAAACTCAAGGTCACATGCTGCCAAAATAGGTCCCAAATCTTTCACCTCCGCCGTACCAGTTGAGCACCACCAGGAACACAATCCAGAGAGCAATAAGCAATATATTGCGCTTGGAGACAGTATACGTGGGTTCCAGGACCCTAAACTCACCGCTAAAGCCCCGCGAGACAAGGGCAAAATCTAACATTTGCGACCTCTGGAAGCTTTTGAGAAACAGGTTGGCAGACAGCTGGCCTAATGACGACAATGATCTGAACCAAGAGCTATAGCCCAGCCGGGAAGACTGGGACAGATAGATACTTGCGGCTGTCTCCCATAACACAAAACTAAAGTGATAGATCAAACCCATCAGTTCCAGAAAAAGGGAGGGTACTCTAAGTCTGCGGAACACACTCATAATTTCTATGAGAGGTGTAGTCAGGGTTAAAAAGTAGAGGCAGGAAACGCCAGGGAGCACTCGTAAGAAAAGCTGGACCGCCCTCCCCAGGTCCTGCCCGGCTATTCCCACGCTTAAGTTTCCTACGCTAATGCTGTAGAGCATCTCCTGGGGCCCTTGCCAGGTAACGGTAACGACTATGGCTATAACACTGGTCACCAAGAAAGAAAGGGGTATCAACAGCAAGCGGATATAAAACCTAAGGGAAACACCGGCGACACCGACTAAAAGCCAGCTGGTTAAGCTTAAGATAGCTAAGGAGGTCCATAAAGATCTGGCGCTCAAAGCCAAGATCAAGGTCCCCAGGCTGAATACCGCCTTTTCTCCCGGGTGTACCTTCCGCAATTTATTGCTGTACGCGTATTGTTCTACACTAAGCATGCCCCGCCCTGCTTCCTCGCTTGAAGGCCTCTGTAAGGATTCTAGCCCACCAGGTATACGGCCCACGCTCTGGTGGCTACCACCTAACGTCCCCAGTTTTGATCCCAGGCCTGCTTGGCTTTCGCTCGCAAAGGCCTCCCTCGCGGGCCAAACTAGCGCTTGGCTCAAGGCTCCGGCAGGCTTCCCGGCAAATTCGACCTCCTGTCTCAGTTGCCGGCCTCGGCCATCCATGGCCTCGGGCCTGCCTCCGCCTTTCGCCTCGCTAAGTTTGGCTACCGCTCAGGTTTAGTCGCTCGCTTCCCAGCCCAAGCAGGCCTGCCCTATAACTCAGGGCTACCACTGCTTTTTCTATCGGGCGGCTTTGCCCTTCAGGTAACCCAAGTAGTAAAATACAAATCCGCTTCCCAGCGCTGCCTGCACGGCAAACAGGAAACTCTCCACCTCGCTGCTGGGCGGCTCCCATAAAGAAGCAAACCACGGCTGGTAGTCGGGTCGAACTTCACCGATGATTTCTTCAGCCTGCCCATCGGCTCCGCCAAACTCGGCCCCTTGTTGAACAATGAAGGGGATTAATATTATTGCTACAGCAAGTAAAAGAAGTAGGACATTCTTTTGGGCTATGTTCATCTGCTTCTCCCCCTATTTTAGTTAAGCACTGCCAAATCCTTCAATTCTTGCCTGTTATAGGCCACCAGGAAATTGAAGACCACAACCGTCAACAATCCTTCAGTAATGGCCAGGGGCACCTGGGTTAGAGCAAAGATCCCCATGAACTTTATAAGGGAAGCCCCAATTCCTCCTTGCTGGGCCGGGAAAGCCAGAGCCAATTGCAGGGAAGTAGTCACGTAAGTTAACAGGTCGCCCAGAGCAGCAGCTAGAAAGGTAGCCAGCCACAGGGGGGCTTTTACTTTTTGCAGTAATTTGTAGGTGCCATAAGATACGAGGGGACCGATTACAGCCATAGAAAAAGTATTGGCTCCCAGGGTAGTTAAACCTCCGTGGGCCAAAAGAAGGGCCTGAAACAGGAGTACAATAGCTCCCACAACGCTCATCACTGTAGGCCCAAACAGTATAGCTCCTAACCCTACTCCCGTGGGATGCGAGCAGCTTCCCGTCACCGAAGGGAGCTTTAAGGCAGAAAGCACAAAAGCGAAAGCGCCGGCCAGGCCTAACAAAAGCTTAAGGCCAGGATTCCCCTCCACTTTACGCTTTAGGGAGAGCAAGCCTGCAATCCAGAAAGGAATTACCGCCAGAAACCAGAAGCCCGCCCAGCCCACGGGCAAGAAGCCTTCCATAATGTGCATAGCATAGGCTGGGCGGGGCAGGGTTAAAGAAATTAGCATAAGGTAAGAAACAAATATCCCTATTAAAGCGTGGCGCTGGTACATAGGCCTCCTCCTTTTGTCAAAGTCCATCAGCTTATCACCTGCCGGATAATGTTTACGATTTCTTCCAGGGAACTCACTGCCTGGCGAAGCTGCATTGGGGGGCGCTTAATTATCACCACCGGGATATTCAGCGCCAGAGCAGCGGCGATTTTAGTATCCGTTCCACCGGCCGCGCCAGAATCACGGGTTACCACCACCTTAGCTTTATAAGCGCGAAAAATGGCCTTATTTAATTCCCGGGAAAAAGGTCCCTGCATGGCCACAATGTCTCGCGGTGCCAGCCCTAGATCCTGGCATTTCTTAATAACCCGGTGTTCCGGCAAAACACGCACCACTATTCTTTTATTTTTGAGCTCGTTAGAAGACAAGAAAACCTCCAGGTTATTAGTTCCGGTGGTAAGAAAGATGGTATCGCCCAAGCTGGCCGCTGCCCTCGCAGCCTCTTCCCAACTGTAAACTTGATGAATTAAGGGGTGATCGGGTAACTCTGTTTCCGACCGCAAGAAGCGCAGGTAACATAAGTTGTACTTATTACAGAGGTCTTCTACTTTTAGGGAAATTTCATTGGGAAAAGGCAAGCTCAAATCAACTACAACTTTTAAATTATATTGCTCCATAAGGTCACTGAAAGTCTTCTCTGTAACCGAATAAAGTTGGACACTTGTTACCCCCTCGTCCCGGGCCACCCGGCAGCCGTAGGCGCTTCTGACCCAGACCACCACTTTATATCCCCGGTTCCCCAGCAGCTTAGCCAACCTCCATCCTTCACCGGTGCCTCCCATTACTAAGATCACAGCTAAAACCTGCTCCTTCTCTTACAACCTAATAACAAAACCCCGGTTTGCCTCGACCGGGGTAATGGGTACCAAGCCAAAATTTCCAATCAGCCTCCCGGCACAACAAACCTACCTGGCATTTTTGTCTCCCAGAAAATGCCCCATGAGTGTTATGCAGGCAGGTTTTCCCCGGGGGCCAGTCATCGCCTTGCCTCAAGCTACCCCTTTATTTAGGGGACTTTTTGAGGCAGCTCCTCCTCCCGTACTAACCTTTTAGCTTTACCTTCTCGAGGTAAAGCACCCACTCGATTTTTTAGTTTTGGTCCTTAAGAAAAGTAAAACCTTCCGCCCTAGATGGTCACGGAAGGTAGCTAACCCGCACCACCCCCTATCCATCGTAGGGATATGGTACTCTCCGGGAACGAGCAGGTCTCCTGGCTCCAGTTCCTCGCTTGCCCACGCCTTCCCAGGCCTAAGACCCAGTGGCTTTTGAAGTTTGTGGGCTTGCTCCCTGTCACAGTGGCGGGACCGCGTCAGAATCGCACTGACTTCCCCTCGCTGCCTCCCGGCAGCTTAACTCGTTCCCTCGTAGAGATGTTAAGTTGTGGTTAGTTTTATTATACTGGAACCTCCGTAAAGTAGCAAGAGCTTTGGGGCAGGAATACCCTAAGTATGAAGGATATTTAAAAAGGAGTGAACAATAGTGGAAAATCTTGGAAAACTTTTGGGGATCCTCGGAGCCATTTTTACTGCGGCGCAAGGAATAGTGGAACAGCTCAAGGCGCGCTGGCCATGGTTGGGTCAAAAACTAGACGATCCCGTTCTGGAGAAAAAGAGGCAGCTAAGGGTGCTCATAGTCAATGCCATCGTTGCTGCTATTCTGGCAGGTATAGCTGCTGTAGATGTTTTAGGCCTCTTAGGATTGGATGCTGCCTTTGCCGGCTTCAAAACATCTTACCCCGGCCTTTATCTCCTGCTGAACATGATTACCGTGGGTTTAATGTCCACCTTTGGCAGCCCCTTCCTGCACGAAATCCTGGATATACTAATAGAATTTAAGCGTAACATTCGGCTACGCAACCAAATGTCGGAATTTCATTTGCTAAAGCCTACCTCCGAGGAAGCCAAAACCCGGGGAAACTAAATTAACCCCGGGCTTTGTTAAAATTCCTACTGTTCTGGCCACTGGCCGTCACGGGTTTCCGCGTCAGGTGGATAATCCCCACCTATCCGGGCCCTCAATTTTTGGAAGTCTTCAGCGCGGCCGCGGATTACAAGTTTGACTCCCTCGGGCAAGTATTCTTCTCTTACCACTTCCAAGCGGTCCCTCAGCCGGGCTAATTCGCCCAGCCGGTTGAAGGGAACCAGAATAGTCATCTCCTGGTGGGGAAACAATTCCTCCTCAACACGGCTTAACAACTCATCCAGATTGGTACCATAGAGGGCCGAGATGGCTACCCCGTCAAGGGGTAATGTCCCTTCATATCTATCCATTTTATTGTAGACCTTAAGTGTAGGCCTATGGAAAAGCCCGAGTTCCTTTAAGAGTTCTTCCACGGCCGCTACCTGGCGATCCATATGGGGACTGGTTAGGTCGATAACATGGAGCAGCAGATCAGCAGCAAACAGTTCTTCCAGCGTAGCTTTAAAAGCTTCCTTTAGCTTTAGCGGCAGGTCTTTTACAAACCCTACAGTATCGGTTAGGAGCGCCTGGCGCCCCGAAGGTAGCCGAATGCGCCTGCTGACTGGATCGAGGGTGGCGAATAGTTGATCCCGCACCAGGACCTTGTGGGGACTGAGGGAAAGGGCATTGAGCAGGGTTGACTTGCCGGCATTGGTATAACCGACCAGGGAAATAACCGGGAGACCTTTTTCCTGGCGCAAGCTGCGCAAGATTTCTCGTTTTTTTCGTACCTCTTGCAGTTCTTTCTGCAGATGATAAATCCGGCGGCGAACTGCGCGGCGCAATACTTCCAGTTTAGTTTCCCCCGGGCCGCGCGTTCCAATCCCGCCCCCTAATCGGGAAAGTACTCCCCCCAACCCGTGGATGCGGGGGTAAAGATAGGTGAGCCGGGCCACCTCCACCTGTATTTTACCTTCGCGGGATTGGGCTCTACGGCGAAATATTTCCAGGATGACCTGGGTACGGTCCCATATTTCCGCCCCTTCCAGCAGGTCCTCAAGGTGTTTGACCTGCCGCGGAGAAAGCTCCCGGTTAAAGATTACGGCCTGGATGTCCTCCCCTATAATGCGTTCTTTGACTTCCAGCACCTTGCCCTCTCCCAGAAGATAATTGGGATCCGGGCGGCGATGTTGTACCACCTCATCTATTACTTTGATCTCGATATTGCGGGCCAGTTCTTTGAGTTCGGCCAGGTCGTAACCGATTTCCTCCTCCTTTTCTTCCAGGGCCAGATAGCAAATGATTCCTTTTTTCGCCATGCTATCCTCCCCTATGCAAAAACCCGGGGAACTAGCCCCGGGTTTCGTCCAGTCCGAACCATTTGTGCAAAGCTCGCATGGCCCTGGCGAGATGTTCTTCATCGATAATACAGGATACCTTGATCTCGGAAGTGCTGATCATATGGATATTGATGCCTTCCTCCGCCAGGCAGGCGAACATGCCCGCCGCTACACCCGGGTTGGTGATCATACCCGCGCCCACAATGGAAACCTTGGCTACCTTATCATCATGGGCGATGGAGGTAGCCCCGATCTCTTCTTTGGCCTTTTGGGTGACTTTCAGGGCTTTAGCTAAATCGTCCCGCCCTACGGTAAAGGCGATGTCGTTAACGCCATCCCGCATGGCGCTCTGGACGATCATATCTACGTTAATGCTCTCCCGGGCCAGGGCTTCAAAAAGGGTTTTGGCAATTCCGGGACGGTCGGGTACATCATAGACAGCTATCCTGGCCACGTTCCGATCACCGGCCACACCGGTCACCACCATTTGTCTCTCCATATCGTTCACCTCTTTTACCAGGGTACCTTCATGGTAATTAAAGCTAGAGCGGACTTCCAGCACAACCCGGTGTAATTTGGCAAATTCTACTGAACGCGGCTGCAACACCTGGGCTCCTAAACTGGCCAGCTCCAGCATTTCATCGTAAGATATGGTGGCCAGCTTGCGGGCCTGGGGAACAACCCGCGGGTCAGCGGTATAAACCCCGTCTACATCGGTGTAGATCTGACATACATCGGCCTTTAAAGCTGCCGCTACAGCCACGGCTGTAGTGTCGGAACCTCCCCGGCCCAGGGTGGTGATCTCATTGTCGCAGGTGACTCCTTGAAAACCTGCCACGATCACAATCTTCCCGGCATCCAGTTCCCGCCTCAGCCGGTCACAACTCACGTTTAAGATCCGCGCTTTGGTATGCACGTTATCGGTAAGAATGCCGACTTGCGGGCCAGTGAGAGAGATGACGGGTTCCCCTAGCTCCTGGATGGCCATAGCCAAAAGGGCAATGGACATTTGCTCTCCGGTGGCCATAAGCATGTCCAGCTCCCGCGCCGGGGGGGTGGGGGTAATTTGTTTGGCCATTGCGATGAGCTTATCGGTGGTATCTCCTGGGGCGGAGACCACCACGACCACCTGGTTGCCTGCCCGTTTGGTCTCCACTACCCTCCTGGCCACGTTTTTCACCCTCTCAGGCCCGTCTACCGACGTACCGCCGTACTTTTGTACGATAAGTGCCATAGATTAACCCTCTCCCACCTTAACTTCTTGCTGCAGTTTTTTAACCAACCCTCTAACAAAGGGTAGCACCCTGGCTGCAAGGTTGTAGTTCTTTAACCTGGCAATCGACCCCATGTTTTTGAAAAGCCTTTTTCATGGCCTCACCTACCTGGGGGCAGCTGCCTTGACAGAAGGCGATCACCGTGGGGCCGGAGCCGCTCAAGGTCACCGCCAGCGCACCGGCTTCCATGGCCGCAGCGAATACACTGGACATTCCCGGTACCAGGGGCAGCCGGTAAGGCTGGTGCAAGCGGTCCTCCATGGCCTTGCCCATTAACTTCAGATTCCCCACCTGGGCGGCTGCTATTAAAAGGGCTGTCCGGCTGAGATTGAAGACCGCATCCTCCACAGATACCATGGCCGGCAATACGCCTCGAGAAACTCTGGTGGAAAGGCTAAAATGAGGCACGGCCACTTGCAGGGTTAAGCCCTTTGGGGGCTCCAAACGCTGGTAATAGACCTGGTGGCCGTTGAGGGCCGCTACCACCAAGCCCCCGACCAGGGCAGGCACCACATTATCGGGATGCCCTTCCAACTGGGCAGCCAGGCATACGAGTTCTTCCTCCTGCAGGGGATAGCCTAGAAGAGCATTGGCTCCCACCAGGCCTCCCACCACGGCTGCGGCGCTGGACCCCAGCCCGCGGGCTACCGGGATGTTGTTATAAAAGGCGATGCGAAAACCCGGGGCTTCCCGTCCTACTCGTGCGTAAACCGCGCGCACTGCCCGGTAGGCAATATTTTCCGGTCCCCGCGGAATAGTAGTCTCACCTTCGCCCTGGATCGTTATCTCCAATCTTGGAGCTTCTTCTACCGAGATATAATCGTATAGATTTAAGGCCAGCCCTAAAGCATCAAAACCAGGGCCCAAGTTAGCTGTCGTAGCTGGCACCCGCACTCGGGGCATAACCTTTTTCCCGCCTTCCTACAAAACAACCTCCAGCACAGCCTGCTCATCGGCCGGTAACGAAAGGGGTTCCGCTACCTGCTTGATGGCGATATTGGGATCCTTCAGACCGTTTCCCGTAAGGACACAAACCACGCAATCCTGGGGGTTAAACAGGCCTTTTTGTACGTATTTAAGCACCCCTGCCAGGGAAGCGGCCGAAGCGGGCTCGGCAAAAATTCCCTCCGCCGTAGCTAGAAGGCGCTGGGCTGCCAAAATCTCCTCATCGCTGACGCAATCAATAAAGCCCCCCGATTCCCTGGCCGCCTCTACTGCCGGTCCCCAGCTGGCCGGGTTTCCAATACGGATGGCGGTGGCCACCGTCTCCGGATTGGACACTACTTCCCCCCGTACAATGGGAGCCGCTCCTTCGGCTTGAAAACCGATCATCCGCGGCAGCTTACCGCTTCTTCCGGCGGACCGGTATTCCTTAAATCCCCGCCAGTAAGCGGTTATATTGCCCGCATTGCCCACGGGAATAGCCAGGTAGTCAGGGGCTTCCCCTAAAGCATCGCAAACTTCAAAAGCCGCGGTTTTCTGCCCTTCGATGCGGTAGGGGTTCAAGGAATTCACCAGGGTGATAGGGTGTTCGGCCGTGATTTTACGTACCAGATTCAGGGCAGCGTCAAAATTCCCTTGAATGGCTATGACCTTGGCACCGTAAAAAAGGGCCTGGGCCAGTTTTCCCAGGGCGATATTTCCCTCGGGTATAAGCACGCTGCATTTCAACCCGCAACGGGCGGCATAGGCGGCAGCGGAAGCAGAAGTATTGCCGGTGGAAGCACACATGATAGCCCGGGAGCCGCTCTCCAGGGCTTTGGCCACCGCCATTACCATGCCCCGATCTTTAAAAGACCCGGTAGGATTCAGCCCTTCATATTTAAAGTATAACTTTAAGCCCAGATCGCGGGAAAGATTATTGGCCGGAATGAGGGGGGTATTCCCTTCCAAGAGAGTAATAACAGGGGTCTCTTGGGTTACCGGCAAAAATTCTTTATAAGCAGCAATGACACCGGGCCACCTCAATGGGCCGTTCCTCCTTCTACTCGAATTACGCTGGCGATTTGATTAACTACCGGAAGGCCGCCCAAAATCTCCAGGGCCTCCATAAGATTTTGTTCCCGCACCCGGTGGGTAATAAAGACCAGCTCCGCCTGTTCCCCCACCATTCCTACTTGAATTACGGAAGCCAGGCTGACCTGCCGCTCGCCAAAGACACCGGCGATGGCGGCCAGGACCCCGGGCCGATCTTTTACTATCATCCGCAGGTAATAGCGGGTTTCAATCTCTCCCATGGGCTTAATGGGTTTCTGGGTAAAACAAGTGCAGGAAATGCGGCACCGGGTGTCGTGAAGAAGGTTGCGGGCGGCTTCCATGATATCCCCCACCACGGCGCTGGCGGTGGGCATTTCGCCCGCTCCCTGGCCGTAAAACATGGCTTCTCCTACCGCATCACCTTCCACAAAAATGGCGTTAAAAGCCCCGCCTACCGAGGCCAGGGGATGGTTTAAAGGCACCAGGGCCGGGTGTACCCTGACTTCCACCGCTTCTCCATCATCCCGGGCAATACCTAGAAGCTTGATGGCATATCCTAGATCGGCAGCATATTTAATATCTTGGGGATGCAAACGGGCTATCCCTTCATGATACACTTCCGGGTAAGTAATGCGCGTACCGAAAGCGATAGAGGCCAGGATGGCCATCTTTCTGGCCGCATCATCACCCTCGATATCGGAGCGGGGGTCCGCTTCTGCATAACCCAAGCGCTGGGCTTCGGCCAAAACTTCGGCAAATTCTCGCTCTTCCTGGCTCATCTTGCTGAGGATATAGTTGGTAGTGCCATTTACAATACCCATAACCTGGCGGATTCTATTCCCCGCCAGGCATTCTTTCAAGGAGTGCACAATGGGAATGCCACCGCCCACGCTGGCTTCAAAGAAAAGATCGCACCCCCCCATCTCGGCGGCAGCAAAAAGCTCCTTACCGTGGAGGGCCAGGAGATCTTTATTGGCGGTTACCACGCTCTTCCCTTGCCGGAGGGCCTTCAGGACATACTGCCGAGCAGGTTCCAGACCGCCCATTACTTCCACTATAATATCGATCTCCGGGTCCTCCAGAATTGCATCCGCCTGGGTGGTTAGCAGTTCGGGATTCACCTTTACCGCTCGAGGGCGGTTCAAGTCCCTGACCAAGATCCTTTTTATTTCTAAAGGCCGGCCCAGCTTTTGCGCTATGGCACGGCCATTCTGGTCCAGAAGCTTAACCACTCCTCCGCCTACCGTACCTAAACCTAGTAAGCCGATTTTCACCGTTTCCTTCACTCAGGCTCCTCCCCGCAGACTTACATCTGCTTTATTGTAGCATTACCAGCGGTTAAGGGGCAATACCCCGCTACCTAAGTTATCCCCGGTTTTTAAAAACCATCCCCTTCAGGCCGCCTATCGATTTGGGCTAAAAACTCTCTGACCATAGCCCCCAATTTGGCAAACTCGATAAGAAATGCATCATGCCCATAAGGCGAATTTAATTCCCGGTAAAGGGCCCGGCCCCCCACTCGATTAATGATGTCCACAATTTCCTTCACTTGATAAGTAGGGAAGAGAATATCGCTGGAAATTCCGATGGTCAAGCATGGACATTTAATGCGGGCCAGAGCTTCTTCGTAGGAATTAAAACCCCTGCCCACGTCATGGAGATCCATGGCCTTGGTCAAATAGATATAACAGTTGGCGTCAAAGCGCTCCACTAACTTGCGCCCCTGGTAATGAAGATAGTTTTCCACCTCAAACCTCCCGTGCAGACAAAACAGGTCGGCGGGGTTCCCGTTCATGGCGCGGGCGAATTTAAAAGACCAGGACTCATCGCTTTTATAAGTAATGGTGCCTATCATCCGGGCCAGGGCCAAACCTCGCTCCGGTCCAGGCGTTCCATAGTAATCACCGCCGCACCAAGCCGGGTCATTATAAATGGCCTCCCGCTGTACAGCATTAAAGGCGATGTTCATGGCCGAAGTACGCCCCGGGGCAGCGATTACTATGATCGAAGAGAGAAAATCAGGGTACAGGATGCCCCATTCCAGGGCCTGCATCCCCCCCATGGAGCCGCCTACGGCCGTGACCAGATGTTTCACGCCCAAATAATCGAGCAAAGTTTTTTGTACCCTAACCATGTCCCGGATGGTAATGAGGGGAAAATCTAAGCCATAAGGTTTCCCAGTAGCCGGATTGATAGAAGCGGGCCCGGTCGTACCATAGCAGCCCCCTAATACGTTAGAGCAAATGACAAAGTACCGGTCCGTGTCCAGGGGGCGACCGGGTCCCACCATAGGGTCCCACCAGCCGGGTTTTCGCTCTCCTATTTGGTGCCAGCCGGCCACATGGGCGCTGCCTGTAAGGGCGTGGAGCACCAAAATGGCGTTATCCCCCGCGGAATTGAGCCGGCCGTAGGTTTCATAAGCCACCGTGATGGGCCCCAGCTTCTTTCCGCACTCCAGGACCAGCTCATCCGGCGGGGCGGCAAAAGTATAATATTGTGTCTTCACCAGACCAACATCCGCCACTTCCGGTTCCCCTTTGATCTTAATCAAATACTTACCCACGGGCTCGGGCTAGGGCCTGGTCCAGGTCGGCTATCAGGTCTTCTGGATCTTCCAGGCCGATGGATAACCGGACTAAATCCTCGGTTACTCCGCTGGCCAGCTGTTCCTCCACCGTGAGCTGCTGGTGGGTGGTGCTGGCCGGGTGAATGACCAGGGACTTGGCATCTCCCACATTGGCCAGCAAGGAGAAGAGTTTTAAATTATCGATGAACCGGCGGCCTGCTTCTTTACCGCCCCGGATGCCAAAGGTGATGATAGCCCCTGCTCCCCGGGGTAAATATTTCTGGGCCAGGGGGAAACTAGGATGGCCAGGCAAACCGGGATAACTAACCCAGGCCACCTTGGGGTGCTCCCTTAGCCAGCGGGCGATTTGCAGGGCATTGCTGCTGTGCCGCTCCATTCTTAAAGGCAGCGTTTCTAACCCTTGAAGGAAAAGAAAGGCGTTAAAGGGGCTTAAAGTCGGCCCTAAATCCCGCAAAAGCTGGGTGCGGGCCTTTACAATATAAGCCGCCGGGCCAAAGGTATCCACATAGCTTACCCCATGATAACTGGGATCCGGTTCTACCAGTTCGGGGAACTTGCCGTTTCGCCAATTGAACTTGCCTGAATCCACAATAACCCCTCCGATGCTGGTGCCGTGGCCGCCAATAAACTTGGTGGCCGAATGGACCACTATATCGGCTCCGTGCTCAAAGGGGCGGCAAAGATAGGGGGTGGCGAAAGTATTGTCCACGATGAAAGGAATTCCGGCCTCGTGGGCTATAGAGGCTATAGCCTCCAGATCAGGCACATCCAACTTGGGATTGCCGATAGTTTCAACATACACGGCCCGGGTCCGGTCGTTAATGGCCCGGCGAAAATTCTGGGGATCGGCAGCATCCACAAAGCGGACCCTGATGCCTAATTTGGAGAGCGTAACATTAAAGAGGTTATAAGTACCGCCATAAAGGCTGCTAGAAGAAACAATCTCCTGCCCGGAAGAAGTAATGTTAAGGATGGCCAGGGTTATGGCCGCTTGACCGGAAGCTGTGGCCAGGGCTCCTACCCCGCCTTCCAGGGCAGCCATCCTTTGCTCAAAAACCTCCGTAGTGGGGTTGCTAATGCGGGTGTAAATATGTCCCTCTTCCTGCAAGGCAAAAAGGGCAGCCGCATGATCGGCATTGCGAAAAATATAAGAAGTCGTTTGATAGATAGGCACGGCGCGCGCTCCGGTAACGGGATCGGGCTTTTGGCCGGCATGTACCGCCAGGGTAGCAAAGCGATACGTCTCCTGCTTCATTTATTTTTCCCCTCTCCTTACTAGGATTTAATTTGAGTACAAAAAAAGCCTCTCCGATAAGAAGAGGCTTTATATTACCCCTCTTATCTCTCAGAGCAAAACGCCCTGCAGGAATTGGCACCTTTACTCCTAAAATTCAGGAGTAGGTTGCCGGGTTTCATCGGGCCAGTCCCTCCACCGCTCTTGATAAGAGTTGCAGCGCTCTTATTCTCTTGTTAGGCCTGAAATATACTATACCGCTTTCTCGAAAGGTTGTCAAGAAAAAAGAAACCTGACGTATCCCCAGTTTTGATCCCAGGCCTGCTTGGCTTTCGCTCGCAAAGGCCTCCCTCGCGGGCCAAACTA
>JAZHPA010000055.1:0-18286 GCA_051024685.1 Moorellaceae bacterium AZ2 | reverse complement strand
CCAAGCGCTAGTTTGGCCCGCGAGGGTTTCCGGAGCGAGCGAAAGCCAAGCAGGCCTGGGATCAAAACTGGGGATACGTCAGAGCTATTACAGGAGGCCTGGAGAAGCATGGCGAATTTAAATGAGATTTAATAGAACCGGCAGGATTTAAGAAAAATGTAGCGAATCTATTAAAAGACTACTTCGTATAACCCCGGTAATGGGTCCGGGGGTCTCTACCAGGTGACCGTAAATCACCCGACTACGAAGTTGGGTCCTGCGTGGTTTTACGGCATCTGGTTTTTTAGTAATTTGGCGGGCTTTGCTTAAATCCTGGCGAAGGGGGTCGGGAAATGCGGCGGTTTAACCTTAAGGTTAATGGCCAAGAGATGCAGGTTGAGGCCCCGCCGAGCATTACTTTGCTGGCATTGCTCCGGGAGTATCTGGGCCTGACCGGTACCAAGGAGGGATGCGGCAAGGGCGAATGCGGTGCCTGCACGGTCCTCGTGGACGGCATGCCAGTGAATTCCTGTCTGTTGCCGGCAGCCAAGGTGGAAGGCCGGGAGGTGGTCACCATCGAGGGCCTGGCCCGGGGAGAAAAACTACACCCCTTGCAAGAGGCCTTTATTTCGGAGGGCGCGGTGCAATGCGGTTTCTGTACCCCCGGGATGATTATGAGCGCTAAAGCCCTCCTGGACCGGGAACCCCATCCTACTCGTGAACAGATTAAGGAAGCCCTTTCGGGTAATCTCTGCCGCTGCACGGGGTATGTGAAAATCGTCCAGGCCGTGGAGAAGGCGGCCCAAGCCCTGGCCGGGGAAGAAGGTAAGGAAAACCGGTAAAACGGGAGTTTCCAAACAGCCAGTATAAATTTAAGGAGGTAAGCCAATGCTCATCGTAGGAAATGGTCCTGTCCTGACCCTAGATCCCTCTAATCCCTATCATCCAGAAGGTGCGGTGGCTGTCGAGGGCGACCGGATAGTAGCCCTCGGTCCTACTTCCCAGCTGAGGCAGCAATACCCGGAGGCTGAATTTCTAGACGCCGGGGGTAAGTTCATCATGCCCGGCATGACCAATACCCACATGCACCTTTACAGCACCTTCGCCCGGGGCATGGCTTTAAAGGATGCTCCTCCCACCAATTTCCTGGAAATCCTTGAGCGGCTGTGGTGGCGGCTGGATAAAGCCCTCACCCTGGAAGACGTTTATTACAGCGCCCTGCTGCCCCTGATCGACTGCATCAAGAGCGGGACCACCACCATTCTGGACCACCATGCCAGCCCGCGGGCCGTAAGGGGGAGCCTGGAGGCCATTGCCCGGGCGGCGCGAGAGGCGGGTGTTCGTACGGCCCTGGCCTACGAAGTTTCCGACCGGGACGGGGTAGACATCGCCCGCCAGGGGATCGAGGAGAACGTGGAAGCCATTAAGAAATACCGGCTCGGAGGAGGTCTGCTTTCCGCCACCTTCGGCCTCCATGCTTCTTTCACCTTGTCGGACGAGACTCTGGCCGCCTGCCGGGAAGCCGCCCGGGAGCTCGACTGCGGCTTCCATATCCACGTAGCGGAGGGCATCCAGGACGTAGAAGATTCCCTGGCGCGCTCGGGCAAGCGGGTGGTGGAGCGCCTCGCCCACCACGGCATTCTGGGTCCCAAGACCATCGCGGCCCACTGCGTCCATGTAACGGAAAGGGAAATCGCCATCCTCAAAGAAACCGGCACCTTCGTGGTCCACAATCCGGAATCCAACATGGGCAACGCCGTGGGCTGCGCTCCGGTGGGAGAGATGCTGGCCGCGGGGGTCACGGTAGGACTGGGAACCGACGGCTACACTTGCGACATGTTTGAATCCCTTAAGGTGGCCAACGTCCTGCGCAAGTTTACCAGCGGGGACCCCGGCGCCGGGTGGACGGAAATACCGGCCATGGCCTTCACTAACAACAGCCGGATACTGGAGGCCTTCTTTTCCCGTCCTCTGGGACGCCTGGTTCCCGGGGCATACGCGGATATTATTCTAGTGGACTATGTAGCGCCTACGCCCTTTACCGCAGATAACTGGTACGGCCATTTGCTCTTCGGCTTCCATGGAGGGCTCGTGGATACTACCATTATCGGTGGTAAGGTCCTCATGCGCGGGCGGAAGCTTCTCCACCTGGATGAGGAGGCCATCGCGGCCCGAGCCAGGGAACTTGCGGCCAAACTGTGGGAACGCTTCTAATGAATGGTATTCTCCTAAATAATGTACGGCCCGGGTTCTGCGAAAGGGCTGAGTTATCCCCACTTTTTTGCGGGAGAGGCCTGCCTTGGCTTGAAAGCGAGCGACTAAACGGAGCAGCGGCCAAACTTCAGAAGTCGAAAGCGGAGGCGGACCCGAGGCCATGGACGACCGAGGCCGGCAACTGAGACAGGAGGTCGAATTGGCCGGGAAGTCCGCCTTAAGCTCTGAGGCTGAGTGATAGTTTGGCCCGCGAGGGAGGCTTTGCGAGCGAAAGCCAAGCAGACCCAGGCTCGAAAGTGGGGAAACGCTAGGCGAAGGGGGGATGACGGAATGGTAACGGACTATCTTTTTCCGGCCTCACCCGGCGAATGTTTGGAGATGCTGGCCGCCCACGAAGATGCCCGGATTATCGCGGGCGGCACAGACCTCATGGTGGACGTGAAAGATAAGCGGCTGCATCCCCGGGTGCTGGTGGATATCACCCGGATCCCGGGAGTGGACCTGATTGCCGAAGAAGGGGATAACATCATTTTGGGCGGCGGGGTAACCCACGCCCGGGCGGCAAGTTCAGAGCTGGTGAGGGAGAAGCTTGCCGCCCTGGCCGAAGCAGCTGCTTCTGTAGGCTCATCCCAGATTCGCAATGTAGGTACCCTGGCCGGGAACGTGGTCAACGCCCAGCCGGCGGCCGACGCGGCGGTGGCCCTGGTGGCCTTGGGAGCCGAGGCGGAGATAATCGGCCCCGGGGGGACGAGGCGTGTACCGGTAGAGGAGTTGTATGAGGGGGTGGGCCGTTCCCGGGTAGACAGCTCCAGAGAGTTGTTGTGGCGTTTCCTGGTGCCCAAATGGGGAGAGGGAGATGCCTCGGCCTTTGTCCGGCTCTCTCCCCGGCGGGCCCTGTCCCTGCCCATGCTCAATGTCGCCGTGCGGGTACAGGTAAAGGACGGGCGGTGGCAGAGGGCCCGGATTTGCCTGGCGCCGGTGGCCCCCCAACCCTTCTTATGCCGGGAGGCGGCGGAGGTCCTGGTGGGGGCAGAGGTGAGCCGGGATGGAATGCTTGAGGCGGCGAGAATCGCCGCTGACCTTGCCCAGCCAAGGGACAGCCGGCTGCGCGGTTCCCGGGAGTACCGTAAAGAAATGGTTCGGGTCCTCGTCTTCCGCGCCCTGGAAGAAGCCCTGGCCAGGTTGAATAAGTGAAGGAGCTTCGGCGGAAAAGAAAATGAGAAGGCCCTTCTTCCCTTAGGGGAGGAGGGCCTTCCTAATGGCCTTATCTTAATTTCTTTAAGCCGTCTTCTATGCGGTTCAGGGCTTTCTGGATGTTCTCCACGGAGTTGGCGTAAGAGAGGCGCAGGTACCCCTCCCCGTACTCACCGAAGGCGGTGCCACCCAGGGCGGCCACGCCGCATTCTTCCAGCAGGAAATCGGCAATTTCCTTGCTGGGACGGCCGAAGGACTTGATGTTGGGGAAGACGTAGAAGGACCCAATGGGCTTCTTACAGCTCACGCCGGGTATGGCGTTTAGACCGTCGACGATGATGTCCCGCCGACGCTTGAATTCGGCGACCATGGCCTCCACCGCATCCTGAGGTCCGGTGAGGGCTTCGATGCCGGCTATCTGGGTAAAGGCAGCCGTACAGGAGTTGGAGTTTACCATGAGTTGAGCAATGCGGGCGGCCAGGTCCTTGTGCATAAGGCCATATCCCAGGCGCCAGCCGGTCATGGCGTAGGTCTTGGAGAAACCGTCGAGGATGATAGTCCAGTCCTTCATTCCCGGCAAGGAGGCGATGGATACTGGCTGCGCCCCGTCGTAAACAATACGGTCGTAAATTTCGTCGGACAAGACGATGATGTTCTTGCCCCGTACGAGATCGGCTATGCGTTCCACATCCCGGCGAGTGAGGACCCCACCGGTGGGGTTGGCCGGCGAATTTATGATCAACATCTTGGTCCGGGGCGTGATAAGGGTGGCCAGCTCCTCTACATCCAGGCGGAAATCATTTTCTTCCCGCAGGGGAATGGGTACGGGTTTAGCCCCTACGAAGCGGATTACGGATTCGTAAATGGGGAAGCCTGGATTGGGATAGATGACTTCTTCTCCCGGATTAACCAGGGCCAGGATGCTGAAGAACATGATGGGCTTGCCGCCGGGTACCACCACTACTTCATCGGCCGAATAGGGGACGCCCTTCTGGCGGGTGGCGTATTCGGCAATGGCCTGGCGGATTTCCATCAGACCGGGAGCCGGCGTGTAATGGGTGTAGCCGGAATTAAGGGCTTTGATGGCCGCATCAATAATATTCCGGGGAGTATCGAAGTCGGGCTCCCCTATTTCCAGGTGGATGACTTCCTTGCCCTGGGCTTCCAGGGCCTTGGCCTTGGCCAGCACTTCAAAAGCGGTTTCGGTGCCCAGATCGAACATGCGGCGGGCTAGAAGATTTTCTATCAAGATGAATTCCCCCTTGTACATGAGTTTTGGCCGAAGATCAAGCGGTCTTAAGGCCGGAACTATTGGCCCTGCTTGTAGGCTTCCGGATTTACGCACTGGGGCGGCAGTTCACCCCGCAGGGCGGCTAACAGGTTTCTGGCAGCCATGGTAGCCATGGCGGTGCGGGTTTCCCAGGTGGCGCTGGCGATATGGGGACAAACGACCACGTTGTCCAACTCGGCCAGCCCCGGAACCATTTCGGGCTCCCTTTCAAAGACATCGAGGCCGGCACCCCATATTTCCCCTTCGCGCAGGGCCTTAACCAGGGCGGCTTCATCAACCACCGGGCCCCGGGAAGTATTGATGAGGATGGCGGACTTTTTCATAAGCTTTAGTTCTCTCTCACCTATCAGGTGACGGGTAGAGGGTGTAAGGGGCACGTGAATAGAGACGAAGTCGGATTCTCGCAGCAGAGTATCCTTATCCACAAAACGGCCCCCGGTTTCGGCTTCAAACTGGGGATTCGGCTGGACATCGGTATACAAAACCTGGAGATCAAAGCCTTTAGCCCGGCGGGCAAAGGCCGTGCCGATGCGGCCGCCTCCGATGACGCCTAAGGTCTTACCGTGTATTTCCTGGCCGAGCATGAGCATGGGTCCCCAGGCCCGGTACTTCCCGGCGCGCATGAACTTGTCAGCTTCTACCACCCGTCTCGCCACGGCGAAGAGGAGCGCCCAGGCGAATTCGGCGGTGGCTTCGGTGAGGACCCCCGGTGTATTGGTGACGAGGATACCGCGTGCGGTAGCTGCCTGGATGTCGATGTTGTCATAGCCCACGGCCATATTGGCGAAAACCTTTACACCTCGGGCCGCATCCATTACTTCGGCATCGATTTTGTCGGTCAGCAGACAGAAAACCCCGTCGCGCCCCTGGATCTTTTCGATTAGTTCTCCTTTAGAGAGGACGCGGTCTTCGGGGTTGACCTCTACCTCGCAGTGTTCGGCCAGCAAATCGATGGCCGGCTGAGGTACGGGGCGGGTCACATAGACCTTCCATTGGCTCATGATCTCATTCCTCCTTTTAACGTGGTTTGAAGGGATGGCCGTGTTATAAGGTGGTATTCAATTCTTATTCGACATCTTCATGTAATCTCCTTTAACACGGACCACAAGAATACAGTATTATTAATACAGTATTAATTAATTCTTTCTAACACAGGGCGGCAGGATTTTAGAGTTCTGTGGCGAATTATTTAAATACGTAAACAGCATAAAAACCCAAAGGACGGCTTCGTATAACTCCGGTAATGGGTCCGGGGGTCTCTACCAGGTGACCGGAATCACCTGACTACGAAGTTAACTCTTCGTATGTAGGTGGTGTAGGAAGCCTGGTTTTTTATGGCCTTAGTGCCTTTGGAAAATTGAGGTTATACTGCCCGCATGGTCCGAGGCAGAGAGAAAAGTAAATTATCATGAGGTAAACCTGAATTTGAGGAAAGACTTTTTTAGGGGGGTGAGGGGAAGAAGGACAAGCTATTGGAAGATAGTTGGGTGCGGGTAGATTGCATAAGGAAAATTATTATAAACGGCGGGAGGTGAAAGCCGGTCCCGTAAGGCGGTTCCGGCGCAAGAGGATGAGGAAAGCCGCACGTATTTTGATGGCGGGTGTGGTCCTGCTACTCGCACTGGGGCTGCTGGCCGGTTGCGGCGGCGGCGAGAGTAAGCCATCTCAGGGCCAGCAACAAGAACAAGAGGAGAAGATGAAGGTAGGGTTCATATACGTGGGTCCCGCAGGGGATGCGGGATGGAGCTGGACCCACGATCAGGGCAGGTTATACCTGGAAGACAAAGTGCCTTGGGTGGAAACCTCCTATATTGAAAACGTTCCCGAGGGACCCGATGCGGAGCGGGTGTTGACCCAACTGGCCGAAGAGGGGAACAAAGTAATTTTTGCGACCAGCTTCGGCTACATGGATTACGTGATTAAAGTGGCCGAGAAATATCCCGACGTGGTCTTCATGCACTGCTCGGGTTACAAGACGGCAGCCAATGCGGGTACCTACTTCGGCGCCATGGAAGAGCCCCGCTATCTCTCGGGCATGGTGGCCGGGAAGATGACCAAGACCAATGTTTTAGGTTATGTAGCGGCCCACCCGATTCCGGAGGTCATCCGGGGTATCAACGCCTTCACCCTGGGAGCCCGTTCGGTCAACCCGGATGTGAAGGTGAAGGTAGTGTGGACCAACACGTGGTACGATCCGGCCGCCGAGAAGCAAGCTGCTCTTAGCCTCTTGGATGCCGGCGCCGACGTTATCGCCCAGCACCAGGATACTCCCGGCCCCCAGCAGGCCGCCCAGGAAAGGGGCAAATACGCCATCGGGTATAACTGCGACATGCGCCAGTTTGCTCCCAATGCTTCCCTGACTGCTCCCATCTGGAACTGGGGTCCCTACTACGTCCAGACCGTGGAAGCCGTGAAGAACGGCACCTGGAAGCCCGAGCAATACTACGGAACTATGAAGGACGGCATTGTGGATCTGGCTCCCTTCAACGATGTGGTACCTCAGGAAGTGCGCGATCTGGTAGAAAAGAAGAAGCAGGAGATTATAGAGGGCAAGTTCTACGTTTTCCAAGGTCCTATTAAGGATCAAAGCGGCAAGATCCGGGTGCCGGAGGGCGGCAAAATGAGCCACGAGGAAGTCCTGGGCGTCGACTGGTTTGTGGAAGGCGTGGAGGGAGATATTCCCAAATAATAAGCAGAAAGGACTATCGTAGGAGAGGCCGTGGGATAAATCCTACGGCCTTTTAAGTACAATTTGATTTAAGTATCACATTATAAAATATGCAAAATTTAATTGTAGATTACCGGGAAAACGGAAGGAATCCATGTACCCGTAGCGAATTCTAGCTCTGAGAGACTGGAACGGGAGGCTTCGGCATGACAGCACCTCTTGTGGAGATGCGGGGCATCCGGAAGGTTTTCCCCGGCGTGGTGGCCAACGACGATGTGAACTTAACCGTGCGGGCTGGGGAAATCCACGCCCTTTTGGGGGAAAACGGTGCCGGGAAGAGCACCTTAATGAGTATTCTGACCGGCCTCTACCGACCGGATGCAGGGGAGATCTACATTGACGGGCGCAAGGTCAATTTTCGCTCGCCCCGTGACGCCATTGAAGCCGGCATCGGCATGGTCCACCAGCATTTTCGCCTGGTATCTCCCTTCACCGTAACAGAGAACGTAGCCCTGGGCTTAAAAGGAGGGCTTAAGCTTAATCTAAACAAGCTGGCCGAGGAGATAGCGGAGGTATCCCGGAACTACGGCCTGCAGGTGGATCCCCAGGCCCGGATTTGGCAGCTTTCCGTGGGCGAACAGCAGCGGGTGGAGATTATTAAACTCTTGTACCGCCGCGCCAGGGTACTGATACTGGACGAACCGACGGCGGTCCTGACACCCCAAGAAGCGAGGGATCTTTACGGTACCCTTAAAAAAATGGCTGCCGAGGGCTGTGCTGTAATTTTCATCACCCATAAATTGCAGGAAGTCATGGAGGCGGCCGATACCATTACCATCCTGCGGGACGGCCGGACGGTGGCCACGGTCAGAAAAGAGGAGACTACCGAGAAAGAACTGGCCCGGATGATGGTCGGCCGCGATGTGAGCTGGCAGAGAGAAAGGCCAGAATCCTCCAAAGGGGAAATCGTTTTAGAAATCAAAGGGTTAAAAGCCCTCAACGATAAAGGCCTCCTGGCCTTGAAGGGTGTAGACTTATCCGTTGCGGCGGGCGAGATTTTAGGTATTGCCGGTGTGGCCGGCAACGGCCAGCGTGAATTGGTGGAAGTGATTGCCGGGCTGAGGCCCTGCCTGGAGGGCGCCGTTACCGTGGCCGGCAAGAACCTGGGACAGTGTGATCCCTGCCGCGTGATTCAAAGCGGCGTGAGCTTTGTTCCCGAGGACCGCCTGGGCATGGGCCTGGTCCCTAATTTGGGAGCCGTCGACAATCTCCTCCTGAAGGAATACCGCCACTCGCGGTGGGGTAGGGTGTTGCTCAACCGGAAAGCCGCCCGCCAGTGGGCGTCCCAGTTGGTGGAGCGTTTCGAAGTGAAAATGGCCGGGCTGGACGCCCCCGTCAAGTTGATGTCCGGCGGCAATTTGCAGCGCCTCCTGCTGGCGCGGGAGATCTCCAGCCGGCCACGCCTGCTGCTGGCGGTCTATCCCAGCCGGGGTCTGGATATCGGGGCGACTGAAACGGTCCAGCGCCTCCTGCTGGAGCAGCGGGCGGCAGGTACGGCCATTTTATTGATTTCCGAGGACCTGGAAGAACTATTCCGCCTGGCCGACCGCATTGCCGTCATGTACGAGGGTGAGATTATGGGCGTAGTGCCCACTGCAGAGGCGAATATCGAGGATATAGGCTTGATGATGGCCGGAGCTAAAAGAATGGAGGTGAGTGCATGACCTGGATTACGTGGGAGAAGCGATTGCAACCGTCTCCGTGGATGGCCGTGGTGATTCCCATCCTTTCCGTCATCTTAGCCCTGGGACTGGGAGCAATTTTCCTGGCTGCGACGGGTTTTGATCCTTGGAAAGTTTACCAGAGCATGCTGAAGGGTGTGACCGGCTCCAGGTACGGTATTTCGGAAACCGTGGTAAAGGCTATACCCTTGATGCTGACCGGACTCGGGGTCTCGGTCGCCTTCCGCATGCTCCTGTGGAACATCGGCGCCGAGGGGCAGTTCTATATGGGCGCTTTTGGCGCCACTTGGGTGGCCCTTACCTTTCCCCACTTACCGGCCCATATTATGTTACCGGCTATGTTTATCGTCGGTTGCTTATTAGGAGGCCTCTGGGCCGTGGTGGCGGCCATACCCCGGGCCAAGTGGGGGGTGAACGAGGTCATTACCACCCTGATGCTCAATTATGTGGCCATCCTCTGGGTGGACTACCTGGTCTACGGTCCCTGGAAGGATCCCCAAGGGTTCAATTTCCCCCTTACCGCTCCTTTTGCTAAAGCGGCCACCCTGGCTACCATACCGGGGACGCGGGTGCACCTGGGGCTGGTCTTTGCTTTGATCGCCGGGGTTCTTCTAACCCTTATCCTGTGGCGCACGCGGTGGGGATATGAAATACGGGTCATCGGCGAAAGTGTGAAGGCGGCCCGCTACGCGGGGATGAATATCCAGAGGAACATTATCCTGGTAATGTTCTTGAGTGGAGCCCTGGCGGGCTTGGCCGGCATGAGCGAAGTATCCGGCGTTACCCACCGCCTCCAGCATGCCATCTCTCCGGGTTACGGTTACACGGCTATTATTATTGCGTGGCTGGCCAAACTTCACCCGGCTACCGTGATCCTGGTTTCCTTCCTGTTTGCGGGACTCATCGTAGGAGGTTACAGTGTACAAACTATGGGAGTGCCGGCGGCAACGGTGTCCATGTTGCAGGGCGCCATCCTATTCTTTGTGCTGGGCGGCGAGATTCTGACCCGCTATCGCCTGCATTTTGGCCGTAAGGAGGTAGCAAAGTAAACTATGGAAAACTCCGTATGGGTGGCTGCTTTGGCAGCGGCCATTATTGCTGGAACCCCTATACTTTACGCTGCCGTGGGCGAAATTCTGGCCGAGCGGGCGGGAGTCTTAAACCTGGGAGTCGAGGGTATGATGCTGGTGGGGGCAGTAACCGGCTTTATGGTGGCCGTCCATACCGCCAACCCCTGGCTGGGCTTTGTAACCGCCATGGTGGCTTCTGGAGCGTCGGCTGCCATCTTCGCTTTTTTGACCGTTACCCTGCGTTCTAACCAGGTAGTGACCGGGTTGGCCCTGACTCTCTTCGGTACCGGGTTGAGCGGCTTCCTGGGCAAGCCCTATGTGGGAGTTGCCCTGCCGGTCAGCTTCAAGGCAGTGCCCATACCCGGTCTCTCCGAGATACCCATTTTGGGCCCGATCCTTTTTCGCCACGATCCTCTGGTCTATATCACCTATGTCCTGATTCCCCTAATCTGGTATTACCTGTACCGAACCCGGCCCGGGCTGAACGTGAGGGCGGTAGGGGAGAATCCGGGAGCGGCCGATGCCCTGGGGGTTAACGTTTTCGCCTTGCGTTACCTCCACGTCATCCTGGGCGGCATGCTGGCCGGCGCCGGCGGCGCCTATCTTTCCCTGGCTTATGCGCCGAGCTGGCTGGAGAACATGACCGCCGGCAGGGGATGGATAGCCGTGGCCCTGGTTATATTTGCCGTCTGGGACCCCTTGCGGGCCGTCTTAGGTGCTTATCTCTTTGGGGGAGTGGATTCCCTGGCTTACACCCTCCAGGCGGCTACCAGGATCTCTATTCCGTCCTTTTTCTTGAAAATGTTGCCCTACATCCTCACTATAATCGTCTTGATCATCGCCACCCGCCAGACGGTGGTCAAGCATATCGGTGCACCCGGAGCCCTGGCCATTCCCTACGACCGGGAGGAACGATAGCCTTAGGGGTATCCCTGGGCCCACCTGCGGCATAGAATATTAACGTAGAAATTGAAGGCCGTAGGCCGGGGGGCAAGAGATGAAAGAGCCGCGGGTAAGGGTGTGGATCGATGCCCGGCAGGAGAGGCACCTGCCGGGCCGGCGGGAAGAATTATTATACACTATTCCTGACATTAAGGAGCCGGCGGTACAGGAGACCGTGTACTATACCCTGGCCGCCCTGGTGAAGGAAATACAGGTGCTGGCGCCGGACGAAGGGAAGGTTAAGATTGTATACGATCCAGCCCGAATATCACCTTCTTTTATCGACTATCTCCTCCAGCAGAAGGGCGTCCCCTTTTCCCGACCGGGCCCTTGAGGAGGCTGAGAGGGGGGGCAGGTTGCCCGCCGTATAAATCCCAGTGAAAGCTGGGATTTTTATTTGTTTATTTGGGAAGGGATAAGTTTGTGATATGAGTTCAGTTAAGCAGGTATAAGAATTTTTGGTAGAGCTTACAAAAGTATAGGAATAAACAGCAGGTAAATTCCAGGTAGCGTCGAATACCCTTGGGGAAAGTACTGTGAAAAAGGTGTTAGGATTATGAAAGGATGTGGTTCCATGAGCGGTAAGACTGTTATTACGACCGACCAAGCACCCGCGGCTATAGGGCCTTATTCTCAAGCGGTCAAAGTGGGGAACCTAATCTTTACTTCGGGACAAATCCCCCTTGATCCGGCTACCGGTCAAATTGTAACCGGAGGGGTGGCGGAGCAGACCGTAAGGGTGATAGAGAATCTGCGGGCTGTGCTGGCTGCCGCAGGTGCCAGCCTGGAGGACGTGGTCAAGACAACCGTATACCTCAAGAATATGAATGATTTTGCTACGGTAAACGAAGTCTACAGCCGTTATTTCGGTCAGGAGCCGCCGGCGCGTTCGGCGGTGGAAGTAGCCAGACTGCCTAAGGATGTGCTGGTGGAAATCGAAGCCGTGGCCGTAGTATAGCATGATGGTATGGCATGGTTATGCTACCTTCCAGTTCCCTTATTTTTCAGGCCGGGTCCGTTATCAAGTATACCTAGAGCAAGCTACAACCGAGCAGGCCTAAGGCTAGAGTAAAAATAGGGGATAACCCAGGCGACAAAGGGGCTGAAGTTTTTGCGCATCCTGCACACTTCCGACTGGCACTTGGGCCGCACCCTGGAAGGAAGGCCCCGCCTTCCGGAGCAAAGGGAGTTTGTAGAACAGCTTTGTGACCTGGTGGTGGCCGAAGATATAGACCTGGTGCTTATAGCCGGGGATATTTTCGACACCTTTAATCCGCCGGCGGAAGCCGAAAACTTGTTTTTTGAGGCCCTGGAGCGATTGTCCGGCGACGGGAAGAGGGCGGTCGTGGCCATTGCCGGAAACCACGACAGCCCGGAGCGCCTGCGGGCGGCCAACCCCCTGGCCTTAACCCACGGAATTTCCCTCATCGGTTATCCTTTAGAAGTACTTCCCACGGGACGGGGAAAAGGCGGGGTGGAGAGGGTGGCCTGCGGCCCGGGTTGGCTGGAACTAAAAATTCCCGGCTGTGAAGAGCATGCGGTGGTAGGCGCCCTGGCGTACCCTTCGGAGGCGCGCCTCAACGAAGTTTTGAGCCCGGTACTGGAAGATAATGTTTTGCAGCAAGCTTATGCGGACCGTATAACATCCATCCTGCAGGGCATAGCCACCTGGTTCCGCTCCGACACGGTCAACATCGTGGTGAGCCATCTTTATATGGCCGGCGGAAGGGAATCAGAATCGGAACGTCCCATCCAGCTAGGGGGAGCCCTGGCGGTGGACGCTCAGGCTTTGCCCGCTAATGCCCATTATGTAGCCCTTGGTCACCTCCACCGGCCGCAGGGGGTGGAAGCATCCCCGGTACCCTGTCGTTATGCCGGATCGCCCCTGGCTTACAGCTTCTCGGAAACAGACCAGCAAAAAGAAGTGGTCATTGTCGAGGCCCGGCCGGGCTCTAGAGCTTCTATCACCAGGGTACCCCTCCGCTGCGGCTGGCCTTTAAAGACCTGGCAGGCTTCCAGCCTGGACGAGTTTTGGAGTTGGTGCCGGGACAAAGAGAATTTAAGTTGTTGGGTGGATTTGGAAATAAGGGCGCCGGAGCCTTTGACTCCCCAGGAAGTAGCCGAGATTCGCAGACGGCACCCGGGGGTGGTCAACATCCGGGTTCTCCTGCCGGAAATGGCAACGATTACGCCTAACTTTAGCAGAGCGGCTCTGCCTTTACAAGAACAGTTTCGCCTGTTTGCTGCCCGGCAACTGGGGTACGAGCCTCCCGGGGAGTTGGTGGACCTCTTCCTGGAACTCCTTAATATGGAAGGAGACTCCGAAGCGGAGGGGAGGATGAGTTTATGAAACCCCTGCAGTTGGTATTTTCCGGGCTACATAGCTACCGCCAGGAGCAGGAGATTGATTTCCGGGAACTGGCCGATTATGGGTTGTTCGGTATTTTCGGGCCCACCGGGGCGGGCAAGTCTACTATTTTGGACGCCATTACCTTAGCTCTCTTTGGCAGTGTGGAGCGGGCCGAGAGGGGCAGGCGCGGGATCTTAAACCAGCAGGAGAACCAGCTCCAGGTGGCCTTTACCTTTGAGATAGGGGGACGGGTATATCGGGTGGAACGGCAGTATACCCGTGACAAAACCGACCCTTTTGCCGTGCGAGCTCGGAGCGCGCGCCTGGTGCAGCTAGATCAGGCCGGTAAAGTTCATCAGGTGCTGGCTTCCTCCCCCAGCGAGGTGGATGAACATATCATCAAGATCGTTGGATTGAGGAAAGAAGACTTCACCCGGGCTGTGGTGCTGCCCCAGGGAAAGTTTGATGAGTTCTTAAAGCTGACGGGCGGCGAACGGGCTAAAATGCTGGAATATATCTTTTGCCTGGAGCGCTACGGCGACGAGCTGACGGAGAAGGCCAAGAAAGTACTGGAGGCCTGCGAACAGCGGTTGAGCCAGATTGCGGCGGAAGAAGCGGGTATGGGGGATGCTTCGGGTGAAGCCCTGGCCAGAGCCCGGAAGATGGCGGAAGAGCAGGAACGAAAGGTGCAGGAAATGGAGAAGGCGGTGGAAGCATGGCGCCGGCAGTGGCAGCAGATGGAGGAAGGGCGCAAGCTGCACGAGAGGCTGGAGCAGGCCTGGGGGAAACGAGCCGCCCTGGAGGAGCAGCTTCCCACCATGGAGCGCTACCGCACGGCATTGGACCTGGCGGCCAGGGCCGAACCCCTTCGGCAGGACCTCGAGCGGGAAGAAAAACTTGCCGGGGATCTGAAAAATCTTAGGGAAACCTTGGCCCGCGCTAAAGCCTTGGAGCGGCGAGCGGAAGAGGCCTGGACGACAAGTCGCAGGCAGTTGGAGCAGGCGGAAAAGCAGCGGGAGAGGGAATGGCCCTTGTGGAAGGAGCGGCTCGTCCTCGTCAAAGGTGCGGTGGAAAGGGCGGCGGAAAGGAAAACACTGTTAGAAGAGCTGCAAAAACAAGAAGCAAAACTTAAGGAACTCGGCCGGCATATCGAACAGGTAAATCTGGAGCTGGGGAAAAAGCGCAGTTCCCTGGCCGCACTGCGCGGCCAACAAAAAAGGGCTGCGGCCCACCTCCAGTCCGTGGCCGTAAATCCCCAGGAAAAAGAGCAGTTAGAAAAGGCAGCGGAAACTCTTTCTTTACTGGAGGATAGGGAACGGCAGGCCCTTAACTGGGAGCAGAAGTATAGGGAGCAACAGCGCCGCTTGGGGGAAAAGCTGCATCTTTTAACCCGCTTGCTCGAGGAAAGGTTGCCGGGCGTGGCGGTTCACCAGGCAACAGATATCGACCTCTTAATAGAGGGCGCTGTAAAGGAGGCCGAGGAAAAAGCAAGCTTTTTGCGCCGCAGGCTGGAACAGGCCTGGCGGGCGCAAAATGCGGCGGCTTTGGCCGCCGGACTACGGGCGGGGGAGCCTTGTCCTGTCTGCGGGTCCCGGGAGCACCCTTGCCCGGCGACGGGGGGAGACCTGCTCCCTGTATTATTAGAGGACCTGGCCCGGGAGCAGGAGGCGGCGGAAAAAGAGCTGGCGGAAATAAGGCGCTGGCGCGACGAGGCCTTTAGGGTTAAAAGTGATGTGGAGGCCCTGCAGCGGGCCTTGATGGAAAGTATTTACCCGGAGAGGGAAAGGGTGCAGCGAGAGGTAAAGGAGCTTACGACCCTTTTCTTCCAGTCGGCTGGGGGGTGGGGGAGGGAGCAGGTAAAGGCGCGCCTGGAAAAAATACGGCAGGAAGAGCAAAAACTGGCCACCATCGGCCGGCAGCTGAGCAGAATGGGAGAAGAGATAGAGGAGATGGAGGTCCAGATACGTGAGCTGGAGGGCCAACTACAATCGCTAACCCTTCAAGAAAGCACCCTTAAGGGGGAAATCGCCATCAAACGGGCGCAAGAGGTGGAGCTGAGGAAAAAGATTAAGGTAGCGGCGGGCGACGAGGACCCCGAGGCCCTGGTCACGTCTATTGAGCAAAAGATGGGTAAATTGGAGGCTGAGGTTACCCACTTCCGCCAGCTGGAAAATAAAGCCCTGGCTGAGCTTACCGAGGCCCAAAAG
Organism: Moorellaceae bacterium AZ2; assembly: GCA_051024685.1. Taxonomy (GTDB): domain Bacteria; phylum Bacillota; class DSM-521; order Neomoorellales; family Neomoorellaceae; genus UBA12545. The sequence goes on along the minus strand of JAZHPA010000055.1, from coordinate 2,629 downwards.
AGGGTTGCCGGCCTGGAGAGCCAGCTTAAAACCTTGGAGAGGGAAGAAGAGGAGATTAGAAACAGGGTAGAACAAAGGCTGGCCGCGGCCGGATTTACCGGCCGGGAAGAGGCATACCGGGCCCTCATGGAAGAAGAAGAGCGCCGGGCTCTGCTGGCCGAACTGGAAGATTTCCGGCGCCGGCTTTATGCGGCCGAGGAGGAAATAAAAAACTTGGAGGGAGAGCTGGCCGGTCGCGAGTTTAATCCTACTGAGTGGGAAAGATTGAGAACGCGGTTGGAAGAAGGGGAAAAAGAACTGGCCGCCGGGAGGGGCCAGCTGGCAGTTTACAAGAGCGAGGTAGAACGCCTGGAGAGGAACCACCGGCGGTGGCTTGAGCTGGAAGAAGAACGGCAACAGGTCGCCCGCCGGCGGGAGCTGGCCGATCTTCTGAGGCGCCTGCTTAGCGGGCGCAAATTGGTGGAATTCCTGGCCGAGGAGCAGTTGAGGGATATGGCCCTGGAAGCTTCCCGGCGCCTGGGCAGCCTTACCGGCCAGCGTTACGCCCTGGAACTGGATGAAAAAGGCGACTTTATCCTCCGGGACGATTTCAACGGCGGCCAGAGCCGCCCGGTTTCCACCCTTTCCGGAGGAGAGACTTTCCTCACCTCCCTCTGCCTGGCCCTGGCCCTGTCCTCCCAGCTCCAGTTAAAAGGCCGATATCCCCTAGGTTTTTTCTTCTTGGACGAGGGCTTTGGCACCCTGGATGCCGAAAAACTGGAGGTCGTTATGCAGGCTCTGGAAAAGCTGCGCCTGGGAGAATGCCTGGTGGGGGTCATCAGCCACGTGCAGGAGCTGCGGGAGCGGATGCCGGTATACTTGGAAGTCATTCCTGCCGGGCCGGACGGCAGCGGAAGCCGCGTGCGGTTGGTACGCAATTAAAGTTCAGGCATATAAGGGGTATAAAAGTTAGGGTCGCGGGTCAAAAATATAAATGCACACTCACTTCTTCAAGACCTCCTTGAGCCGCTGGGGCCTCAAAGCTTAAGCTTTGAGGCCCCGCCACTTCTAAAGGCCTTATCTTTTCCCCTCCGGCCATATCATTCAAGCCTCCTCACCAGCCTCGGGGAACCTTAGATTCTCTTATCAATTTCGCTTTTATTTACCTGCTGGACATGGTAGAATTTTTAGCGATGTCACCATGTCAAACGGTGCTGGAAAAAGCCTTTACGGCAATCATTCTTCAGGTCGCCTCGTTCCGTTGGGAGGGGATAATGTGGCGGCTAAAGTTGATATCGTTGGCCTGGGCGACAGCCTCACTTACGGTTACCCTTACGGCCCGGAGGCTTCATGGCTCCATCTGGTGGGCAGGAGGACAGGGCTGGTGGTGGTAAATCGGGGCGTCAACGGGGAAACAACGGGCGAAATGCTGGCCCGGTTTCGGGAAGACGTCGTCCAGCTAGAGCCGCGGGTGGTCATCATTATGGGAGGGACCAACGATGCCTGGGCCGGGGTAGCGGCCTTCCAGGTCAAGGAAAATGTCCGGATCATGGTGGAGAAGGCCAGGGAAGCGGGCATCTCGCCGGTCATTGCTCTACCTCCTCCCCTCTGCCGGGCGGATTCCGGCATACCCCTTTCTTTCCTCACCGAAATGGCTTCGGCCCTCAAGAGCTACCGGGAGTGCTACCAGAACTTGGCTGCGAGGGAAGGCCTGGGGCTGCTGGATTTTTATACCCCCTTGCTCGACCGGGAGACCGGCTGGGGAAGGAGAGAATACTTTGTGGATGATGCCCACCCCAACCGGCGCGGCTACCAGGTCATGGCTGAAGCCGCCTTACTGTTTTGGCGGGAATTCTGGGACCGTCCGCTGACCTAAGCTACTTTCCCTCCGCCGCCTTAGGAGGTCTTCCAGGGCCGCCATGTATTCGGGGGGAGCTTCCTCCAGGGCCTCGACCAGAGGGCCGATGGCGTCCAACCCGAAATCTTGGACCAGTCCCCTCGCCACCTCACGAGCAATTTCGGCGACAAAAGAGGAGCGGTCCTGGACCGGCCGGAAGTGGTAACAATCTGCTCCCGCCTCCCGGTGGAGGAGTCCCTTGGACACCAAGCGGTTCATTACGGTCATCACGGTATTAAAAGAAACCCGCCTCTTTAGGCCTAATTTCTCCCACACTTCCCGGATGGTAATTTCCATGCCGTTTGCCCATATAATCTCCATAATCTCTGCTTCCAGGCTTCCCAGGACCCGGCCTATCCCTTGGCCCGCGAGTTTAAAGGAGCCGATCTTGCATTTGGACACTTCATAGCTCATCTCCTACTCGGGAGATTGCTGAACCGCCTTCAGGGCTTCTTCCAGATTGGGTCACCGGCCGGTTGTAATAGCGGACGATACCTTGGGACTCCAGAAAAAAGCTAACGGGAATGGGGCGCACCAGGTATAAGCGGGCTACGTCACCTTCGGTGTCCAGCGGTACCGGAAAGGTATACCCGTTGCTCGCTAAGCCCGGAGCGGCCTGCCCGTCATGGCCCGTTTGCCAGGTAGCTCAGGTAGCTGGGCACCAGGGGAATTACGCCTGAGTTATCCCCAGTTTTCGCCAGGGAGGCCTGCTTGGACTTGAAAGCGAGCGACTAAACCCGAGCGGCTAGCCAA
>JAZHPA010000054.1:0-18948 GCA_051024685.1 Moorellaceae bacterium AZ2 | reverse complement strand
CAGAGTAGGTTGCCGCCGGTTATTGTGTCTCCTACCTTCCTTGATACCAGAAATTTAAAACTGGGGATGCGCCAGGGTCGCGCCGTCTTGACACGTTACTTAGGGTTGGAGTATTATTAATAAAACTAGGTAATTGGGGAATTTGGTATATATGGGGCATTTGGGGTATTCTATCAGGGAAGTGACTGGATGTTCTATACGTTGGTCAAATTAATTGCTAAGTATTTTTTTGTGGCTTTTGGGGAAACCGATCATTACCGGGCAAGACAACATCCCCTACACAAGCCCGGTGATTGTGATGGCCAATCACGCCAGCCTGCTGGACGGCTTCCTTTTGGCGGCTTTTTGGCCGCGACGCATTACGCAGCCTATATTGTTCAGGTTGCCGGTAGTGGGAGCGTTTTTACGCGCTATGGGCGCCATCCCAGTGCAAAACGAGGGGAGTGAGCTGGCGGGAATGAGGGTAGCCCTGTGAGTATTACAGAAGGGAGGCACGCTGCCCTTTTTCCTGATGAAGACCATATTTGTCAGACAGACAAACTTTGTCCATTTCAAACGATGGGCGGATTTAGCCTTGAAGACAGGTGCCCCGGTGGTACCGGCAGAACGAATAACCTGAGGAAGGGAGATATAATGCGCATCACCCGGCGGCGTATGGACTTCCTGCAAAAGATTAAACAACTCTATGAGGCCACCAACCTGCCGGTACACTACGCGCGGGTGGCCGAACTGTTGGGAGTCAGCAAGTGGAGTGCCTACGAGATGTTGAAAACATTGGAAAAGGAAGGTTTTTTGGCCAGCCAGTACGAAGTGAACCAGGGAGAAAAGTTTCCCGGCCGGGCGATGGTGCTGTTCGCGCCTACCCCCCTGGCTGATGCAGTGCTTTCAGGGAAAGCCCTGGAGGAGAAGGTTTCTATCAAGGAATGGCGGCAAGTTAATGAAAGGTTATTGTCTTTGTATGAAGAACTTAAAAAGGCCAATCCCAAGGAACTGGCCGAACAACTATTGGCAGAGTTACCTGGCCTGGAAAGCCCCCTTATTTTCAGTGCCTCTATGATTGCTCTCTTGATCGTACTGTTGCAAACCCTGGGTGAAAAGAGCATCGGGCTGCTCAAAAACGTTGTGAAGAATGCGGTCAAGGAGGAAACAGGATTAGCTATATTTGCTGGCGCTGCCTTGGGCAGTATGATGAAAACAGCCACCCAGTTTACGCTGCTATCCCAGATTGTTAGCTATATGAGCAAATTTCAGGTCAAATTGGCTGAACTCAACCAATCCGAACAGGCCCTCTTGATGGATTTTCTGGAGGAAGCGCTGGAAAAAGCAACGTAATTTACTTTGCGAGGTTTTTGGGGAAATTATGGATTTTGGGGGTTAACAAGTATACGCTTTCAATAGCAAGACCATTTCAAGACCATTTAATGAGGAGGAGCACACGAATGAAGGAACTTTTAAGCAAGGCTTTTACCCTTAGTTGGGGAGCCGTAGCCTTAACCAGGGAAGCGGCAGAAAAATTGGTGAACGAACTGGTCAAGAAAGGGGAAATGGGCCGGGAAGAGGCCAGGGAGTTGGTAAATGATCTGCTCGAACGAGGCAATAAGAAGCGGGAAGAGGTACAAAAAATCATCCGCCAGGAAATGGAGCGGGTGCTGGGTCAATTAAACCTGCCCTCCCGGGAGGACCTGTTGCGGCTGGAAGAAAAGGTAGACCGGCTGCTACAGCGGTGTGAGGAAAAGTAGGTGAGGCCGCCATAGTTAGACATGCTATGAAAAGTCTTAGGCAAAAACGCTTTTTGCCAACCACGTAGGAGGGATTATCAAAATTTGCACCAGGATAAATTGAAAAGTCTCGCTTTATACATCTTGCTACCCCGTCCGGGAGCTATTACAGGTGGCGGGATCTACTTCTGGGGTGGCATAGCCTATGGGATAGCCCTGAGCCATCACTTTGCGGTACTCGATATTGCCGTTGCCTGGTTAGGAATCGAATTTCTGGTCAATCAAGCCAAATACTGGCTTAACGACTATAAAGATGCTGCAAGCGATCGGCTTCACCCACGAAAAAAGGAGCGAGCTGCGGCAGGCGGGTATTTGCCGGTAAAGTGGTTGCCCACCCTGGCTGCTCTACGTATGATAACGGGGATCATTGTTTTGTTTTGGTATCAGCCCAAGTTGCTGCCCCTGGCGCTGCTTTTGCCGGCAATCCAGCTTTGGTACGACACCGTCAAAAGGCTACCGCTGCTTAACGCCGGGGTGGCAGCCACCGGTTCCGTGGTAAGGTTTGCCGCCGGGTTATGCGCCGTTACAGGAGTGTGGCCGCTGTTTTCCCCCTGCCTCCTCGTCTACTGCCAGCGCCTGGCAATATACGTTGCCTCTTACAGCGCAGAGGGGCGTTACCTCTTGCGTTACGGTAAAACGCCCGGTAAAGAATATACCCTCTTCTACGCACAACACCCTTACCTGGAAAAATTGGCGATGGCATTATTCTTAGGGCTGCTCGTCTTTGCTCTGGAGCAATCTATTCCCAATGGGGTCATTATTATCAGTATTGTGGTGGCCTTTTTAGGCGTACTTTACTACCGAATTAATGGGCCAGGTGATAGGGTCTACTGGTACGGGTGGAAACTAGTGTGGGCTACTTGCGTCTTCGTATCCAGAGAGCTATGGCAATTTAGAGTAAGGTACCGGCAAAGATTTCTTTCCCAAAGGAGGCTCCTGTACCTCAGAGATGGGTGAGTTAGTGTAAAATTACAGTAGGCCAGAGGAAAAAAGAGTAAGAAAGGTTGTTCGTTCAGTGAGCGGGCCTAGGAATTCGGTATCTCTTCTTCCGGTTACCCGGGGTGTTACTAGCTTTTTCCATTATCATCACAGGCCTGGTGGCGGCGTCCGCTATGGCTACCGGAGCCGAAGGTGGTTTCTTATGGATGAGACTTCCTTTCTTAGAAATCGGCTTTGTCCTCGCCATGCTGATGGGGGGATGGCTGCTGTCAGCCATTTTTCGCTCCGGGCGGTGCTAAACTAAGTCTTTGCTAAAAACGCCATTAACGAAAAGTTCAACGCACACTTAAAAAGCCCCTTTACCGGGGCTTTAGCTTTAATAGTACTTTTTACGCTCCAGGTAATCATGGACCAAGTTCAAGGTTTCACCGAAGCGCTGGAAGTGGACCACTTCTCTCTCGCGTAGGAACCGTAAAACATCGGTAACATCGGGATCATCGGAAAGATTGATTAACCACTCATAAGTGGAACGGGCTTTCTGTTCGGCGGCCATATTTTCGTGTAAGTCAGTGATGGGATCGCCCTTAGATTGGATGTAAGCAGCCGTCCAAGGAGCTCCTTCGGCGTTGACGAAGTATAAGGCGCGGTCATGGTCGGCATAGTACCCGTCGAGGCCCGCACGTTTAATTTCTTCTAAAGGTGCATCTTTGATCAAGTTGTACACCAGAGCGGCGACAATCTCCATGTGAGCCAGCTCTTCCGTGCCGATGTCCGTCAACACTGCCTTGGCCTGGGGGATGGGCATGGTATAACGCTGGGTTAGGTAACGCAGCGAAGCGGCCAGTTCCCCATCGGGCCCGCCATACTGAGTAATGATTTCCTTGGCCAGGCGGGGATTGGGCCGTCCCACCCGGATAGGGTATTGGAGTTTTTTCTCATAGATCCACATGACATCTCGAAGCCTCCTCTAAAAAGTGATCTCCCAGGGCCAGGGGTCATCTATCCAGCGCCAGGCGTCGGGGCTGAGGGTGGTGCCGTAGTTGGTCAAGGGGCCGTACCGACTTTCATATTGTTGCTTGAGTTTGGCAAGTTCCTGGGCAGCTGCATTGTACTCCTTTAAAGCGCGGTGGTCCTGGGGATGGGTATCCAGGTAGAGGTTTAGTTCCAAGGCGGTAAATTCTATAGCCATAATCTGTTTCAAGAGCTGGCGCCGCTCATGTTCCATAGCGATTTGACCTCCTTTCACTCCTCAGGGAGCTTAACGCCCCGTGGGATGATAGGGGAAGTACAGCTCGGGGAAAATGGTGCCCTTTTCCAGGCCCTCTAAAGGGCTCCACCGGGTAGTGTATTTTTGCCAGGGTACGTATGCACGGGCTAGTTGCCATTCAATGCCTTGGACTTGCGGGTCACTCAAAGGGAAACCCTCCCTTACAAAGTTGTTACTTTATCTTATTCGCCAAGCTGAGGAAAGGCTATCCTGGAATGACAAAATTTATTTCTCCTGGCAGCACGAGGCGAACACCGGCTAAGGATAACTCTTTATCCACTCTTTGCCTTCGGTTTCACCAGTAACTGTCCTTCAGCATACTATGTTATTAGCATCGGGCTAGTAAAAATGAGGGAAGGAGTGAGCCATAGTGGGAGGCTGGGGTGGCCTTTGGGGTAGCCGTTGGGCGTTTGTTCTCTTCCTAATCCTCATCCTCTTGTTCTTCGGGGATAACTAAACCCCAACTAAATAACAGGAGGGGCCAGGATTCAACTGGCCCCTAAAATTTTGACTACCTCCTGAAGGTTTCGGCGAACTTGACTGCACGGCTGGTATAATCCGGCCGCCGGTAGGAGAAACTTTAGCCGGACCAATTTGGAGGGAGCTAAGTAAGGGTGTTGGTATTCATTGCAGCAACCCTGGCCCTCTTAACGGGATCTTACTCCCTGGCTAATCGCCTAGCCCTAAGGTCTCGGGCCGACCGCTGGTTGGCGTGCGGCTTGCTGTTTCTTTTCGGTCAGGTGCTAATCATCCTCTTAGCCGGCGCCGTTCTAAAACAACTCCAGCGTTGGACGGTTTTACTCCTTGCTCTGGCCTGGCTGGGTATAGGTACATTGAGGAATGGTAGGAGAAGCTTAAGCCTGCAGACAGTTCTTCTCCTGCTTGGTCAACGAAACTTAGGGCTAAGGCCGACCGGCATTCCCCCTATTTTAGCCGGTAACCATCTCCTGCTAGTTGTCGGTGGCCTCCTCTTCTTCAGTCTATCCGCTCTGGCCCTGGGCTGGATTTACCTTCCCCCCTTTGCCTGGGACGAAATCTGGTACCACCTTACTCCTGTAGCCGCATGGGCCAAACAGGGAGCCATTACCCAGTTGCCCGAAGCCCTCCTCTGGCAGAATTACGATCCTCACCAGGTGCCTCCCGACCAACTGGCCCTGGATTTCAGTACAGCCTTCAACTGGGCCAACGTGTATCCTCTCAATGCCGAGCTCAGCGCCCTTTGGAGTATGGTGCTCCTGAACAGTGATATCCTGGCCGATGCGGCCCAGCTCCCCTTTGTGTTGGTGGGGGCCATAGCCACTTTAGGCTTGAGCAGGTTGGCCGGCGCCCGCACGGAATCCTCTCTCCTGGCGGCTATGCTCTTCCTCTTGACACCCATGATTTTGATCCAGCTGCGGGTGGCCTATGCCGATGCCGCCTTCGGCTCCCTGGTGGCCGCTTCCATATACGTGCTGTTGAGGTGGCAAAAGGAGGGCAACCTCAGTTACGCCCTGCTCCTGGGAATAGCTCTCGGGCTCATGATGGGCATTAAGTCCCCCGGAATAGCCTTCGCCGGCATCCTCGGCCTGGCCGCTCTGGGGCACGGGTTGTGGCAATGCCGGTGCCGGCGTTTAACAAGCCGCGCCCTCCTTTTCCAGGCCGCGGTGGCCCTGGGGGGCCTGCTTTCAGGCGGGGGATTCTGGTACCTCCGCACGTGGTGGTTTTACGGCAACCCCGTCTACCCGATCCAAGTCAAATTCCTGGTATGGACGCTACCCGGTATGGGCGACGTCTCCCAACTTTTCATGGCCCATAACACTCCCCCCGCCTACCGCCACCGCCCCGTCTTCCTCAATATTCTCAGCTCCTGGTTAGAGCTGGGCGACGAGTCCTATAACTATTATTCCCGCACCCGCGGTCTGGGGCCTACCTGGGCCGCCCTTGCCCTTCCGGCCCTGGGGCCCTTTGCTTTCTACGCCCTCCGCCGGCACCGGGCTACGGTCCTGTGGATGACCGGCCTGACCGCCTTGCTACTGACCGTCCAGCCGGCTCCGTGGTGGCCTCGCTATGTGCTTTATGTAGTACCCGTGGGTCTGGCTGCCCTGGTCTGGGTTTACGAGCGGCTGCCGAAGGCCTGGCAAACCCTGGTGGCCGCCTTGTTAATCCTCAACCTGGCAGTATCCACCACCCTCACCCTCGGCGAAACCCTGGAGAAGCTGCCCCTGGCCCTGCGCCTGGATGCCCCTCACCGGACTTTCGGTCAGCTTTATTTTCAAGATTATGCTTGGGTAGACGAGTTGCCTCCCAGCCGTATAGGCCACACCCCCATGGCCTGGGTCTACCCCCTTTACGGCGGATTGCGCCATGAAGTATACCTGGTAGATGCCGTATCGGCCTCCTCCTGGGCGGAAGCTATTCGGCGCCAATCGCTGGATTTTGTAGTGGTAAACCCCAATTACGGCCCTTATGCCGGCTGGGCCGGGGACCTGCCTAATTTGTTGGCGCCCTACTGGAAAGGAGGACAAATCCATGTCTACCGAGTCCGGCGCTAGCCCTCCGGGCAAGGACGAATTGAGTTTAGGATGGTGCCTGCTTTATATATTCCTGGCCCTTGTAATCACCTTCCTTTATTACCGTAACCCGGGCCTATGGCGCTTAATAGAAAATTTAGGGAAATAGTCAGAAGTACGGCTTCGCGGGTGCCCCCAAAATCCGCTACCGGTAGGACCCCGGCCTTAACGTTTTACCCCGTAAAAGATCAATCCCACCCCCAGGATAATGGTCAACATTTTAGTGGGGGAAATTTTCCCGGCCAATCCCCAGAGACCCAGGGCCATCACCGTAAGCATAACCGTAGGTCCGACCAGGGCCAAGGTGGCATTGATCTTTAAAGCTTCTTCCACGCGATTTAACTTTAGCATGAGGATGGCGGCGGTTAATTCGATCAGACTGGAAACTACCCGGACTGCGGCCATGGCCAGGACATGTTTATCGGGTACAAGTATCCACATTTAGGTCCTTTCCCCCTGTTCTTGAGATAACAGAAAAAGGAAGCTTCTAAGAAAGTTTATGAAAAAGGGCTGGGCCCTATGAGAACACTTTGGTCCCCTGCGGGAAGGCGCCCGGTTTAAGCCTAGCTCTGCAAGAACGAGGGTAGCTTCCCCAGGATTTGGCCCGAGGTCGGGTAAAGAACACCCTGTTCTCCCTTGGAATTAAATCCCGACCGGGACCTGACCTGCAGCAAAGAGCAACAGGGGACGAGGAAGACACATGGGCCATGGCAGCGGTGAAGCTTCTCCCAGTATGCTCTCCGCTATGGATGGAACTTATCAAACATCGGCCGGCAGTCGGATGGATTTTATTCGGTAACGGAACACACCACCCGGGGCCTTCACTTCCACTTCATCACCTACCTTTTTTAACAACAATGACTTGCCCACGGGCGACAAATATGATACAGTACCTTCGTTCACGTTGTCGTAAAAGGGGCTCACAATATGATACTTAAAAATCCTTTGCTCTTGGTCGCTCAAGTCCTGTACCTCTACTTCACTGCCGATAGTGACAAAGGGAACTTTATCACCTGCCGATTGCGACTTATTTACATTTCTGATAAGTTGTTCAATCTGTTTTATATAGTCTTCGATAAGTTTCTCAAACTCATTACGCTCCTTTGAGGGTTTGGGAAAATATTGTTCAATAAGCTTACTCTTGCCTTCTTCGACCTCTATCAAGTGCTTGACTAAATTTTCAAAAGTTGTCGGGGATAGCGTTACCTTGGCCAATTTAATTCCCTCCAATTCTATCCATTAAATGGAAACCCCGATATAAAGCGTAAAGGGCGCTTCGCCGTAGTAGCGAAACACCCCTTGAAACACCCCTTATAGGTAGTTTAGCATAAATACAATGATTGTCAACAGTGTATGATATTACCATTTTATCCTAGAGAATAAAGTTTATGGCATTTTCATCTTCAGTTTTCCTGTTTAAGACTCAACCGGCGGCCAGGGCCCCACCGGTTAAAGGGATATCTTCTGCGACCGGTAAACACCCTGCGGAACTGCAAGGTACGGAACGAAGGTAAAAGCTAACCATGGTCGCAGGCGGGCTACCCTCCGGGCCTGGAAGGGCACACGGGTTAGGTTAGACTTGGGAAAGGTGGGACCCCGGAAAAGGGCCGTTGAATGGCGGTAGCACCTATATGCGCATACTAAAAAAGATTAGTTATCGAACGGAGAGAATGGGAATGATCAGCACTAAGGAAGGTCTTACTACCCGGGACCTCGTGTTGCTCGCCCTCGGTTCGGTGGTCGGGGGTTCTTTTTTCCTCGGTTCATCCATAGCCATACGGGCTGCCGGGCCCTCCATAATCGTTGCCTTCATTCTGGGAGGAGTTTTAGTTTACATCATTCTCACGGCCCTTTCCGAGATGACCGTGGCCCAGCCTGTACCCGGTTCCTTTCGCACCTACGCCGAGCAACACTTCGGCCCGGGGTTGGGTTTCGTGCTGGGCTGGGTATACTGGACGGGGCTTGTGCTGGCCATGTCCAGCGAGGCTACCGCCGCGGCAATTTTCCTTCATACCTGGTTCCCGGAATTGCCTGTAGGGATTGTATCCTCCTTAATCATCGCTGCCGTGACCCTTTTAAATCTTGTCGGGCCAGGGTTGTTCGCCCGCCTGGAAAGCAGCCTGGCAGCCCTTAAATTGCTGGCCCTGGTGGGTTTTGTGGTAACCGGCCTCGTTCTCATTCTGGGGCTGATACCGGCCAGGCCGGCCGTCGGCCTCGGCGAACTACAAAGGGAAGCTATGCTGCCCGGTGGTCTTGGTGGTATGGCCGGCAGCATGTTGATTGTAATGTTCACTTATGCCGGTTTTGAGGTCCTGGGCCTGGCAGCCACGCAAGCACGCAACCCGTTGAGGACGATTCCCCGGGCCATCGCCTACACCGTAATTTCACTGGTGGTCTTGTACCTGGCGGTAATCTCTACTCTTCTGCCCCTTATACCTACCGGCGTCCTGACGCCGGACAGAAGCCCCCTCGTTATGGCCCTCGAGTTCCACGGTTTAAGGTGGGCCGGGCAGTTATTCAATGTGATAATGCTTTCGGCCATTATCTCCACTATGCTGGCAGCCACCTTCAGTTTGGGGCGAATTGCCCAGTCCCTTGCTCTCGAGGGACATGCTCCTCAATGGCTAAAGGAACCCGCAGGTCCCGCCGCAGTTCCCCGGCGGGGAATCCTGTTTTCGGGCGCGGCCATGCTAACCGGGGTAAGCCTGTCTTATGTGCTGCCTAAAGGCATATATCTCTTTCTCGTTTCTTCCGGCGGTTTTTCTTTACTTCTGGCCTATGCAGTCATCATGGCCACCCATTATCGCTTTCGCCGAGTCTGGGGTTGTCCTCCCACCGGGCGCTGCCAATTGCCCAGCTACCCCTACACCACCCTGGGCGGGCTGGCCGCTCTGCTCGCTATAATAGCCAGTATGCCCCTCATACCCGGGCAAGGTGCCGGTCTTCTGGCCGGCCTGGCCCTCACCGGTGTGTATTCACTGGGCTACTTGGTGTTCAAAGTTTGGGTTCCCCGGGCCAGGAAAGCCCTTTTAACCGGACCGTCCGGCATGCGTACGGAAGCTTCCTGGGAAACGGGTGAAGAGCTTTCCCCGCCCCTAGAGGCCGGTAAGGAAACATCAACACTCGATCCTATCCAGCGGGACCGGGACCGGCAAGCCTAATGGCCAGAGAGTAAAAGCGGCTTTCACGGCATGGTCAGTCTCTTGATGAGCATGGTCCCATAACTCCCCCGCGGCAGCTTGAAGAAGAGGCGAATCTTTTGTTTGCCTGCATAGAGTTCATCGGCTTCTGCAGGCTGAAGATGAAGGTCTGCGGGAAAGACTATCGCCTTCCGGGGTGTGGACTTGAAATAGGCTTGTCGCACCTTGCGGAGGTTGAAACTGCTGCGCTTGATACCTCTTTCCTCCAGGATGGCTGTAAAGTGCTGTTCTGTCCTGGCATCGGGGAACTCCATACGACTGGCAGCCAGCGGTAAGGAAAGCGAATCTAAGTAGGTCAGCTGTTTCCTCTCCAGGCGCCGGTAAAAGAGGTAGGGCCCGGCCACTCCCGACACCGCCGTGAGCTCAAGGCCCAGATCTTCTAAAATCCTCCTTAACAGTTCGTTAAAAAGAAAGCTCTGGTAGGCCGAAAATAGCAGGGAAAGCTCTTCGGCGGGGATTAGGCGCAAGGCCTCCACATAGGCTTTGGGTTTCTCGGTTAGGAGGGCAAATATCTTCCTTTCCATGGTGGTCTTGGCCCGGGATAGGCAGGTTGCCCAATCTCCCCAATGCTCGCGGAAAAAGAGCTTGCGTTCCTTGGCCTCCTTCTTCTCTTCGGGGTAAATGCCGGTGAGATAGATCTGCAGGCTCCCGTTGTAGTGTTTCTTGAGCAATCTCTCGGCCATTAGGCCCATCTGGCGGTCCATGCTTCCGAAGCGCTGGTCATCGTAATAATTGGGGTAGCCAAAACCCCGTACTTCATCAACCCTCCGAGTGATGCGGGACACCTCTTCCTCGCTGAGGGCGCGAAGGGTGAGGGCAAACTCGTTTCCCTCCAAGAGGTCGGGACCCATGGGCCTATCCATACAGCCAATGCTCCGCATGGAAAAATTCTCTTCCTCGGTGGTTAAATCAGCAGCATGCTTTACCGTTACGTACTGAAAGGTATGGGCATGCCTGTCCTTTAAGCCCCCGTAGGCAAAAAGGCGGTAGGGAAGACCGTGGGCCTTGGCCAGCCTCAGCAAGAGATCGATGGTGTTCCATCCCTTCTTTTCCAGGATGTACACCCGGTAAGGTCCTTTCTCCCGCAAAGGAAGGCGGGCCAGTTCTTTTACCACGAAATCCTCGGGTAGCACCTTCAGTTTCATGGCCTTGCTCCTTAAGCCTGTTTATCGTCTTCCTTAATATGTACCAAAACCGGCTGTGCCTTGCCAAGGCTGGGACCTCCGAAGCAGCCCCTCTTATATTCACCTGGCCCGTCCTAAGGCTCCAGGTTTTCTCCGGCCTTGTTTTCATTTTCCCTTCCCTGTAAGATAAAAACTGACAGGGATACTCTTTTCCGGGGAGGAGGCTTCGCATGCTAAGGAAGGCCCAGGAACTGAAAAGGGAAGTCATCAAGGGTTTAAGGGGCGGCCAGGGGGAAGTAGAAATAGTTCACCTTCTAGAAGCCGACAAGAACGAGTTCAATGGGAAGGGAAAATTATTTGCCAAGTTCACCCTTAAGCCAGGGGTCTCCATCGGCTGGCACCAGCATAGCGGCGATTTCGAAGCGTATTATATACTCCGCGGCCGGGGCCTGGTAAACGACAACGGAAGAGAAGCCCCGGTGCAGGCAGGAGATATGGTCTTAACAAGAAATGGTGAATATCACTCTATAGTCAACAACGGCGCGGAAGACCTGGTGTTCATAGCATTAATTTTGCTGGCATAAAATTTTAGGCTCTCTTCCCTTCTGGAAAGAGAGCCTTTTTTCTGTCAGTCAATATTCCGGGACCAGAACCATTGCCTCGCCTTACTCCACCGTCACGCTCTTGGCCAGATTGCGCGGCTTATCCACCGAACAACCCCGGGCCACGGCAGTGTAGTAGGCCAGCAGCTGCAGGGGTACCACGGATACCAGAGGCGTTAGGAGTTGGTGGAGGCGCGGCAAATAAAGGACGCAGTCGGCTTCTGCGGCCACAACCTCATTGCCTTCCAGGGCCAGGGCCAGGACCCAGGCCCCCCTGGCCTTAACTTCCCTGATATTGCTCAGCATTTTCTCTGAGAGGTCTTCTTGGGTAGCCAGGGCAACGACCGGCGTCCCGTCCTCGATGAGGGCTAAGGGCCCGTGCTTGAGTTCCCCGGCAGGACATGCTTCAGCATGGAGGTAGGAGATTTCCTTGAGTTTGAGAGCCCCCTCCAGGGCTACGGCGTAATCCAGTCCCCGTCCCAGGAAGAAAGCATGCTCATGGGGCGCAATCCGGGCCGCCAGTTCACGGAGCCGTTCCTCCAGACTCAGCACCTGCTCCACCCTGGCCGGAGTAACACTCAGTTCCCGGGCCAGTTCGGCCGCCCAGGGAGCCTCTCCCCGGGCCGTACCCAGGTAAAGGGCTAACAGGTAGACGGCTGCCACCTGGGTAAGATAAGCCTTGGTAGAAGCTACGGCAATTTCGGGGCCTGCCCAGGTGTAAAGTACATCATCGGCCTCCCGCGCCACAGAGCTACCCACCACGTTGGTAATGGCCAGGACGCGGGCTCCAAGCCTTTTGGCCTCCCGTAAGCCAGCCAGGGTATCCGCCGTCTCTCCCGACTGGCTGATAACCAGGCCCAGGGTCCCCTCGTCCATAAGGGGCTCCCGGTAGCGGAGTTCCGACGCTACATCGAATTCCACAGGAAGGCGCAACAATTTTTCCCACACATATTTGGCCACCATGCCGGCATAGGAAGCCGTACCGCAAGCAATGAGGACCACCTTCTGGATGGCCTTGGCTCGGTCAGCCGTAAGGTTGACGCCATCCAGCTTGACGCTTCCGCTTACGGGGTCCAGCCGTCCGGCCAGGGTGTCCCGCAGGGCCCGGGGCTGCTCGTGAATCTCTTTAAGCATAAAGTGGGGGTAGCCGCCCTTCTCGGCTGCTTCTAGATCCCAGGTGACATGAAATACCTGCTTTTCCTTCAAGTGGCCCCCAGCGTCCAGAACCGTGGACCCGGCGGGACTAAGGTAAGCCACTTCGCCGTTGTCCAGGATGTAAGTATTCTTGGTGTAGGGCAGCAGGGCCGGGATATCGGAAGCCAGGAAGGTCTCCCCCTGGCCCAAACCGACGATCAAGGGACTGTCATAGCGTACCCCCACGATCTCCTGGGGATGTTCCTTGCCTATGACGGCCACGGCGTAGGAGCCCTTGACTTTGGGCAATATGGCCAGGACCGCCTCAAGCAGGTCCCCCCGGTAGTAGTGCTCCACCAGGTGGGACAGGACCTCGGTATCGGTTTCGGAAACGAAAGTATGTCCTTCGGCTGTCAGCCACTGCCGCAATTCCTGGTAATTCTCAATAATGCCGTTGTGTACCACAGCAAACCGGCCGCTGCAATCGGGGTGAGGATGGGCGTTGGTATCCGTAGGCCGGCCGTGGGTGGCCCACCGCGTATGGCCGATACCCAACCTCGCCCCGTCCAGGTGTCCGTTTAGACGAGCCTTTAGTTCCGTCAACCTTCCGGCGCTCTTGGTAATCTTAAGGCCGGTAGAGTCTATCACCGCTATCCCGGCCGAATCATAACCCCGGTATTCAAGCCTCTCCAATCCTTGAAGCAAAACGGGTACCGCTTGGCGGTAACCCAAATATCCTACAATTCCGCACATAAGGGGTTACCTCCCTCTCCCTTAAAAAATTTACCTCCTCACCCCGCCAGCCGAGTGCTGCTGCGGAGCTCTGTTGCCGTTGCAACAGGTCCCCAGCACCGTCACTGTCCTGCGGGGTACGGAAAGAGGCGAATAGAGTCTTAAGGGAGAGAGATTAAAGGTGTTACCCGGCGCCCTTTGTCCCCGGAATTGCTTCCGGGTTTTGTAGCACCTTTGACGGTCGTAACCAACCGAGGGGCACCCGCCGAAAAACTCGATAAACCCCTTCCTCGTCAACCACCAGCTCCCTGAGCCATCCCCCCACTTTTTCCTGATGATATAAGATTCCCCTAACCCTGCCGCATAACACACCAAACCTGAGGGAAGGCCGGGTTTGATCTCTCACGCAACGGAGAGGGGAACCGGGGTCCCGTAACCGGCCATCGGCAAGGAGGCCGCCTACCCGGGCAACTCCACCGCCGGCTTCGGGCGGAACACAGGACTTGCCGGGAAGGCTTGCGGCACCGGCAGAGGTTCCGCAGGCCCAGCAACAAAATTGGAATAAGAGCTTGCCGTACCCGGGTTGGGGGGACGATTAACCGCTGGTGGTCCCGGCGCTTGCTTAACTCCGAACCTCAATCTCTCTCCCTAGGGTAAAAGATAACTAACATCCGTCCCCAGCCACCACCTCCTTGGAGCCTAGACGCCGGACGGTCCGTTCCAGGCGCTCCAGGATTGACCTGAGTTCCTCTTCGTCCGGCCCCTCCGCCATGAGGCGCAGAATGGGTTCAGTCCCCGAAGGTCGCACCAAAACCCGTCCCCTATTCCCCAGCTGTTCCCTGGCCGCCGCTATTTCGGCCAGTAAGAGGGGGTCGGTCATGGCCCGCTTTTTGTCCTCTACGGGAACATTCACCAGCACCTGAGGCAGGCGCGGCAAGACGGCGGCCAGTTCCTGGAGAGTGGTACCCCTGGCCACCATGACCTGCAGGAGCTGCACCCCGGTGATGAGGCCATCGCCGGTGGTATTGTGTTCCAGGAGGATAATATGGCCCGACTGTTCTCCGCCGAGAACGGCACCGGTGCGCAGCATCTCCTCCAACACATAGCGGTCGCCCACCTGGGTCTGGTGTACCACCAGGCCCGCCGCGGTCAGCACCTGGTGGAGGCCGTAATTGCTCATGACGGTGACCACCACCCGGCCGCCGGGAAGCCTACCCTGTTGGTGAAGGTAAAGGGCCAGGATGGCCATGATGGCATCACCATCCACCACCTGCCCTGCGGCATCAACGGCGATAACCCGGTCGGCATCCCCATCAAAGGCCAGCCCCACATGGGCCTTAAACTTGCGGACGGCCTCGGCCAAACCCCGGGGACAGGTAGAACCACATCCCACATTAATATTAGTGCCATCGGGAGCATTGTTCAAGACCAAAACTTCAGCTCCCAGCCGGCGGAACACCTCCGGCGCTACCTTATAGGCCGCCCCGTAGGCTACGTCCAGGACGACTTTAAGGCCGCTCAGCTCCCGCACAGCCGTGTTGCATACGTGGGCCACATATTGTTCGGCTGCCTCCACCACCTCCACCCGTCCTACACCGGTCCCCGTGGGCCGGGGGAGGTCGTCCCTTTCCCTGAGCACCAGCCTTTCGATCTCTTCCTCTACGGAATCGGGAAGCTTGAAACCCTTAGAGCTAAAAAATTTAATGCCGTTGTCGGCCACCGGATTATGGGAGGCGGAGATTACCACTCCAGCATCGGCCCCCAGAGTGCGCGTAAGCCAGGCTACGGCAGGCGTGGGCATAATCCCCACCTTTAAGGCCCGGCCACCGACCGAGCAGATCCCCGCCACTAGGGCCGCTTCTAACATGTCCCCAGAAATCCTGGTATCCCGGCCTACCACTACCCGTACCCGGCCGTGGCCTCCGGCCAGGACCGCAGCGCCGCAGCGACCCAATCTAAAGGCCAGTTCCGGGGTCAATTCCTCATTGGCTATTCCCCGGACTCCGTCGGTGCCAAATAATTTGCCCATGCTGTCCAGACTCACCCTTCGCTACAAATTTTGGCAACCTTATGTCGGTCCTATCTCCACCACTACCCGTACCAAGGGAAAGCTACCGATCTGAATGCCCTGCGGAATTTCCAGATTGCTCTCTACTATAATATTCTTGCGGGCGCCCCCGAGGTTAATGGGGGAGGTACTCAGGTAATTCAGGTCGGCCAACACCTCGTAAGGAGCAAAAACCTCTACCACTTCCGGCTCCAAGACCACCCTTTTGACCTGATAACCGGGAGCAGGCTTGCCCACCAGCTGGGGCCGGATGGCCACCACTTTGCCGGGCATGTTACCCACTATCGGCACAAAAACTTCCACGGTATCGGGGTTTACCGTGAGCCAGCGGCCCAACAGCCGGCCTTCGTGATCGATGATCTTCACCGGCAGCTGTGCCAGGTAATTTCCCCGGGCCTCGTTGAGGTCCACCTCTACATACACTTTGCTTATATCCTTTAATATATCTTCCGGGCCGGAGACAACTACCTCTGACGGTTTGAGGACCGGCTCTAAAGCCCGGTAGCCCCCTGCCGGGGTGCCGTTCAAAGTGGCCTGGACCGGAAGCTGGAGGTCCCTGACCTGCTCCACCTTGACCTTGACCTGGGGCGGGTTGACCCGGACTAGGGTTACGCCGTCCGGCAGACTCACCTGGACAGGCAGGATGTTGTCCCCTATCCTGGCAGCCCGCAAGTCCACATAAGCTTTGATATCCCTGGGCAGCAGGTTGTTGATGTACCCCTTGCGACCTTCGACCCTAACCTGGACCTCGGTAGGTAAGTCGGCCACCACCAATCCTTCGCTCAAATTCTCAGTTTCCAGGGGGATGCGCACCACTTGCTGCATATTGGGGTTCTGCTCCGCGGTCACATAAAACCACAGGATGAGGGCCAGAACTACGGCCAACAAGCGATAACCCAGGTTTTCCCGCCAATTGTTTAGCACAGCTTAAGACCTCCACGGCCAAAAGAAGCTGCCATGATTGGATTGGGGTAACAGCAGACTCTGCAGGAGTTCGCGAAGGTTCTTTTCGTCCAGGAAACGGGTCAATTTACCCCCTTCAGCCACAGAAACGGCGCCCGTTTCCTCTGAAACAACAATGACCACCGCGTCAGAAATCTCGCTTAAGCCCAGTGCTGCACGGTGTCGGGTGCCCAACTGCTTGCTTAAGTATGGGCTATCGGAAAGGGGCAAAAAGCAACCGGCAGCGACCACCCGATCGCCTCGGATGATGGCTGCTCCATCATGGAAAGGGGTGAGGGGTACAAAAAGGTTAATCAGCAATTCGGCGGATATAACCGCATCCACGCGGATGCCAGTCTCAATATAGTCGTTAAGGCCCGTCTCCCGCTCCATAACGATCAGGGCACCGGTTTTCCCCTTGGCCAGGACTTGGACCGCCCTTACTACCTCAGTTATAACCCTGGCCATATCTTCGGTCCCCAATAGGGTAAAGGGCCGGGCAAAAAATTTGCCCCGACCAAGCTGCTCCAGGGCGCGCCTCAGCTCGGGTTGGAAAACCACCGGCAGGGCTACCACGATTACCAGGCGCAACTGGGTCAAGAGCCAGTTAATAACGGTTAGCTGCAACTTCTCTGCCACCACCGAGGCTACCACCAGCATGGCCAGCCCCTTTAACAGCTGTACCGCCCTGGTACCCCTGATCAGAAGGAGGAAACGATAGATAACATAAGATACGAGGGCGATGTCGACGATCAGGCGCAGGATATCAGCAAAGTTTAACTGCGAGAGCAAATGGGAAAGGCTCCACCCAACACCCGCCAAATTTTCCACCCCGTTATTTACCAGTGCTCTCTTAGTATATGACGGCCAGGTCACTTCATTCGACAGAGACCTTGAAAAACCCTTCTTTTTATATCTTCCCGTTTTTGCTAGTTGCAGCGCATCCACCTCTAAGCTAGAATAGCTGTAAGGGGAGGCGGTGCCCTTGAGGCGATTCTATGCTTCGCTAGTCTTCATATGTTTTCTGTCCGGTTTGCTGGTCTCCTGGCAATTTCGTAGCAACATGGCCAACTCCGAGCAAATTAAAAAGGATACCAGTCTCATCGATATAATCAAAGCATTAGATGAAGAAAACACTTCCCTACAAAATCGAATCGGCTCCCTGCGCCAGGAGCTGGAGGAGACCCAGAAGCAGCACACCCAATACCAGGGACAGCTTAAAGAGATCCAGGAGCAAATTGAGGAGCTGAAGGTGCTGGCCGGACTGGTACCCTTGAGCGGTCCGGGCATTGTGGTAACCCTGGACGACAATAATGCTGGAGCCCAGCTGGCCAAAACCGGTTCCCCTGCCACTTATAACCCCGAAGATTATATTATTCACGACAGGCATATCCTTTACCTGGTCAACGAATTGAAAGCGGCAGGAGCCGAAGGTATAGCTATCAACGGGGAACGCCTGATCACCGGGTCCCACATCCGGTGTGTAGGCACCGTCATTCTGGTTAATTCAACCCGCCTGGCTCCCCCCTATGAAATCCAGGCGGTAGGAAACCCGGACCGTTTGGAAGCTGCCGCTTTAAGAGCTCCGGAGTTTGTAGACCTGAAAAACCGCGATTTTCCTGTAAAGGTAGTCAAAGTTCCTGACCTCGTCTTACCGGCTTATAAAGGCGGCCTCCCTTCCGACTATATGCGTCCAGTGACGGCAGGAGGGAATTAAAGACATGTCGAGCCGTAAGGGTTGGTGGCAAGTCTGCCTGGCCGTGGTTTTGCTGGCTCTAGGTCTTCTTTTATCGCTGCAGTTCCGCACCCAGCGCCTGCTGGCTAGTTCCCTGGAGTTTCAAAAGACCGAAGATTTGGTGGCCATGTGGAAAAAGTTGAGCGCTAAGCGCGTTCAGCTGCAGGAAGAAGTGGGCCAGTTGGCAGAACAGTTGCGGGCCTTAAGCACCAGCTCCGGGCAGAGCGATGAGGCTCAGGCTGCCCTTACAAAAGAGCTTGTCCGCATGAAGAATCACCTCGGCCTTACCCCGGTGAAGGGGCCCGGAATAACGATTACCTTTACCGGTGATGCTCCCCTCCTGTCCCAAGATCTGGTCGATGTGGTTAATGAACTCTGGGTATCCGGGGCTGAGGCCGTCGCCATAAATGAACACCGGGTTACCTCCTCTACTTTTATCGGCAGCAAGGAGGAAGGCCGTAGCCTTTACATCACGGTCAACGGCCAAAAATTGCTGTATCCCATTGTCGTTAAAGCCATTGGCGACCCTAATACTCTGGAAAAAGGCCTGACCTTCACCGGCGGCCTTATTGATAATCTCAGTACCCTGTTCAATATCCGGCCGGACATTAAAAGACACCAAGAACTCCAGCTGCCGGCTGCCGTGCCCTTAGGCTTCAAATATGCCCGCCCGGTTAAAGAGGCGGAGCCCACCAAGCAGACGACCGGTAGGTAGGCTCCCGGCAAAAGCCTGCAGAGAAGGCCTGCCCTCTCGTATATTATCGTATATTATAGGACTGCCACGGAGGACTGGGGTTACAAAGGCTGAGTTATCCCCACTTTTTGCAGGGCAGGCCTGCTTGGGCTTGGAAGCGAGCGACTAAACCTGAGCGGTAGCC
>JAZHPA010000053.1:0-19921 GCA_051024685.1 Moorellaceae bacterium AZ2 | reverse complement strand
AGTTTGGCCCGCGAGGGAGGCCTTTGCGAGCGAAAGCCAAGCAGGCCTGGGATCAAAACTGGGGATACGTCAGACGGCTCGGTACTGCTTAGTGTAGGGACTTTTTGTCAATGTCCGGCTTGTTCTGCTCTAATAATTCCTGCCGGTCCTCTTCTGATTCCTCGGCCACCAAATCCTCCACCGCCAGGGTATAGGCGGCGACCTTCTCCGAAATATACAGGGGAGCATTGGTGCGCAGGGCTAGGGCAATAGCATCGCTGGGTCGGGCATCCACTACCACTTCCTTGCCTTCATGGTTGAGGTACAATTCGGCATAGTAGGTGCCGTCGCGGATATCCTGGACTAGCACACGGCTCACTTTAGCCCCCAGGCTTTCACACAAGGTTCGCAGCAGGTCGTGGGTCATGGGCCGAGGTGTAAGTATCCCCTGCAAAGCCATGGCAATGGCCTGCGCCTCAAAGGGCCCCACCCAGATGGGCAATACCTGGGATTCCTCCTGATCGACAAGCAGCACAACCGGGCTCATGCTCTGATCCAGGACGATCTGCTTTACCTTGACCGGTATAAGCATATTAACCCACCTCCCTGCCCTTTTATTTACCGATTATGTATAATTAATTTATACCCACAGAAATAGTCCTGTTACCTCATCGTAAACCCTTTGGGGAGGAGCCGGCAAGGCTAGTTCCTGGATGAAAACCTCCCCGGCCATGACCACCGTCCCTTCCATCAGGTGCCCTCCTAAAACTCTTCCTTCTCTGTTTAAGAAGGTGACATGGGCATGAATGAAGGGGCGGTCCTCCTTAAGGCTTATGTTTCCCATACCTGAAAGGATTTCCATGGGCTCATCCAGATCCAGGGTGATAAATTCCTTGCGGTCCTGGATATAGTAACCGACTTTGGCCTTTTTTACCCCGCCCAAAAATTTGATCCATCCGAAGCGAATATCCTGCTCCTCGGCGATACCCTGCAAAGCCCCCAACAAATCGGCTCCGTAGCTGAGGCGAAAAGCGAGGACTCTCCCCGGCCTGCTCTCCCACTTCTTAAAATATAGATTCGTCATTTTTGGCTAACCTCCTCCCGTCTGGGGGATTAAACTTTTATTAGGGTATATTTCCTGGTACCCAGACCTATCTCTTCTCCGTAAGCCAGCTGATGAGTCCCGTCATAGCCGCTTACGGCCAGAAACTTGTCTGGGACTTCCCCTTTGCCGTCCAATCGAGTGCCGGGCAGGGCCGGTTGCGCATTCACCAAGTCCAGGCTGGCCTGGTCTATAGCTACCGGGTCATAAGACGCCAGAATCCCGACATCCCCCACCAGGGCGGCATCGTTCCAGGAATTGCAGTCACATTCCGGCGATACGTTGGTAACGAAATTAAAGAAGGCCACTTTGCCGGTTTTGTTGTAGAGGGCACCGTAGGCATACTCCACAATTTTTTCCTGCAGGGCTTCGGGTTCGGATTTAAAGTTGGGTTTAATGGCCCGGTAGGGGCAAGTGACCGTGCATTCTCCGCAACCTATGCACTTTTCCGCGTCGATTATGGCGTACTCCTCCACGGTTATGGCCCCGGCCGGGCACCACAGCCGGCACCTGCCGCAGGCTATACATTTTTCCTTCGTAACCTGGGGCAAAACATCGGAGTGCATCATCTGCTTGCCGCTCGGGCTGCCGCAGCCCATACCCAAATTTTTTAGGGTTCCGCCGAAGCTGGTAAGCTCATGACCCTTAAAATGGCTCAGCACAATCAGGGCATCGGCGTGGTAGATGGCGCTGCCGATTTTCACTTCCTTGAACCGCTTGAGGTTAACCGGTACGCTCAGATAATCCTTGCCCTTTAGACCGTCGGCTATAATTACCGGGGCGCCCACCACGGCGTAGGCAAAACCATTCTCCACCGCCGTCTGCAAATGGTCCACGGCATTAGAGCGAGACCCCACATAGAGGGTATTGGTATCCGTTAAAAAGGGCTTGCCCCCTTGCTGCCGGATCAATTCTACTATGCGGCGTACAAAGGCGGGATGTATATAGGCCAGATTGCCCTTTTCGCCAAAATGCAGTTTCACGGCCACCAGATCGCCTTCGGCCACAACTTTACTGAAGCCCACCCGGTGCCAGAGGCGCTCCACCTTGTCGACCAGGTTTTTGCCTTTCTCCGTACGCATATCCGACCAGAAAACCTCGGCTACCCTGCCCTCACCTGTCATACTTCCGGCTCTCCTCTCTTCTTACCCACCTATAATTACTTATATGCGATAATTAGGGGCTTCTTTGGTGATCATTACATCGTGGGGGTGGCTTTCCCTTAAGCCCGCCTGGGTTATGCGGATAAAGCGGCCCTTTTGCTGCAGTTCGGCTATGGTGCGGGTTCCGGTGTAACCCATCCCTGCCCTGAGCCCGCCTACCAGCTGGTAGAGGATCTCGGACACAGGTCCCTTATAGGGAACCCGGCCTTCAATACCTTCCGGGACCAATTTGTCGGCCTCTTCCTGGAAGTACCGGTCCCTGCTGCCTTCCTTCATGGCCGCCAGGGAACCCATGCCGCGGTAGCTCTTAAAACTCCGTCCCTGGTAAATTTCAATTTCCCCGGGACTCTCCTCCGTCCCGGCCAGCAAACTCCCGATCATAACCGTACTGGCCCCTGCAGCAATGGCCTTGGTAATGTCCCCCGAGTACTTGATCCCCCCGTCGGCAATGACCGGCACACCCTTTTCTCGGGCCACCCGGGCGCAGTTGAGGATGGCCGTAAGCTGGGGTACCCCGATGCCGGCAATCACCCTGGTGGTACAGATGGAACCCGGCCCCACACCCACTTTGACCGCGTCCGCTCCGGCCTCAATTAAGGCCAGGGCGCCTTCGGCCGTGGCCACATTGCCTCCGACCACTTCCAAGGAGGGGTACCGTTGTTTTATCTGGGCCACCGTCCGGAGGACGTTTTCCGAGTGGCCATGGGCCGTATCCACTACTACCACGTCCACCCCGGCCGCCACCAGGGCCTCCACCCTTTCCATGGTGTCCTTGCCTACACCTACGGCCGCGGCCACCAAAAGCCGCCCCCTCTTATCCTTGGCCGAGTTCGGATACTTGCGCGCCTTTTCAATATCCTTGATGGTGATTAACCCTTTGAGGTTAAAATCTTCGTCTACCAAGGGCAGTTTTTCGATCTTGTGCCGGCGCAGAATCTCCTTGGCCTGCTCCAGGGTGGTCCCCACCGGTGCCGTTACCAGGTTGTCCTTGGTCATTACTTCCCCTATGGGACGGCTGTAATCCTGTTCAAAACGTATGTCGCGGTTGGTAATAATACCTACCAGCCTGCCCTTTACAGTTATGGGCACTCCTGAGATATGGTAGTGTTCCATAATTCTAACGGCTTCCCCGACGGTGTGTTCGGGGCTTAAGGAAATCGGGTCGGTAATAACTCCGTGCTCCGATCGCTTGACCCGGTCTACTTCTCTCGCCTGCTGTTCGATGGGCATGTTTTTATGAATAACTCCGATGCCGCCCTCGCGCGCCATGGCAATGGCCATCCGGGCTTCGGTCACCGTGTCCATGCCCGCACTGGCAATGGGAATGTTCAGCTTAATGCGGCGGGTGAAATAAGTACTGACGTCCACCTCTCGCGGGAGGACGGCCGAAGCGGCTGGCACTAGGAGAACGTCGTCAAAAGTCAGCCCTTCGCCCAAGACTTTATCTTCCTGCAACCATCTCCCTCCTTTTACACCTTTTAGGGGTGCTCTCCATCCGACGGCAGGAGAGGTAAAGTTCCGTCCGCGGCGAAAGGGGACGGGACCTGTTTATTGCCTATTATAGCGCAGCCGAAGAGGGAAGTAAACTAATCCTCTCCCATAATTGATTGCAGACCGCAGCGTTCAAAATGGTCCCGCAGGCGGCTGACCACCTCCGCAGGAACCCCGAAAGCCGACGCCATTTCGGTATCGGACTTATTGGCAGCCAGGGCACTCATGAAGGCGTCGAAGTCGATACCCGCCTCCTCCGCCATGTTTTTTAAGCTCGGTCGGGTGCTCCAGGGAACCCGGCTGGGCGCAAATCTCTCCTCCATAATAAAAACACCTCCTTTCGGAGGTAGTGTACCTCGGGATATTTTCACTTATCCTTTAAGTGACTAATATCATTCAGCAGGCCCAAGACATAGCGGTCCCCGTAGCAGTCCACAATGCTTATGCTGGCGTTGTCCAGGCGGAGCCGCCATATGCCTTCCAAACCCAGGCCCAGAAGGCTGGAGATAACGGTGCGCAAAGTGCCACCGTGGGAAACGACGGCCACCGTCTGGCCGGGGTGTTTACCTATGATTTCCCGGGTGAACTGATAAGCCCTCTCCTTAAGCTGGGCAAAACTTTCCCCCCCGGGGACCTGCTTGGTGGCGGGATTGGCCAGCCATTCCTCCAGCTCCCCGGGAAAAGCCGCTCGGATCTCTTCATGGGTCAGTCCTTCCCACAGGCCGAAGTCTAATTCCCGCAGGGCCCTTGCCTCGATTACCTCCAAACCATGGGGCCTGGCTATGACGGCCGCCGTCTCCCGGGCCCGACTAAGGTCGCTGGCATAGATGGCATCCAGCTTTTCCTCCTGCAAACGCCGACTTACAAGTTCCGCCTGCCGGAGCCCCTGGGGGCTCAAAGCTACATCCATGTTGCCCTGGTACCTTCCGCTGTTGTTCCATTCGGTCTGGGCGTGGCGGATAAGGTACAGTCGGGTACCTTGGCTCACGGGCATCCCCCTGACAGTAGTTCTCTTAAGACGGCCAGCAAAACATCATTGGCTTCCCGCCCTTTGACGGCCACCCGGATATGACCGTCCCCTAGACCGGGAAAAGAAGCACAGTCACGCAAAAGAATCTTGCGCCGGGCGCAGGCCTCGGTAAGGCGGCCGGAACTCCAGCCGGTCCGGCCAATGTCTACCAGAACAAAATTGGCCTCCGGCGGGTAGGGCTTGCTGCCCGGCAGAGAAGCCAGGCCCTGATAAAGGTATCTTCTTTCCTCTTCTAACCATCTCCGGGTGCGCAGAACGTACTCTTCATCCTTCAGAGCCTCTGCTCCGGCCATCTGGGCCAGGATGTTGACGGCCCAAGGGTCCCGCCTTTCTTCCAGATGGCTTACCAGGGATGGTGAAGCTACGGCATACCCCAGGCGAAGCCCCGGCAGGGCAAAAAATTTGGTTAAGGACCGGAGCACCACCAGGTTGGGAGTCCGAAGGGCTGCCTGACACAGGGAAAGCCGAGGGCCTTCCCCTACAAAATCCAAAAAGGATTCATCCACCACCAGCCAGGTTCCCTGCTTGCGGCTTTCCCAGAGTATGCCTTCGAGGTCCCTTTGCTCTATTAGGTTACCTACAGGATTGTTGGGGTTACAGAGAAAAGCCATGTCGGCTTGGGCCAGGTGCCGGCAATAGGCCGCCCCGTCCAGACGGAAACCATCGCCAGCCTGTAAGGGCAGGGAAAGCACCCGGGCGCCGGCCGCCCTGGCCGCCCGCCTGTATTCGGCAAAGGTCGGTTCGGCCACCAGCACGGCCCGCGGCCTCAACAAAAAGCACAGGCTGTAAATAATCTCCGTGGCGCCGTTGCCAATCAGCAGGGCTTCGGGGGGCACCTGAAGGTAAAGGGCCAGGGCCTCCTTGAGCTGCCCGTTGGCCGGATCCGGGTACCGCCGAACCGCCTCCAGGTTGGCCGCCAAACACGCCAGTACCCCGGCGGGCGGTCCCAGGGGATTGATATTGGCGCTAAAATCCAAGATTTCTTCCGGCGACCATCCGTACTTCTGCTGCATTTCCGGCCAGTTGCCCCCGTGGAGGGGAACAGCTTGCTTCCACAACCTCCACTCCACCCCCCTTCATTTTAGCCGGTATGAACGTCAAATAGGAATACTCTTCCTTAAGGCGGGCCTGCAATCTTTCCTGATCCATTTCCCCCGGCCGGCCGAGGAGGCCCAGGACCGTGCCGCTGTGGGCCACATTCGCTCCCAGGGCCCCACAGGTCAGGGCTATTTCCAGTATGGACTCCAATTGGGGCTTGGGCAGAATAATCTGATTGGCCAGGGCACTGAGGGTAGCTCCCTTCGCCAAAAGGGAAGCGTCCCCCTTGGCCAGGCCTGCCCGCACCAGCTCCACTGCCTCCCGCACGGTAGCTTCCTTGGCCTGATTGAGTCTCTTCAGGTCCGGCCGTTTATTGAAGGCTATGGTATCCACAGTACCGCCCAAGTCAACAATCAGAATGTCTAAAGGAGGAGGTTCTCCTAGGGACTCCCACCGTCTACCTTGAAGGTGATCGAATAATACGATCCCGGGCAAAAAGACGCCGTCGCTGGGTTCCACCTCTACGGCCATCCGAATGAGTTCCCCCAGGCCCAGCTCCCTGTGGGCGGCGGCCGCCGCCGCAGCCGCCGCCGCAGCGATGTCCGCCGTGCTGCTGGCCAGGCCCTTGCCGACCGGCAGAGGGTTACGGATTTCCACCCGGGCGCCGGACTGGATGCCCAGGCGGTCCAGAGCCAATTTCACGGCCTTCAAGGCCTTTCGGCGGTTTGCCGGGCCGCGTACACCCTTTTCCGGCAGCAGGGTGACGGTCACTTCTGATGTTATATTAATCGGGCAGGTGATTAAAAAGTACTCCTCCTCTACCATTCCCTGTACCAGTTCGCCACAGGAACCGGGAACTCGCGCCGTAGCCCGCATCTCCTTATGCCCTTTCTCTAACTCTAAAACTTCGGCCTCCAGCCTCTAAACGATGCTTAAGAGCAAAACCAGAACTTCGGTCATCTCGGCCAGGGCACCGTATATATCTCCGGTTAAGCCGCCTAGGCGGCGGGATACCGCCCATCCCCACGCGAGGGTAAAAAGTCCCACGGCGCCCATAATGGTCAAGCCCATTAAGCCGGCGCTCAAATACACTATAACCAACGTTAACAAGCTGGCCGCAACCAGAGGAGTTCGCACCTTCCCGGCCCCAAAGAGGGAACCCAGTCCCCGGGAGCGGGCATACGGGAAGGCTCCGAGGGCCAAGGCCATGGCCCAGCGGCCCAGCACGAACATGAGCACCAGGGCAGGCGCCAGTCCTGCTCCTGCCGGTGCGTGATGGCCGGCAGGAGCAGGACTGAAACGCTCCAGCAGGCTTAAAAGAAGGCTATATTTGAGCAACAAGAGGACAATGGCCGAGGTGACGCCGTGGGCTCCCACATGACTGTCCTTCATAATTTCCAGAACGCGCTCCCGTTCCCGGCAGGAGAACAGGCCGTCGCAGGTGTCCATAAAGCCGTCCAGGTGCAATCCGCCGGTCAGGTATACTCCCGCCGCCAGCAGTAGGCCTCCCTGGGCCGGCAGGGGGAGGCCGGCCAGCAGCCCCCGCCATAGAATATACAGGGCGCCGGCCAGCACCCCGCCTACCACGGGAAAATAGGTTACACTAGCCGCAAAATCCTGGGACTCAGGACAGCCGCCCAACGGCAGTCGGGTCAAAAACCGCAGGGCGGCAAGAAAGGAGCGGATCTGGGCCTTCAAGAGTCCAGCGCCCCCGATACTCCGGCTTCGCTGAAGGTGGCCATTTCGTTGTAGATCTTCACGGCCGCGTCAATAAGATTCATGGCCAGAGCGGCCCCCGTTCCTTCTCCCAAACGCATGCGCATGGTCAGCATGGGCTGTAATCCCATCATTTCCAGCATAACGCGGTGTCCGGGTTCTTCGGACAGGTGGGAAGCCAGCAAGTATCCCGCCGTCTGGGGGCAGAGGCGGATGGCGATTAAGGCCGCCGCGCCGGAAATAAACCCGTCGATTACCACCGGCACCCGCCGGGCTGCGGCGGCCAGGATTATTCCGGCCATTCCTCCTATTTCCAGTCCCCCCACCTTGGCCAGTACATCCAGGGGATCTCCCGGATCGGGCCGGTTAATCTCCAGGCCCTGTTCAATTGCCTTAATCTTACGCTGCAGCCGGTAGTCGTCTACCCCAGTACCGCGGCCGATGATGTCCTGGACCGGCAGGCCGCTGAAGGCGGCCAAAATGGCCGTGCTCGGAGTAGTGTTGCCGATGCCCATCTCGCCGATACCCAAAATCTGGGCCCCGCCCTCGATTTGCTCCTGGGCCACCTCTATCCCTACCTCCAGCGAACGTATGGCCTGCTCCCGGCTCATGGCCGGTCCCCGGGCCAGATTGGCCGTGCCATAGGCTATTTTCCTCTTGATTAAACCCGGCAGATCGGGTAAGTCCCGGGCCACCCCTATATCCACCAGGACTAAACGGGCTCCCACATGGCGGGCCAGGACGTTTATGGCTGCCCCGCCGCGGGCGAAGTTCAACACCATCTGGGGCGTGACCTCCTGGGGAAAGGCGCTGACCCCTTCGGCCACCACCCCGTGATCCCCTGCCAAAAGAATATGGGTTTTCCTGAGCAGGCTTCGCGGTTCCTCACCGCGGATGCCCGCCAGCTTGCGGGCCAGGTCTTCCAATACCCCGAGACTTCCGGGGGGTTTGGTCAAGTTATCCAGGCGCCGCTGGGCTACTTGCTCCATCTCTTTATTTAAGGGCTTCACCGCCGCCAGGGTTTCCTTCAGCAAAGACATAATTTTCCTCCCCTTTCGGTCATCTTGGTAATGCCGAGGGTCCCCCAACCCCCTGTACCTTCATACCGCCGGAGATCCGGTAGTTCACCTTTGTTTCCCTGGCTGCGCTACAAGTAGTTCCCGCACAACAGTTCCTACCCCCTCAACGGCTCCCGATCCACCATACAAGGCCGCAAAGGCCCACAAATAGGGCAAGGGCCACCCCCATGAGCCTTACGGCCTGGGTAATATGGTGGGCTCTCAACGCCGTTTCCCCTTCGCCGATAAAAGGCCGCTCTTCCGGTCTTCCGTGATAGTAATTTACTCCGCCCAGGCGCAGGCCCAGGGCACCGGCCACGGCCGCTTCAGGATACCCGCTGTTGGGACTGGGGTGGCAACGCCCATACCGCCGCACAGTCTGCCAGGCCTGGCGCCCCCTGCCGTTAAACAGAAAAGCGGCCAAGCAGAGCAGGCAAGCGGTCAAACGGGCGGGGATAAAATTAGCCACATCGTCTACCCGGGCAGCCACGCGGCCAAGATACAGATAACGCTCATTCTTGTAGCCCAGCATGGAATCCAGGGTGTTAACCGCGCGATAGGCCATGGCTAAAGGCACGCCCCCTATCAGGGCATAAAAGAGGGGAGCTATGACGCCGTCGCTGGTGTTTTCCGCCACGCTCTCAATGGTGGCCCGCGCTATCTCGCTTTCGTTCAGGGTTTGCGTATCCCGGCCCACGATCAGAGCCACCTGGCGGCGAGCCGCAGCCGGATCCCCCTTCTGCAAAGAAGAGGCGATGCCCCAGGCTGCCACAGCCAGCCCTCTGGCCGCTATAGTGGTGGAGAGCAGCCAGGCACTCAAAAGCGTACCTGCGAAGGAGGACCATCCCTTGACCAAGTGAACCAGAACCCAGGTAAAACCCCAGCTTAGCCCGACAATCAGGATCTCGATTAACATTCCGGCCAGATATTGGCGGTTGGGGGTATGTGCCCAGGGACGAAGCCCTTTTTCGAGAAGCACAATGCCCCGCCCCATTATCTCCGTAGGATGGGGTAGCCGGCGAGGATCGCCCACCAGGATATCGAGGAGGAGGGCCAGGAAGAAAACGGTCAGGTCAAGGGGCAAAAAGGTCACCTGCCAGCGGGCCCTCCAGCCCCATGATTTGACCCAGCCTCTCTAGATCCAAGTTGGCGGCCACCACCCTGGCCAGCTCATCCAGGCGCCTCTCGCGCTCAAGCCGGTAATTAAGGGCCCATCCGGAAGCATCCTTTAAGCCCCGCCGCCGGCGCAGCTCCTGGAGCAGCAGGCGGCGCCAGGAGTCATTATCAAAGATGCCGTGGATATAGGTGCCCAAAATATTCCCGTCCGGGGATACGGCCCCGTCGGCTATCTCTACTTCTGTCTCTCCCCGGCGCTTTAAATAAAAGGCGGGACGAGCGGCACCCTTTCTTTCCGTAACACCCATATGGATTTCATAACCGCGGAGGCGCTCCGGGGGGGATAATTGGAGGAAGGGTCCTTCTCCTGCTGCTTCCGCCTCCACCAGATAAGTGGCTTTGTCGGGCAAAAAGGTGGTAACCACCGGCAATAGGCCTAAGCCTTCCACCTCCGGGATGTTGCTTTCCGTTCCATAGGGATCGCGGATCACTTCTCCCAGCATCTGAAAGCCGCCGCAGATTCCTATTATGGGAGTTCCGCGGGCTGCCAGGACTTTAATCTCTTTATCCCGGCCGTAATGGCGCAAGTAAAGGAGGTCCTCGATGGTGTTTTTGCTGCCCGGGAGGATTAAAAGGTCCGGTTCGCCCAGGGGGGTATGAATATCCACATAGCGGAGATTAACCCCCGGCTCCTGTTCCAGGGCATCAAAGTCGGTGAAGTTGGCGATGCGGGGAAGAAGGACCACCGCAATATCCAGCTCCTCCAGACCGGAGGGCCTGGACTGCTTGTGCTCCAATACCACCGAATCTTCCTCCGGAAGTCCGGTGTCCTTTATATAAGGGATAACACCTAGAACCGGCTTGCCCGTTCGCTTTTCCAGGAAATCTAGGGCCGGCTGCAACAAGTCCAGGTCGCCCCGGAATTTATTGATGATAATGCCTGCCACCAATTCCCGCTCCTCGGGCTCCAGCAGCTCCAGGGTCCCCACCACCGCCGCTAAGGCCCCGCCCCGGTCTATATCCGTTACCAGGAGGACAGGAGCCTTCACCAATTTGGCGATGCGCATGTTGGCGATCTCCCGGTCCTTTAAATTCACTTCGGCCGGGCTCCCGGCTCCTTCGATTACAATAATTTCAAATTCCCGGTCCAGGGCGGCGTACGCCTGGGTCACCACCTCCAGCAGGTGCAAAACCATCCGGCCGTGATATTCCTTAGCTCCCAGGTTGCCTATGGGGCGGCCCAGCACCACGACCTGGGAGGAAGCGGCGGCCGTAGGCTTCAGGAGCACAGGATTCATTTCCACCCGCGGCTCTATCCCCGCCGCCCACGCCTGGAGCACCTGGGCATAGCCCATTTCCCCCCCGCCGGCAGTCACATAGGAATTGTTGGCCATGTTCTGGGCTTTAAAGGGAGCTACCTTATAGCCCAGACGGTAAAAAATGCGGCACAGGGCGGCAGCCAGCAGGCTCTTGCCTACATTGGAACTGGTGCCCTGGAGCATAACGTTCTTGGCCCTCACCCCGGCAATTCTCTCCCTTCAGGTTTATATCGTGCTGGCATCCTTTTTGAGATGAGGCAGCCCGCCCTCCAAGCAGGGAGGCGTCGGCGCAAGCAAGAGTAGGCCTTAAGGAAACGCCATATGCAGCAAAGCGTTCACTGCGGCCACGGCCACCGTGCTGCCTCCTCTGGACCCCCGCACGGTAAGGAAAGGGACCGGACCCTTTTCCAGAGCCGCCTTGGCCTCGGCCGCTCCCACAAAGCCCACCGGGGTACCGATGATGGCTGCCGGTCTGGCCTGCCCGGCTTGGATTAACTCCAACAGCCGGAAAAGGGCCGTAGGAGCATTGCCAATGGCGACGAGGGCCCCTTCCATTTGAGGGGCCAGCTGCTCCATGGCCACCATGGCCCGCGTTTCCCCGCGGGCCGAGGCCAGCTCCGCCACCTTTTCATCGCGGATGGCACAGATAAGGGGGCAGCGCCCCCGGGCCGCCAGGGGACCGCTAATACCGCTGCGTACCATCTCCACATCAGTAATGATGGCCGCTCCCCTGCGCAGGGCGGCCGTGGACGCCGCCACCAGCTGCGGGTGGATTACCGTCAGCCGGGCATAGCTCAGGTCGCCCGTGGCATGAATAATGCGTATCAAGACCTGCCTCTCCTGGACACTCCTCCCCGCCATCTGGAGGCGGGAACCAATAATGGCCCTGCTCCTAGCTTCAATGACCTTGGGGTCCCGTAAGAAATCCACCCGGCTCCACCTCCAGGATACGCTCCACTATGATCTGGGCAATGCGGCGGTCGGCGCCTAAATTGGAGGCATAAATTAACTCCACTCCCGGGTGTTCCCGGCGTATCCTTTCCAGCTGCTCAGGTATGTCCCGCTGGACGTGAAGGCCGTTGGAGAAGAACACCGGCACCACGACAATTTTTTTAATCTCCTCGGCCAGCAGCTCGGCCACTCCCTCGGCCAGACCGGGCCTGGCACGCATCATGTAACAGGCGTGAACCCGGGTGCCGCCCAGCAGTCCCTCCACCAGCAATGCCAGCTGGCGCAAATGCTCATTAGCTTCCGGTATCCGGCTGCCGTGTCCCAGAAGTATTATCCCCGTCTTCGTCATATATTCCCTCCTCGGAATTCCTAGGGAGCGACTCAGGGAGACAGAGCGGCCAAAATTTCCTCCAGTCCCATTCCGCCCGGTTCTGGAGGGGGATTAAGGACGATGACTTCCATGGCCAGATCCAGGGCGGCCTGCACTTTAGCTTCTGTGCCTCCGGCCCTCCCGCTGTTCTTGGTTACCAGGACCTCTGCTGCGTACTGCTTATAAAGGGCCCGGTTGAGTTCGTAACTGAAGGGGCCTTGAAGGGCCACCACATCCCTGGGCCAAAGGCCTAAGTCCAAACATTTTCTCAGGGACGCCACTTCCGGCAGGATGCGGACCACGAGCCGTTTTCCCTTGAGGCCCGGGTGAAAGACAAAAACATCCAGGCGTCGCGTACCGACCGTCAGGAAGACGTTTCGCCCCCGGGCTCGGGCCGCAGCTCCCGCCGCTTCCTCCCAGCTGTCCACCACCTTCAACCGGGGGCTCTCCGCCAGGGGAACCGCGTCCCGCCGGTAGCGATAATAGGGTATGGACAGGGCGGTGCAGGTCTGCCTGCTCAGCTCCGTTATGCGGACGGCAAAGGGGTGGGTGGCGTCGACAACCGCCCGGGGTCTCTTGACCAGCAGCAGTTCTTTCAGGGAGGATTCGGTCAACTCGCCCTGCCATATCTCGGCTGCCCCTGCTTCCCGGGCCAAGTGAGCCCCATAACGGGTAACTACTGTGGCCATGACGGTATGACCCTGCCTCGTGAGGAATCTGATGATCCGCCCGGCGTCGGTCGTGCCTCCCAGGACCAAGATCATAAGCGGTACCCCCTCGGAGTTACCATCCACCCGTTCAAAACCCGGGTCTGGCTGTTCCCGATGATTACCGTGGTCAGCATGTCAATGGGCAAATCCAGGAAGGAATTGAGGTCGGAAAGCCATCTCTCTTCCCCCGGCCGGCCGGCCAGGCGTACCACTCCTACGGGTGTGTTACCGGACCGGTAGCGAAGTATTATTTCCCGGGCCCGAGATAAGTGACCGGGTCGCCCCCGGCTGCGCGGATTGTAAAAGACAATAACCAGGTCGCCCTGGGCGGCCAGCTCAATCCGGCGGGCAATTAACTCCCAGGGAGTAAGGCGGTCGCTCAAGCTTATCACCGCAAAGTCGTGCATGAGGGGTGCCCCGAGGACTGCTGCTGCCGCCGTGGCTGCTGTTACCCCGGGTATCACCTCTACCGTCACTTGTCTCTTTAACCCTTCCCGGTGAAGTATCTCCAGCACCAGTCCCGCCATCCCGTAAACCCCGGCATCCCCGCCGGACACTACCGCCACCCTGGCTCCCTGGGCCGCCCGTCTTACTGCCCTGCGGCAGCGCTCCACTTCTCCCCTCATGCCCGTAGCAATAATTTCCTTTCCTGCAAGGAGGGTAGGGATAAGGTCCAGGTAAGGACCATAGCCGACCACTACTTCCGCCTTGACCAGCGCTTCCCTGGCCCGGGGAGTCATGTCCTGGCAATCTCCCGGTCCCAGGCCTATGATGGCCAGGCTTCCCTGGCCAGGGCTACCGTTACTCCCTGGTAACTCATTTTGCGGCATAGAAGTTCCCCCCCTTTGGCCGCCAGCCAGGCGGCCGGCTCACACACCCCGCCGATCCCGATCTTGCCTTCCACCACCGAAGAATGAGAAAGCTGCGGCTGCTCCCTTAAGGCCCGTGCCAAAACTTCTTTCTTAAAGGTCAAGAGGGGTATCCCCAGTTGGCGGGCGGCGGCCAGCAAGCCCTCCTCTCGGGCCTTTAATTCTACCGTGGCCAGGGCCCGCAAGCTCCAGCGGCTGCGGCCTGCCGCTTTAAGGGCCTGCCCCAGGGCCGCCAGGATGGCCTGCCGATCTGCCCCCCGCCGACAGCCTATCCCGGCGACCAGTTCCCGGGGGCGCCAGAACAGCCAGGGCCCCGGGGGCAGAGGGACGCGGCGAGAAGTCACCAGCACTCCGGCCTCCGCATCCTCCGGCCTAAAATCCTCCAGCGGATGTATCTCCAGCCCTGGCATCTTCTGGAGCAGCCTTTCCCGCCAGGGCTCCTCCGCCCAAAACCCGACTCTTTTCCCTTTAACCATAGCGGCCATGACCTTGGTCATGCGTCTTTCCGGCACCGGGCGGCAGCTGAGCTCCCGGGCCACGACGTCCAGGGCGGGCAAACCCTGTACATCGCTGGCCGTGGTAATTACCGGGGTTCCGCCCAGGATGGCGGCTATCCTGCGGGCCAGGTCATTGGCTCCCCCCAAATGGCCTCCCAACAAACTGATGGCATAGCGCCCCTCTTCGTCCAGTACTACCACTGCCGGGTCCTTATGCTTATGCTCCAGGTAAGGGGCCAGGCAGCGGACTACTATACCTGCAGCCATGATAAACACCAGGCCGCGGTAGCCGGACCACAGATGAGCGCAGAAAGATGTGAGGCTGCCCTCCAGGGCCCGCACGGGCCAGGAGGCGGACTCCTGCCCTACCTGCCCTATAGTGTCGGCCGGAGCGTAAACATCAACCGGGTCGGGATATTGGCCGACCAGCTTTTTAGCCGTGGTCAGCCCCCGAGGGGTCAGGGCTACAATAGCTATGTGCATGCCTTTTCCTCCGGTAACCGTGCTCGAAACCCGGGTCGTAAAGGTAAGACCGACGGGCAGCGCCCTTTAAGAAGTCGCCCACCAGGAGGAGGGCCGTACGCTGAATGCCCTCCTGCCTTGCCTTGGCCGCGATGTCCTCCAGGCTGCCGTAAATTACTTTTTCTTCCGGCCAGGAAGCTTTATAAACCACGGCTGCCGGCGCACTTTTCCCGTATCCGACGGCCAGCTCGGCCACAGCCTCCTCTAGACAGTGGGCGCTCAAGAAGAGGCAAAGGCTGGCGCGGTGGGTGCTCAGGGCCGTTAGATTCTCGGCCTGCGGTACCGGGGTGCGACCCCCGCGGCGGGTGAGAATAAGGGTCTGGCTCTGTCCCGGTACGGTGAATTCCCGGCCTACAGCGGCGGCCGCAGCGGCGAAGGAGCTTACTCCCGGCACCACCTCATAGGGGATGCCGCGGGCGTCCAGGGCCTCCATTTGTTCCTGGAGGGCACCGTACAGGGAAGGATCGCCCGTATGCAGCCGTACCACCTTCTGGCCTTGCCGGACGGCTCTTTCCATGAGCTCAATGATCTCCTCTAGGGTCAGGGAGGAACTGTCGTAACAGGCAGCTTGGGGGCGCGCCCAGGCCAGCAAAGCGGGATTAACCAGGGAGCCGGCATAGATGATGACTCCCGCCCGCTTAAGGAGCCGCCGACCCTTAACGGTAATCAGTTCCGGGTCTCCCGGGCCGGCTCCTACGAAGTAAACCTTCATTTCTGCTTTCCCCATCCCTTCACAATAATCAAGGAAAGATAATCCTGCCTCTGTCCCACGCCGGCTTCCAGATCCCAGGAAAAGGTTTCCCCTTTCTGGCCACATCGGGTGGCCAGGACGGAAGTCTTCACCACACCGGCCCGGGTCAAGATCCGGACGATCTCGTCGTAGCGCCTGGCCACCTTCATAAGCACCAGATTAGGGAACAAAGGTATTAGCTCCTCCAGGGCGTGAGGGTCCTGGAGGGCGGGTATAACTGCCAGCGCCTCGTCTCCCTTGGCCAGGGGGAGATTTAGCCTGGCGGCAGCTGCCGAGAAAGAAGTAATGCCCGGCACGGTTTCGATGGGGATGGAAGGGTCCAGCTCTTGAATAATTTCCATAAGGTAACTATAAGTGCTGTAAAGGCTGGCATCCCCCAAGGTTAGAAAGGCTACATCCTTTCCCTCCCGGAGCTTCTCCAGCAGTTCCCGGGCCGCCGCTTCCCAGCAGCGCTCCAGGTAAGACCGGTCGCGGCTCATGGGCATGAACAGGGAGAGTATCTCCTGCTCCGGCCGGATAAAGGCCTGCACCACCCCCAGGGCCAGGCTTTCCTCTCCCCGCTGGGAAACGGGCACCGCCAGGACGGGCACCCTTTCCAGGATCCGCCGGGCCTTCAGGGTAAGGAGCTCTGGGTCGCCGGGACCAACCCCCAGACCGTACAATTTGCCGCTCATGGCCTTCCTCCTTTAACCGACCCCCAAGTCTTAAGAACCGGCTATCTTCCGTTTTACAGACCTGATGGGCCGGGGTCACCCGGTAGACCCTCCCGGTCAAAACAGGCCTTCACCTGGAGGCCTACTCCCCCGGCCCGGCAGGGGATTCATTGCGGCCTCACAAACCCACGCCCTTTGAGGGCAAGGCCTTCGCGGCCACTCTGATAGACCCACCGGGCCCAAAGTAGTACCGGGCCTAAAAGGGGTGGCCGTCGGCCAGTTGAACAATGTAAACAGGATTGAGGGCGCGGAAGATTCGGCGCCCGCCCACCTCTTCTAACCGCGCTACGTTGACCGCTACAGCTGACGTGCAGTACCCCTTAGCGCTGCCGTAAGCCACGCTCTCCCACAGGGTCTCCAAAGTAATGGCATTAATGACCATGATACCCTTGGGCCGCAGGACCCGGCTGCAGTATTCCAGAATGGATCTCAGCCGGCTCCCGCTACCCCCGATAAAGATGCGGTCCGCCGGCGGCAGGCCCTCCAGGGCTTCAGGTGCCCTGCCGACCACCTGAAGTACATTCCTTAAGCCGAAGGTCTCTACATTGGCGCGGGTTAAGTGTGCCGCCGCTGGGTCCTCCTCTATGGCGTATACCGTTCCGGGAGCCACCAGCCGGGCCGCCTCCACCGTCAGGGACCCCGTACCGGACCCAATGTCATAAACCGCCTGCCCCGGCGCCAGGCACCCTTTGGCCAGCGTTAGTATACGGATTTCCTCTTTAGTGAGGGGTACCGCCCCCCGCTCGAACAGCCCGTCGGGAATACCGGGCGTGATGTAGGGCCACTTACCGCCGTGGAAATCCACCGATGATCACCGCTGCCGGATCAAAATCGGCCCGGGCCAGCTCCTCCGCCGTGAGATACGCCGTCTTTTCCCCCGGCCCGCCCAGTTGGCTTCCCACCCAGAGGACAGTCGAGCCCAGCCCTTTACCCTCCAGATATCTCCCCACTGCTGTGGGCGTATTGTCTCCACCGGTGAGGAGGGCCAGCAGAAGGTCCTGCCGGGCCAGCCCCTCCAGGTAAGGGTCCAGTATGTTCAGGGGGCGACCGTGCAGGCTCACAATGGTGGCTCCTTCCCAGCCGCATCCCAAACGGGCGAAGGCTAGCTGTACCGAGCTTATTCCGGGCAACACCCTTATTTCTTCCGGAGGAAAACGCCGCCGCAGCCAGCCCAGAAGGCTGTAAAGGCCCGGGTCTCCCGAAACCAGGACCGCTGTAGGGCGGCCCTTTACAGATATTAAATACCGGTATAAGCCTTCCAGATCGGCATCAATAGTCTTGCGTTCCTTATCGAGGAAATCGAACAGCTGCAGGGCTCGGCGTCCTCCTACCAAAATTTCTGCTTCGGCTACGGCCTGGTAAGCCGCCGGCGTTAGCCAGGCAGGGTCCCCGGGCCCCACCCCAACCACCGTGAGCCACGGTCTCTTTTCACCGGGCATGTCTCAACTCCTCCATTATCCTCCTGGCTTCCCCGTCCTGGCCGATAATACGACCCGCAAGG
Source organism: Moorellaceae bacterium AZ2 (assembly GCA_051024685.1). Lineage (GTDB taxonomy): Bacteria > Bacillota > DSM-521 > Neomoorellales > Neomoorellaceae > UBA12545. The sequence continues at coordinate 2,025 of JAZHPA010000053.1, read as the reverse complement.
TCCAAAAATGCGGTCCCCACCTCCAGGCCGCCGCATACCAGCTCCCGGCTGCGCTTGCTGGCTATGGAAGCTAGGTGGTCCCAGAATTCGCGGCACCGTGTTTCCTCCCAGGCCCCTCGCAGGATGGCCAGGACGGCCTCCACCGTATTGGCGGATAGGATGGCCTGCACCACCCCCTCGGGGAGGCCCCAGGCTGCCGTCCATGCGGCCACAATTTCCCGCCGGGCATCTGCTATCCGGCTATGGGTATGAAAGATGCCTCCGGCCACCTTCACCAGTTTGCCCACGTGCCCCCACAGGAGCACCTTCTTGAGGCCGCGTTCAGCACAGGCCTTAACCAAGTCTCCGATGAAGTTGCCGGTCAAGACCACCGCCCTTTCCGGCAGACCGTAACCTTCCACCGCCTGGCGCTGTCCCCGACGGCCGGGCGTCAATACGACGGCTTCATAGCCCGACGCCCGGGCTATATCAATTTGCGGCAGGAGGGAAGAGCGAAAGGCTTCTTCCGACATGGGCTCCACGATGCCGGTAGTCCCCAGAATGGACAGCCCCCCTACAATTCCCAACTGGGGGTTTAAGGTGTGGCGGGCCAGCTCTTCGCCGCCGGGGATACTTATGGTCAGCTCCACTCCCTGACCCAGGGGGATAAAATCTCTGACTGCTTCGCAAATCATAGCGCGAGGCACGGGATTGATGGCCGGTTCTCCCACCGGTACCGCCAGGCCCGGAAGAGTGACCGTTCCTACTCCCCTGCCGGCCTTTAACGTAATCCCCTGTCCTCCGGGCCGGGCCCTCACCTGCACGGCGGCGCCGTGGGTAATGTCGGGATCGTCGCCGCCGTCCTTAATGACCGTGGCTTCTGCCCAACCATCCCCCCGCCGGACGGTCACCGGCAGTTCGATTTCCTTTCCCTGGGGAAGGGTGACCCGCACCCGGTCCTCGTCCGTTCCCCTGGACCAGAGGGCCTTCACCGCCGCCCTTGCCGCAGCCGCTGCGCAGGTACCGGTGGTGTAGCCCTTTCTTAATTCTCTAGCCATGGAGCCCTTCCCCCCTCCCCCCACCCCCTAAACTGCTGCCCTTGGCCAAGGATTTTATTTCCACGGGCAGGCCGCAGACCACCAGGTACACGGCATCCGCCCTGGCGGCCACCTCCTGGTTGGCCAGGCCCAGGAGGTCACGATAAAGGCGGCCTAAGGGGTAGGGTGGTACCACTCCTAGTCCCACTTCATTGCTGACCAGGATGACGTCAGCCGGGGCCTCCTGCGCCCGAAGAGCTACCTGCCGCACCCGGCCTAGCACCTCTTCCTCCCCCAGGCCTTCTTCCACCAGCAGGTTACCGACGTACACCGCAAGGCAGTCCACCAGGAGGACCCTTCCCGCCTCCCCCCAATCCTTTATGACCCGGTCCAATGCTAATGGCTCTTCCACCGTCCGCCACCGAGCCGGCCGGCGGGCCTTGTGGCGGGCTACCCGCTCGGCCATTTCCTCATCTGTTACCCTGGCGGTAGCTACGTAAATGACTTCCTTACCCCAGTTGCAGGCCAACTCTTCCGCAAAGCGGCTCTTGCCGCTCCGCACTCCCCCAGTAACGAACACCAGCCTTCCCCGTTCCACTCTTTATCCTCCTCAAACGGCCAGGGCTGACATATCAAAAAACCCAGCCTCTCGCCTGGAGGCTGGGTTTGGATTGCCTTTTAGTCGGGCCCTTCCCTTGACGCGAGGGTGTACAATTACCACAGGCAGGTCTCCTGGCTCCGGATCACCGCTTCCCTTCCCCTTCCCAGGGCGGACCCCAGTGGGCTGTGTGAAGAAAAGCTCCCCGGTTACAGTGGCGCGACCGCTCAGGATTTTCACCTGATTCCCTTTTCGCCTTACGGCACCTGTGGTCGTCCGCTATTTTTTTCTTCAGCATAGCGCAAGGTCGCTCCGTAATCAAGGGATTCTTGCCCTGACGTATCCCCAGTTTTGATCCCAGGCCTGCTTGGCTTTCGCTCGCAAAGGCCTCCCTCGCGGGCCAAACTAGCG
>JAZHPA010000052.1:0-20073 GCA_051024685.1 Moorellaceae bacterium AZ2 | reverse complement strand
CCCGGGGTAAAATTTTTTCCCCAATCCCTTCATACCTTCACCTTTCTTATTTCCGCGTCAGCGCAAATGGCTCCTTCCGAGTTATCTTTACTTTCTGCTGACACGGCCTGCTTAGGCTTGGAAGCGAGCGATTAAACTCGAGCGGTAGCCAAACTTAACGAGGCCAAAGGCGAAGGCGGCGTCGAGGACAGGAGGTCCGAGACCGGCCTATCGGCAAGGATGCCGATTAGGCCGGGAACCCCGCCTGCAGCTTTGGGGGCCGAGTGATAGTTTGGCCCGCGAGAGTTTTCCCAAGCAGGCCTGAGATCAAAAGGCGCGATATACTAGTTGCTTCCGGGATGGTCGCGGACAAAAAAGATTGACGCCTATCGAGGGGGGGCCTATAATCAAGGGGGAATTAAAGTTAGAGAGAAGGGCTATTGGGGCCGTGCAGAGGTCGTGGCGTATTCTGGCGTTATGGATAATGGTGTTTTTGGGCGCGGGTGCTTCTTTATGGCCGGCGGCCGCACGGGTGCGGCTCGAAGCCGCCAACCGGACGGTTACGGTGGCCGTTGACTACCAAGAAGTGGCCAAGCTGGCCCGGTGGACGGGTAGGCCGGAAAATGAGATTTTGGGCCGCCTGAGGGACAAAGGGGTTAACGCCGTCCTCTTCAAAGAGGAAACGGTGGACGATTTAAGTCCCCAACGCTTGCGCGTCTATAGCGGCGACGAGGCGGCCTGGCTTTTTCCCCAGTACCGGGATCATTTCCGGTCGGGGCTCCTTTATTTTTTTACCCGGGATCCGGGCGTACTGGAGCAAATCAAATGGCAGTTGGAGTATAAACTGCCGGTGCCGCCGGAGGTTGTCCATACTTCTGATTTTCTCGCTGTGGGCATACCCTTTATGCCCCAGGAAGAACTGGCCAAGTTGGGCTTGGGATTTCCCCAGGACAAATTAACCGAAGTTACCAACCAGGGGTTCTTTCTGGTGTTACAGCTAAGGAGCTGGCCGGAGGCCACGGCTACGGCCTTAAGCAAGGTATGGGATCCTCTGCAGTCCTTTAGGCCTTACCTGGCGGCTGTTCTTTTCAACGACAAAGCATTGCCCGGCTACCCGGAACGTTTGCCCTTTCTGGCGGAGGAAATGAGGGAACTGGGAGCCCCCATCGGATTAATCGAATTCAACGAGCAACAGGGATTAAAGCCCCTGGTCCTTTTGCTTGACAAGAAGGCCGTCCGCCTCCATGCCATCCCTCCTGACACAATGTCTACTATTTCTCCGGCGGAGGGGGTGGAACGCTTTACCCTGGCAGCGGCGGAGAGGAACGTTCGCCTTCTCTTTGTGCGCTTATTCTTCCGGCCGGACTCCTCCGACTGGCTGCAGGACAATTTGAGTTACCTGGAGGCTCTACAGAACTCCCTGACTAGGGAAGGCTTTATTATTGGACAGGCCCAGCCTTTTTGTTCCCTCGTGTCTTGGCGGTTGCTCTGGTTCTTTGGAGGCCTGGGCGTAATCGCGGGCGGAATCCTCCTGCTGGAAAACCTGGGTTTTGTCCGCCCGGCCTGGTTCTTGGGTGCTTTGGGCCTCGTGGGCTGGCTGGCGGCTTTAGTCCTGGGTTACGGTCTTTTTATGCGCAAGGTTATGGCCCTGGGAGCCGCGGTCGTGTTTCCCACCCTGTCCCTGTGGTGGGCCCTGGTCGGCCGGAGGTCTCCCGGCCTGGTGCCGGCTATAGGGATTATTTTGCGAACTACCTTTCTATCTTTCCTGGGCGGGTTGCTGATCGCAGGCCTTTTGAGCGATACCGGCTTTATGCTCCAGTTGGACCGGTTTACGGGCGTGAAGGCGGCTTTTGTCCTGCCTCTCTTTATTTTCGCTGTGGCGGCGGTATATAAGGAAGAGAAAAGAAATTTCACTTCGGTAGTTAAAGGATGGCTGCAGCAGAACCTTACGGTGCTCATGCTGTTGGTCCTTGCCGCGGCTGCGGCCGTATTTATCGTTTATCTCAGCCGTAGCGGTAATGAGAGCATAGGCCTGCTTCCTCTGGAAGGGGAGTTGCGGTCCGTGCTGGAAAGGACTTTGGGGGTAAGGCCCCGGACCAAGGAATTTCTTTTGGGCTATCCTGCCTTCCTGTGGGCACTAATGCTCCCGTACCGGCACCGGTTCCTCCCGTTATGGCTTTTAGCCCTCATGGGCCAGATATCGGTGGTCAATACCCTCTGCCATATCCACACTCCCCTGGTAGTATCCTTGCTGCGCATTATCAACGGTCTTTGGCTCGGCCTGTTGGTGGGGATGGTGACGGTAGTAGTTGGTTACGGCTTTAAGGCCCTTTCACCAAAGCTACCTGACGGTTCGGGGGGTAATAATCGGTGGTGCGAGTGATGCTTTCCGGCTATTACGGTTTCGGCAACGCCGGGGACGAGGCGATTCTCTACAGCATGGTGCAGGCCCTCCGCGGACTACACCCTGAGGTGGAGATCGTTGTCCTATCCTCCAATCCCGCTGCTACGGAGAAATGGCTGCCGGTAAAAGCCGTCAACCGCTGGCGGCCGGGGGAGATAGCCCGTGCCCTGGGTGGGGTGAACTTATTTATCAGCGGGGGAGGCAGCCTTTTCCAGGATGTGACAGGGGCTAAAAGCCTCCTTTATTATTTGGGAGTCCTGGAAATGGCTCGCTTTTTCCGCCGGCCGCGCATGATTTATGCTCAGGGGTTGGGACCCTTACGGCACAACTGGTCCCGCCGCCTGACGGCCAGGGTGCTGGACAAGGTTCAGCTCATTACCCTGCGCGACGGTCAATCCCGGGCTTTTTTGCAGAGCCTGGGGGTGCACCGCCCCACCGTCAGGGTTACAGCCGACCCTGTTCTCGGCTTGGACCCAAGTTCTTTTAACTTAAAGTCCGGGCGCCATAAACTCATTCAGCTCGGCCTGGAAGAAGGGCGGAGGCCGCTGGCAGGGATATCGGTACGTCCGTGGGAGAGGATGGGGGTAACCCTGGAGGCTCTGGCCCGTCTGGGCGATGAATTGGTTGCCCAAGGGTGGGACGTAGTATTCCTTCCTCTTCATTTTCCGCGGGATGTCGAGGCCTGCCGCCAGGTTCAGCGGCTTATGCAGGGCCCGGCAGTGATTGTGAAAGAACGATTGACCTTGGAGGAGCTGGTGGGTGTCGTCAGTTGCTTGGATTTACTGGTGGGAATGCGGCTGCACGCTCTCATTTTGGCTGCGGTGTTGGGAGTACCCTTCCTCGGACTCTCTTATGATCCCAAGGTGGAGTCCTTTTGTCAACAGGTGGAACAGCCGTGCTTGAATCTTCCTTTGCTGGACTATGAACAGTTGGGAAGCAAGGTGAAAAGGCTCATCTACGAAGGACCCTACCTCAAGGAAAGCCTGCGGCGGGCGGTGGCCGAACTGCGGCCCCTGGCCCGGTGTAATGCAGAGCTGGCGCTGAGGCTGGCCCTGGGCGGTGAAATATAGGTGGACGGTGAGGTGAGGGAAGGAGCTGTAGCCCGTCTGGCCCGGGCCGCAGGTATAGTTCTGGTGCTGAATCTCCTGAGCCGGGTTCTGGGTTTTGTGCGGGATGCAGTTATCGCTGCTCAATTTGGCGCTGGCCCGGCCACCGACGCCTACATGGTGGCCTACACGATTCCTTATTTCCTCCAGACTATCCTCGGCATGGCTTTTCTCACCGTCATGGTCCCCACCCTGACGGCCTACCTGGTGCGGGGGGAAAAGGAAGAGGGTTGGCAGGTAGCCAGCGCCCTGGGGAGCTGGACGGCTTTATCCTTAACTGCCCTGGCCCTCCTGGGTATGGCGACGGCTCCTCAATTGGTACCCCTGCTGGCTCCGGGTTTTCCACCCGAGGTAGAGGGGTTGGCGGCCCGGCTAACCCGGATCATGTTTCTTTCCCTGCCCTTTATGGGCACGGGTATGATGATAAGCGGCATTCTAAATGCGGGCAATTACTTTACCTCGCCCGCCCTGGCGCCGGCCCTGAGCAACCTGATTATCATAGTAACGGCTTTGTTTTTCGGTTCCCACTACGGCATCGAGGGCCTCGCAGTGGGAACAGTGGTAAGCTTTGTCGCCTTTTTGCTCATTCAATTGCCCGACCTGCACCGCATGGGATTTCGTTATACTTGGAGGCTGGACCACCGTCACCCGGTCGTACGAAGGGTGAGCCTCTATCTGTTGCCTGTAATTTTCAGCCTGGCGGTTAATCAGCTTTACCTGGCCACCAACCGTTTTTTCGCCTCGCACCTGGCGGCCGGCAGCATTACGGCCCTGGATGTAGGTATCCGCCTGGTGAGCCTTCCCCTGGGTGTGTTTGTGGCCGCTGTTTCCACCGCAGTGTTTCCCGCTTTATCAGAGGAGGCGGCGCGGGGAAGGCGTAAGGCTATGGCCCATCTAACCCACCGGGGTTTGTCGCTGGTGGCTTTGACCGTGTTGCCTGCGGCCAGTGGTTTAATCATCTTAAGGGAGCCTCTGGTACGCGTCGCTTTCGAGCGGGGGGCCTTCAGTTCTGGGGCCACGCTCATGACGGCCGAAGTTGTCTATTATGCCTCATGGGGCTTGCTGGCTCAGGCGGTGCAGCCCATCCTTATGCGTTCTTTTTATGCCCTGGGGGACGTCCGGACGCCGGCCCTGGTCGGCCTTACCTCGGTGGGCCTCAACGCAGGTTTCAGCTCGGTTTTGGTTCGTCATCTGGGGCACGGCGGTCTGGCCCTATCCAACTCCCTGGCGGCTACTTTTTATGCTCTGACCCTCTATTATTTTCTGAAGGGGCGCCTGCCGGAGCTCAACACACCGCTCCTCCTGCGGAATCTTTGGCTCACCTTATTGGCGGCCGGAGGAATGGGCTTGGCGACCTGGACGGGCGGCCACTGGTTAAGTATATTTAATCCCCTTCAGGGCCCCTGGGAGTTGGCGAGCAAGGTTCTCGTCGTCACCGCAGGCTCGGCCGGAATCTTCTTGGTCCTGGCGTGGGCTCTAAAGGTAGAGGAAATGACCTTGATTAAGGCTACATTATTTAAGCGCCGTAGGCAGGCGTAAAAAATTTTGGCGCGGCAGGAAGTGGGACGGAGTTAGCGAATATAGAATGTATTACTCGTTTTTACGGCTCGTACTTAGGGGGCTGAGCCAGGATGCCGTCCCTGGACATTATGGCCATCCAGGAGATTCTACCCCATCGTTATCCTTTTCTGCTGGTGGACCGGCTGGTGGAAATCGAGGCCGGCCGGAGGGCTGTGGGTCTGAAAAATGTCAGCGCCAACGAATGGTATTTTAGCGGGCACTTCCCCGGTTATCCGGTCATGCCCGGGGTGCTCATCATGGAAGCCCTGGCCCAGGTAGGAGCAGCAGCCCTCCTGAGCCAGCCCGAGTGGCGGGGTAAAATAGCCCTGTTTGGGGGTATGGATAGGGTTCGCTTCCGCCGCCAGGTCATCCCGGGGGATGTTCTGCGGCTGGAAGTGGAAGTTATTAAAGTCAAAGGGAAGATAGGCAAAGCCCAGGGACGGGCCTGGGTGGGAGAAGAGCTGGCTGCCGAAGGCGAGCTCATCTTTGCCATAGGTGATTGAGGAGGCTTTGGAAGTGAGTTTTTTGGCCATTGTGCTGGCCTTCAGTCTAAGTGTGCTATTAACCCCCATCCTTAAACGGGTGGCCCCCCGGATAGGGGCTCTGGACCGTCCGGATGCGCGCAAAGTCCACGACACGGTAATGCCCCGGTTGGGAGGGGTGGCCATCTTCGGTGGCTTCGTGGCAGCTTATCTGGCAGCGGGTATGAACTATCCTCCTTTTCAGGGGTTGTTGTGGGGCGGAAGCCTTATCCTGCTGGTGGGGCTGGCCGACGACGTATGGGGGTTGAGCCCCCGGTGGAAACTGGCCGGCCAGCTGGTAGCCGCCTTGGTGGTTACCCTTTTGGGGGCGAGGGTTGAATTCTTAACCAATCCTCTCCACGGGTTTCTTTTCTTGGGGAAGCTGGCCATTCCGGTGACGGTATTCTGGCTGGTGGGGGTGACCAATGCCCTCAATTTGGTTGACGGCCTGGACGGCCTGGCTGCCGGCACCGCCCTGATCGCCTCGGTGACTATGGCGGTGGTGGCGTGGTTGGAGGGTGAAACCCGCGTCGCCTTTTTGGCCCTGGCCCTGGCAGCCTCTACCCTGGGATTCTTGCCCTATAACTTCTACCCTGCCAGCATCTTTATGGGCGACAGCGGTTCTATGTTTCTGGGTTTTACCTTGGCGACCCTGGCCGTGCTGGGCCTGACCAAGAGCGCCACGGTTATTTCCCTATTTATCCCGGTGCTCATTTTGGGAATACCTATTCTGGATACCTTCTTTGCCATTGTCCGCCGCTTTTTAAACCGCCGACCCATCTTCCAACCCGATAAAGGGCACCTCCATCACTGTTTAATGGCCCAGGGCTTTACTCAGAAGCAGGCCGTCGTGGCCATTTACTTTGTGAACTTATGCCTGGGTGCCAGTGCGGTGCTGCTGACGCGCTTGACTACCGATCAAGGAGTGATCATTTTAATACTCCTGGCCGTGGCGGTGGTGTGGGGAAGCAACCGTCTGGGTGTGACGGGCTACCGCTTGAAATCTGGTAAAAGAGAACATAATGTATTCCATTCCTGAGGTATTTTTATAACGGAATTCCTGTTGAATAGCAGGACACCGGCTTCGCGGCCGGTGTTTTTTTGTCGCATTTCTTGCCTGCAGTAGGAGATACTACACTTAAGACGGGGAGCACAGGAGGAGATGGGATTGCGCGACCTCTTAATAGAAGGCCTAGCCATTCTTCTTTTCGTAGCGGCCGGCATTGGGCTTCTAATATATTTGCATAATCGCGAGATGCTTTGAGTCTGGCCGAGGGAGGTAGGTACTGTGCTGGTGGCGACCGTAGAGGTTGTGCTGCAGACTTTCTTGGCCTTCATAGCCATTCTAATCTACACCCGCATTTTAGGCAAACAACAGGTAGGCCAGCTTACATTTTTTGAATATGTTAACGGCATCACCTTTGGAAGTATTGCGGCCGTTCTGGCCACCGATTTAAGTCCCAACAGCACATGGGTGCATTTCCTGGGCCTCACCCTTTTTGCGGCCCTCACGTGGGTGGCAGGATATATATCCCTGCTGAGCAGGCCCGCCCGCAAACTCATTTCGGGCGAACCCACGGTGGTCATCCACAACGGGAAGATACTTGAACAAAACATGCGCAAGATGCGCTATAATGTTGATGAATTGTCCATGCAGCTCCGGGAGAAAAATGTCTTCGATATTGCGGATGTGGAATATGCTATTTTAGAACCTGACGGTAATTTGAGCGTCCTTTTGAAGTCCCAGAAGAGGCCCGTAACACCGGCCGACCTCCAGCTTCCTACGACATACGAAGGCGTTCCCACAGAGATGATCGTGGACGGGGAAATTCTCTTTGAAAACCTCAAGCAGAACCATTTAGATGAGAAATGGCTGCTGGAGCAGCTTCAAGCCCAGGGAGTGCAGGATGTAACTCAAGTAGACTATGCCGTTCTGCGCAGCAACGGCTCCCTCTATATTAACCTCAAAAAAGATAATTTGACCAATCCGGTGGACATCACCGATGTACCCCAGAGCCCTGTAAAAGTTGATAAGTAAGGAGGGATTTGCATGCCCATCAAATTCGGAACCGATGGCTGGCGAGCCATCACGGCCGACGAATTTACTTTTGCCAATGTACGCCATGTGGCCCAGGCTGTGGCGGACTACCTCCTGGAAACTACTTCTAACCGGCAGGTGGTCATCGGCTACGACCACCGTTTTTTGGCCGAGCATTTTGCGGCCGCCGCTGCGGAAGTCCTGGCCGGTAACGGCTTCACAGTCCTCTTTCCGGAAAAGGCCTTGCCTACGCCGGTCACTGCTTATGCCATCAAGGCCCACGGCACAGCCGGAGCTTTAATGTTTACCGCCAGCCACAATCCCCCGGAGTATAACGGTGTTAAGTTCATTCCCGCCTACGCCGGCCCTGCCACACCCGAGATTACCGGTGCGATCGAAAAGAGGCTTGGGGGGCCATCCACCATCCGGCGGAAGGAACTGGCGGCGGCCCGCCAGGAGGGGCTGGTGCGTACCTTTGACCCTAAAGAAAGTTACCTCCATCACTTGCTGTCCCTGGTGGATGGCGAAGCCATACGGGGGGCCCGACTGAGGGTGGTTGTCGATCCCCTTTACGGCGCGGGGACAGGTTACCTGGAAACCCTGCTGACCTCATTGGGGTGTGAGGTTAAGGTGATGCACAACTGGCGGGACCCCCTCTTCGGCGGTAAGCTGCCCGATCCTTGTGCCCGGGTACTGGAAGAATTGGCTGCCCGGGTAAAAGAGGAGGGCGCCCACTTAGGCCTTGCCCTGGACGGGGATGCCGACCGCTTCGGCGTAGTTGATGCCGACGGCAGTTATATTACCGCCAACCAGGTACTGTTTTTGGTCCTGGCCCACCTGGTAGAAGGGAAGGGGTTGAGAGGGCTGGTGGCCCGTACAGTAGCCACCACCCATCTCCTGGACCGGCTGGCCGGGGCTCATGGACTGGAAGTAGAGGAAACGCCTGTAGGCTTTAAATACATCGGCCAGGCTTTATTACATAAAGGTTGCATCTTGGGCGGGGAAGAGAGCGGGGGCTTGAGCATCCGGGGGCATATTCCGGAGAAGGACGGCATCCTGGCGGCAGCCCTGGTGACCGAGATAAGAGCTGAGTACGGCCGCCCCTTAAAGGAAGTGCTGTCAGGATTAATGGGTAGGTATGGCCCCCTGTTCAGCGAACGCCTGGACCTCCACGTTACGCCGGAAACTAAAGAGCGGGTACTAAAACAGCTTTCCTCTTATGAACCGAAGGAGCTCGGCGGCCAAACCGTTACAGGGAGGTTGACGGTTGACGGCCTCAAGCTCCTAATGGCCGACGGTAGCTGGGCTTTGATCCGGCCTTCGGGAACGGAACCGCTCTTTAGGCTGTATGTGGAGGCCCCGAGTAATGAGAGCCTCCACCGCCTTCAACAGGAAATCAGGAGAGACCTTAGGATCTAAAATACCGGGCGTATTCCTCGGGCGTAAGTTCTTGGTAGCAGGTGGGGCAGAGGACGCCTTTGGAGGGGACTTCTACAGGAATTTCCCCTAAAATGCGGCTTATTAAACTGGTGGAGGCTCCGCAGCGCAGGCAAGCATCGGAGGCCGGTTCCAAGCTTGTTCACCACCTTTCTAGCCTTAAGTATATGTAGCTTTGTAAGGGGCATACCTCCGCGGTAGTGGGAACTGCTGGAGCAGCAGGTCCCGTTTCCTCATAAGATAAACCAGGAGGGATGCCCCGTGCCCTTAGTAATCATACTCGGTATTGCCGTGGCCGCCTTCATATTATTAATTTACCCCCTTTTAGGGGGAGGCTACCCTGGAAAAGAAAACAGGATTTCCCTATTGCTTCTAGTGCAGAACTTGGAGGAATGCATTGAAGGAATTCTGCGGGAGATCCTGTGGTGGGGCTTTTTTAAAGGCTACCGGATGGAAGTAGTGGTAATTGATAGGGGCTCTACGGACAACACCAGGGCTATTCTGCGCCGGTTTGCCTATCTCTACCCTGCCTGCACGATCATTTTACCGCCGGAGGGAAGGTTGGACTGGGACGCAGGGGAGGCCGTTCGTGATCCTGGAAGCAGGATACTGTTGTGGGACCTAACGGGGATGCGCTACTGCAAGGCCAAGGAATTAAGGCATTATTTTAGCCAATTGTTGGATAAAAATATTAGTTCTGCCAGCAGGGAATCGGGTGGCTGACAGCGAATTTTTGTATGTTACCTATGGGGAAGTAGGGAAGCCGGGCGATGAGCAATGCTCCCAATGCAGCGTTTCGTATTAGCTGGGTAATAGTGGGGATAGCATGTCTTTTTTTTGCCCTTTCCACCTCGAAGCCCTCTGCCTTCTTTTGGGGTGTAGCCCTGGCAACCCTTCAGGTCCAGCTTGCCTTCTGGCCCCCGCCTTTCTGGCAGCAATGCCTGTGGGGCCGTTGGGCCGTCTACGGGGCCGGCATGCTGGTGGCTGTCTTGTGGCTCTCCAGCGAGGGTCCCGGTACAGCCGCTTATCCAGAGGCGCTTTTTCTAGCGCCCCTGGTGGCCCTGTTGGGTGACCAGCGCTGGGAAGGTTTATTCTTGATCTGTACCGCGCTTATCATAGGTATTTTTCTGGGATGGGCGGCGGAACCTCACTCTATCTATCGTTTCTTGCCGGAATTGACAGGTTGGACGGTCCTGAGCCTGGCCTTGTGGTTTATCTTGAGCCTTCTCTGGGAAAAGCACAGGCTGGCTGCCCGGCAAGAAGAATTGCTGCACCGTCTAAGGCAAGAGTGCGCAGAGACCCGGGCCAGGCTGGCGCAGGCGGAATACTTGGCCAGCACGGACCACTTGACCCAGCTGTCCAACCAGCGGTATTTTGACCACATGTTAGAAAAGCTAACCCAGGAACTGCATAATAAATTGTCCGCCTTGTCCATACTGATGGTAGACATTGACCACTTTAAAGAGGTAAACGACAAGTACGGACATTTGGTTGGGAATCAGGTTCTCATGGAAGTAGGTGATTTACTTAAGCGCCAGGTACGGGGAAGGGATGTCGTGGCCCGCTACGGGGGAGAGGAATTCGCCCTGATCCTGCCCGGGGTGGACTGCGGCCAGGCCCAGCAGGTGGCGGAGCGAATCCGCAAGGCCATAGAGGAACACGTTTTTGCCCGGGATAAGGGAGTAGAGGTGCGCCTGACGGTGAGCATAGGTATAGCTGCCTGGCCCCAGGACGCCCGGGAGAAAACAGAGCTTTTGAGCCGGGCTGATGCCGCTCTCTATATGGCCAAGAGAGCGGGCCGCAATACTATCTGCGCCTACGAACTGGCCCAAGGATTCGGCTCTAACGGGAGTTAAAAAACGGGAGTTCTGATAAAGCCCTATGGTAAACGGTGTCTTCTTGCTGGCAAGGCTACTTGTATATCGTGTATAATGGGGAAAAAGGGCGACTGGGCTTGAGCCACCGTCCCTCTCTAGACCGGAGTTTTTGGAAGGTTAAGGGCTACCCTTTTATGGACCTTATCTCGCCGTGTCTCAATTTGGGCACGGCTTTCTTTTTGCTGCAGTACCTGCAGGAGCGCTGGGCGGAGTCAAACCATGCTTGGTCAAGGGTGGATAAGGTGCTGCAGGAGGCCGCCCGGCGCTGGAGAGTTTCCCTGGCCCGGCGGCCGGCTCCGGCTGCCCAACCGCTGCCGCCGGAAAAAGAGGCTCAAATCGTGGGAAAGGCTTTGACCGGTCGGATCCTCCTGCTGGAGGAAGTGGACCTAGCCCTGCAAGAGAATGGAGTCCGGGTTACCTCAGCACTGGCCGACCTGCTCCACTATCTTTATCTCCAAGGAGAGTGCGAATTACGGCCGGCGGTGGGATTTAATGCCCGGGGAATCCCCTTCTGTTACCGCTGCGGCCAGGGAGATAAACTGTATAAGGGGATCTGCGGGGCCTGCGGAAGCCCCCATTGTTACGTATGCGAGGGATGCCTGGAATTGGGAGAAGCCCGCACCTGCCGCCCCCTCTACGCCCGTCCGCGGCCGGAAAAACCCGGTCTGTTTCCTTGCCGGACGGTGAGCCCCCGCCTTTCTTTTTCGCTAACCCGGGCCCAGGAGGAGGCCGCCCTGCAGGCGAGGGCCTTTGTAGAAGAGGGAAGGTCTTCTCGATGCTTGATTTGGGCCGCCTGTGGCGCCGGCAAAACAGAGGTAGCCTACGGAGCCTTGGAGGCGGCCCTCAGCCGGGGTAGGGAAGTGCTGTATGCCTGTCCCCGTCGGGAGACTGTGAAGGAGATATATCGGCGACTGCAGCAGGCCTTTCCGGGAGTAGAGATGACCGTCCTTCACGGTGAAAGCGGCCGGAAGTATACTCCGGCCCAGCTGGTGGCGGCCACCACCCATCAGGTCTTGCGGTGCTACCAGCGCTTTGATCTTATCATCTTGGACGAAGTAGATGCCTTTCCCCTAGCCGGGGATTCTCGCCTTTATTATGGCCTCGAACGCAGCCTCAGACCTAGGGGACAGGTCCTATATATGACGGCCACGCCCTCACCGGAGCTGGCGGCCCAAGCCCGGCGAGGGCAGCTCCCTGTTATCTATTTGCCTGCCCGCCCCCATGGATATCCCCTGCCCGAGCCGCAAATTATATTGGCTAGGAGCCTCCGCCGGCCTGGCGGCAGGTTGCCGCGGCAGATAGCAGAATGCCTTCATTCGAGCATCATCCAGGACCGGGCATCCCTTCTGGTCTTTGTACCCACGGTGGACCTGGTGGCTGAGGTTGTGTCCTGGCTGCTGGGGTCCTGGGAAGCCGGGGGGATGCGGGATTGGGCCAGGGGTTGCCATGCGGCCCTGCCGGAGCGGGAACAGGTATTGACGGCTTTTCGCCGGGGGGACTTTCCCCTACTCGTCAGCACTACCCTCCTGGAAAGGGGTATTACCCTTCCCCGCCTGAACGTCATGGTCCTCTTCGCCCACCACCGGCGGATCTTTGACCAGAATACTCTTGTGCAGATTGCCGGCCGGGCGGGAAGAACGGCTGCTTTTCCCCAGGGGAGAGTATGGTTTGTGGCCGACAGAATCACTCCGGAAATGGCCGAAGCCTGCCGCATTATCCGGTCCTTTAACCGCCTTGCCTTCCAGAGGGGTTACTTGAGGCCGGGAAGGAGGTAGTACTCGGGTACGATGGGATGGAAGGATTGGCTTTTTGTCAAGGACAGTGAATGTTTTCTTTGCCGGAGGCCGGGAGCCGTAGGCTACCTCTGCCCCTCCTGCAGCCGGGCCCTTAAGATGTGGGAGCAGGAGTGGCGGCCCTGCCGGCGCTGCGGGCGGTTGCTGCGCAAGGAGTATACCGAGGAACTATGCTCCCAATGTCAGGAAAAGTTGCCGCCTTTTCGTCTGGCACGGGCTGTAGGGCCCTACCGGGGGGAACTGCGGCGGGCCATCCTGGAGTTCAAGTACCGGGGCCGGCGTTCCTTGGCCATCCCCCTCGGCTATCTCCTAAGTCGGGTAGTGGCGGGAGAACCTCTCTACGGCCGCCTTCAAGCGGTTATACCCGTGCCCCTGAGTCCCAGGCGGCTCAAGGAGCGCGCTTTTAATCAGTCCGAGCTTCTGGGACGGGCATTGAGTCGCCTTCTGGGGATAAAGGTTCTCGACAGGGTCCTGTTAAAGGTGCGCCATACACCGCCCCAGGCTGGGTTGAACCGCCTTGCCCGTCTCCAGAATTTGCAGAGCAGTTTTGAGCTGGTCGAATATTCCAGTATAGCTGGACTGGATGTATTGCTGGTGGACGATGTCTTGACTACTGGAATTACGGCGGCAGCCTGTGCCAGCACTCTCCTGCAGGGCGGCGCCCGCTCGGTGGCGGTGGTGACGGTGGCTACTGGCCTAAATTAGGGGCCGTTCGACAAGCCGGGGTATTTATTTTGGCCTTATCCGACATATTTTTTCCTCATCCACACCGAAGTCCACAGCAGAAAGGCAATATTGGCAGGTTATTAACAGACTTATCCACTTTATCCACAGGAAAAGGGGTTAAACCTAAGGATGCAGGAAGGTGTTTTCGACAAGACAGCGTCTGACAGACGGAACGCGCAGAAGAGATTACGCGCCGCATGGTCCCCACCTTCCTGCCAAAGCATCCACAGGCTGAGCAGGCTTTTGGCTTCGAGCGGGGGAGAGCACAAACACAGGCACAATTCGAGGGCTCTGTCTCAATTGGCGGCCGTACGGCAATAGAGGATTTCGACTGTCTGAGGGATCCCCCGTTTTTCTTCCAGGCCTGCTTGGCTTTCGCTCGCTCCAGAAACCCTCGCGGGCAGGACTTTTGCTCGGCCTCAAAGCTTAAGGCGGGGTTCCCGGCCCAATCGGCGTTCTTGCCGATGGGCCGGTCTCGGACCTCCTATCCTCGACCCCGCCTCCGCTTGCGGCCAAAGCTTAAAGCCTGGGCTAGCCGCGAAGGCTTGCTCGCTCGCTTTCAAGTCAAGCAGGCCTGCCCTGCAAAAAGTGGGGATAGCTCAGCTCGACTGTAATTTGACTTCGGGTGATCCATATGATAGAATAAAAATACTTCAGGGTTTTTGAGGGACCTTGGGGTGCAAGAAATAGTTGGGAGGAAGGTTTACAGAATGAAGATGATCGGCAAGGTCAAGTGGTTCAGCCCGCAGAAGGGGTACGGTTTCATCGAAAGAGAGGATGGCAAGGATGTTTTTGTTCACTATTCCGCCATCCAAGAAGAGGGTTTCAAAAGTCTGACTGCAGGCGAGGAAGTGGAGTTTGACATAGTGGAAGGACCCCGCGGTCCCCAGGCAGCCAACGTAGTAAAACTTTAGGCAACCAGCCCCGGCTTAGGTCGGGGCTTTTTAGTGATAGTGGCAGGAGATGGGGCGGATGAATGGAAAATAATATACTAGCAACAATATACGAAGCAAGGGGTGTTCCGTCGGTGCGGATAATGGTCCGTGGAAAAAATTTACAAATCACAGACGCCTTGCGCCGTTATGCGGAAAAACGGTTGGGTAAACTAGAAAAATTTCTGGGGGAGAATGTTGAGGTTCAGGTCAATATGTCGGTGGCCAGAGACAGACATATTGTGGAAGTGACAGTGACTCTGGACGGATATTTACTGCGCGGTGAAGAAGCCACCGGCGACATGTACAGTTCCATAGACCTGGTCATGGAAAAACTGGAAAAGCAGATTGAAAAATATAAGACCAAATTGGCCCGCAGAGTAAAGAATAATAACACCTTCAAGGAATGGGCGGAGGCTAACCCGGCTCGCGAGGAGGCAGACGAGGGGGCTGACGAGCCCAAAATTGTACGCACAAAGCGTTTCCTGGTAAAGCCTATGCCGGTGGAAGAGGCTATTTTGCAGATGAACCTTCTAGGACACAACTTTTTTGTCTTTGCCAATGCCGAAACTGAACAGGTTAACGTACTTTACCGGCGCAAAGATGGTAATTACGGGCTAATAGAACCAGAATTGTAAAGCAAAACATATTTTTGGTTAACCAAGGAGAAACTGGTACAATTATGACTAGTTTCTCCTTTATTTATGCGCTTTCATTTAGCCGGAAGGGAAATATCACTAGAAAGCGAATTAGTACTAGGGATTCTTACAAATTTCACGCGAAAAGGGTGAGCAGCAGAATTGACAGAAAAGAAAGGAAAAGAAGCAGTCGACGCAGCAAAATATGAACGAGTCATCTGTCAAGTGAAAGGTGTCCTTTCGGCTCGCCTGATAACCGGCCCGGAGGGCTCAATAGAAGAGATCCATGTTTTGGCTTCGCCTGAGCGCAACCCCAAACAGGTGGTTCGGGATATTGAAACAGCTGTCCTCGTCCAACTGGGTACCCCCCTAGATCATAAAAAGATCAGCGTGGCGCAGTTAGAAGACCAGGGAAACCAGTGGCCGGATGCGCTGAAGGAACCAATGGGTTCTTACTTGGTAGCCTGCGGGCGTTTTAGGTTGGAGAGTTTAGACTTTTCTTTCCAGGGTTTACAGGCACAAGTAAAGATACAAGTAAAAATAGAGGTGGCAAAAGAAGAAACAGGAGAGGGCAACCTTTTCGAAGGCCATGCTACGGGCGCCAACTGGCCTGGCCGTGGGTGTTTCCTGGTGGCCCACGCCACCCTGGAAGCGGTGGGGAAATACCTGGGGAAAAACTATGCTTTAATTTTGGAAGATCTGCGGCAACTGGAAGTGGCCGGTTCCCAGGCCTTACTGGTGGTTGTTGGCCTGCTGAGTAATGTCGGCCGGGAACGCTTGGCCGGTATAGCCTTTCTGGACGAGGCCCCTGATGAGCTCCAAGCCGCGGCCAAAGCTGTTTTAAGGGCCCTGGCGTGCCGTTTCTGCCTACATAGGAGCTGATTTCCGTACATACGGGGTGTGATTGCGCTGCCGGTACGATCGTGCTAAAATAGGAAATGAAAGCAGTGGGGGTTGTCGAGGGGGTAGTATATCCCCCTCGACTTATTAGGGGGGATATTTCCCATGCTTGGGTTCTTGCGCAATATACTGGATGATAATGCCCGGGAATTGAAGAAGCTTTCTCGCCAGGTAGAGGCCATCAATGCTTTGGAGCCGGAAGTAAGCGCTTTAAGCGACGTGGAGCTGCAGGCCAAAACAGGGGAATTTCGCCGGCGTCTGGAGAGAGGGGCAACCCTGGACGAGCTCCTGCCCGAGGCTTTTGCCGTAGTGCGGGAGGCTTCCAAAAGAGTCCTGGGCTTGCGCCATTTTGATGTCCAGCTCATGGGGGGCATTGTACTCCACCAGGGCCGCATTGCAGAGATGAAAACCGGTGAGGGCAAAACCCTGGTGGCCACGTTGCCGGCTTATCTAAACGCCCTGGCCGGCAGGGGCGTGCACATTGTTACGGTAAACGATTATCTGGCCCGCCGCGACAGCGAGTGGATGGGTAAGATTTATCGCTTCTTAGGTTTGACTGTGGGGCTCATCGTTCACGGCCTGGATGCAGCAGAGCGGCGCCGGGCCTATGCGGCGGATATCACTTACGGGACCAACAATGAGTTCGGATTTGATTATTTGCGGGATAACATGGCCTTACACCCGGATCATGTGGTACAGCGGGATCTTTATTATGCCATAGTGGACGAAGTGGACAGCATTCTTATTGATGAGGCGCGGACGCCCCTCATTATTTCCGGAGAGGCGGAAAAGCCTACGGAAATGTATTACACGGTGGCCCGGATTATACCCCGCCTGAAGCCGGAAGAGGATTACCGGGTGGATGAGAAGGCCAAAGTGGCGACCCTGACGGAAGCGGGGGTGGCCAAGGTTGAGAAAATGCTGGGCATTGATAATCTTTACGATGACGCCAATATAGAGCTGGCCCATCATGTGCAGCAAGCCCTCAAAGCCCATACCCTCATGAAGAGGGACCGGGATTACGTGGTTAAAGATGGGCAGGTCATTATTGTGGATGAATTCACAGGCCGTCTTATGTTCGGCCGGCGCTACAGCGAAGGCCTTCACCAGGCCATTGAGGCCAAAGAAGGGGTCAAGATCGAGCGGGAAACCCAGACTCTGGCCACCATCACTTTCCAAAATTATTTCCGCATGTACCAGAAGCTGGCCGGCATGACGGGCACCGCAGCTACGGAGGAAGAAGAGTTCCGCAAGATCTACGGGCTGGACGTGGTGGTCATCCCCACCCACAAGCCCATGATCCGCATAGATTATCCTGACGTTATTTACCGCACGGAGAAAGGCAAGTTTCAAGCGGTAGTAGAAGAGATTGTCGAGCGGCATGCTAAGGGGCAGCCGGTCCTGGTGGGTACCATCTCCATTGAAAAGTCAGAGCGCTTGAGCGAGATGTTGAAGAAACGGGGGATACCCCACCAGGTCCTCAATGCCAAGTATCACGAAAAGGAAGCCGAAATTATAGCCCAGGCTGGCCGCCTGGGTGCGGTGACCATTGCCACCAACATGGCGGGCCGTGGTACGGATATCATGCTGGGGGGCAACCCGGAGTTTCTGGCCAAGGAGAGGATGCGCAAGGCAGGATATGCTCCGGAGATTATTGCCGAGGCCACAGGCTTGGGGCCGGTTTCCTCCCCTGAAGTGGAGGAGGCGCGGCGGGTGTACCGGCAGTTCCTGGCCGAAGCCAAGAAAGAGACTGAGGCGGAACACCAGAAAGTGGTGGCCCTGGGAGGCCTACACATTATCGGCACCGAGCGCCATGAGTCCCGACGCATAGACAATCAGTTGCGCGGCCGCGCCGGCCGCCAGGGAGATCCGGGCTCCAGCCGATTTTATATTTCCCTGGAGGATGACCTCATGCGCCTCTTTGGGGCGGAAAACATTACCGGCATACTGGACCGGCTGGGGATGGACGACAGTACGCCCATCGACCATCCCCTGGTTTCCCGCTCCATTGAGACGGCCCAGAAGAAGGTGGAGGCCCACAACTTTGACCTGCGCAAGCACGTCCTAGAATATGACGACGTGTTGAACCAGCAACGGGAGATCATCTACCGCCAGCGGCGGCAAGTCCTTACGGGCGGCGATTTGTCTCCCATCATCGAGGACATGATAACCACCGTGGTGGACCGCACCATCGAGCGGTTTGCCGGGGACAGCAAATACCCCGAAGAATGGGACTGGGAAGGCTTCCTGGAATATGCAGGCAGGCTTTTCCTGCCGGGTGCCGAGCCCACCCTGGCCGCTAAGCTCAGGGAAATGGATAAAGACGAGGTATACGCCTTTTTACGGGAAAAGGCCTTGGAGCTTTACCAGCAGCGCGAAAAGGAACTGGGCAGGGAGACTCTCAGAGAGCTGGAGAGGCTGATTCTCCTGAAGGTAGTCGATGCCAAGTGGATGGACCACCTGGATGCCATGGACCAGCTTCGCCACGGTATCGGCCTGCGGGCTTACGGCCAGCGGGATCCTTTAATCGAGTATAAATTTGAGGCTTACCAGATGTTTCAAGAAATGATTGCCTCTATCCAAGAAGAAGTGGTGCGCTATCTCTACCACGTGCGGGTAGCCCTTCCGGAGGAGAGGCGGCCGCGGCGGGTTATTGAGAACCGCTACCAGGAGGAAGGGCCGCGGCAGCCCGTCAGACGTGAACAGAAGATAGGCCGTAATGATCCCTGCCCTTGCGGCAGCGGTAAAAAATATAAGAAGTGCTGCGGCCTTTCGGCTTAAGGCAATGCCGTAATTTCAAGGGAAAGGGTGTTAAAGCCATGCTGGAAGATTTAAAACCCCGCTTTGAGAGCTTAAAGCAACGTTTGGAAGAATTGAGGGTTTCTCTTTGACCTGGCGGCGGCCCAGGAAGAAATAGACCGGCTGGAGGAAGAAATGGGTAGCCCTGCCTTTTGGGAGGATCGCGAGCGGGCCGAAGCGGTGACCAAGCGGGTAACCGCCTTAAGGGAAAAGGTGGACCGCATTGAGAACCTCGCGGCCAAGATGCGGCAGATTTATGAGCTCTGGGAGCTGGCTCTGACGGAGAATGATGACTCCCTCGAAGAGGAAATAAGTCAGGAACTGGCCGACCTGGAAGGTAGGGTGGAAGAAGTGGCCCTGGGGACCCTCCTGTCGGGGCCTTACGATCGCAACAATGCCATATTATCCCTTCACCCGGGGGCCGGGGGTACCGAATCCCAGGACTGGGCGGCCATGCTCCTCCGGATGTACACCCGCTGGGCTGAGGACCACGGCTTTGAGGTGGAGCTCCTCGACTACCTGGAGGGTGAGGAAGCAGGGATTAAAAGCGCCACCCTGCTGGTAAAGGGGGAGAATGCCTACGGCTACCTTAAAGCGGAAAAGGGGGTGCACCGTTTGGTGCGCATTTCTCCTTTCGATGCTGCCGGCCGCAGGCACACTTCCTTTGCTTCCGTGGACGTAATCCCGGAAGTAGAATTTGAGGACGATGTTGAGATAAAACCGGACGAGCTTAAGATCGATACTTTTCGGTCCCAGGGAGCCGGGGGGCAGTACGTGAACAAGACGGACTCGGCCGTGCGGCTTACCCACCTGCCCACAGGGATTGTAGTTACCTGTCAGAACGAGCGCTCCCAACATGCGAACCGCTTAGCGGCCATGAAAATTTTAAAGGCCAAACTGTTGGAAAGGAAGATGAAGGAGCAGGAGGAAGAGCTTGCCCGCCTCCGGGGTGAGCAGAGGGAAATAGCCTGGGGCAACCAGATCCGCTCTTACGTTTTCCACCCCTATAGCCTGGTAAAGGATCACCGGACAGGAGTGGAAGTGGGCAATGTGCAGGCCGTCATGGATGGGTGCTTGGATCCCTTCATCCAGGCCTACCTGCGGAAACATGCGGGCAACAGCGCTTAGGGGCTGGCAATAGAAGGCCGGCTCCTTTTTTATGAGCCCTCCCACGCTACCTTAGCGCCGGCCAGGGCATTAACATCAGCCCCAAAAAGCTCCTTTCCTGAAGAATCAATTTCACACCAGAGGTCCAGGGCCGAAGTTCCTGGCGCATCCAGCCAAAGTTCCTGAGTTATCCCCACTTTTTGCAGGGCAGGCCTGCTTGGGCTTGGAAGCGAGCGACTAAACCTGAGCGGTAGCC
>JAZHPA010000051.1:0-20306 GCA_051024685.1 Moorellaceae bacterium AZ2 | reverse complement strand
CTAGTTTGGCCCGCGAGGGAGGCCTTTGCGAGCGAAAGCCAAGCAGGCCTGGGATCAAAACTGGGGATACGTCAGAGAGAAGGGCTGGTGAAAAATAGTGCCCCGCAAAGGCAAGCCGCGCCTGAATGTCGTACTGGTCCCCGTGGGAGACGACGCCGGCCGGCGCGAGGCCCTGGTCCGCGTTATGGAGATTGTCAAGAACTCGGCGGGAGGGTTGTTCAAAAAGGGTCAGGAGCCCAACGAGGAGGAGAGGCCGGGCTATGAGCAAGGCCATCGTTTATGCTCGGGTGAGCACCCAAGACCAGGCCCTGGGCTTCTCCCTGGCTACCCAGAAAGAACTTGGCGAGAAAAGAGCCCGAGACCTGGGAGCAACGGAAATAGAGATAATAGAAGACGCTTATACGGGGACAGAGCTAAACCGTCCTGCCCTTAGCTACCTCCGGCAACAGGTAGTCGGGGGCCGGGTGCAGCTGGTGGTAGTCTATGACCCGGACCGCCTTTCGCGGGACCTCACGGACTTATTGATCCTTTGCCGAGAATTCGAGGCTGCCGGTGTCAGGCTGGAATTTGTTAACTTTGACTGGCAAAGGACACCCCAGGGCATACTTTTCCTCCAGATGCGGGGAGCTTTTGCCCAGTTTGAGCACGCCCTGATTAAAGAGCGCACCCAGAGGGGTAAGGCCAAAAAGGCGGCCAGTGGCAAAATACGCTGCTACGCCAAGCCTTTCGGTTACGATTGGGATGCTGAGAATGATACTCTGGTGATAAATCCCCGGGAAGCGGAGATCGTTAAACAGATTTTCGATTGGCTGACAGACCCCCTGGCCCCTCTCACTCCGTGGCAGATTACACGAAGACTAAGCCAGCTTCACCCCCAGGGCCCCAGGGGTAAGGGCTGGATATACAGTACGGTTCTCAGGATACTCAAAAACCCCGTATATACGGGACGTTTGCTCCGCAAGGATGAACAGCCGGACTGGAAGCCGGTGCTGGTACCGGCGATAATCTCTCCGACTACCTTTGCTAAGGCCCAGGAAGTCTTGGCCAGGTCCAAACGCTTTAATCCTAAGGCCACCCGCAGGCAGTTCCTCCTTCAACGCCTGCTGGTTTGCGGTGAGTGCGGACGTACCCTCGCGGTTTTTACCCATCGCAGCGCCGGGAAAAACGAGTACAGCTACTATACTTGCCCGCGCCGTTATCCCCGTAAGGTTGATGCCCGGGGAAAAGAGGAGAGGTGCGTCCTCCCGCCGTGGAACACAACTGAATTGGATGGGGCTGTGTGGGAAGCGGTAGCCTCCTTTCTCGCCAATCCCGATCTTGTGCAACAGTATATCACCCAAGAGCGAAGCTCAAGAAGCCAAATTTCACAGCGGTTGGCAGAAGCCCGCAAAAGGATGGAGAAGATTAAGCAGGTCCTGGAACGCATAGACCGGGCCTATTTGGTCTTAGGAACCCTGACGGAGGAAGAATACCAGCGCTACCGCCGGGAGGAGGAGAGAGCCATGCAAGAAGTGAAAGAGGATCTCGCCCGGCTGGAAAGAATCTCAGGAGACGGAGAGGGCGCGTTGTTTACCAGTACAAGATCCTTGCGCTGGTACGTCGAGGTCCTGGCCGCGTCCATCGCCCATCTTGATTTTCCGGCAAAGCAGACTGTCGTTCGGGAGCTGGTACGGCAAATTAGAATCTATGCCGACGGCCGGGTGGAAGTAGAAGGTTTCTTTGCCCCCCCTTAAGCTTTCGTCTGTATGTTATAGGGCAGACATCGAGAAAAAGGCCATTCAGAAACTGCTCAAGGAGTTTCTGACCGAAAGACCATAGCCTTACCGCCGCGGGAACAGGAACAAAAGGGGAGCGGGAAAGGTTTCCCTACGCGGCAGAAGGGACTCGGCGAAAAACCTTTTGGAGAGGGCAAAAAAGCGGGGATTAGTTTCAAGGCGGCAGCTGATGTGGTATAATAACCCGTGATCTAATGCTGACCGAGGTGTATGGATGCTCAAGTATTTACGCCCCGATCTATATGTGAAATCTTTGCTCCGCATCCCTTTGGAAGAGCTGTCCCGCCGTGGAATACGGGGACTGATTATTGATCTGGATAATACGGTTACCGAGTGGAACAGACAGGCCTTGGACAGGGAAGTGCAGGAATGGTTCTGCCGGTTGAGCAACTATAATTTAAAGGCCTGCCTGCTTTCCAACAACCGACAGAAGAGGGTTTATGTCATAGGGCAATGCCTGGGTGTTCCCGCCCTCCCTAAAGCCGGTAAGCCCAGGGCGGCGGCCTTCTACCGCGCCATGGAGGTGTTGGGAACCAAACCGGAAGAAACGGCGGTAATCGGAGACCAGCTTTTTACCGATGTCTTGGGCGGTAAGCGTTTGGGGTTGTATACCATTCTGGCGGTTCCCCTGGATAAAAGGGAGTTCATCGGTACCCGGTTTATGCGCTTACTGGAACGGGTGGTCTTAAGGTGGCTGGCCCTGGGGGAGCCCCTTTGAGGGGGAAGGAGAGAGTTGCTCACGGCTGCAACCCGATTAGTAGGACTGTTGGGCTACCCGGTGGCCCATTCTTTTTCGCCCCAGATACATAATGCCGCCTTCCGCGCCCTGGGACTGGACTGGGTTTACCTGGCTTTCGGTGTGCAACCCCTTTTACTCCCGGCAGCCGTGGCCGGTATGAAGGCTCTGGGCTTTGCCGGGGCCAACGTTACCATCCCCCACAAAGAATCGATTATGGCCTACCTGGACGAGATCGACCCCTTGGCCCGTCTGATCGGCGCCGTAAATACTATTGTCATCCGAGAGGGGAAGCTGGTGGGATATAACACCGACGCCGGCGGTTTTCGGCGTTCCTTGGAGGAAGCCGGGGTAGACCCGGCCGGCAAGAGGGCACTGGTTTTAGGAGCCGGAGGCGCTGCGCGGGCGGTGGCCTTTACTCTGGCCCAGGCAGGGTGCGCGGCCTTGACCCTGGCCAACCGCAATAGGGATAGGGCCCGGGAACTGGCCCGGGCTTTAGAAGAGGCGTGTTGCCCGGGTGTAGATATTTTCCCTTTGGAAGACCGGGCTTTGGCCGAAGTTTTGCCCGGGGTGGACCTGGTTATTAATACCACCAGTGTAGGCATGAACCCCTACCGGGAAGAGGTTCCCTTTAATCCCGACTTACTCCAGCCCCATCACCTTGTTTACGACGTAGTGTATAACCCGCCTGAGACCAGACTGCTTGAAGCGGCCCGTCGGCGCGGTTGCTCCGTTATTCCGGGCTTGAGCATGCTCCTTTACCAGGGAGCGGAGGCCTTTACTTTATGGACCGGCCGGGAGGCTCCCCTGGAGGTCATGCGAAAGACTCTTGATAGCTTGCTTTGAGGTGAAATGAGATGTTGCGTCTCTTGACAGCAGGGGAGTCCCACGGCCGCGGTTTGGTAGCTATTGTAGAAGGCATACCCGCCGGGGTTCCGTTGACGGCCGAATTCATCAATGCCCGCCTTGCCCGGCGCCAGGGCGGCTACGGCCGTGGGGGGCGCATGGCCATTGAAAAGGACCAGGTGGAAATATTGGCCGGGGTGAGGGGTGGCGTAACCTTAGGGAGCCCCGTAGCTTTGCTCTTGACCAACCGCGATTGGGAAAACTGGCGGGAGATCATGGCTGCGGGGCCGGAAGCCGGAAAGGATCGGCAAGTGACGCGGCCGCGGCCCGGCCATGCCGACCTCCCCGGCGGGCTAAAATACCGCCAGGAGGACCTGCGCAATATTTTGGAAAGGGCCAGCGCCCGGGAAACGGCGGCGCGGGTGGCCGCCGGTGCAGTGGCGGAAGCTCTGCTTGAAGCCTTGGGGGTAGAGTTGGCCAGCCATGTAGTCCGGATCGGGCCGGTAGAGGTAAAGCGCTGTATTTCCTTTGAAGAAGCCCGGGAGGCTGGAAGGTCGGCCGTGTATTGTGCCGACGCAGAAGCCGAGACAGCCATGGTGGCCGCCATCCGCGAGGCTGGTGAAAGGGGAGATACCCTGGGAGGGATTTTTGAAGTTCTGGCCCGCGGCTTGCCGCCGGGTTTGGGCAGCCACGTCCACTGGGACCGCCGCCTGGACGGCCGGTTGGCCCAGGCTCTCATGAGCATTCCGGCCATAAAGGGAGTGGAAATAGGCGAGGGTTTCGCCCTGGCGGCCAAAGCCGGTTCCCAGGCCCACGACGAAATCGGCTACAGCCGGGAGAAGGGCTTCTTCCATTATACCAACCGGGCCGGGGGCCTGGAAGGCGGTATTACCAACGGTGAAACCCTTATAGTGCGGGCAGCCATGAAACCCATTCCCACCTTGCGCCGTCCTTTGCGCAGCGTGGACTGGCTTACTAAAGAAGAAGTCCTGGCCGAGGTGGAAAGATCCGATGTGTGCGCCGTGCCCGCGGCGGCTGTGGTAGGCGAGGCCATGGTGGCCTGGGTCCTGGCCGGGGCGTTTCTGGAGAAGTTCGGCGGGGACCACCTGGAAGAAATATGCACGCGCTTAAAGCAATACTGGGAATATGTACGGCAGGTGTAGGAGGGTTGAGATTAAGGTATGGCCTGCTTGGCTTCCACTCGCAAAGGCCTCCTTCACAGGCCAAACTAGCGCTTGGCTTAAAGGCTTAAGGCAGGCTTCCCGCAAATTCGACATCCTGTCTCAGTTGCCGGCCGCAGGCCTCTTAAGGCCTCGGGCCTGCCTCCGCCTTTCACCAAGCTTAAGTTTGGCTACTGCTCAGGTTTACTCGCTCGCTTTCAAGCCTAAGCAGGCCACCACAGCGAAAATTGGGGATGTGCCAGTGGGGAGGGCTGCAGGTTTGCCCGGCAATATCGTACTGATCGGGTTTATGGCCAGCGGCAAGACTACCGTGGGTCGGCTCCTGGCCGGTAAACTGGGGTGGAACTTTTACGATACCGATGCCGAAGTAGAGAAAGAGGCCGGTTGTTCCATAGCTGAGCTCTTTGCCCGAGAAGGAGAAGCCCACTTCCGGCAGCTGGAAAAAGAAGTAATCGCCAGGATAACTGAGGGCAGCAGGGCGGTTATAGCCACCGGCGGTGGGGCGGTGCTGGCGCCGGAAAATGT
The DNA here is from genome assembly GCA_051024685.1 of Moorellaceae bacterium AZ2. Classification (GTDB taxonomy): domain Bacteria; phylum Bacillota; class DSM-521; order Neomoorellales; family Neomoorellaceae; genus UBA12545. The sequence goes on along the minus strand of JAZHPA010000051.1, from coordinate 15,243 downwards.
GGAGCGACTGCGCAAGGGTAATAAAGTAGTATGGCTTAAAGTAGATGAGGCAACAGTCTGGCGGAGGGTGGCAGGCTCTGAGGATCGCCCCCTGGTGCGGGGACGCTCGAGGCAAGAAGTTGCCGCACTATTGAAAAAGCGTGAGCCCTGCTACGTCTTTGCCGACTTAACAATCGAGACGGCTGCTAAAAGGGCAGAGGAAATAGTGGAGGAAATTATGGAGGGACTGAACGGGTGGCCGGCCAGTTACGAGTAGAGTTAGGCGAGAGAAGTTACACCATCTATTGCGGCAGCGGCATCCTTGAACAGATGGGCGAGCTTCTGAGCTCCCTGGACCTGAGCAGGCGGTGCCTGGTGGTTAGCAATCCAACCGTGGTTTCCCTCTACGGAGAAAAAGTAAAGGAGAGTCTGGAGAAAGCCGGATTCGCGCCCCTTTTTAAGGAAGTGCCCGACGGAGAAGAAGCCAAATCCCTAGCGGTGGCCGGCGAACTTTATGACCTGGCTTTGGACGTGGGTTGGGAGCGCGGCTGCCCTGTTATAGCTCTGGGAGGGGGAGTGGTGGGGGACCTCGCCGGTTTTGTAGCTGCCACCCTTTTGAGGGGGGTCCCCTTCATCCAACTTCCCACTACTTTGCTGGCCCAGGTGGATTCCAGTGTGGGCGGCAAGGTGGCCGTTAATCACCCCCGGGGGAAAAACCTCATCGGGTCCTTTTACCAGCCGCGGCTGGTGGCAGCGGATCTGGATACGTTAAAAACCCTGCCGGAGAGGGAAATGAGGGCCGGAATGGCCGAAGTGATTAAATACGGGGTTATCTATGATAGCGGCTTTTTTTCGTATCTGGAAGAGCATCTGGAGCAGGCGTTGGCCGGCGAGGCACAAGTGTTGGAAAAAATAATTCTGCACTCGTGCCGCATCAAAGCAGAGGTAGTGGCCCGGGACGAGGAAGAGAGGGGACTCAGGGCCATCCTCAATTTCGGCCATACGGCCGGCCATGCCCTGGAAGCGGCCACAGGTTTTAAGCTTTATCGCCATGGGGAAGCCGTGGCCGTGGGTATGGTGGTGGCGGCCAGGGTAGCCGTTAGCCGCGGCCTGTTTCAAGGGGGATACCTGGAGAGGCTGGAAAAATTACTGAAACGGGCCAGTTTGCCCACCGACATGCCTTCCCTGGACTGGGAAGCCTTTGGCGCCGCCCTGGCGCGGGATAAGAAGGTGCGGGAGGGCAGGCTGCGCATGGTGCTCCCCGTGGAGCTGGGCCGGGTAACGATTGCCGAGGTGGAAGAAGAGGAAGTTCTGGAGGCAGCGCAGAGGCTGCAGGCCGGAGGCTAAAGAGGGGAGGTCTTGAAGGGCATGGAGAGCAAAAGGAGGCTGGGAGACCTCCTGGTGGAAGCCGGGATGATCACCCGCGAACAACTGGAACAGGCCTTAAGGGAGCAGAGGCGAAGCGGTGAACGCCTCGGCAAGGTCCTTACCCGCCTGGGATTGGTGACCGAGAAAGACATCCTGGAGGTCCTGGAATTTCAACTGGGCATACCCAAAGTGGTGTTGCAAGATTATAATTTAGACCCCGCAGTGGTGAAGCTGGTTCCGGAGGCCCTGGCCCGGCGACACCTGGCCATTCCTATCCGCCGGGACGGGAATAGGCTCCTGGTGGCCATGGCCGATCCCCTAAACCTTACCGCCTGGGATGACCTGCGCCTGGCTACGGGGCTGGAAATTATGCCGGCCATTGCTTCGGAAAGGGAGATTGAGGCCATGCTGTCCCGTTTCTGGCAGGGAGGGGGAGGGACGCCGGCGCTGGCCGAAGTGGAAGAGATGGCCTCAGCCACGGTTGCTCTGAATGCTCCGGGCGCCTTTGACCTGGACGAGGTAAGCCGGGCGGGAATGGATAATGCTCCTGCAGTGCGCCTGGTCAACCGTATCATCCTGCAGGCGGTGCATTCCCGGGCCAGCGATATCCATATCGAACCCCAGGAGAAAGACATAAGGGTGAGGTTCAGGGTGGACGGGCTGCTGCGCAACGTATCCCGTCTCCCGACAGGCATCTTAAACACCCTGGTTTCCCGCATAAAAATCATGGGGGGAATGGATATAGCCGAAAAGAGGCTGCCCCAGGACGGCCGTTTTCAGGTAACGGTGGAAAAGCGGAACATAGATTTGCGCGTTTCCACCATGCCCACTGTTTACGGGGAGAAGGTGGTTTTACGCATTTTAGACAAAAGCACTATGCTTCTGCCCCTTGACGGTTTGGGGTTTCTGCCTTCAACCCGGCAAATCTATGAAACCTTGATCCGAAGCGCCTATGGGATGATTCTAATTACCGGGCCCACCGGCAGCGGGAAAACAACAACCCTCTACGCCACGCTGAATGCCCTGAGTTCTCCGGAAAAGAATATAATTACCATCGAAGACCCGGTGGAGTATCTTCTACCGGGAATAAATCAGGTGAGGGTCAACCCCAAGGCCGGCCTGGACTTTGCTTCCGGTCTGCGGGCCATCCTGCGCCAGGACCCAGATATTATAATGGTCGGGGAGATCCGGGACCGGGAAACGGCGGACATATCGGTACGGGCGGCCACTACGGGGCACCTGGTCCTCAGTACCCTGCATACCAATGACGCAGCAGGAGCCGTCACGCGCCTGTTGGACATGGGAGTAGAACCTTTTCTCGTTAACTCCTCCCTTATAGGCGTCGTGGCCCAGCGCCTGGTACGCCTGATATGTCGTAATTGTCGTGAAACCTACCAACCTGCCCCGGAAGACCCGGTCTATGCTTTTGCCCAGGACAAGAAGGGGCTTGTTTTCTACAGGGGCCGGGGATGTCCCCAATGCAATTATACGGGCTACCAGGGGAGAACGGCCCTCCAGGAAGTCCTGGTCATGACGGAAGAAATCCGGGCCCTGGTGGCGGACAAGGCTCCTTCGCACGAGATTAAAAAGGCGGCCGTGTCCGCAGGAATGGTGACTCTGCGGGAAGACGGCCTGGAAAAGGCCAGTCAAGGCCTTACAACCGTTGAAGAAGTAATGCGGGTGACTTTGGGAGGATTCTGACACGGCCATGCATATCCATGTAAACGATATTTTGGGTGCAGCTACAGAGGCCTGCGCCTCCGACGTACACCTCACGGTGGGGCTACCGCCGGTGTTCAGGCGACATGGGAGATTGGAGGTCCAGGAGGCTTGGCCGCCGTTGACTGCGGCGGTGATGGAGACACTGGTCCAACAGATCCTGGGTCCCCGCTGGGAAGAATTCATACAGCGGAAAGAACTAGACCTGGCTTATTCCATTCCGGGCCTGGGGCGGTTCCGGGTGAATGTTTTTTACCAGAGGGGCAGCATGGGCGCGGCCATTCGCCTGGTGGGCTCTGTTATACGCACTTTGGATGAATTGGGCCTGCCGCCGGTGGTGGGAGATCTTGCCGACCAACCCCACGGTTTGATTTTGGTCACCGGCCCTACGGGGAGCGGTAAAAGCACTACCCTGGCAGCCATGATCGACCGCATCAACGAGCGCCGGGCCTGCCATATAATCACCTTGGAGGACCCCATAGAGTACCTTCATCACCACAAGAGGAGCATTGTTAACCAGCGGGAAATAGGGATCGATTCCCCCTCCTTCGCCAGCGCCCTAAGGGCAGCCTTAAGGCAGGATCCCGACGTAATTCTGGTGGGCGAGATGCGGGACCTGGAAACGATAGCCACGGCCATCACTGCCGCCGAAACCGGGCATTTGGTCCTGGCCACCCTGCATACCGGAAGTGCCGTGCAAAGCATAGACCGCATTATTGATGTTTTTCCTCCCCATCAACAGCCTCAGGTACGAATACAGCTGGCCGATGTCCTGGTGGGTGTCGTTACCCAGCAGCTCCTGCCGCGGGCCGACGGCCGGGGTAGGGTGGCGGCCGTGGAAATACTTATAGCCACGCCCGCGGTGCGCAATCTCATCCGGGAAGGTAAGACCCACCAGATTGTGTCCCTTATGCAGACAGGAGGCCGCTTTGGCATGCAGACCATGGAAATGGCCGTGAAGCAACTGGAATCCAAAGGGATAATTTGCCTAGAAAATAGTTAGAGCGGCAGGATTCTGGAGATATTTGGCGAAATATAAACCCCCAAACCCGTGTACAAGGGCAAACCCGGTGAAAGCCGGGGGCGCAAAGCTACGGGCCTAAGGGCAGGGAGGCCTAGGGTCGCCGGGCTGCCGGGAAAGCGAAATTATTCCTGGAGTACCGGCACTTTTTGTTATGAGGTTAAGATACAGGGCTAGGGATGCCAGCGGGAAACTCGTCCAAGGGGTCATTGAAGCGGACAGCGAGCAGGTGGCCGGCGGCCACTTGAGAAACCAGGGGCTTTTTATAACCGAACTGCGGCCTTTAAAGAGCGGGCCGGAGATTAGTTTTTTAAGGTTTTGGAAGTCGGATTATTTAAGACCTTTGTTCTTAAGGCGCGTAAGCCGCAGGGATCTCGCCCTGTTCTGCCGCCAGCTGGGCACCATGCTGGCGGCGGGTCTACCTATTGTCAACGCTTTAAGGACCTTAAGCAGGCAGGAAGACAATCCGCGTCTGAAAGGGAGTATAGATAGGGTAGTGGAAGATCTGCAGCAGGGAGAACCCCTGCACGCCGCCCTTAGTAAATCGCCGCAGGTATTCCCGCCTGTAATGGTCTACTCGGTGGAAGCGGGAGAGTTGAGCGGTGCCCTGGACGAGATCCTTATAAGGTTGGCCGAACACTTTGAGCGGGAGCACGAGATTCAGGAGAAGATTAAGTCGGCCATGACCTATCCCCTGATAGTCTTTATCGTATCTCTTCTCTCTATAAGTTTTATAATAACTTTTGTTTTGCCCATGTTCAGCAATATAATCGCCAATCTGGGAGTCCCTTTGCCCTGGCCGACCAGGGCGGTATTGGGGCTGGGCCAGTTTTTCAGGCGGTGGTGGGCTTTGTTGGCGGTGGCCTTGGCAGCCGCGGGATATTCGGCCTGGAGGTGGTCGCAGGAGGAGAGGGTGCGTTACATCCTGGACAAAGTCGTACTGCGGTTTCCCGTATTCGGGCGTCTTAAACATCAGGCTCTCCTTTCCCAGTTCAGTCGAACTCTGGGCACCATGCTCTACAGCGGGGTGCCTATTCTGCAGGCCCTGGAGGTGGTCGAAAGGACGGTAGGCAATCGTATATTGGCCGAGGCCATAGCCCTGGCCCAGGAGCAGGTAAGGGATGGGAAGAGCATAGCCTCACCCCTGGCGGAAAGCGGTGTCTTCCCGCCCATGGTAGTAGAGATGGTTACCGTGGGCGAGGAGACAGGTACTTTAGACGCCCTCCTGGCAAGGCTGGGAGCCTTCTACGACCGCGAAGTGGGTGAGATGGCCGCCCGGCTGTCCTCCCTCATCGAGCCCCTCTTGATACTGGGCCTGGGTGGTGTGGTAGGGGTGATTGTAGTATCCGTTCTACTGCCCGTATTCCAGGTGGTGGGGAGCGTGAGGTAAGGGGGAGGCAGAAGATTAGGCGCTTATAGAAAAATCGTTGACCAAAGGAACTTTGGCAAAGAGAGGAGGATATAAAGGAATGCTCAGCAAGTTGAGAAAGCCTTTGCAGGGTGAAAAAGGTTTTACTTTGGTGGAATTAATGGTCGTTGTAGTTATAATCGGCATTTTGGTGGCTATTGTTCTGCCCCAGTTTATGAAACAAACCGATAGGGCCAGAATAGGTAGAGTCCAAGCTGAGCTCCAGTCGATGAAGACACTGATTGAAACCTGGGCCATGGACGATAACGGTGGCAAGGCGAAATATCCCAAAGATGAGGACGAGCTTGCAGAAGCTCTCTTAGCCGGAGGGATTAATTGGGGCAAAATCAAGGATCCGTGGGGTAATTCTTATTACTACTGGGTAAGTCAAAACCAAAAAGAATTCACAATTTCCAGCTATGGGCCTGATGGACATGAGACGATTAATAATAATCGGAATGATGATATAGTGGCGACGGAGAGTATGCCACCCTCCGTAGGGGACTTGTACCCCGATTACGCAGGGGATAATCCAACAGCTACTTCTGGTCAAGAACAAGAACAGTAGAGTGGATTGTATTTATTGAAAAAGGGTTTGCGAGCTCGAGGATTTTAATTTCAACTATATTCAAAAGTGTGTTCTTCTCACACTGGAGGCATTACTAGACTTTCATGATTATAACTACTTTAATCCTCTTTGCAGGCCTACTCATCGGCAGCTTCCTCAACGTGGTGATATATCGTCTGCCGCGAGGGGAAACAATAGTTTTCGGGCGTTCATACTGTCCCAGGTGTAGGACAGTGCTGGCCTGGTACGACTTAATACCCCTGTTCAGCTACATAACTCTACGAGGTCGCTGCCGGTACTGCGGGGGGCAAATTTCCATAAGATATCCCCTGGTGGAAGCCATAACGGGCGCGGTTTTTGCCGCGCTCTTTTACCGCCTGGGGCTTGATTGGGTGCTGGTAAAATACCTGTGCCTGGCCTGCATATTGATTGCCGCCTCTTTCATCGACCTGGAGCACTATTTGATACCCGACAGGCTTACTTTTACAGGGCTGGCTGTCGGAGGAGGATTTTTACTGTCGAATAGGGAAATTACTATTGGTTCCGGCTTCCTGGGGGCCCTTTCGGCGGGTGGCCTGCTGTGGTTACTGGCCCTGGCCAGCAGGGGTAATGTGGGCGGCGGCGATATAAAGCTGGCCGCGGTGGTGGGTTTGTTCTTGGGCTGGCCTTGGGGGTTTTTGGCCCTTCTTTGGGGGCTGTTTTTGGCCGGAGCCGCTGGTGCGTTCCTGCTGGCCTTGCGGGTGAAGGGACGAAAGGACCCCTTGCCCTTAGCTCCTTTTTTAAGTGCAGGTGCGCTCATTGCCTTTTTCTGGGGTCCTCGGATCCTCTCCTGGTATTGGGGCCTCTTTTGGATTGGCTGAGCGGGGACATCCCCAGGGCAGAGGAAAGGCGGTGGTGGGCAGTTTGGGTAGAGGAGCGGGTCGAGGCTTTACCCTGGTGGAAATATCTTTAGTGGTGGCCCTGTTGGGCGTAGTCCTGGCCATAAGTCTTCCCAGCTTTCGTAAACCCCTGGCCTATTACCGCCTTAAGGTGGTGGCCAGTCAGATGGCCCAGGACCTGCGGGAGATCCAGCAGACGGCCCTGAACGAAGAGAGCGACAAGTACCACGTATTCTTTGCCGCCGGGGGCAGCCATTACGAGGTACGGAAGGCCCAAGAACATACCTTGCCCCAGGTTATAAAGCGGGTGTACCTGCCGCCCACTGTGAAGATCGTATCCACTACCTTTAAGGATAATGCCGTCACTTTTAGCGTCAAGGGCACGCCCTATCCCACGGGAGGTACCGTCACGCTGCAGGACACGGTTTCAGGGAGATTTATGTACGTCATTGTAGCCTCCATCACGGGCAGGGTGCGGGTTAGCACCTCGCCGCCGGAGAACTGGGAGGTGCAGGGAGGGGCATTATGCTTAAGAATGAGGGCGGGTTTACCCTTATAGAAGTGGTGGTGAGCGTGGTCATTCTGGTGGTGGCCGTGGTACCCCTGGTGGATTACCTTATTGTTACCGCCCGGTGGTCGGCCTCCTCTGAGGAAGATTTAATAGCCCTGGCCCTGGCCCAGGGAAAGATAGAAGAGATTAAGAAGCGGCCCTTTGAAGAGGTCCGGGATGAACCGGACAGTCCCCTGGACCCACCTGTGGCCTTCGTGGAAAACCCGTCTTTCAGTTACCGCCTCTCCGTGCAGGAATCCGGCCGTTACCTCAAAACCGTAACCGTAACCGTGTACTACGAAGACGCAGGCGGCAGCAGGCAAGTAAGCTTGACGGCGGATAAAGGCTGGAGGTAGCCGCTTTGAGGAGCAAAAGGGCCGGATTTACCCTGGTAGAAGTGGTGGTAGCGGTTACCATTTTCGTCCTAGCCCTCAGTGCGGCCCTGGCCCTTTACGTCCGGGGAACGCAAATGTTTAGGGGCGAGGAAATCCGGGTGGAGGTCCAGGAAAACGCCCGCGTCGCCCTGGACCGGATGGTGCGGGAGCTCCGGACGGCGCGGGAGATTAATGGGGTTAGCGCCACTTCCATTACCTTCACCTTAGAGGACGGTTCCCAGGTACGTTATTACCACGACACCTCCCGGCAACAGCTGATGCGTCAGAAAGACGGGGGAGTTAATCCCGTGGCCAGCTACATAAAGGACTTGCGTTTTACCGATGACCCCCCAGGGGCTACCCGGGATGTCTTAATAAGGATCACTTTGGTAGCGGGCAGAGGAGAGGACAAGGCCTCTACCTTTACTACCAGCGTGTTTGTAAGGTGACGCTATGTTCTTGCGGGACCAAAAGGGCCAGGCATTACTGTTTGTGGTGCTCATGACTTCCCTGATTTTAGTGCTGGTCACCGGAGCCCTAGGCATAACGGGCGCCCACCGCCGGAACGTCCGCCTCCAAGAACAGCAGGTGCAGGCTTACTATATAGCCGAAGCAGGCATAGAAAGGGCCATAGCCAGGATGAGGGAAGATCCGGGCTGGCTGGACGGATTTGCTTTAGACCGGAAGGAGAGGATTGCAGAACTGGAGGGCCCTTACGCCGGCGGCGAAATTAACGAGGTCACCCTGCACAAGACCGCCGAGGGGATGGGCTTCAAAGTAGAACTGACTTCTCTGGGCAAGTTTGTCGGGGCCCAAAAGACGCTCCGGGCCACGTTGTACTGGGTGAATGCCCGGAGTTTAATGGGGGGCTTAAGCCTCCTGCCGGATTCAACCTTTGATCTGGATATAAAAGGCAATTTTTCTCTGGAAAGCACGGGACAGAGTGGGGGCCGGCTGCTCCTCAACGGAAATCTTTATCTCTCGGGTTCGGCCGATATTGAAGCCGATGTATATGTCTCTGGAGATGTGGTGGGCCGGGACAAGATAGAGGGCCAGGTGTACGCGGGTTTCACGGATCTTCCGAAGTTTCCGGTGATAGATCTCACCTACTACGAAGCGCAAGCCTGGCGGGAGGGCCAGTATTATGACGGGGACCTTTTTTGGAGCGGGACGATCACCTGTAACGGAGTATATTACGTGAGAGGGGATCTCACCCTTTCCGGTAGCTATCGCGGACGGGCAATCATAGTTGCCGAAGGGGACGTGACCATTTCCGGGGATCTCCTACCGGGTTCCGCCGACGATGCCCTTGCCATTATTTGCCTCGGTGATGTAGACGTAGAAAACAATAAAGTGAAGGCGGTAATAATTACGGAAGGCACTTTATATGTTAGGGGCAATGCGGAGGTGGAAGGAGCAGTACTGGCCAAGGGCTTTAGCTTCGGGAAAAAACGAACAAGCAAAGGAGACGAGGGGGAGGGGGATATCAGGGGAAATGTGACTATTAAGTATAACAACGAGATGATCCCGCAGGACTTGCTTACAGGGGTGTTAACCGAGTTAAAGATACTATCCTGGGAAGAAGGCAATCCCATATTTTGAGGCCGGAGCACCAATAGAGCTGGCCTGTGGGACAGGAGTTCGTCCAAGAATCCTGGTGGGAGGAAAGTTAGGGATGGCGTGGCCGGTGTGGCGCAGGAACAAGGGCGTATTGGGAATCGATATAGGAGCCGCTCAGATTAAGGCGGTGGCTTTAAAAGATAAGGGGCAGGTGTTTAAGGGAGTGAAGGGGGTACCGGCCGGGGGCCTTGATAACGAAGAGGAGATAGTAGCCGCCCTGGTCCAGGCCGTGGAGGAAACGGGCTGGCGCGGGCGCAAGGTGGTGGGCGCTATCGATGGTCAACGGGTGATAGTACGGTATTTACAGCTCCCTCCCATGCCGGAAAGGGAATTGCGTTCCGGCCTCCGCTACGAAGCGGAAAGATATTTGCCGATGGGGATCCAGGACATGGTGCTGGACTGCGCCGTTTTAGACCCGGAACCCGGCCCCACGGGTCAAATGCAGGTCCTGCTGGCCGCCGCTCCCCGGGAATTGGCCCTTTCCTACCACCGCATTTACCAAATGGCAGGCCTGGACTTGGTGGCCCTGGACATTGTACCGGCCGCCCTGTGCAGGGCTCTGGCAGCGGAAACTGGGCGGGAAGAAGCCATCATTCTGGACTTGGGCGCGAGTTCGAGCCAGGTGGTGCTGGTGAGGGAGGGCCGGCTACTCTACAGCCGGAGAATAAGCACTGGTGTCCCGGTAACCCGGCCGGAAGATGCTCCCAACGATTTCAATACCCTCTTGGACCTGCCCCAGGAGGTCCGGCGGTCCCTGGAGTTTTACCGGTCCCAGACCGGCAGGGGGTTTAACCCCTCCAAGGTGTACCTCACTGGAGGAGGAGCTTATCAGGAGGGACTTAAGGATTTTTTATATATGGAGCTGGATCTCCCGGTAGAAGTGAGTGCGCCCTACGGCCTGGGGCCCGAATTTGCCGTGTCTCTGGGTCTAGCCCTCAGGGAAAGCAGGGGATAAGATGGCCAAACACCAACCGGTAATGGTCAATTTGCTCCCTCCGGAAGTACAGCCCCATCACCCCACCCTCTTCCGCCAGAGGGGGAAGGTGGCGGCTGTCCTCTTACTGGGTGGGGTTCTACTGCTGCTGTATTTGGCCTTTCTGGCAAATACCTGGCTCAGCGTTAAGCGCCTGGAGGAGGCCAAGGATAATTTGGCCCTTTACCAGCCCCAGGAAGAGGAGGCTCGGATGATCGAGGAGAGGATAAACAGCCTCCGCCGGCAGAAAGCTGAGCTGGAAGTAATAATGCAGAACAGGCAAAGGTGGTCCAAGTTATTGGCGGACCTAAGTGCTGCCTTGCCCGCCCGGGTGTGGATGACTAGACTAGAAGCCACTTCCACCCAGGAGATCTTTTTTACCGGCAGGACTACTTCCCTGGCTGCCGTAGGGGAATTTTTGACGGCCTTGCAGGCCCTCTCCTTTTTGAAAGAGGTCGAGCTCCAGTCTGTGCAGGCGGCCCCGGAGGACAAAACAATACTGGAATTCACCATCAGGGCGGTGCTCGAGCAGTCCTGAGCAGCTCACCGGTGGTTCGAACTCTTAAGCCTAGACGACAAAACAGGAGGAAATGGTTCAAGTGAAGTGGCCCCAATACCGCAGCTTGAGTCCCCGGGAGAAACGCTGGCTTATCCTGTTTCTGGTGGCGGGAGTTATAGTATTTTCCTACCGGGTGGTCTGGGCACACCAGTTGCCTTATTATAGGCAAGTCAAGGCAGAGCTGGCGGCCCAGAGCGCCAAACTGGCAGCCGCCCGGGAGGCTGCTGGCCGGCTATGGCTGCTAAAAGAAGAATTGGCCAGGGCGGAAACCGAAATGGAGGAGCTGCAGGGCCGGGCGGGCTTCACCCTGCAGCAGAGGGAGACTTTTTTGGCCGCAGCCCAACCCCAGCAAAGGGGGGTACGGGTCTTATCATTTCGGCCCCTGGAGCCGGAACAACGGGGAAGTTTTGTCGTATACCCCTTTCAGATTTCCGTCGAGGGAGCCTACCTTCAAGTAGAGGATTATATCCACCAGTTAGAGAGCCTGCCTGCTCTAACCCAGATGCGGGACCTAAAAATATCGGCTAAGGCTGGAGCCGCAGGGCTGGTGGAGGCGAGCTTTATTTTGGATTTTTATGCTCTAGATGGTGAAGGTGCTGCGGCTGGCCGGGCCGTAGCTCTTTTGCCTTCGAACCGGCCCGATATATTTTTACCCCTCGCCGGGGGCAGTATGGGGAGAGATTCTGCGGGCCTGGAGAATAGATTAACCGGTCGCCAGGAGGAGCTATCTGCCAGTACCCCCGCTGCAGCCGCCCCGCCCTCGCCGCCTCCGGACTCCGGGGATACGGCAAAGGCCAGGAGCCCGAGGGATGAGGAACAAAGTGGTGCTCTGGAATATGTTTTCCCCTCCCGTGGGAGCGGCCGTGCCCGGGCCGGAGCTCCGTGGTTGGAGGGCATAAGGGTTTTGCGCAATGTGGGACCCTTTTATTACCCGGCCGGCCGAAAGATTGCCATAGGAGGGCGACAATTTGAGCACGGCATAGTAGTGGACCTGGAAAAGAGCAGGAGCCAGGCCGAGGCGGTACTGGACCTGCAGGCCGGGTACTTAAAACTTCGGGGTTTTATCGGTGTTGAGGACGAGACTATGAACAGCAGGGGTAACTTTGTACTGCGCATAAAGGGCGATGAGCGGGAACTCTTCGTGAGTTCTCCCGTCAAGCCGGGCAGGTATCCGCAGTATGTGGAATTAGATGTTGCGGGAGTGAACCTGCTGATCCTCCAGGTGGAATGGGTGGAAGCAGGACCGGGTGACTACGATCGCCTGCAGGCGGCCCTGGCTGATATGATATTGTTGACCGCGGAGAGGAATATTTGACTACATCTTGAATTATACTAGGAAATACTTTTGAATACTCTAATTCTGTATAAGGCTTTGGGGAAGTAAGGGGTGTAACAATGTTACTCGCACCGGATGATTTAAAAGCCGTTTTAGAGGCCGCCCTGGAAGGGGGCGGGGATTTTGCCGAGATTTTCCTGGAACGCCGCAGGACCACGGGGATAAGCTGCGAGGATAACAAGATCGAGCGCGTCCACTCGGGCCTCGACCAGGGTGCGGGTATCCGGGTAATACGGGGAGAAAACACTATATACGGTTATACCAACGAGATCACCAGGGAAAGTTTGCTGGAGACGGCCCGCGAGATAGGGAAAGCGGCGGGCGGTCAAGGGGCTAAACCGGAGATTAAGTGGCAAAGGCCAAAGCCCAATTGGGATTTCCAGGTAAAGAAACGCCCTGACCAGGTACCCATAGAAGAAAAAGTGGCCCTGGTCCGGCGGGCCAACGAGGCAGCCAGGGCCGTAGACGAGCGCATTGTTCAGGTAAGCGTGGCCTATGGCGATGTAATCCAGGAGGTCACCATTGCCAACAGCGACGGCGTGCTGGTGGAGGACCAGCGCATCCGCTGCCGTTTTATGGTCAATGCCGTGGCCAGCGATGGAGAGATTATCCAGACGGGTTACGAGTCCGCCGGTGGACTAATAGGCTTTGAGCTCTTTGAAGAAAATGACCCGGTGGAGCTGGCCAGGAAAGCCGCCGGGAGAGCGATACGGATGCTGGAGGCCAGGCCTGCCCCGGCGGGGAGGATGACGGTGGTTATGGCCGGGGAGGCGGGCGGCACCATGATCCATGAAGCATGCGGCCACGGTTTGGAGGCCGACCTGGTACAGAAGCAGCTTTCGGTGTACGCCGGCAAGAAGGGCCAGCAGGTGGCTTCGCCGCTGATCACGGTGATAGATGATGCTACCATCCCGGGCAAATACGGTTCTTTCAGGTTTGACGATGAGGGGTACCCCGGGCAGAGGACGGTACTCATCAAGGACGGGATACTTCAGGATTACATGTACGATTACCTGACGGCCCGCAAAGAAGGGCGCCGGTCTACGGGCAACGGCCGGCGGGAATCCTACAAGGACCGGCCTATTCCCCGCATGACCAATACCTTCATCGCGCCGGGTAAAGACGATCCCCAAGCCATTATCCGGGAAACCCAGAAGGGTCTTTTGGTAAAGCGTATGGGCGGAGGCCAGGTCAACACCACCAATGGAGACTTCGTTTTTGACGTAGCCGAAGGCTACCTCATTGAAAACGGGCAGGTCGGGCCGGCAGTGAGGGGCGCCACCCTGACCGGCAACGGGCCGGAAGTGCTGAAGATGGTGGACCGGGTGGGTAGCGATCTGGGCTTCAGCCTGGGTACGTGCGGTAAAGACGGGCAGGGAGTGCCGGTAGGGGATGCGCAGCCCACCATACGGATCCCGGAGATGGTGGTGGGAGGTATCCTGGATGAGGAGGAAGAAGCCTGATGGATTACCCAGTACTAGCTAAGGAATACCTGGCTCTCGCCGAAGAGGTGGTGGAAAAAGCTTCAAAAGGCGGGGCGGCTGCCGAAGCCTATGTTACCGCCGGAGAGGACTTGAGCATCGAGATAAGGAATCAAGAAGTGGAAGCCCTCACCACGGCCCGCGAGAGGGGCTTAGGCCTGAGGGTTATAATAGATGGCCGGGTAGGCTTTGCTTATACTACGGATTTTAGCCGGAACGCCCTGGAGGATACGGTGGAACAGGCCCGGGCCAATGCCGGGAAAGCCACCCCCGATGATTACAACTGCCTGCCTTCCCCGGCCGATTACCCTCACCTCGAACTCTTTGACCCTAAGATAGAGGAAACGCCTTTAAAAGATAAAATCGAGCTGGCCAAGGAAATAGAACGACAGGCACGGTCAGCCGATCGGCGGGTCAAGATCACGGAAAGCTGCTCTTACAGCGACAGCCGCTATATCGTAGCCCTGGCCAATTCCCGGGGTGTGGGTGCCACTTATTACGGAGCCAACTGCAGCGCCAGTATTTTTGTCGTGGCGGTGGACGGAGAGGAAAGCCAGACGGGCTTTGGCCTGACTTACAGCCTCAAGATAGCCGACCTTGATCCGGCCAGAATCGGCAGGGAAGGCGCGACCAGGGCCGTACGTCTGCTCGGCGGCAAGAGGATACCTACCCAGCGTGCTCCTGTAATTTTCGATCCCTATGTCACCGTCAATTTCCTGGGGATGATAGCTCCGGCCCTGGCCGCCGACGCCGTCCAGAAGGGTAAGTCCCTGTTCCGGGGGAAGATTAAAGAGGCGGTAGCTTCTCCCGTAGTTAACATCATTGATGATGGACGTCTTGCTGGGGGAATGGCTTCCGCACCTTTCGACGGGGAAGGGGTGCCCACCCAGAGGACGGTTATAGTAGAGGGTGGTATCTTGCAGGGCTTCCTGCACAATACTTATACCGCGGCCAAAGAGGGGGTACGATCTACCGGGAACGGTGCTCGCGGTTCTTTTAAAGCTACACCCGAGGTGGGGACCACCAATTTTTACTTGGAAGCCGGTGGCCGGACACCGGAGGAATTGATTAAAGAAGTATCCCGTGGTCTCTACGTAACTGATGTTTTGGGTATGCATACGGCCAACCCCATCTCCGGGGACTTTTCGGTGGGCGTCATGGGGTTGTGGATTGAGAGCGGCCAGTTTGCTGGCCCGGTAAGGGGGGTGGCCATAGCTGGCAATATAATTGGACTGCTTAAATCCATTGAGGCGGTGGGGTCCGATCTCACCTTTTTTGGGGCCATCGGGGCGCCCAGCATCCGCATCGCCAGTATGAGCATCAGCGGGACTTAGCTGAGTTATCCCCACTTTTTGCAGGGCAGGCCTGCTTGGGCTTGGAAGCGAGCGACTAAACCTGAGCGGTAGCCA
>JAZHPA010000050.1:0-21027 GCA_051024685.1 Moorellaceae bacterium AZ2 | reverse complement strand
CTTTCCCGGGGTAAAATTTTTTCCCCAATCCCTTCATACCTTCACCTTTCTTATTTCCGCGTCAGCGCAAATGGCTCGTCCTGGCGCATCCCCAGTTTTGCTTCTAGGCCTGCTTGGCTTTCGCTCGCTCCGGAAACCCCCGCGAACCAAACTTGCCCTCGGGGAAAGATCCCTGCCTTCAATCCAAAGCAGACCTTCCCACCGAAAATTAGGGATAACTCAGCATTCCTCGGATAAATACACCCGCGGCACCCTATGGGAAACCATGCATAAAACTTCGTAGTTGATGGTCCCCAGCCAGGCGGCAACTTCCTCGGCGGTCAGAGCCGTCTCGCCCTGGCGGCCGAAAAGAACCACTTCATCACCCGCTTGTACTCCGGGTATAGCAGTGACGTCTATCATACAATAATCCATACATATGCGGCCGATGACCGGTGCTCGCCGGCCCCGGACCAACACTTCCCCCCGGTTGGATAACAGTCGGGAAAAGCCGTCGGCGTAGCCTACGGGCAGCGTGGCCACCCTGGTGGACCGTGCGGTACAATAGGTACAGCCGTAGCTTATATAGGTGCCCGGGGGTACCTCCTTTATTAAAACCACCCGGGTCTTAAAAGCCATGGCGGGCCGCAGATCCAATCTGCCCCTTTCCACTTCTTCCGAAGGATAGTGACCGTAGAGGCTGATGCCCGCCCGTACCAGGTTGAAATGGGTGGCCGGAAGGTCCAGGATGGCGCCGCTGTTGGCCGCATGCTTCCAGGGAATTCTTATTCCTTCCTGTTCCAATTCATTCAGAATTTGGCCGAACACGTTTAACTGCTGCCATGTATAGGTTTTGTCCCGGGCATCGGCGTTAGCAAAATGGGTAAAAATGCCCTCCAGGACGACCCCCGGCAGGCTCAATATGGCCCTCGCCACGTCGACGGCATCCCGGGGAAAAACTCCCAGGCGCCCCATACCTGTATCAATTTTTAGGTGGAGCCTGGCCGGCCGGCCTAAGGCTAAGGCCGCCCGGGACAGGGCCTGGGCCTGTTCCAGATTAAATACGGTCTGGGAAATACCCTCCTCCACTACTACCGGGGCATCCTCTAAAGATAAGTAGCCCAATATGAGGATAGGGGCCCGTAAACCGGCTCTGCGCAGCTCCAAAGCTTCGTCCAAGGTGGCCACTCCCAGCCAAGAAGCACCGCTGGCCAGAGCTGTCCTGGCCACGGGTACGGCCCCATGCCCGTAGGCATTGGCTTTCACAACGGCCATGAGTTCTGTCCGGGGAGCCAGCAGGTTCTTTAGCTGCCGCGTATTATGAGCTATAGCTCGCAGGTCAACTTCGGCCCACACCGGCCTCGACATTCTATTTGACAACCTCCTCTATTTTTCAGTTTTCAGCCTCTAATTTACCCAGGACGGCTGGCAGGAAGGCCAGCAGGTCGCCGGCCACCAGGCCGCGTTGTCCCTTCAGCCTAGCCGCTTCGTCACCGGCGGCACCGTGGAGATAAGCGCCCATGGCGGCCGCTGTGCCGGGAGCTAGCCCTTGAGCTATCAACCCGGCAATAATGCCGGTTAGCACGTCTCCGCTGCCTCCAGTAGCCATGCCCGGATTGCCGGTAGGATTCACATAGGTATCTCCCGCCGGGCAGGCGATGATGGTCCGCGCCCCCTTCAACACCACTACAGCCCGCCATTCCTGGGCCGCCCGGGCGGCCGTGGACAAGCGGTCTTCCTGGATCTTGGCCGCCGTGGTACCCTTCAAGCGGGCCATCTCTCCGGGATGAGGTGTCACGACCACCTCACCCTTGGGCTCCCAGAGCCACTTGGAATCATCAGCCAGGGCATTCAGGGCGTCGGCGTCAACAACCACCGGACAGCGTACCTGGGGGAGCAGTTCCCGGACCAAGAGGCTGGCGGACGGGTCCCGTGACAGGCCAGGGCCAATAGCCAGTACCTGACACCGTTCCAACATTTCCAGAATAAAAGGCAGAGCTTCCCGGCTCAGGGCTCCGTCCGGCGTCTCCGGCAAGCCCCTGGTCATGATTTCCGCCGCCCCGGCCGCCACGACCCCCTGGCAGCTCCTCGGCACGGCCGCCGTCACCAGCCCTGCCCCTGCTCGCAGGGCTCCCATGGCCGTCAGGATCGGGGCTCCCGTCATGCCCCGGCAACCGCCCACTACTAGAACGTGACCGAAAGACCCTTTATGGGCCGTGGGCTCCCGGGGTTTTAAATGATCCCGGCACCAGTCGGAAGTAAGTAGGCGAACTTTCAATCCCCGGCTTTCAATGAGCTGCCGGGGGATACCGATATCGGCTACTTCCACCCTGCCGGCCAGGGTCGCTCCGGGCTCCAGGGCGAGGCCCAATTTGGGCAGGGCAAAGGTCACCGTCCAGGTGGCCCGGATGCAAGGGCCGTGACTGCGGCCGGTATCGGCTTCCAGACCGGAGGGCAGGTCCACGGCCACTACCGGCTTTGCCGCCCGATTAATCAGTTGAATCACTTCGCCTGCCACGCCCAGGGCAGCTCCTTTAAAGCCCGTACCAAAAATGGCATCCACCACCAGATCGGCATACAGAAGGGCGATGTCGGCCCGCTGCAGGTGGTTTTGCTCCAGAAGGGGAAAAACTTTGCCCCCCATTTTTTGATAAATTTCCAGGTTGGTGCGGGGATCTCCCCGCAATTCTTCCGGACGGGCCAGCAAGAAGACTTTCACTTCTGCGCCTTCATTGTGGAGGTGGCGGGCTACTACCACCCCGTCTCCTCCGTTGTTGCCCTTGCCGGCAAAGATGAGCACCCGCTTTCCCCGGGCTGTGCCGCCAAAATAACGGCGGATGGATTCCACCACCCGCAGCCCCGCGTTTTCCATGAGGACAATGCTAGGGATAAAATAGTCCCGGCTCGCCAAACGGTCGATTTCGCCCATTTCGGCTGCGGTCACCAGGTACATATCTCGGTCACCCCCTGTCCGCTATGGCGACGGCCACAGCCATGTTGCCATTATGGGAAAGGCTTAAGTCGATGCCTGCAATCCCCATTTCCCGGGCGACTTCTGCCCCCCGGCCGTGGAGCATCACTTGAGGCCGGCCGTGGTCACCGACGATAATCTCCACATCCTTCCAGCTCAGCTGACCCCAGCCCAAACCCAAGACCTTAAACACCGCCTCCTTGGCCGCCCAGCGCGCAGCCAGCGACGCCCCCGGCCGCCTTTGGCCCCGGCAATAAGCCTGTTCCCGGGAGGTGAAAACCCGCTGTAAGAAGCGCGGGTGTCGGTCTAAGGCCTTCTCAATACGCTCAATCTCAATAATATCTATGCCGATGCGGGGCATTTCTTACTTCCTCCTGTGGGGCTGGTTTCCCGCCCTTCTTTCCCGAGCCAAGTCGCAGTATCAGGACCTGGCCTGCCATTACCTTCCATTATACCTCACTTTTATCTGCCCTTATGCGCCTCTTTTATCTCTTTTCGGCAAAAAAAGTCGAATACCTGCCGGCTACCGCTGGGAAGGTAAAAATGCCCTTGGACCGGCACTTAACTTCCTGGCGGCGCAATAAAGCGGCCTTAATCTGGGAAGGTGAGCCGGGCGACTTCTGCGTCCTGACCTACCGCAACCTGTCCCGGGAAGTCAACAAATTCGCTGCCGTCCTGCGCTCCCTGGGCGTAAACCGGGGCGACCGCGTAACCCTTTATCTTCCCATGATTCCCAAGCTGCCCATTGCCATACTGGCTTGTACCCGCATCGGCGCCGTGCATAATGTAGTCTTTGCCGGCTTTAGCGCCCATGCCCTGCAAGAGCGCATCAACGATATCCGTTCCCGCATCTTTGGCCACCGCCCCCCTCTACCTGGAGCCGGAAAAAAATCAACAGCCCTTCTACCGCCAGAGCGGCGGTAGAAGGGCTGTTGTCTTGTTGGCTGCCTATCAGAGCTTCAAAGCAAGTGCCCGTGAACTAGCTGTCAAAGAAGAGCAAAATGAGGATCAGGAACAAGATAAAGGCAAACCTACCGCCAAAAAAGCCGGGTCCGAAAAATCCTCCGCCCATAGAGAAGCCTCCTTATTCAAAGTTTAGTCCCCCCAAGAGGGAAGCCGGCCCAATTAATCGTCGCCAAAGAAGAGAAGAATCAGGATCAGGAACAGGATAAAGGCAAACCTGCCGCGCAAGAAGCCCAAACCGGTGTCGGCCATATGCTACTCCTCCATTCCAAGGTTAGTATTTAACCTATTGTAGTGTATTCACCTGCCCCCTGGGTGGTTACTGTTTTTTCACCACCATTTGGACCCCTTCCGCAAGGAAAGTTAAGGGTCGTCGCTCCCAGGCGGCTCCGGCACGAACTGGCAAGGCGGAATATGTCTGACGTATTCCCAGTTTTGATCTCAGGCCTGCTTGGCTTTCGCTCGCTTATGGCTTCCCTCGCGGGCCAAACTAGCGCTTGGCTCAAGGCTCCGGCAGGCTTCCCGGCAAATTCGACCTCCTGTCTCAGTTGCCGGCCTCGGCCATCCATGGCCTCGGGCCTGCCTCCGCCTTTCGCCTCGCTAAGTTTGGCTACCGCTCAGGTTTAGTCGCTCGCTTCCAGCCCAAGCAGGCCTGCCCTGCAAAAAGTGGGGATAACTCAGGGAATATGTAAAGTTTATTGACAGGATGAGCCGGCGGGTGTAGCATAGAATTACAAGATAATGGATGCTGTTTTCTTAATTTTTTAATATCCACGCGGAGTGATGCGGATGCGTTCCCTGGTGTTCATTACCGGTGCGCTGGCCTTGACTATAAGCGAAACCCTGGGGGCCGCCCTTTGGCTTAAAACTGCATGGATGCCTGCCGCCCTTCTTTTTGCCGGGATAAACGGAGTAGCCGTGATTATTCTCTTGCGCTACCTCATTCCTCCCTGCCTCAGCGCTCTAGAAGAAAAGGCGGAACCGGTCGTGGAAACTCCGGTGGACCCTACCTTCCAGATCGCCCACCAGACCCTGCCCTACTTGCGGCGGGGCCTCAATGAGACTACGGCGGCCAAAACGGCGGAAATCATCCAAAACATTGCCGAAGTAGGGGCCGTGGCCATTACCGATCGAGAAAGGGTGTTGGCCTTCCTGGGTGCCGGATGTGAAAAGCACCCGCCGGGCGAGCGCATCCTGACCGAGGCCACTAAGGAAGTCCTTGCCACCGGCCGTTATAAGGTGGTTCACTCTACTCGTGGGCTTAATTGCCCTCGTTATCATTACTGTGAGTGCCCCCTGGCCGCCGCGGTCATCGTCCCCCTCAAATGTCGCGGTGAAATAGTGGGGGCCCTCAAACTCTATCAGACCCAGGAGGGCATGCTCCCTCCCCATGTTATTCGCCTGGCCATCGGCCTGGCGGAGCTGTTGAGCTTGCAGATAGAGCTGGCGGAACTGGACCGGCAGCGTGAACTGCTGGTAGAGGCACGACTGGAAGCCCTGAACGCCCAGATCAACCCACACTTCTTCTTTAACACCCTTAATACCATAATTAATTTCGTACGTACCAATCCCGAACGGGCGCGACGCCTTCTGGTGCGCCTGGCCGGCCTCTTTCGCCAGACTCTCAACCGACGCAGCAGCTTTACGAGCTTGAGCGAAGAGCTGGCCTATGTGCGCAATTATCTTACCCTGGAAAAGGCCCGCTTCGGCAATAAATTTCGCTATGTCCAGGACGTACCCCCTGAACTGCTTGATTACCACCTCCCGGTACTCAGTCTACAGCCGCTGGTGGAAAATGCCGTTAACCACGGTCTCATGCCCAAGGAGGGGCCGGGGGTAGTTAAAATCACGGCCCGCTTGCGGGGCGGGGAACTGCACATTACGGTGAGCGATAACGGGGTGGGCATCCCCCCTGAAAGACTGCCCCATGTGCTCCAGCCGGGTTGTGGTTCGGGTAACGGTGTGGGCCTGAGCAATGTTAACCTGCGCTTCCAGAGCCTTTACGGCCCGGAATACGGGTTGAAACTTAAAAGCGAGGTAAACAAAGGGACGGAAGTATACCTGCGCGTCCCCGTCATCCAATTGCCCAAGGCGGTGGAAGATCCCAGAGACACTATCCTTACCCAAAGCCGGGCAGCCAATTCTAGCTAAGGGGGGAATAACCATGAACCTGAGGGCCTTGATCGTAGATGATGAATATCCCGCGCGGCAGGAGCTGCGCTTCATGCTTCAAGAATTTAAAGACGTAGAAATTGTGGGCGAAGCCACCAATGCCAAAGAGGCTTTAAGCCTCATAAGCGCTCTGGACTATACGGTAGTTTTCCTGGACATCAACATGCCGGGTATGAACGGCCTGGAGCTTTCGCGGGCTATCCAGGAGCGACCCAACCCGCCCCTGGTTATCTTTGTAACGGCTTACGAGGAATACGCCTTGCAGGCCTTTGAAGTGAACGCCGTGGATTATCTTTTGAAGCCCTTTGAACCCCGGCGCCTGCGCCAGGCCTTAGAGAAAGTCCGAAGGCTGCTGGAGCAGGGCCAGACCCCGCACCAGGTAACGACTAGAGAGGCCTCATCCCAGGAAAAGGTCGAAGCTACACTGAACCGCATCCCGGTGGAAAAGGACGGCAAGACGCTGCTCCTGGACCAGGATGAGCTGTACTATGCCTATACCCAGGACGACAGCGTTTATTTAAAAACCTTTGCCGAACATTACTCCAGCCGCTTTACTTTAAAGGAGCTGTTAACGCGCCTGGACTCGAAAGTCTTCTTCCGCACTCACCGCTGTTATATCGTTAACCTTACGAAAGTCAAAGAGATCGTGCCCTTTTTTAACGGCACTTATACCTTAATCCTCTCCGATAAGCAACACAGTGAAGTGCCGGTCAGCCGCAACCAGGCCGGCCCCCTCAAGGCTCGCCTGGGGCTCTAAGGCGCAGAAGGGAGGTATTGGTACGGAAAGACTCCGAAAACCCCTCCCGGGAGCCGCGAACCAGGGATTCCGTAGGCGGCTCTTCTATTCCCCGGCGTTCCGGGCCCCAAACTTCCAAAGCTAAGCCCCTGTTTATATGTATCAATAATGTTCCGATCTACCAGGCCTTCCAGATAAATGAGCATTGCGGCCCTGCCGTCCGGGTCCCCGATTCGTAACCGCCGGTATACGACGTCCTGGCAGTCGGTAAAAATGGCCTGAAGGGTTTCCATATTCTTGGCCAACGACCACTCCAGAGAAGCCCCTGGAACTTCTCCTTCGTCCACCCGGGGGGATGCCAATTACCGGTCCTGGTTTGAACTCCCTTGTCCCTTCAGCCTCACAGGCAAATAATGCCAGAAACTTGGGGGCACACTCAAACTCCCCTGTCATAAAGTATTATGCCGCTTTAAGTCTTTTAAGGCCTGCCTATAATTAATTTCACGATGTCTCCCGCCAGGTCCTTCACCCGCTCAAGTTTTATGCCTGCTTGGTTAACATTCTCTACTGTGCGACGGTTGATGTTCGAACCGATGAGATACACTACCAGGGGGTTCAACAAATCCATGAGAGGCCCCAGAATTCTCTTTTCGCTCCGGACATGCTCCAGCAAAACAATTTTGCCTTCCGGCCGGCATACCCGCCGTACCTCCTGTAACCCGCGCACCGGGTAAGGAACGGTGCAAAAAACAAATTGTAGCTACCCCCTTCATTGACTTTCTTCCTGGGCTTATTGTAATATAGGCCGCAAGGGGGCTTGAAGAAGTGCACTGGCGAGAAGAAATCGGGCGAGGCATGCGCAGCGCCTTTCCCATCGTCCTGGGCTATTTACCCCTGGGATTTGTCTACGGTGTGTTGGCCCGCGAGGCTGGATTGGACCTCATGACTACGGTGCTAATGTCCCTCCTCGTTTATGCCGGCTCTGCTCAGTTTATCGCTGTCAGCCTCCTGGCCAGCGGCGCAGCCTTTTCCTCCATCATTTTTACTGTTTTTTTAGTTAACCTGCGCCATTTACTGATGAGCGCTTCCTTGGTACCCTATCTTAGACGCTACCATCCCGCTCTTTTAGCTTTACTTACGGCAGAAATCACCGACGAGACCTTTGCCATGGCCATGGCCCATTACACTCACCATAGGCCCAGCCTTTTCTATCATTTTGCCTTGCACCTCACGTCCCATTTTTCCTGGGTGCTGGCCTCCCTCTTGGGCGGTCTGACCGGCAATATATTGGGAGATCCCAATCGCTTAGGCTTTAACTTTGCCCTGCCGGCTATGTTTATCATCTTGCTTATTTTTCAGCTCAAAAATAAAAAGACCCTGCTGGTGGCAGGGATCGCAGCATCTTTATCCATCGCTTTTGCCCTGCTTTTGCCCGGCAACTGGAATATTATCCTGGCCGCCTGTTTGGCGGCTGCTATAGGAGTGGCTTTGGAACCGTGGATGGGCACATCTGGTTAGTTATTCTCGGTATGGCTTTAGTAACCTATATACCCCGCATGTTACCTCTGGTCATGCTCAGCCGCACACAACTGCCGGATATATTCTTGCGCTGGCTAAGCTATATTCCTGCGGCTGTACTGGCCGCTCTGCTGGCACCTGCTTTATTTCTCCCTGAGGGGAAATTCGCCCTGGTGGGAAATCCCTACCTTCTAGCAGCTATCCCCACCAGCCTGGTAGCTATAAGAACGCGCAGCATAGCCCTCACCATCTTATGCGGCATGCTGGCCATGGTCTTGTTCCAGCATGTGAGGTTCTAATAGCCGTATAACTTCATCAGCCGGACCCTCTTCACATCCACTCCGTTTTCTGAACATATGAGTCATAATTAAAACCGCCTTGAAAATAGGCTTTTCCCTCACTGCTTGGGCGCCGGGGAGTCCCAGCCAGGGCAAGGTAGAACTCTACCCATCTGGAGGATACCTTATAGCCGCATCCACCAGACCCGGCTTTTCTGGCCCGGCTCCGGTGAAGTTCCCTTTTACATGGCCAAAAAGCTGGCTCATGAGCCCGTATTTTAACCTTTCTTTTGGGTACCTGCGTATACCATGGTAAGCTTTTTGCCATCTTTCTCGGGTTTCCATCTTCGGCAAATTTCCCCCCCCTTTTTCACCAACTTAGCAGGATTTGCCCTTTTAGGGAGCGAAAAAAACAATGCCCATAATTCCAAGAAGGTGAGATAGTTTGAGCAGGCAAGATAGGGACATTGCCCGTAAAGCCCAGGAAATGCCTCCTTTCATCGTCATGGACATCCTGGAAAAAGCCAAAGGGATGGAGGCGCGGGGAGCAGATATTATTCACCTGGAAATCGGCGAACCCGATTTCCCTACCCCGGAACCCATTAAAGAAGCGGCCTGGCGCGCTTTAAAAGAGGACGATACCCATTACACCCACAGCCTGGGGAAGCCGGAACTCAGGGAAGAAATAGCCCGTCACTACCACAGGAAATACGGGGTAAGTGTATCGCCAGAGCAGATAGTGGTCACTTCCGGCACCTCACCGGCTTTGTTATTAACCTTGAGCGTGCTTCTGGAAAGAGAGGACGAAGTCATTCTTTCTGACCCCCATTATGCCTGTTATCCCAATTTTATCCGTTACACCGAGGGTAGGCCGGTTTTTGTTCCGGTGAGGGAAGAAGATGGCTTCAAGTACCGGGTCGAAGATATCCGCCCTCATTTAAGCCCTAGAACCAAAGCCATCATGGTCAATTCCCCCGCCAATCCTACGGGTACCGTCTTTAGCGCGACCGATTTAAAGGCCCTTTCAGAGCTGGGCCCTTACATTATTTCGGATGAGATATACCACGGGCTGGTGTACGAAGGCCGGGAGCATACCATCCTGGAGTTCACCGACCGCGCCTTTGTCATCAACGGCTTCTCCAAACTCTACGCCATGACCGGCTGGCGCCTGGGGTATGTCATCGCCCCGCCTCCCTTCGTCCGTGCCCTGCAGAAACTGCAGCAGAACCTTTTCATCTGTGCGGGTTCCTTTGTGCAGGCCGCGGCTGTTGCCGCCCTGCGGGAATGTGACGAATACGTAGCCGAAATGGTCCGGATTTACGATGCACGCCGTCGTTACCTCCTGGGGAGGCTTAAGGCCATGGGGATCGCCACGCAGGTAGAACCCACCGGAGCTTTTTATGCCCTGGCCAACGTAAAAAAATACACAAGGGACTCTTACTCCTTTGCCCTGGAAATATTAGAAAAGACGGGGGTAGCCCTGACCCCTGGCATCGACTTTGGCCGCCATTGTGAAGGATATTTGCGTATTTCCTATGCCAATTCGCTGGAAAATATAAAGGAAGGCCTGGACCGGCTGGAACGCTTTCTGGAGGAAAAATCCATAGCAACAAGATAATGGTTAAAACCAACCTTAAAACCAACCTTTTCTGCCCAATCAACCAATCCAGCAAGGCTTATACGATGGTAAAGATAGCCAAGTAGAAAAAGCCTGGCTGCTCGGCCAGGCCCCTAGGTAGATGAATTACTAGGCGGATAAAGTCTTAATCCGCTCCTCAACGATTCCCGGGGATAATCCCTCCAGGGATAAAACTTGGGCGATAGCGCCGTCCTGCATGAGGACCACGCAAGGCTCTCCCTTGACCCCCAACCTTTCGGCCAGACTCTTGGATTTGTATACATCGATTTTGCTGAGTTTGATCTGGGGATGTCTCTTAACGAGATCTTCTATAATCGGCATCCAACTCCGGCAGCAGGCGTCGGTGGGATCGTAGCAAAAAACCAGCTGCGGCCCTCGAACATCCCGGAATTCGCTGTTAAAATAGTCGGTTTCCGCGATATAGCGTTCGGCCATAAAGCCGGCCACTGCTCCATCCCCCACGGCCGTGGCCACCTGGCGCAGGATTTTTTCCCGGACATCGCCCGCCGCAAATACGCCGGGAATGTTGGTCTGCATCATTTCATTGGTAAGGATGTAACCGCGCTCGTTCATGTCCAAGATGCCGCGGAAGATTGCGGTATCCGGCTCATAGCCGATAAAGAGGAAACAGCCGTCCACCCTGACCGGGAGCCTTTCGCCGGTCTTAATGTTCTTAAGGATGACCGTCTCCAGGGTCTCCTCTCCTACAAATTCATCCACCATGGTATTCCATATAAAATGGATTTTCTCATTTTTGAGGGCCTGTTCCTGGGCCACCTTGTTGGCGTCCATGATGCCCTCCTCGTGGATGACCGAAATATACACCTTCCTGGCAAATTTGGTCAGGAAGATGGCTTCTTCGATGGCCGCATCCCCGCTGCCCACTACCATGACTTCTTTTCCTGTATAATAGGCCGCGTCACAGGTGGCGCAGAAGGAAATGCCCTTGCCAAAGAGGAATTTTTCTTCCCCCTTGGCGCCCGTCAAACGCGGCCGGCCACCGGTAGCCACGATGACCGTCTTAGCGTGGTAGTCGGTGCGAAAAGTCTTTACTATTTTGGTATCTCCTTCCAGATCCACTTCTTTCACTTCAGCCAGCTTTATCTTGACGTTGAACTTCTTGGCCTGCTGCTCGAAGAGCTGCATGAGGCCCTGGCCGGTAGTGCCCTCGGGAAAGCCGGGGTAATTTTCAATCTCGTTGGTGTAAGTAGCCAGGCCGCCCAGCAGCGTTTTCTCCAACAATATGGTCTTGAGGCGGGCCCGACCGGTATAAATGGCCGCCGTCATCCCGGCTGCGCCCCCGCCGATAATAACTACATCATATTCTTCGATCCTTTTTTCTCCCACGGACCCTTGCCTCCCCTCTCCTCAAAAAATATCGCCCAGGCAGTGGGACCCTTCCGGCTGCCTGACGGTTGCTAAATAAGGTATCTGGTGAGGATCCGGGAACCGAAGAAGGCACCTACAAAAAGGAACACCATAAACACCCAGCCGTGAAGCGACATCGAAGCCGTGCCGCTAAACAGTGCCCCAATGTTTCAGCCGTAGGCAATCCGGGCGCCGTAGCCCATTAAGATTCCGCCGCCGACTGCCCCAATTACCTGTTTGTAGTTTTTAATCTTTTTAATCCTGAACTGGGAGGCTAGCAAAGTAGCTAAAAGGGCTCCCAGGATAATACCTATGTTCATAATAGAACCGCCGTCGTTGAGGAAACCGTCGGCCAGCATCTTGGCATTGGCCGGAGACTGGTAAAAAGCCCAATTTTCCGGGTGAAAGCCTAAAGCCTTGGCAATCCAGGCGCCCCAGTTGGTAAAAGCAGTAGTAATCCCCAGCGGCACCCCGAAGGTGACAAAATGGGTGATATTCAAAATGCCCAGCAAAATTCCACCCAGCCAGTAGGGTAAGGCCTCCTTCAAAAGAGCGTTTTTTAACTTTTGCACTTCTTCCCGGTACCTGCTCATTGTTCTGCCTCCTTTCCCAAGGGTGAGTTTAGGAATTACCCGCCAACTTTACTTGGTCTTCTCGATTATAATATCCCAGCGCCCTTCTTCCACTTCTTCCAGTTCTACATTGTAGCCCTGTTTCCGGGCCCATTCGGGCACATTTTTCATGGCACAGCTATGATCCACCTGGACGATGAGGATGTCCCCCACCTTGAGTTCCTTCATCTTTTTCTCCGTGCGGATTAAGGGGACGGGACAGGCTTCTCCCAGGGCATCCAAAACATATTCGGCCATATCAATCTACCTCCCAAAACTTTAAAGTATTTTCTTTTATTCCACTTTGCGGTATTCCCACCAAGTGGCCAGCCAATACAAGGCACCCAACAGGGCGAGCTGGCCAAAGAAGGCCAAAGGCCATCCTAAAACATTGGGCAAAAATACGGCGGGCGAAGACTTGACGGAAAAGCCCTGCCACCAGCCCAAATGTATGGCCCCCAGCACGGAACCCACGACAAAGAATACCAGGGTCACCATGAGCATTACGAAACCCTCGCCTACCCTCATCAGGGTACCCGAGGCACATCCGCCCGCGATGACCATGCCGATGCCGAATAGAATGGCTCCTACTACCGTGTGCAGGCCCACAGGGCTGATTAAGCCCGGGATGGGTTTACCATTCATATAGGCAGAGAATTGGAACCCGGCAAAACCTACGGTGGCCACGGCAATGGCTATAAGCACGGCCCGGGCCAGGGAAGTGCTCCCGGTGAGCACCGGGTCACGCATGGAAGCGGTAAAGCAGAATCGGGAACGCTGGAGGATCAGGCCAAAGGCAATACCGATGATCCATTTAGCCGCTAGGCTGATTTTCAGGCTGCCCAAGTAGATCCCCAGCACCACCACCAGAGCCAGGACGGCCAACCCGTAGGCCAGCTGGCTCTTCTTCGGCCGGGCCCGCGAACTTACCCGGGATCGAAGGGAAACTTCACTTTGTGACATTTTTGCACCTCCGCCTCGTATAAAACTTGTGAAGGCCTTCACTATCGCCACTATAACATTCCCTCCCACCCTTGTAAATTTAGCTTTCCTTATGCTACTATAAGAGTAGCTTATATCTGAGGTGGGAGGGCATGAACCTTAATTACCTGCGGACTTTTGTAACCATCGCCGAAGCAGGAAGCCTCTCGGAAACGGCCCAGCGCCTTTTCCTTACCCAACCTGCCGTTACCCAGCAGGTGAAGCATCTGGAAAACTATTTCGCCATCCAGTTAATCGAGCGTACCAATCGGGGGGTTACCCTCACCGAGGCGGGCGAAGTGCTGCATGATTACGCCCGCAAAATCGTGGCCCTCTATGACCAATTAGAGGGCACCATGGAGAACCTGCGGGCTTCGGTGAGCGGGAATCTCACCATCGGCGCCACTTCCATTATCGGGAGCTATGCCGTTCCCTGCAGCATTTGCCTCTTTAAAGAAAAATTCCCCGAGGCCAGGCTTAAGCTCAAGGTGGGCAACCGCAAGCAGATTCTGCACGACTTGAAGGAGGGCCACGTCGATATTGCCCTAATTGAGGGAAAAGATTTAAAGGGCCCCTTTGTGAAAAGCGAGTTGGCCACCGATGAACTGGTTATCATCGCCCCGAATAAGGACCCCTGGCAGGGGCGTACCACCATAAGTGTGGAAGAGTTTAAACAACAGCCCATAGTTATGCGGGAAGCCGACTCAGGTACCCGGAAGGATATAGAAGAAACCCTCCGTTCCCTTAACATAGATCCTTCTCAGTTGAATGTCGTGGTGGAACTGGCCAACGTGGATTCTATTAAAGCTGCCGTGGAAGCAGGAGTGGGCATCTCCATCATGTCCCGCCTGGCTTTGAGAAAAGAACTCTACACCAAGGCGCTGCTGGCTCTTCAGCTGGAGGGAGTATCCTTTACCCAAAAGATTTACCTGGCCTATTATAAAGAAAGGGTACAAACTAAACTGGCTAAGGCCTTCGTCAATTTTCTTCGTTCACCTAACCGGGGATTCTGCTGATTATTTTATACGCCGGATAATAACCCGCCAGATACCCGTATCCACTTCCTCTACCCTGGTCTTATAGCCCCTACGGCGCATTTCGTTGATGATGGTGGTGCTGGCGCAGCTGTGATCCGTCTCCAGGATGATCTCATCCCCTACCTGGAGTTCTTTTAGCTTTTCCCGCACTTTGATGTTGGGAATAGGGCACATTTCCCCTAAGCTGTCGATAAAGTATTCAGCCACCATTCTTCACTCCCCGCATGCCAAGTAGGATAATTTACCCGGGTAAAGTGCCCGTCGCCACATTTACCACAGAAAATAAGCCACCAGGGCCACGGCCATTAGAGCCGCCTCCGGACCGGCCAGCATCCGCAAAACTTTAAGCAAATCGGCTTTAAAGAAGTCCACCGTCAACGCCAGACAAAGGTGGAGGGGGGTTAACATGGTACCCGTAAACCCGGAAATGAAAACAAATACCACCATCGGCAGGCTCAGCTGGTCTCCCAGGGCGGCGGCTACAAGGGGAAAAATAATGCCTACGAAGGCAACCATGAGCCCCGTCAACATGCCCACCAAGAAGCTCAGCAAGCCGAAAATCAGGAAATGGGGTACCGGCAGTGTGGCCAGCAAGGGGGTTAAACC
This sequence comes from Moorellaceae bacterium AZ2, assembly GCA_051024685.1. Classification (GTDB taxonomy): domain Bacteria; phylum Bacillota; class DSM-521; order Neomoorellales; family Neomoorellaceae; genus UBA12545. The sequence continues at coordinate 6,168 of JAZHPA010000050.1, read as the reverse complement.
CTCCACCGCCCGCGTGTCCACCAGCACCTGCTTAAAGACCATAATCCCCCACACCAGCACAAGGGTCTTGAGGGAAATGGCTTCCCGGCAAAGGTGCCACAATTTGGCAGGCGTGTACCGGTGATATAGTAGTAGGGCAGCCAGAACCGCTCCCACTGCACTGCCTACTCCTATGTGCGCTGCCAGTACCAATCCCAGCACTACCAGAATAGGCAGGGTGCTAAGGAAAAGTTCCCGGGCTACGGCCCACCGGTCAACAGGTGCTTCCTCTTCTCCCTTTAAGGTTGCAACCCGTAGCAGGGCAGGCAGCCCCAGAAGGATGACTAAAAGGCCGTAAGGAGCCAAAGAGGCTATCAATTGAGTTAGGGGCACGCCGCTCAGGCGGGAGGTCAGCAGCACTCCCGGGTAGAGGGGTAGGAAATACTCCCAGATATGCCGATAGTAGTAGTTCACAAAGCTCTTTTGCTCGGCGGTAATCCGGTTGCTGTCTGCCGCTTGCCCGACCAGGGGGGCGGAAAAGAGGGCACCGCCGGCCGAGGGCATCAGCCCTATAAAAGCGGGTATTAAGGCCATAACTATCCGCCGGTCCCGGAAGAGCCCCTCCAACCCCCGAAGCATCCTCCGGAGGTAACCCTCTTGGCCCAGAAAATGCTCCAAGATCATGATTAAGGCCAAAATGACTACCAGTTCCCACGTGGTGGGGCTTTGGGTGGCCCGCCAGACCATCCCTAAAAAAGCCGCCGGGCCGACGCCGTAAAGAGCGGCCAGGAGGACGGCCCCTCCCAGCATCACCGGCCCCAAGGGAGCCCGCCATACCAGCAAGACCATAATTAAAACAAATACCAGCAGCAGCTTAAAACCTTCCAAGAGCTCTCCCTTCTTATCCCGGTCGTTCTCCAACTTGTCGTATATCCTTTATTATACGATTATCTCTCCCCAAAGAGGAGCCCATTTGCCCAAGGCCTAAGCGTAAAGAACAGAGTCTCTCCCAAAAATGGGCTCAACAAAGAGAGAGCCTGGAAGAGGCTGCCCGGGAACTGTCCAGGCGAGATGGCAGGAGGAAGAACTGGTTCTGGGAAAGCAATACTATCTTCGATTGTAACCTTTCCTGTTATGCCCTGGTGGTAAGGCTATATCTCGCAAGATGTGCAGGGGAAAACCGGGTAGCTTTCCCCTCTATTTCCAATATTGCTGCGCATTGTGGTATTAGTCGCGCCACCGTGAAAAGGGCATTTAGTTTGCCAGTTCCGGCACCGCGTTCTCTTGCAAATCCGGTTTTACACTCAAGGTAATCCTTTACTCCCATGATGTGGACGCGTTTTTCCATGAACTGGCCCATGCGGTCCATAACACCATCCGGACTCTGAAGGGCGGCCAGCACCAGGACCAGGAGATTGTAGCGGAAACGGTGGCCTGTGTTTTATGCGAGCTATACGGGGCGAAAGGGTACCTCTGGCACGGTGGGAGTATATCAAGCATTACGCCGGCCAGGAGCCAAAGAAGGCCATGAAGGCCATTATGGCGGTCTTGAACGAAGTGGAGGAAGTGTTAAGGCGCATCTTTGAAGTTGCGGGTGTGGCGACATAAGGAATAGCCGGGCGTATTATAGCCCTGCCTGCCGGGTAAATAAGCCTGTTTAGCGGACAGAGCGACCGGGGCGATTGCTCCTGCGGTACTCCCGCCCATGTGGCTAGGCCAAGGGAAGTAAAAGACGGGTGGGTTTGGATTACGGAAGGGCAATTAAAGGCGGATATTGCGCGGCTTACCTCGGCGTGGTGGTCATAGGCGCCCAGGGCGCTACTTCCTGGAAACCCTTGGTCCCGGTGGTGGTCGAACTGAGGGCAAGAGAAGTGGTAATCACCTACGACAGGGACCAGGAAACGAATAAAGAAGTAGCCAGGGGCAAGAGAATGCTGGTGGCAGAATTGAAGAAACTGGGCATAACGGTCCGGCAAGCAATATGGAGAGCTAGATGTAAGAAAGAGAAAGGCGTAGATGATGCTCTGGTGGCCGGCCTGGAGATAAAGGTTGTATAATTGATTTCCGTAATATCATATGCTACCATGTTTTTAGGTGGAAAAAGCTGTATATGAACCTGGGACAGGTGGTTTTATGAAAAAACAAGCCGAAGCATGGTTAAAAATTGCCGCAGAGGATTTAGATACCGCAAAATATAACTTTGAGGGGAAACGCTATTTATGGGCAATATTCCTATGTCAACAAGCCCTTGAGAAAGCACTTAAAGCGGTATATTATGAGCGGTATGAGAAAGTACCGCCGCGTAAACATGACCTGGTAGCCCTTGCGAAAGCTGCGGGCGTTCTTGAGGAATTAGATAACGACGTGATCGATTATTTACGACGGTTAACGGTATATTATATCGAGGCTCGTTACCCCGAAGAAAAGGTGGAATTACGCGCGAAATGTACAGAAGAACATACCCGGGATATTATTAAACAGGCGGAGGAAGTGTTTCAATGGCTGGCAAGCAAGTTGAATTGACGGTAAAAGAGTATATAGAATTACTGCGGAAAAGCAAGATTAACGTCGCTACCGCCATCCTTTTTGGTTCTTATGCCGAGGGCCGCGCTGGCGAAGATAGCGATATCGATGTGGCCATTATTAGCCCTGACTTCGGGAAAGACCGGATAGAGGAAACCATAATGTTAAAGAAGCTTGCGGAACAAATTGATTACGACCTGTCTCCCCGGCCATATTCCCTGGAACAATACCGTAATGCCAGGCGGGGAGAATTCCTACATGATGAGATCATAAGCAAAGGGAAAGTAATATTGTAATCCATCTGGCAGCTAAACCTGCCAGGTGTTTTTATTTTGCCAGGTGTAATATTACAATAAAGCGTTAAGGCTGTAAAAAGATATTCCAAGGAAGTGGCTTCGGAATATCTAAATAACACCAAGGAAGTGATCCAATGTCTCAAGATAGAGCTACAATCGAGAAGACGAAAGGCGATTTTCGGGTCTATCGATGGCCGCCCAGTATGAGAATATAAATGCGCTACCTTGGCCCGGATAAACGAAAAATCCACTGCGGCATCAATACGGCGGAGGTAGTAATCCTCTGGAATCAAGTTTTCAATATCCACGACCTGGATAGCTATGTGTCGCCGCAGGTTTTCTTTGCTTCCCAGCAAAAAATCCCTCTTCTGTAAAAAAGTAGATGTCATTACTATTTCGATGTCGATATGCTAATACCCTGCTAATTAAAATGAGTTTTTCACAACGCTTCTAAAGGATAACGGTATTCCGTCTTCCCCCTCATCCTTCCGCCGGTATCCGCGCCGCTTGTACCGTATCTCTACTCCAAATAGGGTTACTATCCTCCGCTCCCGCTTGCCAATGGACTCCCAACCGGCCATCTCTTCCCTTAAGGCAATCTCCTCGTCCTTCTCCTCCAGTAATACTTTAATAACGACGGCATACCACTCCACTATTCCCCGTAAAGTGATCCTCGATATATCCTTGAAACTCCCGCCTACCTGTGCTACCATCTCCTTAGAGTTCTTGCTGATGTCATTCATAAAGACCTCACTCCTCCTTTAGTTCCTTAATTTTTTCCCACTTGGAGTGAGGTCTTCTCCTTTCCTTACCAAATCCCTTCTCGCCCCAAAATAATTTTACAGTATGCATCCGAAGCATTCCCCAAGTCGGGGCGTTAGCGCCGGCTACTGATGGCCTCGCCGGCATCCCCGATATTTTCATGCTTCCTTCGGAAGCACCACCGGCAAAATAATCCCCGTCTGGCAGGGCCCCCCTCGGTCTGATCTCCTTGCCTCCTATCGCTCCTGCTCAAAAGGAACACCATATCTTCCTGAGTTTTTTCGTCCCCGGGGATCGGCCCCCACCCCCAGTAGGCCGACGACCGACCTCACGCGAGGCGAGGCAAGGCACGTACAGCCCCAGTAACTGCCGTCCCAACGCGGCAACGCGCCGCGGTCAATGGTTTCTTTTACAAATCTTTTCTTGTCAGGCCGCAGGATTAAGGATTACGATATATATTGGCCCCGGATAACAGCGCAGGTAAATAGTAGGCCAAACCTGCGGCCAATGGGAAGGCAAGAATTATCAGCTAGAAAAGAGGCGGAATGAAAGGTGGAAGCCATAGTAATCAAGGACGGCATGGTGGTGGATGGCACCGGCCGTCCTGCTTTTGGGGCCGATGTGGTAGTTGCGGGGGACAGGATCGCCTTTATAGGCCGGGTCGATAATGCGGTATGTGCCCCGGTTATAGAGGCCCAGGGTCTGGCCGTCGGCCCCGGTTTCATCGATTTTCACAGCCATGCCGATGCAGCTTTATTAGAAAATGGCTTGGCCCAACCCAAAGTCTTACAGGGGGTAACTACCGAGGTGATAGGGAACTGCGGCTTTTCCCTGTTCCCCGTAACTGAGGACAGCCGGCCCCAGCTAGCTGCCTATGTGGCGCCTATACTGGGCCCCTGGCCCGAAGGCCTTTGCCTGGAAAATACAGCCAGCTATTTTGAACTGCTCAAGAAACGGGGAATCGCGGTAAACGTGGCCTCCTACGTAGGCCACAGCACCGTCCGCCTCGCGGTCATGGGAATGGCCAACCGTGCGGCTACTCCTCGGGAGTTGGAGGCTATGGCCCAAAAGGTGGCCCAAGCCATGGAGCAGGGTTGCAAGGGGCTATCCTCCGGCTTATTGTATCCGCCGGGCTGTTATGCCCTTACCCAGGAACTTATCTACCTGGCCAAGGTCGTTCGCCGTTACGGAGGTATCTACGTTTCCCATATTCGGAACGAGTCGGAAGGGGTATTGGAGGCCCTGGCAGAAGCCCTCACCATAGGGCAGGAAGCACAAGTTCCCGTTCATATTTCCCACCTCAAGGCCTGCGGCCCCCGCAACTGGCCTAAAATAGCCCAAGCCCTGGAGATGTTTGACCGGGCCCGGGAGCAGGGCCAGGATGTAACCTGGGATACCTACCCTTATACCGCCGGTTCCACCACGGCAGCTTCCCTCCTCCCCCCCTGGGTCCTGGAGGAAGGGCTGACGTCCCTGCCTCAAAGGCTGCAAAACGAGCATTTGCGGGCCGCCATAAAACAGGCTTGGCGGGAGGGGATGCCCGGCTGGGACAATATGGTCAGCTCCCTGGGCTTCGACCGGTTGGTGATTAATGCCGTATCCCAGCCCTTTAACCGCCAGTTTGCCGGCCACAGCATCGCCCAGATAGCGGAGAGGCGCGGAATCAGTCCCGAGGAGGCCCTCCTGGACCTGTTGGCTACGGAAGGCGGCCATTTAGCTATGGAAACTTATCATGCCAGCGAAGACACCCTGGAGGCCATATTGGCGCATCCGGTTACCATGATCGGAAGCGATGGAATTTATTCCGGAAGCCTGGCCCATCCGAGATTATACGGCACCTTCCCCCGGGTGCTGGGGCGCTACGTACGGGAACAAAAGCTCTTGACCTGGGAGCAAGCCGTAGCCAAGATGACTTGCCTTCCGGCCCAGCGGTTAAACCTGGCCGGCCGGGGATGCATAAGAGAAGGTTACTTTGCCGATCTGGTGCTCTTTGATCCCTCCCACATCGCCGATGCAGCCACCTTTGCGCATCCGGACCTGCCGCCCCGCGGCATTAAAGGGGTAATCGTCAACGGAGAAGTAACCGTCTGGGAAGGGCAGATAACCGGCAAAAAGGCGGGACGAATCCTATAGGTCCGCCGTCTTCCCCCTCCAGGCGTCTTTTTCCCTGGGTTATGACCTCTCATGAGGCAGAAGAAATCACGGCTTCTTCAGTATGTAAGCAGAAGCCCTGGGCAATGATTATGTCTCCACCCAGGGCTTTTTAATCTCCACCGGATCATAGGCGTCACATGCGGCGGTCTCAGTTGCTATCATCTGGCCCCTGCTGACGAACAACACGGAGTATCGCTAGCTCAAGGAGGACTTGCGGCAAAAGAAAAATACGCCTACAAAGTTGACAACGATTTCCCGCAGAAAATTATTTCTCTCGTAGGAGAAGAGCGAACAATGACAGAAATACCCTCTCTTGCAGCCTAAATCATCTAAAATCAGGATTGCGGTTTTTCATAGGCGGGGATAACTCAGGTCGCGCCCTGAGTTATCCCCACTTTTTGCAGGGCAGGCCTGCTTGGGCTTGGAAGCGAGCGACTAAACCTGAGCGGTAGCC
>JAZHPA010000049.1:0-21390 GCA_051024685.1 Moorellaceae bacterium AZ2 | reverse complement strand
AAAGTAATCCTCTCCCTGCTCATACTGACATTTTCACTGATGGATTTCACCCTGACAATATCACAGACGGATCACACTCAGGGCGGCAGGCTCTTGACACTCCCGGAAAGGGGTGATATACTTGGTACTGCAAAGGGAATGTCGGGGCGTAGCTCAGTTTGGCTAGAGCGCTACCTTGGGGTGGTAGAGGTCGCTGGTTCGAGTCCAGTCGCTCCGACCAGGAAGTGCGGCTCCCATGTTAGAGGGGGCCGTAATTTTTTATTGAACACAGGAGATATTCTGACAAACATCCTGGCTATTGGGTAAGCTGACAAGCCCAAACAGGCCTCGTCGGCCCAATGTGGGGTTACCTCAGCCTGCCCGCTACTCACCCGAGCCGTCTCTGATGCCCTCCAGGGAAACTCAATTGGAACATAGCTACAAAAATTATCGTGCCCAAAGCAGGAGAAATATGGCAAGTTATAGAAATTAAGAAGCTAAACGGCAATAACCGAAAGGTGCTTCCGAAGGAAATATGAAAATTTCGGGGATGCCGGCGAGCCCACCAGGAGGCCCCGGCTTGGGGAAGTTTTCGGAAGCATCAACCGAAAGGAGGAAGGTAAAATAATGAAAAAGTGGTTTCGGGCGCTGATCCTTAGCGTAGCCCTCACTCTGGTCCTGGTACCGGCGGCCCTGGCCGCCACGGTCACCGCCGAGGAGCTGCGGCAGGTCTTCCCTGAGGCGCCGGCGGGAGATTCCATCCTTACCCGCGGCGCTTTTGCCGCCCTGCTGGCCCAAGCGGCCGGAATCCAGGTAGCTGATACCGCAGCCGATACCCAGGGCGAGGCGTGGTACCTTCCGGCCGTAACAGTTTTGAAAGAAAGGGGTGTGATCAGGGGCTACCCGGACGGAAGCCTGTACACCGATAAGCCGGTCACCCTTCTCGAGGCGGCTGTGATGGCCTCCCGCGTATTGGGACTGCCTGACGGCGCCGGCGCACCCGAGGTAAAGGTAACCTTGGAGCAAGAGAGCTGGGGGTATACTCCCTACGCCTGGCTTACCAAGGTCGGCCTGCTCGGGCCCGGTGAAGACGCGGCGGCCTATCTCACTGTGGACGAGGGCATTGCCTTCTTGACCAAGATTTTTGGCACGGACCCGGAGGCCGAAGAAATTGTCCAGGCTTCCCGGGAGGCGCAGGCTAAAATCAAAGACTTGAAGTTCACCAGCAGCATGACCATGACTCTCCGCCCGCGGCCGGAAGCGGCCAAAGATGTCCCGGCCATCTCTATGGAGGGCAATATGATAAGCGAGTTCAGCTACCCTTTAAGCCTGCACCAGAAGATGGACATGACCGTTAACCTCCCTGTAGAGCTCATGCCCGACGGAGACCTGCCGGAAGGCGGTAAGATGCAAATGAGCATCGAGCAGTACCTGGTGGACGGCAACCTTTACCAAAAAATAGAAGTCCCCGGCGTGGCAGAACCCCAATGGATGAAAATGCCCAAGGAAGCCCTGCCCGATCTGGAGTCCCTGGTGGAACAGGGCAGGAACTCCGCCGGGTTACCGCCCGAACTGCAAGATGCTTTCCACTTCCGCTATCTGGGTGAAGACGTGGCGGACGGGCGTAAGGTTTACCGTATCGCCTATTACGGCCGCCTTGACGACTGGCAGGCCCTAATGCAGGCCTTCCCCACAGGGCTGACCCCCGAAGTCGAACAGGTGCTTAAGGAGGCGGGCGAAGTCTTAAGGTCCATTTCCTTGTGGGGCGAGGAAGTCATTGGAGTGGAAGATAACCTTGCTTATGCTACGGAAATGACGGGATTGGTAGCTTTTGCGGACCAATTCCAGGGCCAAGCTTTACCCCTGGAAAGCCTGACCTTCAGCATAAGGAGCACGAATTACCAGTACAACACCGGCGTTACAATCCAGCTGCCCCCCGAAGCTTTGGCAGCCCCCGAAATACCGTTGACGTCCCCCGAACCTCAGGTAAACGGGTCCGAAGAAACGACGGCCCAGCAGTTAGGCACCAGCAGTAATCATGGCCTTAAGCCGGACGGACGCGGGACGGCTTAAGGCTTTTCCCCTGGCCGGAAGGGGAAATGTTGAGGGCCACGTACCACCAGGTCGTGGCCCTCTTCTGATGCTATTTTAGGCGGGCTCCACCGAAGCGCGGTACACCGCCCATCTTACGCCCGGCCGGCAAGATCCTACACCAGTGCTGGCGGATATGCTAAGGGGCCTCCTACCACAACTCTAGAATGGGCTACTAGAGAACGCCACGCATCCCCTTTTATGGGCTTGTGAATGGTAGTTTCGACGGAGGCCCTGGAGAAACGCCTCGGGCGCGAAAAGATCTCGCCACCCTCTACTTCTCCCGGTAGAGGCGGAAGACCACCGTAGTGTCGGGGTCGGGGCAACACCACGAGGTCGGCTCATCGCCTTCGGCCCAATAGAACCGACCGCCGTTAAGCAGCACCGCTACCGGCGCCAACAGGGCTCCCAGGGCCCACGGGCACAGGGCGGGTGTTCTCTCCCGTGTGAACACGAACCGCTCACCCACCCGGTGGCCTGCCGAGCACTGGCCGCTGCCCCGGACTTCCGTTATTTCGGCGATCACCCTGTCCACCTTTCTCACCTCCCGACTGGTTTCCCTTATCCCCTGTAGGAATTAACCAAACCGATAGGTAATACCGAACGTTCCGCGGGGGTAGTCCCAACGGGTAATACCTTTATTTTTACATATTACTCTGCACGTGCCGCACTCCAGACACCCGGCGTGATCAAAAGTTACTTCACCAACAGGGTCCAGCCGATAAAGACCTGCCGGGCAGACCACCAGACAAGGTTTAGACGGGCACTTGGCGCATATCTCCTTGTCCAATTTGATGTGGGGTTCTTTCTCATCCACATTAAACTTGTTCAGGCCCAAAAGTTCAGGCGTATCCATAATCCGTATGCCCATTTACAGCCTTAACCCCCCAAGCCCGTCCTTGAACACGTCCCACACTGACAGGCCGCTTTCCTTAATGGCTTCTATTAGCTGGGTCTTGATGCTGCGCTGCACTCCCCCGTCCACTGTAAACAGCTTCCGGAAAAGGCTTACGGCCAACTGGGGATATTGCCGGTAAAGCCTGGGAACGTCCAAAAATTCCACATATCTCCTTGCCGCCCTCATGGCCGGTAAAACTTGAAGATTGTCAAGCTCCCGCATGTAAGCCGGCCCGATTAATTCCGGCTTTTTCTCACCCAATACGGCCCGGGCCGCCGCCACTCCGCTCAAGATAGCCAGGTCCATACCTCGAATGGTATAGCCCAAATTGATCACGAAACCGGCGCTGTCTCCGATAATCAAGAAGCCATCCCTGTACAGCTTCTGGGGCACACCGCGGTACCCCGCCTCGCTTACCAGGTGAGCAGCGTATTCAACGGTCTCCCCGCCTTCGATTAGGGGATGCACCGCCGGGTGCATCTTCAGCTCTTGAAGGATGCGGTGCACAGGCTTTCCCTGCCTGGCCAGTTCCTCGGGGGCCACCACACACCCCAGAGAGACGCTTTCCTTATTGGTATACAAGAATCCTCCGCCCTTCACCCCCTCAGTACACCCGAGGATCAGAAGAGCAGCGCCTTCCCCTTCTCGGACACCAAAGCGTTCCTCTATCACCTTAGACGGCAGCTCTATAATCTCCTTCACACCCACAGCTACATTCTGAGGCTGGATCTCGCCCACCAGTCCGGCCCTCTGAGCCAGGAGGGAGTTTACCCCGTCGGCCGCAATAACAACATCCCCGTAGACTTCATCTTCTCCCGCCCTAATTCCGGTAACCCGGCCATCCTTCTCGATAAGATCGTCCACTTTAATTCCGCAGGCGAGAACTGCACCTGCTTCTTCCGCTTTGCCGGCCAGCCAGCCATCCAGGACGGCCCTCAGAACGGTATACGAGTGGGGTATTTCCTCTTCCTTATTGAAGGAAGGATCATGATACTCTATACGGCAAGAGCGCTCGCCGGCGAGGATCATAAGGTGCTCATGGGTAACCTTTCTTTCCACCGCCGCTTCCCAGACGAATTCATCTCCCAGCGCCCGCAATGCGTGGGTGTAAAGCCTTCCGCCGCTGACGTTCTTGCTCCCGGCAGTATCCCCGCGCTCGACAAGAAGGACTGCTTTTCCCTCCTTGGCCAGGGTATAAGCACAAGCGCTTCCTGCCGGGCCTGCTCCCACTACTATGGTATCAAACCGGTCTTCACTGCTCAAGGCCCACCTCTCCCCCGGAAAACATCACGTGTTACTGTTGCTTTACCTTTTTCACTGCCTCGATTAAAAGGGGTACGATTTCATAAAGGTCGCCTACAATACCATAGTCCGCGGCCTGGAAAATAGGGGCGTTCTCGTTGATATCTACCGCGGCAATAACTTTGGCATCACGTACCCCCACTATGTGCTGGACCTGCCCCGACACGCCGATGGACAGGTACAAGCGCGGTCTCACCGTTGCCCCGGATATTCCTATATACATATCGGCCGGTAGCCACTTCCGTTCCTCGGCCACCCCCCTCGAACAGCCGATCTCCGCACCTAACGCTTGGGCGAGTTCTTCGGCGAGTTTAAGATCCTCCCGCTTGGCGAAGCCCATCCCCACACCTACTATCTTTTCGGCTGCGGCTAAATCCGCACCCTGCTTTTCAATGGGGGCCCTCTCGAGCAGGACTACCCTCGGGTCGCACTCCACCTTAACCGTTGTTATCTCGCCCTCTCTAGTTTCGTCTGCACGGACCTCAAACTTGCCCCCGGGCACGGTGATTACAGCCGGACCCCGCACCGCTTCCACCTGAAGGACGGCACCACCGTACATTAAACGCTCGGCAACGAGCTCCCCCTGTTCTCCATAACGGAGGGAAGAAACATCGCTGACCATGGCCCAGTCCAGGTACCCTGCGACCTTGGCGGCAAGTTCCCTCCCCCTGGCCGTTGCCCCTACCAGGAAAGCCTCGGCCCCCTCCTCTTTCAGCAATGTGGCCACGGCTTTGGCGTAACTCTCCGGGATATCGCTCGACCCTTTAAGCACCAGCACCCTGCCTGCACCGTAGTGTATATAACTCTGCGCCGGACCATCCACGAGGGCTAAGGCACAGACTCTTTTACCTGCCGAGGCGGCAAAACTGATAAGCTCGTTGGCTATAGCCGGTTTATCCGCAAATACGAAGTAGGTCCCGTTCATCTTAGATAACACCTTCCTTCTGAAGGTAGGCGATCAGTTCTTTTACTTTCAGAGCCGCGTCACCATCTTTGATAACAACGTTCTTACGGTTCATAACGTAACCCTTGGTATCCATCACCGCAACCTTGCTGGCAATATCCCCATCTCCGAGTCCCAATCCCTCCGGTGTAAATTCCGTCGTTGGCTTCTTGCCGGCCGCCAGCACGGCCTTCAGGCTGGGAACCGGTGCCTCGTTGATCTCGGGTAGAACACTGACCACCGCCGGCAGGTCCACCTTAACCTTCTCTAAACAGTCCTCCAGCTTGCGGGTAGCCACTAGCCGGTCACCCTCAAACTCCAGGGAGATTACCGAAGTAACAACCGGTAAGTCCAGCACGGCGCCCAGGCGGGGCCCAACCTGCCGGGCATAGGTGTCGCTGGCCCCTTCCCCACAAATAACCAGCCGGTAGTCACCTATGGCCCGTACGGCAGCCGCCAGTACCCTGGCAGTCGCTGCGCCGTCGGCTTGACCCGCCGCACTGCAATTGACCCAGTAGGCTGCTTCTAACCCTCTGGCCAGGGCGTCCTTGAGGGACTGCCGGGCCTCGGGACCACCAAAGGTGAGCCCCACCGGCTGGCATCCCAGCTTACCCGCGGCCCGCACTCCGGCCTCAATGGCATTTTTATCATATTCGCTTATTTTCCTCTGCGCCTTGGACACATCGACAGTTAGATCGGGATTAATCTTAATGTCTTTTTCATCTATTACCCATTTATAACAAACTATTACTTTTGGCATGACCGTCCCTCCAAACACCTTGTACGAAGCTTAATTCACCGACCGCAGTATACTCTCACCCACAGATCCGGCCACTTTAGGTCCGGAGCGGTGGCCGGCACACATTTAGGCCAGTATGCTCTCCGCAACCGTACATTCCGGGTATTCCCACGTACTATCGGTAATAATCGCACCCTTTACGTCGCGGAACAGCCGTTCGACGGCCAAATCCCGGCTGTACCCGTAGCCGCCATGAATCTGGACGGCGTCCGTGCACGCCCTCTGGCCGATCCTGGCGGCTAGCATATGAACCATGGCGGCTTCCGTTTCAAAAGGTTCTCCTTTATCCATGAGGTCCGCCGTACTGTAAACGGCCAACTTGGCCAGGTGGAGATTAGTGGCCATCTCCGCTATCATGTTTTGTATTGCAGGGAACTGGGCAATAGGTCTTCCAAACTGGACCCTCTCTTTGGCATACTTAACGGACTCTTGTAACGCTGCCTGAACTATGCCTACTATCTGGGCGGCAGCAGATATCCTGGTCACCGCCATGGCTCCCTTCAACACCGCCAGCCCCCCGCCTTCGGTTCCGAGGAGGGAGGAGCCAGGGACCTCGACGTCATCGAAAATCAACTCTGTCGTCGGGCATCCCCGTAAGCCCATCTTATCGATGTGCCTTCCAACGGACAGGCCGGGAGCGCCGGCATCGACGATAAAGGCGCTCATACCCTGGGAACCTGCATCCGGTTCCGTAAGAGCGAATACCACGTAAACCCCGGCCACGCCCCCATTGGCCACGAAGTACTTACGGCCCTTGAGTACGTAACCGTTGCCCTTCCTGGTAGCCACTACCCTCTGCGCGCCACAACCGGGTGCGGCTTCGGGTTCGTAAAGGGCGAAAGCCCCCAAGTTTTCCCCTCTGCACATAGCCGGCAGGTAACATTCTTTCTGCTCCGAAGAGCCCCACCGGGATATGGAGTAGGCGGCCAGGGAACAGTGGTTTATGAGGATGGCACCGACCGAGGCGCTGATGCGGGAAATCTCCTGGATCGCTAGAACATAGCTTACAAAGCCCGCCTCGATGCCGCCGTACTCGGCCGGAACAATCAAGCCCAAAAAGTCGTGCTCGGCCAGTTTCTTTATGATATGTGCCGGATATGTTCCGTCCCGGTCGATACGTGCGGCTTCAGGCTCCACGTATTTTTCGGCGAACTCTCTGGCGCTCTGCTGAATGAGGAGCTGCTCTTCGGTTAGCGGGTAACGCATATATGGACCCCCTTCAATCTGGCTGGCTGAAACCCAGGTCACGACCTCAGTAAATTATTGGCAATCACTATCCTCTGGATCTGGTTGGTGCCTTCGTATATCTGGGTTATTTTGGCATCCCGCATGAGTTTTTCCACCCGCGAATCCTTGGAATAGCCCATGGCCCCCATGATTTCTACTGCTTCGGCCGTCACTTCCATGGCCACATCCGACGCATAAGCCTTGGCCATGGCGGATTCCTTGGAATAGGGTAATCCTGCTTCTTTTAAAGTGAGTGCCCGCCGTACCATAAGCCGGGCCGCCTCCACCTTCATCGCCATATCCGCCAGTCTGAATTGTACGGCCTGGTTAGAAGCCAAGGGTTTCCCCCCGTCTATATGCCTCTTGACATAGCTTACACATTCCTCCAGGGCCGCGCGGGCCACGCCTACCGCTATGGCGCCTACAATAGGTCTGGCCATATCCAGAGTCTGCATGGCAATTTTAAAGCCCTCGCCTTCTTTACCCAGTAAGTGACCGGCAGGGACCCTGACATTGTTAAACCTCACCTCTACCGTGTTCGAGGCGCGGATGCCCATTTTATCTTCCTCATGACCGATGGAGATGCCTTCCCGCTCCCGCTCCACTATGAAGGCGCTGAGTCCTCTACTCTTTTGGCCGGGATTGGTAGAGGCAATCACGATAAACACATCGGCCATGGCACCGGTGGTAATAAAGCACTTAGTGCCGTTAATTATATACTCGTCTCCCTCCCGCCTGGCGGTGGTAGACACGGCACCTGCGTCCGAACCGGCTCCGGGCTCCGTCAAGGCAAAGGCCGCCAGGCCCCCTGCGAGCAATCGGCCAAAGAAGAATTTCTTCTGCTCCTCATTACCGGCTATGAGTACCGGGTAGGAACTTAAGCCGTTGCCGTTTAGAGTGGTAGCAATGCCGGCACACCCGTAAGCGAACTCTTCCACCACCAGGGAAATGGTAACAGAATCTAGTTCGGGCCCGCCGTAGGCGCGGGGGGCGGTCATGCAGTGCAGTCCGACTTCGCGGGCGGCCTCTACTACCGACCACGGGAATTCTCCCGTCCGGTCGTACTCGCTGGCTACAGGCAGTATTTTTTCCCGCGTAAACTTGCGGGCCAGCTCCAGGTATTTCTGCTGTTCCGGGGTTAAAAGTCCATCAACCATGTTGCTCACCGGCCTCTCTCCTTAGTTTCAATGATCTGGCGGAGCAACCCCCACTGGGGCAAGAAGATCTCCGGAGGCATACTCCTCAAATTAGGAGATATGCGGGGCTTAAAGTCCATTTGCGCCAGTATGTCCTTTTCCAAATCCACCCCCGGGGCTACCTCCATTAAGGTAATTTGGCCTTCCTCCAAGCCGAACACGGCCCGTTCGGTAACATAAAGTACCGGCTGCTTTATTTTTTGAGCATACCGGCCGCTGAAGGTGATCTGGTCCACCTTCTCGAGGAACTTTTTGTTCCTACCCTCCTGTACAATAGATAGCCTGCCGTTCTCCACTTTGACTTTCAAGCCTCCGGCGGTGAAGGTGCCGCAGAAGACTACTTTCTTGGAGTTCTGACTGATATTGATAAAGCCTCCGCACCCCATAACCCTGGTCCCGAATTTGCTCACATTAACATTGCCGTCCTTATCGACCTGCGCCAGGCCGAGAAAGGCCACGTCAATACCGCCTCCGTCGTAAAAATCAAACTGGGCGTGGTGTTCAATGACGGCCTCGGCATTGTAAGCGTGGCCGAAATGAGGGAGGCTGGCCGGTACTCCGCCTACGCTCCCCGCCTCAGTAGTAAGGGTCATCAGGTCGACCGCGTTCTCCTCCGCAGCCACCGCCGCCACTTCGGTGGGTATCCCCACTCCCAAGTTAACGATGGCACCGGGGACCAGTTCCATGGCGGCGCGGCGGCCTATTATTTTCCGCTCATCCAGGGGCAGGGGCGGGACGGAGGCCAGAGGGACTTTGATTTCCCCGGCAAAGGCGGGGTTATAGTAAGTACCTTCGGTCTGAAAGTGATTTTCCGGCTTGCTGGAAACCACAATATAGTCCACTAATATTCCAGGGACTTTTACCTTTTTGGGGTGAAGCGTGCCGGCCTTGGCCAAGTATTCCACCTGGGCGATAACTATACCACCGCTGTTCTTGGCCGCCTGAGCCAGCGGCAGGGCCTCGAGCAACATGCCCTCCTTATCCATGGTAAGGTTTCCGTTCTCATCGGCCACCGTCCCCCGGATGAGGGCCACGTCCACGGGAAACGTCTTGTAGAAGAGGTACTCCTCCCCCTCCAGTTCGATGAGCTTAACAATCTCTTCGGTGGTCTTAGCGTTCATTTTACCGCCCTCTATGCGGGGATCCACAAAGGTACCTAAACCCACTTTGGTGATCAATCCAGGCCTTTTAGCGGCTATCTCCCGCCACAACTGGACTATCACACCTTGGGGCAAATTGTAGGCCTCGATTTTGTTTTCTTCCACCAGCCGGCACATGTTGGGCGATGAACCTATGTGGCCCCCGATCCACCTCTTCACCAGGCCTTCGTGTCCTAACCGGGTAGTACCCCTTTCCTTCCAGTCGCCGATGGCAGAACCGTGGACCAGAGTCAGGCCGCAAGGGTGACCCGAAACCAGGAAGCGCCTTTCAATGGCCTGGGCCACCTCTTCCGGCCAACCTGCCAACCCCATGGCGCTTGCGGCCACCGTGGCGCCGTCCTTAATGAGGGCGGCAACCTCGTCGGCAGTCTTTACTTTAGACAAGACTGTCTCCTCCCCTTATAAATTGAGTCCAATTGCCTAAACTACTCAAAGGCCCGGCGGTAGGGATTTAAAGGCAGGAGAGTGCCGTTCACCCAGGTAGATATATCCAGCATGTACCCCCTAAGAAACAGGTGCCGCGTCGGCGGCACCCTTATATGCTGTGCTGCACTTCTTGGGGAAGCCTCACCTTCAGGCGGCCACAGGCCATCCACCTTGGCGCGAAAGGTGAGGCTTTCTTTACCCGGCCTGCCTGAGGTTACAACCTCAAGAGACTTAAGGTAAGGAAAAACGGGAAGAAACCCCTGCTTCAACAAACGCCCACCGCGTGCGGACCCGCCACCGGGCCGACCCTAGCATTTCCTTTCCTTACAGCTCGATTCTTGCCGACTAGGCATTTATCTTGGCCGAAGCCGAATCTCTGGCGTTCCTTGCCATGCCCCAGATGAAGGCGAGGACGCCCATTATCGCGAACCAGATTGCACCCGTAATAAAGGCATACATATTTATGTCAGAACTCATTAAGGCGGATATAGGAGTTATGATGTAGGGGCATAAGAAGGAGCCCAGATTCTGCCCGGCCACCACAATAGAAGTGGCCAGCGGCACGGCGACCGGTTTAACCGACATGGAGGTTCCCACCATAATGCTGGCAAAAACGGTGGTCACCGAGAACCCGTATATCAGGCTTCCAAGGTGGACCAAAAAGATGTTCGGCGCAAAGGCTATGATAAGGTACGCAATCACGCCCATAAATAACCCTACGGCGAGGCTGGTGTTTCTGGCAAACTGGGCCAATCTGCCGTACACCAGGCCCATCAGGAAACCGCCGATGGCAAAAATCATGGTGGCCTGCCCGGCCTCTGCGGCAGTTCCCAGGTTGTGGTCGGTCACCAGGAAGGCCAGGTAAGTTGCCAAGATCAATCCGCTTATAAAGAACACCAGCATGGTAACCGCCCACCCATAAGCTGCTGCCGTTAGCTCCACCTTCTCGGCAGGCTCGCTCCTAGCTGCCCCGCCCTTCATGGGCTTTATCGGCGGTAAGAATGCAGCGGCACAAATCAGCGAAATGAGGGCAATAAGGTGCACGTAAAAGGTAATGTTCCAGCCCATCATGGCCAGGTAGCCGCTGACAAACACCATGACGGCACACCCTATCATCTGGGCCGAGGTAAGCTGACCCATAACGTTGGAGCGCTCATCCCCCTCAAAGGAGGCTGCAACCAGCGCTGGAGCCAGCACCTGTACCGTTCCTACGCCGATACCTAGGATAGCCCGGCAAACGAGTATCAAAGAAAAAGACGTGAGGAAAGCAGGCAACACCCCTCCTACCAGAAAGCAGATTATACCGAGCAATACCAGGGTCTTCATGGAAATATATTCCTGCAGCTTGCCTACTATGGGAGTAACCACGATAATTACAACACACGGAAGGGTTATCAGCAGTTGGATGGAGGTCTGGGATACCTCGGGAAAACGCGCAGCAATAACCGAAAGACCGCTGGCAATGGCCATTACGCCCATCATCAATATCCCGATACTCATGATAGCCAGCTTTACCTTACCCTGGGACTGTTGCATGACAGTCACTCCCTTCCTCATTTAATCGCTCGCATGATGGAAGGTTTTCCCTTCCTGCCTTGGGCTGGGCTGCGACCCGCTTCCGGGATGGTTACCCTTTTCCGGCGGGTCGCAGCTCCTGGAACCCATCCGGGAAGGACAACAAACATGGTCCGTCCTTTGCCGGCCTGCCCTTAACGCTTTCGCGCCCGCCTCTTGGCCGCCGGGTAAGACTATTTCTGAAGGGCCGCCTTGGCCTTCTCCACGGCCTCCACCGTATAGTCCAGGCCCAGCTCCACCAGCTTCTCCTTCGTGGGCAGTCCCGTCTCCTTATCCCAACCCCGGGCTTCATAGTACTCGTCAAGCATCTTGTCGAGGTCTTCCCGGGAAATAAGCTGACCGGCCGAAGCCCCGCCCTTCAGAGGCTCCTCCATTAGCCGTGACGGCAGGGTGTCATCGGCGCGGCTGAAGCCCTCCCGGGCGATAAACACCCGGGCCAGGTTCATTATCCTTTCACCCACCTTCCAAACGTCCTCAGGGGAGAGGCTCAGCCCGGAAGCAGCATTCAGAAGGCCGGCTACAATCCTCGGACCCTCAAATCCCAGCACTGAGTTGAGGAAGTTGCAGAAGGTCGGAGAGTCGAAGCAGGCCACCGCAAAGTCCTGGTTCCACTTACATAGCTTACCTTTCCCTTCCACGGCCAGCCGGTCCACCGGCTCGGGGACGGGAACCCCAAAGATTTCCTGGAAGGCATATCCCCGGTTATGGTCGGCCCCCGTGTAGGAAGTGATGTAATTCAGTCCGTGGGCCTTGGCTCCCCGGATATCGTAGGCCGGGAGCTCCAGCCCTTTAATGTGCATTGCGTACCTTTCGGCACCCCGGCCAATGCGCCGGGCGGCCAGGCGGGACCCATCGGCCAGAACATCGCCAAATCCATCACGATTGGCCATCTTAACTATGAGTTCCAGCACTGCCTGGGCGTTGCCAAAGCGGAGTTCCAGACCATCGACTTCTTCCCGGCCGAGTATCCCCCGCTCATAGAGTTCCATGGCCAGGCTTATGGTCACGCCGGTAGATATGGAATCCAGCCCGTACTCGTCGCAAAGCCGGTCGGCTGTAATGACCGCGGCGGGGTCATCCACGCCCACATTGGTACCCAGCGAGTATATGGTTTCAAACTCGGGGCCTTCGGTCAGCACGCCGGCATACCCGCCGTATCTTGCCAGCCTGACCTGGCTGCAGGCCACGGGGCACCGGTAGCAGGGGTTGCGCCGGATGGTAAACTGGTCCAGGGCCTGGCTCCCCAGTTTATCTACGGGGCTGAAAACCCCGGTATCCATCCAGTTTTTGGCCGACCAGATGCCCATGGCCGAGGTTACATCAACGGCTGCGGAGGTCCCGACCTTCGCCAGGCCCGGGTAAAGCGCCGGGTCGTCCCGCATGAGCTTGTGCATATCCTTCAACACGGCCGAGAAGGATTGGGGATCATCCACCACTACCTTGCCGGTGCCGCGGACCGCAATGGCCTTTAGGTTCTTGCTGCCCATTACCGCCCCTACGCCTTTGCGTCCGGCAGCCCTCCGCTCGTTAATGATGCAGGCTATACGGCAGAGTTTCTCCCCGGCCGGCCCTATGCAGGCTACCCGAGTGTTGTGATCCCCTACTTCCTCCTTGATAAACAGCTGTGTATCGGTGGTCATCATGCCCCAGAGCCGTTCGGCATTCCGGAACTGCACTTCACCGTCTTTGATGTAGAGGTACACCGGGCTCTCGGCCTTACCCTCGATTATCACGGCGTCAAAGCCGGCAAATTTAAGCTCGGCCGGAAAATGACCGGCGCTCAAGGCCATGGCCAACCCGCCGGTCAGGGGTGACCGGGCGATGACGGCCATGCGGCTGGCGCACGGCGCATCGGTTCCCGTCATGGGCCCGGGCGCAAATATCAGTACGTTCTCCGGGCTTAAAGGATCTACCCCCGCAGGTAAGGCGTCGTAGAGGAGCTTGATCCCCAGCCCGGCTCCGCCTATATAGGCGGCAGCCAAGCGAGGATCGAGTTCTTCCACCCTCGATTCCTTCCGGGTCAGGTCTACTCTGAGAATTTTCCCTGTATATCCACCTTTAAGCGTTGCCACCATTAATCCCTCCACTCACGACCTTTCTGTCTTGACGCACTTCAGTACACTGCATGGAACCGGCTATTCCATGGCCTGCAGCAGCTTAGCGGCCGTCTCTACGGTCATCTTTTCGGGACCGAAGTTCGCACAGTCATCCGTCGGTACGTCGGCGGCAATACCTTCCACAGCCGACTTTTCGAGGTTCAGCTGTTTCAGCCCTGGAATGCCGACTTTCGCACTGAAGGACTTGATAGCCGCTGCTACTTGCTGCCCGAGCTCTTCGGCCGGCATATCGTCCTTCAAGTCCAGTCCCATTGCCCGGCCGATGATCCTCACTTTATCGGGTAGCAGCGCCGCGACATGGGCAATCACCGGTGCGATGGCCAGGGCGCAGGCCGTGCCATGGTGGACGTGGAATCGAGCCCCCATAGTATGGGCTATAGCATGGCCGAAATGCGGCAGGGCGTCATTAAAGGCAATACCCGCAATCAGCGAGGCCAGCGCCATATTTGTTCTGGCCGTTATGTCTGAGCCGTTCTCAACGGCGATCGGCAGGTATTTTGTAATGAGCTGGATGGCCCGCTCTGCGAATATATCGGATATGGGGTTGGCAAAGCCGGAGGTGAGGGCCTCTGCCGCATGGGAAAAGGCGTCCATGCCCGTGCCGGCAGTTAGGGCAGGTGGCAGCTTTACCGTAAGAGCGGGATCCACTATGGCCAGGGTAGCCGTACAGTAGTGACCGATTACCCCGCCCTTTTTATTGTTGCGGCTGTCGCTAACCACTGAAATAGCTGTAACTTCGCTTCCGGTACCTGAGGTTGTGGGAGCCAGGACCAGCACCTTCCCGGGGTTCTTGCCTACATTAACCCCGTAGTAATCGGTAATGGGCGGGGGATTGGTGAGGAGCACGTTCACGGCCTTGGCCGTGTCCAAAACGCTGCCACCGCCAACTCCTACTATTCCGTCAACTCCTTCCGCCCTGGCTATGGAGGCACCCTCCTCAATAGCGTAATCCGGTGCGTCCGAGGGGACCTTATCGTATTGAACTACTCCCAGCCCGGCGGACGTCAAGTGCTTGACCACCTCGTCGACCACGCCGGCACTCTTCAACCCACCGTCCGTAACCAGCATGACCTTTTTGCAGCCCAGCCCTTTTACCCTCTCACCGACCTGCTCAATGGCGCCCACGCCGAACAAAATCGGCGAAGTACGGGTAATGTAAGATACCATAGTGGAGACCCCCTTTTACTTTAATTAAATTAATTCCTTGAAGGGTGCGCAGGCACGCACCCGCGTGTCTTGAACAACCAAAACTAAGGTGCCCTATCCTAACCGGGCGTTTAGAATCTCTACGGCCCTGGCTGCGGTATCGCCCACAACTTTGGCGCAGCGGTCCTTCTGTATATCCGAGCGAATGCTTTCTTTAGTTTCGGCTCCCCACTTGAACAAAGAATCGCTACAAAGAGGTGAATAGGCTATCGTCTTAACCTTGGATTCGAATTTGCAGTAAGCCCCGTGCTTGTCACTGGGGAACGGAAACACCGTATACCATGCCATAAGCTCCCGCAAAACTTCGAAGTAGTCTTTGCAGACCAAAGCGATTATGGCTCCGGAACCATTGAGGGCTCCGCATACGGTCCCCCACCCGGCAACCCCACCGGCGCCGTAACGAAACATGTCCGCCGGGATGCACGTAAAGGGAAAGCCGACCGTTTCCTGCAGGGTTAGCAGCAGGGCAGCGGCGCTCCCATACATACAGTTGTCATTGTTAAAACAAAGTTCATATCCCCTCTTGCGGACTACTTCAGGATCAAGCTTTTTATAAGGCCAGGGTAAAGGCGGTATCATTATACCTGTCCCTTGTATGGATGGGGCACCTATTCCTTCCCCGCTGCACACCGTTACCTTGCTGTCGCCGTTCACGGCATTTCCCCCCACCACTTGTAATGTAAAAAATCTGGGGTTTCTCTGCGAGATAGAGCAATTCTTATACTTGCCAAACATCCAAAAGTTAAATTTTAGCTGTCCCCACCTCCTCTCCCCATGCCGACCACATCCTTTAGCCCCCCAGGTCCTTAACGCGGGTCCTGCCCGCCCTTCCGGCAGGTCCGGCGCTCACTAGGCGTGGCGCAAGCATTATCCCTCCTTTCTTTAGCTCTCTTCCAATAAACTCTCTTATCCCGAGGCTCGCTACACTCAGATTAAATTGTGCTACTCTAAAAACAGCCCTTTTTAGCCACTTCATCGATCTCATTGGCCGCCTGATTGAGCAGGGCTACCATTGTGTTTATTTCTTGCGAGGCAGCAGCTTGGTTCTGACTCATAGCGTTCAAGTTCCCGATCCGTTCCACTATGGCCTCCATTATGCCGGTCATGTGCTTGATCCTGCTTTCCATCTGGACCACGCTCTGCTTAACCCTTTCAGCCAGTTTCCGCACTTCGACGGCCACCACCCCAAATCCCCGACCGTGTTCGGCAGCCCTGGCAGCCTCTATAGCGGCATTCAAACTAAGAAGGTGGGTTTTATCGGCTACGTCGCGCACTAGTCTAATAACTTCCTCCAGAATTTTCATTCCCGCCTGCAACTCGGTGGAGTACTCGGCCATTTCAGCTGCCGCGGTTGCCAGATCGGCGGCGGTACCGGCAATGTCACCCATGGCTTCATGGACCTTGGAAGAAAAATCGACTAATTGCGCCGAAATTTCCCGCAGCCTGTCTTGTATGCCGGTTGGAAGAATGAAGTTAACTGCGCCGACGACTTTACCGCGGTCAAATATCGGGACAGCCATCCCGTAGTAGCCTACACCGAAACGGGAAGTTTCCTTCGCCACCTGGCGTTCAACCCTTTTCCCCGTCCTGATGGCCTCCTCCGCAACCGTCCCTTCCTGTACGGGGTAACCAGGGGTAACGCCGGTGCTAATGGGCAGGTGCTCGGGTTCCTTTATCCACAAATACTCTGAGGTATCCGTCACCCCCAGAATACCCCTCTCTCCGAGTAACTGGTAGAAATAGGGTGCAGCAGCAATTAGGTAAGCAAAAACTTCCCCTCGGCTTTCCGCGGTAACAGACTCGTCCCCCGGCTGCGGGGCGGGAAAATCCCCGCTCCTGGCGCCAGTTTCACTTTCCCCAAGGCAGCTTCCCGGCAGTCCATCCCATGCCCGTTTTCTCGGTAGCTCCCCAGCCACCCTCGTCGTCTCCTCCTTTTGGACAATAATTTTTTATGCAATTCTTGTGCCACTCCATATGTGACAAGCAGTAACAATCCCCCGGCGTCTCTCTTGCCTCCGGTTGGTACCTCCTCCGGAACATTATCGCTAAAAGGGACCGGCGATTGTACCATTTATGGTACAATCGCCGGTCCCTTTCCTCCACCGCACTACTCCTGGACCCCCGTGCCGGGCGTGGCAAGGCCGGACCGTCTTCTCTCATAACCCTTTAATTTACGATACAAAACAGTTCGATATATTCCTAGTTTCTCCGCAGCTTTACCTATCCGGCCACCGCATTCCTCCAGGACGTATCTGATGTACAGTTCTTCCACCTGTTCCCTTACTTCCCGTAGCGTCCCACTCAATCCCAGCAATTTGATCATCTTGTAAGCTGTGGGCTCGTCCCGCCTGGCATGGCACAGGGGTTGCAGAGAGCTTTTCCCCTCTACGGAAGAACTTATTACCATCCGCTCTATCACATTACGCAGCTCCCGAACATTACCGGGCCAGTCGTAGGCCAGGAGAGACTCGAGGACGTGGTAATCTAGGTCAAAACTGGTTCCATATTTCTTATTAAATTCCTTTAGAAAGTTAAAGGCGAGGGCTACTATGTCCTCGGGCCTCTCCCGCAAAGGCGGTAGCTTAATAGGAAATACACTCAATCTATAGTAAAGGTCGTCCCTGAAGGTACCTTGTTGCACCATCGCCTCGAGGTCCTTGTTGGTGGCCGCGATAATTCTAACGTCCACCTGCCGGGCCTTGTTACTACCTATACGCCGGACCTCACCCGTCTCTATCACCCGTAAAAGTTTTCCCTGAAGGTACAGCGGCAACTCACCTATCTCATCCAAAAACAGGGTGCCTTGGTGAGCGCACTCAAATAAACCTTCTTTCCCTTCCGGTTTGGCCCCCGTGAAGGCTCCCTTTTCGTAGCCAAATAATTCGGATTCCACGAGGTGCTCCGGCAAAGCTGCGCAATTGATGGTTATAAAAGCCGCCCGGGAACGTTTACTGTGCCGGTGAATATATCTGGCCAGTACTTCTTTCCCCGTCCCCGTGTCTCCCGTCAGCAGAACGGTAGTGTTTGTTTGGGCCACCCTGTAGGCCTTAAGCAGCACCTCCCGCATGGCCCTGCTTTCGGCCACTACAGACGGGGATTCCTCAAGGCAAACAGATAAGTCTTCAACACCTCTTTTACCACAGGGTAATTCGGCTTGTGTTTTTACATATTTGTCATCTAAATTTAAAAATTTACCCGTAGTAAGGACAAATTTTACTTCACCGTTTTCGTCAAGTATAGGCGTGCTGGTAGAAAAAAAAGTAAGCTTAAGCCGCGTTTGGAGAATTCCCCCCATGGGGCTTTTTCTCTGAGCCGCTTCCAAGGCGTAAGAGGTATTATAATAGCCTTTCTCCACCAAGTCACGGAGATTGGATCCTATAAACTCATCCAGTGAGATTCCTAAACTCAGGGCAGTAGTGGAGTTGGAAACCAGAACGTTACCTTTGGGGTCGGTGACAAAGATGGCGTCAAGAAGACTCTCAAATACCTGCTTAAGACTGTGGTTGGTAAACTCAATACCCCTTGTGAATTTTTCCTTCGGCAAGGACAACATAACGCTTCACCTTCTCTCGGCAGAAACTTGCTAGACAAGCTGCCACTCAGTTCTGCCTGGTTCCCTAAAAGGAACACTCCTTACACCCCACACTGGCATGACCTGGTCCGGTTCCAAGAGTTCCCCGCTAAACCTGAGGATACCTCTTTCGTCGAAGTTCTCCCCGTAAGTTCCCGTCACCTCCCCCGTCCATAAGGTTGCTTCTTACAGCTCCGCCGGACGCACAAGAAGTGAACGCCCTCACTAGAACAGCCGATCGTTCACCCACTCCTGAGGCCGCAGGTGGCTCCGGGCGGGCCAGGATCTTCCACCCACTTGCGCAATCCAGCCCCATTATACCACAAAATTTCGGACACTTCCATAAAAAGTATACGGCACGGAAGCCGGTAGGCTCACTCCTGCAACCTGGGCAAGTGCACGGTAAAAATGCTGCCCTCCCCCGGCCGGCTTGACACCTGGATGGTCCCCTCATGTTGTTCCACGATCCACCGGGCTATGGCCAGACCTAGCCCGGTACCGCCAGACCGCCGACTGCTTTTACCCCGGTAGAAGCGTTCAAAGATATGGGGCAGCTCTTCCGGGGGGATCCCCATACCCGTGTCCTTCACAGTTATGACGACTTCCTGGTCCTGCAAGGTAGCCTCCAGGGTGACAGAACCTTCCGGAGGGGTATACTTGAAAGCATTGTCAAGCAGGATAAAAAATAATTGCTTGAGAAAATCCTGATTGCCCAGGACCAGGCAGTCCTCTAGTTCCCTCAAACCGGAAAAAGAAAAGGAAGCCCGTCCGAGGAAGGCAGCCTGGCGGGCAACTTCCGCGAGCAACCGGCCGATTTCCACGGGTTGCCGCTCCAGGGTGAAACCTGCATCGGCGCGGGCCAGGGTCAAAAGATTGTTTAACAAGCGGCTCATCCGTTCGGCTTCGCTGGCAATGTCGGCCAGGGCCTCCGGCTGGACGGGGTTACCGGTAGCGGCCATGTGTTGGAGGAGTTCCACATTCCCCCTTATGGTGGTTAAAGGCGTGCGCAACTCGTGGGAGACATCAGCCACAAACCGCCGCTGGGCAGCATAGGCCTCCTCAAGCCGCTGGTAAGCGTTCTGGAGGCGGGCCAGCATGCCGTTAAAGGTAGCCGCCAGACGGCCGACCTCGTCCATGGGACCATGGTAAGGCAGCCGCCGGGCCAGGTCTCTCCCCTCCCCGATCTCTCCCGCCAGCTGGGTCATACGGCTGATTGGATTTAACGCTGCCCGGGCAAGAAGATACCCCAGGCTTGCGGCAAGGATCAATCCCAGTAACCCCAACAGCAGTAGTATCTGCCGTAACCTTGCCAAAATCGCCAGGCCGGGGTGCATAAGCCGCCCCACCTGAAGCAATCCTACCGGCTGGTTCCCGAGATAGAGGGGAAGGTTGTATAGGCGCAGGATTTGGTTTCCGGCCTGTCTAGTTTCAAAAAAGGCCTTGCCTTTGAGGGCTTTCGCTAAAGTATCTTCGCTAACCGGCAGAAACTGGTCGGCTAGGTTGCGGGAACGGGCGACAATTTCTCCTTCCAGGTCTACCACTTGCAGAAAAGTATAGGGGCTGGAGAAGGCATTAACATCGGGCAGTACAATAGCCTGTTGTCGTAAGAAGCGGCTTCCTACCCTGATGGATCGCAACACTTCATCGGCCTTGCTGACTAAAGAGTAATCTGTTTCCCACGTTAGGTAGCGGAATAGCAGAGCGTAAGTTAAGCTGCCGAAAAGAAGCAGGGTAAAGGCCAAAACCCCGGTATACCACAGGGTAAGACGGCTCCTAAGGTTCACTCCATTCGCCGCCCTTCATTTGAGAACATATCCGACTCCTCGCACTGTATGAATAAGGCGCGGTTCCCCCTGCGCTTCCAATTTATTGCGAAGGTACCCCACATAAACCTCTAAGACATTCGATTCCCCACTATAATCGTAACCCCAGATCTTGGTCATCAGCGTTTCCCTTGTTAGCACCTGGCGGGGGTGGCGCAGAAAGAATTCCAGGAGTTCGTATTCTTTAGCAGTCAATTGAAATACCCTATTGCCTCGCCAGGCCTCCCGGGTGCCTGTATCCAGCTTAAGATCGGCGTACTGCAGTACTTCTCTCTCAGCCACCCGCTGGCGCCGTAGGAGGGCCCGTATTCGCGCCAGCAGTTCCTCCAAGGCGAAGGGTTTCACTAAGTAATCGTCGGCTCCGCTATCTAGGCCTAAAACTCGGTCGGCGGTCTCGTCCCTGGCCGTGAGCATGAGAATGGGGACCTCGCTCTGTTGTCGTATCTTCCGGCAAACCTCCACACCGTCTATATCGGGTAACATGAGGTCCAGGATTATCAAATCGGGTTGGCGAGTAGCCAGGGAAAGGGCCGTAAACCCGTTGCCTGCTACCAATACTTCGTAGCCTTCATAAACGAGTATGCGTCTGAGTAGAGAGGTAATCTTTTCATCATCATCGACAACCAAAATGAGCGGCTTCAATGTCCTCCACCTCCTCTTCCCAAGGGCTCGCCCGTCCAATAGGGAGAGCCATGTATGTTAAGCCCCATGGGCCGGCTTTGGGCCTCTTCCATAAGCCTGATTGGGAAATGTGTACGGCGGCTACTCTGTCCTGAACTAATTATACCTTAAAAGGTCCCCGAACGCCTTAATATGGACTCGAAATGCCGGTTAATTCCGGCCCCATGCTGAAGGGCACTGGAGTAGCCCCGGCACTGCTCAAAAGCCTGCCAGAGTTAGTCAAGAAAAGAAATTGCGCTCATCAACGGCAATTCTCTGCCCGGGTCCGGCGAGGGGGGAGTTCGTAGACCCCCGATACCATATCCTTCTTGCCGGGAATCTGAGTTATCCCCAGTTTTCGCCAGGGAGGCCTGCTTGGACTTGAAAGCGAGCGACTAAACCCGAGCGGCTAGCCAA
>JAZHPA010000048.1:0-22946 GCA_051024685.1 Moorellaceae bacterium AZ2 | reverse complement strand
TGGCTACCGCTCAGGTTTAGTCGCTCGCTTCCAAGCCCAAGCAGGCCTGCCCTGCAAAAAGTGGGGATAACTCAGGCAAAAATCCTGGTGTAGTCCCAGTTTTTCTCCTCAGCCTGCTTGGCTTTCGCTCGCTCCAGAAACTCTCGCGGGCCAAACTATTACTCGGCCTCAAAGCTTAAGGCGGGGTTCCCGGCCCAATCGGCATCCCTGCCGATAGGGCCGGTCTCGGACGTCCTGACCTCGCCCCCGCCTTCGCTTCGGACCTCTTAAGTTTGGCTGCCGCGAAGGGTTGCTCGCCCGTTTCCAAGCCCTAAGCAGGCCTTCCCCAGCAACACTGAAGATAACTCAGGCGAAAATCCCCCACCGCCTTTTCGCAGGGGTTCTGCTTTTAACATGGACGCCCCGACGCACCGAAGGGGAAACAGCACCAAAGAAAAAACCCCGGAAGGGGGTAACCTCCCAGGGGCATCAGGTCCGGCTGCTCATGGGCTCAATTGCTTCCTGCGGCCCGGCCTCGAAAGCCGCCCACTGCAGAATCTGCCCTGTCATGCTCTTGGCTCCGGCGGGAACCCGCGGCTTCCCGCTTCCTGGGACACGGGACCCTAAAAGGTACCCGGGGACCGGGACGGAATGTCCCCAGGGCGGTAAAAGCCCGTTAACGTTTGTAGTAGCTAAGACCGGGGTAAAGGGGATACTGCTGGCAGAGGTCGGCCACAATGCCGCGGGCCCGGGCCAGCTTCTCTTCATCGCCGCGGTGGGACAGGGCCAGATCGATGGCTTGTGCCACCAGCTTCATGGCCGCCTCATCCATACCGCGGGTGGTGAGGGCCGCGGTACCCAGACGGATGCCGCTGGTGATATTGGGCTTTTGGGGGTCAAAGGGCACGGCGTTTTTGTTCACCGTAATGTTGACCGACCCGAGAATATCCTCCGCCTCCCGGCCGGTCAAACCCTTGTTGCGCAGGTCTACCAGGATGATGTGGTTGTCGGTGCCGCCCGAAACCAGGTTAAAGCCGTAGCTCTTCAGGGCCTCGGCCAGGGCGCGGGCGTTCTTGACGATTTGCTGCTGGTATTCCTTGAAGGAGGGTTCCATGGCCTCCTTCAGGGCGACGGCCTTAGCTGCTATAACATGCATAAGGGGGCCGCCCTGGATGCCGGGAAAGACCGCTTTGTCGATGGCGGCGGCATATTCGGCCTGACAGAGGATCAGACCGCCCCGGGGACCCCGCAGAGTTTTATGGGTGGTGGTGGTAACAAACTGGGCATGGGGAACGGGGCTGGGATGTACACCGGCCGCCACCAAACCGGCAATATGGGCCATATCTACCATCAGGAGGGCCCCAACTTCGTCAGCAATCTCCCGGAAGCGGGCAAAGTCAATAATCCGAGGATAAGCGCTGGCCCCGGCTACGATGAGCTTAGGCCGGTGTTCGCGGGCCAGGGAGGCCACCTGGTCGTAGTCGATGTATCCCGTATCCTCGCGGACCCCGTAAAATACAAAATTAAAATATTTACCCGAAATGCTCACCGGACTGCCGTGGGTGAGATGACCCCCGTGGGCCAGGTTCATCCCCATAACCGTATCGCCCGGCTTCAGAACCGCCAGATAGACGGCCGTATTAGCCTGACTGCCCGAATGGGGCTGGACGTTGGCGTGATCCGCACCGAAGAGGCTGCAGGCACGGCTGCGGGCCAGGTTTTCGGCCACATCCACCCATTCGCAGCCGCCGTAATAGCGCCGTCCCGGATACCCCTCCGCATATTTGTTGGTTAAAACGCTTCCCTGAGCGGCCAGGACGGCAGGGCTGACAAAGTTCTCCGAGGCAATAAGCTCCAGGTGAGAACGCTGCCGGTTCAGTTCGTTTTCCAGAGCCGTTGTTATTTCCGGGTCATATTGTTCTAGAGGCAACAAGTTCATGGCGCCAATCGAACCTCCTTTTCGACCTTATCTCCCGGGCTGTCCAGCCCCCCGGAGTTTCTGCGGGTAAACGGCCCGCTCCCCGCCAATAAGGGGCGGTCGGGTGCGAGCCAGCGTCAGAGTGGCTGCACCTATAGTTTTCACTTCCAGGCGGACGGGAACCGCTACAGGTCTCAAATGCATGCCGATGAGAGTACCCCCAATGTCCAATCCAGCATGAGCCTGAACTCGGGCCACGACCACCGGCCTATGTAAGGACCCGTAGGCGGCAGTGGCCAAAGCTCCTCCGGCCTTGAGGGCTGGTATAACCGTCACTTCCTCCAATCCATAAATTTCTGCAGCCTGGGCTTCAATAACTAGGGCCCGGTTAAGATGCTCGCAGCACTGGGCAGCCAGGTAAACTTGGGCCTCCGCCGTAGCTTCGAGCAGCCCTTCCACCACCGCCCGGCCGATGTCCAGAGAAGAAGAGGTGCCGATTTTCTGCCCTGCTATCTCGCTGGTGCTGCACCCCACAACCAGTATCTGGCCGGGTCTGATCCCGGCTACCGCCAGGAGCTCCCGTGTGACCTCGGCCACCTGTCGCGTAATATCTTTAAGTTCCACCTTCACCAACACCTCGCCCCCCGTAGCCGCAACCTGTCCCCTCCGCCTCCGTGCCGGTCACGTACTCCCTTTCCAGCGCGGCTATTTTGGCCAGTCGTCGCGCATGGCGCCCTCCGGCAAACTCGGTTTCGAGCCAGATTTTTACAATATCCCGCGCCAGACCCGGCCCGATAACCCGGCCGCCCAGGGTCAGGATATTGGCGTCGTTGTGTTCCCGTGAGGCCCGGGCCGAAAAAGTATCGTGACACAGGGCCGCCCGGATGCCGGGTATCTTGTTGGCCGCAATGGCCACCCCTATGCCTGTGCCGCAGCACAGTATACCTCGCTCAAATTCACCCCGGGCCACCGCTTCGGCTACCTGCCGGGCGTAGTCGGGATAGTCCACCGCTTCGGGGCTGAAACACCCAAAATCGCGGTAAGACACACCTTCCTCCTCGAGGAACTTTTTAATTTCCTCCTTCAGGTAATAACCTCCATGGTCGCTACCCAGGGCTATGCGCAACCTTTACTGCACCTCACCGGCCTAAAATTAAATTGTACTTAAATTATTATTCGGCATAAGTCCATAAATTCCTGCTTTACACTCAGGCAAAAAAATAATTATTGGTTATCCCTCAAAGGGTTATCCATTAGACGGTCTAAGGTCCGCTCTATCAGTTCTTTCAGCCGGGCGGCACAGGCCCGGTAAGCCTCCCAAGAGTGTCCAAGGGGGTCCGGAATATCCCCTGTACGGGATGTGGCGTACTCCGTTAAGGTAAAAACTTTACCCCCAGCCTGGGGAAACCGCTCCAGGACTTGTCGTTTGTGTTGCTCCGTCATGGTGAGGATGAGGTCGGCCTTATCCACAAGTCCAGCGTCCAGGGCCCGGGACCTGTGGTGCCGGATATCCACTTCCCATTCCGCCGCAGCCCTAATGGCCTCTTCAGTAGCCGGCGCCCCGGGCCAGGCCGCCACGCCGGCAGACAATATTTCACCCGCCCACCCCTTCTCCCGGGCTATCTTCTTGGCCAGCCCCTCAGCCATGCTGCTGCGGCAGGTGTTGCCTGTACATACGAAAAGTATTGCCGGCATAGCCCCTCCCCCTTTTCATCTCCCCAACAGCATTTTCAACCCGATAATCACCAGGATCAGTCCGCCCGCAATTTCGGCCTTATCCCCCAGCCAGTGTCCGGCCCGTCGACCCAGGATAAACCCCGCGGCGGTCATAATAGCCGCTACCATGCCCATGGCCAGCACCGTCAAGGGCAGACTGGCCCGCAGGGCGCCCAGCCCGAAGCCGACGCTCAAAGCGTCCAGGCTTACGCTTCCGGCCAGAAGCAGCACCGCCGGTACCCCCTGGATGACCCCTTCCCCCATGAGCCTCTTCCCCAAGCGCCGGCCCAAACCTCCCGCCTGCCGGCGTTCGGATAGGGCCTCCCACAGCATTAAAAAACCTATGGTGGCCAAGACGATGGCCCCGACCATGGCCGCCAGTCTCCCCAGGAGGCGGCCCATAAAGAATCCCAGGTAAAGGCCGGCCAGGGGCATAAGGACATGTAGAAGTCCTACGGCGCCGGAAAAAAATATGGCCAGGCGCCTCCTCAATCCCCCAATGCCCAGCCCTGTGGCCAGGGAGAAGGCATCGGTTCCCAGGGCTATGGCCACCAACAAAACAGCGGAAAAATCCACCGGAAGTTGTCCTCCTAAGAGCGGATTATGCGGTTACCGGCAGCTTTACGCAGCCTGTTCATGATGGCCAGGCCGATCCCTTCTTCGGGAAAGGTTTCGGCCACGATCACCTCCATGCCGTGGCGATCGCAGTTGCGCAGGGCAGCAAAGAGATGGGCGGCCACCTGGGACAGGTCCTGCCGGCTACCCAGAATCTCCAGATAATCGGGCCGGGGGTCCCTCGTGTATTGAGGGGCCGTTTCCGCCGTGGCCAGTACGGCCACCCGCCGGCCCTGCTTCTTAAAGAAGGCCACCAGCTCCCTGATGCAGGATATCATGCGGGATAAGTCGCCTTCTACCAGATATACTTCCCCTTCCGGGGCATAATGAATGTATTTCATGCCTGGAGATTTGGGCGGGGTCCCGGGATTGTTTTCCCCGGCACCGGGGTCCAGGGCCACTTCCCCCAAAACCTCCTGAAGTTGTTCCCGGGTAATACCCCCCGGTCTCAAAATAACCGGCACCGGGGAGGTTAAATCTAAAACCGTAGACTCCAACCCCACCCAGGCCGGTCCCCCGTCCACCACGGCCTCGATTTTGCCCCTCAGGTCCCGCAGGACGTGGTGTCCCGTCGTGGGGCTGGGTTTGCCAGAAAGGTTGGCGCTGGGCGCGGCAATAGGCAGGCGTGCAGCCTTAATTAAGGCCAGGGCCACAGGGTGGGCCGGCATGCGTATGGCCACGGTGTCCAGGCCCGCCGTTACTTCCGGCGGTACCAGGCCGCTTTTAGGTAGTACCAGGGTGAGGGGCCCCGGCCAAAAGCGGTAGATGAGCTCTAAAGCCCGGGAGGGGAGCTGAGCAGTTAAGGCCCGCACCATTTTCAGGTTGGCCACGTGGACGATGAGGGGGTTATCTTGTGGCCGGCCTTTGGCCCGGAAAATACGGCGGACCGCATAAGCGTCCAGGGCATTAGCACCCAGGCCGTAAACAGTCTCCGTAGGGAAGGCCACCACTCCCCCCCGCTGCAATATACGGGCAGCGAGACATATTTTATGTAATTCGGGCACCTGGGGGTCGATCTTGATGTATTTGGTCCGTTTCCCGGCAGGCAATTACTTCACCTCTATCTCGGCAGTTTACAGCACTTCATCCCGGCCTCTCGGTTCCGGGCTTGTCCTCCTGTTTCTCCTGCTCGACGGGCCAAAAAGCAGCGGGGCCGGCCGGCGTAGTCCTTTATGATTTCTCCGGCAGTATATGCCCCGAGGGTTGCGGCCAGCCTGACCATTGCCGGCCCCTGGTCAGAGCCCATCTCTAGGGCCAGCAATCCCCCGGGCTTTAAGATCCTGGCTGCCTGCGGCAAGAGGCGGCGGTAAAGGGCCAACCCGTCCGGCCCCCCGTCCAAGGCCAACCGGGGCTCATAGCGCACCTCGCGGGGCAGATTTTCCCAGTCGGCCGTGGGTACATAAGGAAGGTTGGCCACCACCGCATCCAGGCCGTGTTCTGCTACCTCCTGTTGCCTTAAAAGAGGCTCCAGCAAATTCCCTTGCACCAGACGGGTCCTCTCCGCTACCCCTAAATTTTCCGCGTTTTCTGCCGCCACCCTTAAAGCCGCTGCACTAATATCCAGGGCATAAATAAAAGCCCGGGGGAGATAATAGGCCAGGCTCACGGCGATGGCGCCGCTACCGGTACCCACATCGGCCGCCACCCACGGTTTATCCTTATCCACCCGGTTCAAAATCGCCTCCACCAGGACCTCTGTATCGCCCCGCGGGATCAACACGTCCGGGGTCACCTTAAAGGGCAGTCCCATAAACTCCCGGCAGCCGGTGAGATACTGCAGGGGGTAGCCTTCGCTCCTTCGGACTACCAGACGCCAGTACTCCTTCAGGGCCTCGCCGGCCAGAACATACTCCCGGCGGGCCAGCAGCTGGGGCCGCGTAAAGCCGCTGACAGTGGCCAGCAGGACTTCGGCCTCCAACCGCGGCTCCTCCAGGCCGGCCCGTCTTAAAAGGGAAGTGGCCTTCTCCAGGGCCTCGGCTAGGGTCATCTCCCGGAGCACGATACCGCTTCCATCCACGGCTACCGTCTCACTTGCCCTCCAATTGTTTTAGCCGCTCGGCTTGGTCATTAGTGATCAGAGCCTCGATGATTTCGTCCAGGTCGCCGTCCAGAACCGTATCCAGCCGGTGCAGGGTCATACCGATGCGGTGGTCGGTAACCCGGTTCTGGGGAAAATTATAAGTGCGAATGCGCTCGCTGCGATCCCCCGTGCCCACCTGGGAACGCCGCGCGGCCGCCAGTTCGTCCTGCTGCTGGGAGCGAGCCATATCCAGGAGCCGGGCCCGCAGGACTTTGAGGGCCTTTTCCTTGTTCTTGAGTTGGGATCTTTCGTCCTGGCAACTAACCACTAGGCCGGTGGGTAAATGAGTGATGCGGACGGCCGAATAAGTGGTATTCACCGACTGGCCCCCATGCCCGCTGGAACAGAAAATATCGATGCGCAAATCTTCGGGCTTGATCTCTACCTCCACTTCTTCCGCCTCCGGCAGTACGGCGACGGTAGCGGTAGAAGTATGAATGCGGCCGCCGGACTCGGTCACCGGAATGCGCTGGACCCGGTGGACACCGCTCTCGAACTTAAGACGGCTGTAAGCTCCCTGTCCCTCTATAAAAAGGATAACTTCCTTAAAACCGCCCAGCTCCGTAGGATGGGAATCCATTATCTCCGTTCGCCAGCCTTTATTTTCAGCGTAACGCTGATACATGCGGAAAAGATCGGCGGCAAACAGGGCCGCCTCTTCCCCACCAGCGCCAGCGCGAATTTCCATAATGATGTTCTTTTCATCGTTGGGATCTTTGGGCAACAACAGAATCTTGAGCCTCTGCTTTAAGTTTTCCCTTTCTTCCTCCAGATTTTCTATTTCTTCCTTGAGGAGCTCGATAAATTCGCGGTCCTGCTCCTTCTCCAGCATTTCCCGGGCCGCGGTCAAATCTTCTTCTACCTGGCGGTAACGCCGGAAAGTAGTCACGATCTCTTCCAGATCGGCGTGGGCCTTGGCAGTTTTCTGCAATCGGACCGGGTCGGTCACCACGGCCGGATCGGTCATCAGTCTGCCCAGTTCTTCATACTTTTCTTCCAGCTCCTGCAGCTTCTCCAGCATTTACTTCACCCCCTTTTACCATGTCTTCTTCCCGGGCGGCAGAGAGGGCCTTGAGGGCTACTTCCAGCATCCCGTCATCGGGCTCCCGGGTGGTAAGCTTTTGCAGCCACAAGCCGGGTGCTACCACTGCCCGTACCAGGAGTAAATCCATATGCCGGCTGGAAAATTTCATAATTTCATAGGCTACACCTGCTATCACCGGTAACAATACGAGCCTGGAAGCCAGCCGCCAGAGGAGATCCCCCTTCCCCAGGAGAGAGAAAAAGATGATGGTCAACACCAGTACCAGGAGGAGAAAACTGGTACCACAGCGCGGATGGAGGGTAGAATAGGGACGCACCCTTTCTACAGTTAATTCTTCTCCGGCTTCCAGGGCATTAATAACTTTATGCTCGGCCCCGTGGTATTGAAACACCCTTTGAATCTCTTTAACCCGGGAAATGGCCAATACATAAGTTAGGAAGAGGGCCAGCCGCAAAACCCCTTCTAAAATGTTCTGCCCGTAAAGAGGCAAAAAGCGGTGGGAAAACATGGCCACGGCCGCGGGCAACAGGACAAAAAGGGCGACAGCACCCACCACGGCCAGGGCTACCGTCAGGATAAGGTCCCGGGTCGTAAGCTCTTCTTCCTCCTCTTCCAGGGCCAGATTAGCCGAAAGACTGAGGTAACGGACCCCCAATACCAGAGATTCGACAAGGGCCACGACCCCCCGGAAAAAGGGCCACCTTAATAAAGGATGGCGCACAGCCCAGGAAGTAAAGGGCTGGGACTCCACCAGGATATCCCCTGCCGGCCGCCGGACGGCCACCGCCAGCCGCCGGGGGCCGCGCATCATAACCCCTTCAATGACGGCCTGGCCGCCGTATTGAACTTCCGGTCTGTTCCATAGGAAAAAGCAGAGCCTGCGGCTCCGCCTTTCCTCCCTACCGGCCATATTTCTTTCTAAAGCGTTCAATCCGGCCACCGCGTTCCACCACCCGCTGCCGGGTCCCCGTATAGAAGGGATGACAGTTGGAACACACCTCCACCCGGATCTCCTTTTTGGTGGAGCGGGTTTCAATTACGTTACCGCAAGCGCAAATAATGCGCGCCTTGTCATAGGGGGGATGAATATCGGGTTTCACTTCACTTCACCTCCGGGGCAGAAGATCAAAGCTATTTTAGTATAGCACAGAAACCATACCCCTGCAAAGAGCCCTCACGCTTCTGACGTATACCCAATTTTGATCCCAGGCCTGCTTGGCTTCCGCTCGCAAAGGCCTCCCTCGCGGGCCAAACTAGCGCTTGGCTAAAGGTTACGGCAGGTTCTCCGCAGAATTTAAGCATTCTGCCTCAGTTGCCGGCCGCAGGTTTCTCATGGCCTCGGGCCTGTCTCCACCTTTCGCCAAGCTTAAAGCCTGGGCTAGCCGCTCAGGTTTAGTCGCTCGCTTCCAAGCCCAAGCAGGCCTGCCCTGCAAGTGGGGATAGCTCAGGCTCTAACGCTTGAGTTGCCCCCGTTTTTGCTAACAAGGCCTTAGGTTTGGAAGCGGGCTAGCAACCCTTCGCGGCAGCCTAACCTAACGGGGCCCAAAGCTAAGGTGGGGTCGAGGCCAGGAGGTCGAAGACCGGCCCATCGGCAAGGACGCCGGTCTGGTGCGACATAGAGGGACGAAAATGGGCAGAAGTGGATTGACCCATGGGTATACAGAGCTTACTATGAGAATATAGGGGGTCTGCCGACCAGGCACCGCCGGCTGAGCGATAGAACAATTTAGGCCGGGGGGATATTCTATGGGCACTTGTATTTACTGCGGGAAACCGGCCGGACTTTTGCGTAACAAGCATCGGGAGTGCGCGGAAAAGCGAAACCAAGGTTGGGCCGAAATGGTTAACCTGGCCAAAGCCGCAGCATTAGGCGAAGGCCCCGAAGGCTTTCTAGAAAA
Organism: Moorellaceae bacterium AZ2; assembly: GCA_051024685.1. GTDB lineage: Bacteria > Bacillota > DSM-521 > Neomoorellales > Neomoorellaceae > UBA12545. The sequence goes on along the minus strand of JAZHPA010000048.1, from coordinate 13,695 downwards.
ACTTAGTGACCGGCTTGTTGAAATAGCCGCAGGCAGTTTTATCTCGCCCGACCAAGTGCGGGAAGCGTTGATTGCGGGCTGGGAACAAGCGGTAAACCACTTCCTGGAAGACAGTAACCTTGATTCTCAGGAAGAAGCCCGGCTTACCCAGTTTGCCCAGCACTTTGTCCTCACCCAGGAGGACTTGGACAGAAACGGTGCTTACACTCAGTTCGTAAAGGGTGCGGTGCTGCGCGAACTTATGGAAGGAAAAGTTCCTTCCCGCTTCCACCCAGTAGGGGGGTTGCCGTTTAACTTTCAAAAAAGCGAGGCCTTAATCTGGGCCTTCAACAACGTAGCTTACTACGAAGAAAAAACCCGGAGACAATACGTAGGCGGAAGCCACGGGGTAAGTTTTCGGATTGCCAAGGGGGTATATTACCGAGTCGGTTCTTTCCGCGGACGGCCGGTGGAAACCACCGAAAGGGTGCATGTAGATACAGGGGTCCTTGCGGTGACGACAAAGCACCTTTATTTTCAGGGTCAAACAAAGACTTTTCGGGTGCGCCTGGACAAAGTAGTTTCATTTATGCCGTATTCAGATGGGGTTGGGATCCAGCGGGACGCAGCGACGGCAAAACCGCAATTCTTTATTACCGGGGACGGCTGGTTTACCTACAACCTGCTAAGTAACGCAGCGAAACTATGTTAGCCGCCGGCTATGGATACTTTTTTAACGCCCATGCCGGGCGCACCACAAAGAAAGAGCCCCCCGCTGCTTGACGGAAGGCTCTTCCCGGCCGTTTACCTGCTCGGGTTGCCGGTTAGCAACCGCAAGGGATTTACCGCTTGGTCCTTTTTCCAGATTTCAAAATGCAGGTGAGGCCCCGTGGCCTTGCCTGTATTCCCCACCAGAGCGATGGCCTCGCCCCCATCCACGAACTCGCCCGAGGCTACCAGATTGGCCTGGTTATGGGCGTACACAGTACGATATCCGTCTCCGTGGTCGAGGATGACCGTTCGACCGTAAACGCCGTTGCGCCAGCCGGAGAATATCACCGTGCCTTCACGGGCAGCCCGGATGGTAGCTCCCTCCTCGCCCGCAATATCTATGCCGTGATGGAACTCCTGGTTTCTCCAGCCGAAGCCGGAGGTAATGGCTCCTATCAGGGGCCACAAGAAGGAAGTCAGGCTGCCCCGGGAGACCGGCCTTACAACGGCCTTGTCCTCCCGTCTTACAGGCTCTTCCGGAAGGGTTAGGACGGTTCCCACCTGCAGAGTTCGGGGATTGGTAATCCCGTTGGCAGCCATGATTTCGGCTACCGATAAGCCGAAGGTTTGGGCGATTTCCCAGAGGGTATCGCCTTTAACCACCTCATAGGTGCGCTCCGGTTCATAGGGCAGCACCAGAAACTGGCCCGGGGAGAGGGTCGTTTCTACCTCCAGATCATTCATGGCTGCCAGCAGTTCCCGGTTAATCCTGAAGTTGCGCGCTATATCAGTAAGCGTATCCCCTTCTTCTACCTGGTAAAGCCGGGTCAAGCTGTTTACCCGCGCAGCCAACTGGGCATATTCGGCGGGCGCTACGGCGGCAGCTACCTGCTGCAGGTCTTCAACGACGGCTGCCTGGGCTGCGGTCCCCCAAGTGCTGGCGGCGAATAAGGCCAGGAGAACCACGCTCACCCGCACAACCGTCCGGCGGAGGAACATAACTCGAGATCACCCCTTAAACTTTGGGATAATTGGTATAGCTTTCCTCCCCAGTTTGTTATATTTTAACCTGCTGCAGGCCAAAATATACGCCGGCCGGCGTATTAAAATCTCAGGCGTTCAGTTTCTCGGGGAAACAGGGCAGGTAGGGCTCGCAGGAGATCCTTGTTGCTCCTGGTCTTCTTCATGGCGTCGATGAGCATTTCGGCTACTTCCACGGTGCCGAGATTGGCCGTAACCCGGCGGAATTGCCACACCAACTCCAGCTCCTCCGGTGATAAAAGGAGCTCCTCGCGGCGAGTACCGGAACGCTTTACATCAATGGCGGGGAAGATCCGGCGCTCGGCCAACTTGCGGTCCAGGATAAGCTCCATATTGCCGGTACCTTTAAACTCTTCGAAGATTACTTCGTCCATGCGGCTGCCAGTTTCGATGAGGGCGGTGGCCACAATGGTGAGGCTGCCCCCCTCTTCCACCTTGCGGGCCGCGCCGAAAAAGCGTTTGGGCTTATATAGGGCTGCAGGGTCCACGCCGCCCGAAAGGGTACGGCCGCTAGGCGGCACCACCAGGTTATGGGCCCGTGCCAGGCGGGTGATGCTGTCCAAAAGGACTACCACATCCTTCTTATGCTCCACCAGACGTTTCGCCCTTTCCAGCACCATATCCGCCACTTTTACATGATTCTCCGGCAATTCATCGAAGGTAGAGCTGACCACTTCCCCCTTTACCGAGCGCTCGATATCCGTGACTTCTTCGGGCCTCTCATCGATTAACAGGATAATCAATTCGATTTCGGGATAATTGGTGGTGATGCTGTTGGCGATTTTTTTAAGGAGCACCGTCTTGCCGGCCTTAGGGGGGGAAACTATCAGGGCGCGCTGTCCTTTACCGAGGGGAGCAATTAGATCGATGATACGGGTGGAGGGGTCTCCTTCGGCCGTTTCCAAGGTCAACCGCTCCTGGGGGTAAATCGGGGTGAGGGCGTCGAAGTGCAGCCGCTCGAGACAGGTTTCCGGGTTTTCTTGGTTTACCTTTTCCACCCGCAGAAGGGCAAAGAACCGTTCGTTATCCTTGGGCGGCCGTACCAGCCCTTTCACCTTATCTCCGGTCCGCAGGTCAAAACGCCGTATCTGCGAAGGAGAAACATAGATATCGTCTTCGCTGGGCAGATAGGCAAAAGGCCTCAGGAATCCGTACCCGTCGGGCAGGATTTCCAGGATACCCTGGGCCTGCAGATGGTCCTCCTGTTCCTCCGCCGGCTCCGGCTGCTCCACCTGCTGTCGTTGAGCCAGGGCCTTGGCCAGCTCAAAGACCAGCTCCTTTTTCCGCAGGCGGTAATAGCCGGTAAGCCCTATTTCCCGCGCCATGCGGTAAAGCTCCACCATGGTTTTGCTTTCTAATTCGGCAGTATCCAAGGAATAAACAACCTCCATGTATTTATTTGGTTTTCAGTTTTTCCCAGTCGGCCAAAAACCTGGCCAACCCAATATCGGTGAGGGGGTGCTTGATCATTTGGTTGAGCACCCCGTAGGGTACCGTGGCGATGTCCGCCCCCAGACGGGCTGCTTCCAGAACATGCAGGGGATGTCGTATGCTGGCGGCAATGATTTCGGTGGAAAAACCGTACTGGGCAAAGATGGGAACCAAGTCGGCCAGAATCTCCATGCCTCTGTAGCTTATATCGTCTACGCGGCCCACAAAAGGGCTGACGTACGTAGCGCCGGCCAGCGCGGCCAGCAGGGCTTGGTTGGCGGAAAAAATTAGGGTGACGTTGGTTTTAATCCCTTCGGCCGACAATTGTTTCACAGCCTTTAATCCTTCGCCGGTCATGGGTATTTTGACGACCACATTGGGGTGGATGGAGGCCAGTTCCCTTGCTTCCCGCACCATGGACTGGGCATCTTGGCTGATAACTTCAGCACTCACGGGGCCGTCCACAATGCGGCAAATCTCCTCCACTATCTGCTGCAGCGGCCGGCCCTCCCGTGCTACGAGAGAGGGATTGGTCGTTACACCAGAAATTATACCCAGATCGTTGGCGGCTTTAATCTCATCAATGTTGGCTGTATCAAGAAATATGCGCAAAAAACACACCTCCTCAGGAGAGTTAGACCTTTAGGCGGAAAGTGTAAGGCGCGATTTACCCCGGCTTTAAGCCCGGCCGGCGGAACCAAAGACTCGCATCTTGTGGCGGATAACTTCGCGGGCAGCTTCCCTGGCAGGACCTAGTATCTTGCGGGGATCTATTTCTTCCGGCCTGGCGGCCAGTGCTTCCCGCATCTTTTTTACAAAGGCCAAGCGGATATCGGTGTCGATATTGACCTTACGAACTCCCAGGTCAATGGCCCGCCGAACATCCTCGTCGGGTACTCCGGAAGAGCCGTGGAGCACCAGAGGTATGCCGGTAAGCTCCCGAATGGTCTTAAGGCGTTCAAAGTCCAGGCGCGGCACTCCGCGGTAGGGACCATGGACGGTCCCAATGGCTACCGCGAGTGCATCCACCCCGGTTTCTGCCACCAAGCGCTGGGCCTCTACGGGATCGGTCAGAGTGGCCTCCCACCCGGCTACCTGGACGTGATCCTCGGTACCGCCGATACGGCCCAGTTCCCCCTCTACCGAAACCCCCATGGCATGGGCTACTTCCACCACCTGCCGGGTTAAAGAAACGTTTTCCTTCAGAGGTAGTCTGGAACCGTCCACCATTACCGAGGTAAAGCCGGCTCGGAGGGCCTGCCAAACTTGCTCCTGGTCGGTACCGTGGTCCAGATGCAACACCACCGGCACCCGCGTGCCAGCTGCTGCCGTGCGGACCAGGGCTACTATGTAATCCAGTCCCGCGTATTTTAGGGCCCCCTGGCTGGCCTGGATAACAACCGGCGAGGATTCCGCTTCGGCCGCTTCAATAATAGCCTGTACAATTTCCATGTTATTGCAGTTAAAAGCTCCGACGGCAAAGGATTCTGCTTCTGCCTTTTTTAGAACTTCCGCTAGCGTGACCAATGGCATGCTTTTCCCCCGCTTTATTATATCGGCCTGCGATCTTCTTCATGCTTCAGGATTATTATTACCGCCACACGCGTTGCTGAGCCACCCCTCCCCGACCAATCCTAGATCCTGGGCCAATTCGGCCAGGGACCGTTCGTGGAGGGTCACTGCCTGGCGCACCAGGTGCCCGGGCCCCAGGAAACCGACTTCCAGGCCTGTATCCTCACAGATTATGGTACGGAGGCCTCCGTCCCAAATGTCCTGGCGGGTAAGCTGCCAGAAATGGGAAGTGCCGCACATGGTGCAGTTGAGCTGCAGCCAAAAGCCCTTTCCCTTCTGTCTTCCGATCCCCAACAAGGGGGTGCCGCAAGAGCATTCCAGCCAGAGGTGGCGCCCTCCACCCAGAGCAAAAAGTGAAAGGCTGTAAACTTCAAGGCAGCCGCATTCAGGGCAGCGTAAAGCACAGAATACTGTAGTGGGAACGAGCATAAATTTTCCCCCTCATGCTCCCTAACTCCTTAAGATTCGCTACTCCGACGCCAAATCCTGCAGTTTCCCTGGCCCAAGATACCAGAGGCCCGGTTTTTATCCCGGACCCCTGGAAGGATTTAAATCGGTATGGCTTCCAGTTCCCAAAAGCAATCGTGAGTTAGAGCGGAATTAACCAACCTGTACAGGGTGGAAAGATCGAAGGGTTTGTGAAGAAAATATCGGACTCCCAGCTTTCGTGCCTGCTCCGCTAGCTCCTTGTCCTCGTAGGCGGTGATGGTGATCACCGGCAGGTGGCAGGAGCGCCTATCTAGCTCCCGTAAAAACTCCACTCCGTTCATGCCCGGCATCTTCATGTCTAGAATGGCCAGGCTCGGCTTCTCTATAGCTATTTTCCGCAGCCCTTCTTCTCCGCTGGCGGCCATGCTCACCTGAAAGCCTGCCTGGCGTAAAGCCTCCACCAAAAGACGGCGCACGCCCGGCTGGTCATCTACAATTAAAATTAATTTTTCGTTCAGACCAGCTCACCTCCCATCCCCTGAGGGAGTACTTGCAGAGGCGTTGATCCGCTTGGCTACAGGCTTCGCTCTGTTTTTCGCTCCTCTACTGAGACTATATTCGCCACCAAGGGCAAAAGTCCTTTTACACTACTTAATCCATGGTGTTAAAATTACAAGTATTGTGCCGCCTCCCCCCGCCCCTGGGGTACGGTTATCCACTCCCCGGTCACCGTCCGCAGGAGGTAAGGCTCCCCCTCCCGCACATAGAGGCGCGGCAGGCGAGCACCGGTAATAGGTCGTCCCAGAGTTACTTTCACCACTTGCCCTACTTCCGCCGGTGTATCTCCCAAGTCCACTAAGGAGAGTTGCATGCCGATGCGGCCCACCACCGGTGCCCGCCGCCCTTCCAGGTCCACCGCCAGGTCCCGGCGGTACCAGCCCAGGTAGGACAGTATCGTCTTGGCCACAAAGCGAGCCAGATCGCCCACCGATTTGGGCCGTGCGATGGCCGTCAGGCCCAGACCGTCAGCATACCCCAGGGGCAACACTCCCAGCCGCGTGGGCCTGGGAGTGACATAATCCCCACCATAGCCTACCGGTGTACCAGCCGCCACCTGGCGCACGGCCAGCAGGCGCGCTTTCAACTGCCACGGGTCCTTCAAGTCCAGCCCCCGGTCCTGGCTGCCGGGAGGAAACTGGCCGTAGAGAAGGGTACCCACCCGCACCATGTCCAGGTGCATCTCCGGGTAGTTGAGGCAGGCAGCACTGTTGCAGATGTGACGGAGGGGCGGGGACACTCCAACTTCTTCCAGGGCCTTCAGCACCCCCTGAAAAAGCCGGAACTGCTCCCAGCTTTTTCCCGCGTGAGCCGCCCGGGCTAAGTGCGTATAGACTCCTTCCAATTCTACTCGGGGCCAGGAAGCCATTTCCCGGGCCAGGGCCACAGCCTCCTCAGGCTTGAGGCCTGTCCGGTTAAGCCCCGTTTCTACTTTAAGGTGTACGCGGGTGGATTTGCCCGTTTCCCGGGCCGCCTCCCACACCCTTTCCGCTTCACCGCGGCTGCCGATGCTGAGGGTAAGGTCTTGCTGCACAGCCACAGGAATTTCTTCCGGCAGCAGGGGGCTCATGAGCAGAATGGGCGCCTCGATCCCCCTCCGGCGCAGCTCCCACCCCTCTGCCAGGGTCGTTACGCCCAGGTAACTGGCCCCGGCCCTTAAAAACAGCCGTGCCGCCTCGACGGCTCCCGCACCATAGGCGTCGGCCTTTACCACCGCCAAAAGGCGGGTCTCCGGCCGCAGTATTTTCTTCACCTGCTGCACGTTGTGTTCCAGGGCCGCAGCCTCAATCTCCACCCAGCGGGGCCCGAGGAGAGCGGCGAGTTCTGTTTCCGAGCTTAAATTGGCCTCCATAAAAGGCACCCCTCACCAAAAGCCCACCGACCGTCCGGCGTGGCCTAAGCATCGGCAGCTTCCCGGGCCGGGCCCCTTTGGGCCTCCCCGCTGCTTCCCTTGCGCCGCCAGAAAAGGAAGCGGCGAAAAAGGGTGTGGGCAGGCTGGGCCAGGCGCCAGAGCCGGTAATAGAAAGGAGAGTACACCAGATCGTATTCCCCGATGAATTCGGTAAAGACCCCATTAAAGCCCTTCTTAAAACGGTAGAGGCCGTAGAGGGGGTGGTCCTCCGATACCTCGCCCGGTACCCCCCGGAAATCATAAAGGGTGCAACCCTGCCCCTTGGCCCAGCAGATCATGGTCCACTGCAGGAGGTAGTTGGGCATAACATTGCGGTGCCGGTTGCTGGAAGCTCCGTACAGATACCACGCCTTATCTCCCAGGATAAAGGCCAGGGTACCGGCAATGGGCTGGCCTTCGTAATAAGCCATGAACAGCTTAGCATAACCCCGTTCCACTAATTCTTTCCACAGGGTGAGAAAGTAGTCGTAGGAGCGGATGAGGAAACGGTCTCGGAGGGCCGTTTCCTGAAGTATGCTATAAAAAACAGGCAAATCCTCCAGGGTGCAGTCATCTTTAATGGTCACTCCCCTGCGCTCGGCCAGCCCTATGTTGTAGCGGGTCTTGGGATGGAAATTCTTCCGGATTTCCTCTAAGGGGGGGCGTATGTCCAGGCGGAAAACGTGGCGGGGCTGTACGCCGTCGAAGCCGGTACCTTCGGTGGCCAATCTAAAACCCCTCTGGAGCAGCAGTTCTCTGACTTCCTCGTCGGTGGAGGGAATATCGGGGTCGATCTTTAACAGAATGGCCCCTTCCCGCAGAGCCAATTCCCTTACCGCTTGCAGAAGAAAGTCAAATAAAGCCGGATTATGGAAGTCCACCACCGGCCCCCGGGGGGCATAAAAAATGCTCCTCCCTATATAGGGTAAGGACCGCTTGAGGAGGGTGGCTGCCGCCACGATCCGGCCGTCTTGTTCCACCACCAGTCTCAAGGGCTGCCAGCCGGTGGCTGCCTTCACTTGCCCCCAGGCGTAGGTCTGCAGGATGTGCCCCTTGGGATGACCGGCGATAAAGCCGTCGAAAAGCTTTTCCTCTGCCGGGCCGATGAGGCGATAGGTCAGCTTCATGGTCCCTCTCCCTTTTCTTCCGCGTAAGCCAGGGCAGCGCCGACGAAATCGCGGAATAGAGGGTGTGGCCGGTTGGGCCGGGATTTAAACTCAGGGTGAAACTGGCAGGCCACAAACCAAGGGTGGTCTTCCAATTCGATAATTTCCACCAAGCGATCGTCGGGCGACGTGCCGCTGATTACCATGCCCTTGCTCGTCATATGGGCCCGAAAGGCATTGTTAAACTCATAGCGGTGCCGGTGGCGTTCGTAGACCAGGAGTTCTCCGTAGGCGGCCCTGGCCCGGGTGCCCTCCAGTAGGCGGCAGGGGTAGGAGCCCAGCCGCATGGTACCGCCCATATTGGCCACCTCTTTTTGCTCGGGCAAGATGTCAATTACGGGGTAAGGGGTTTCGGGGTCAAATTCGGCGCTGTTGGCCCCCTCCAAGCCGCAGACCTGACGGGCAAACTCCACTACCGCCACCTGCATGCCCAGGCAAATACCCAGATAGGGTATTTTTTTCCGCCGAGCCCAGCTGGCCGCCAGGATCTTGCCTTCCACGCCCCGGTCCCCGAAACCGCCCGGGACCAGGATGCCGGAACAACCCTCCAGAAGGGACGGCACGCTCCCTTCCGTCAATTCCCCCGAATAAATACGCCGGATATCCACGGCTGCGTCATGGGCCAGTCCGGCATGGCGCAGGGCCTCCACCACACTCAAATAAGCATCAGGTAGGGTAACATATTTACCCACCAAGGCTATGGTCACCCGCTCTTTAAGGTTTTTCATGCGCTCGACCATGGACCGCCATTCTTCCATGCGTGCCGGCCCGCAGTCTAGACCTAGCTTTTCCACCACAATGCGGTCCAGACCTTCCTGTTCCATCATGAGGGGGACTTCATATATGGATTCTGCATCTACGGCCTGTATCACGGCTTCGCGCTCAATATCACAAAACAGGGCAATCTTGTCGGCTATTTCCGGTGAAAGGGGCCGCTCCGAACGACAAACGATGATGTCCGGCTGGATCCCGATACTGCGGAGTTCCTTCACGCTGTGCTGGGTGGGCTTGGTCTTGGCCTCTCCCGAGGTCTTAAGGTAGGGCACCAGAGTCACGTGGATGTAGAGCACCCGTTCGCGGCCGATGTCGCTTTTCAGCTGCCGGATGGCTTCCAGAAAAGGCAGAGACTCGATATCCCCTACCGTGCCCCCTATTTCGGTAATCACCACATCAGGCCGGCTCTCCTGGGCTATCCGGTAAATCCGCTCCTTTATTTCATTAGTAATATGGGGGATGACCTGCACCGTACCGCCCAAGTAGTCGCCGCGCCGCTCTTTGCTTATGACCGACCAGTAGATCTTGCCCGCGGTCACATTGCTGGCCCGGGTGAGGCTGATGTCCACGAAGCGCTCATAGTGCCCCAAGTCCAGGTCTGTCTCCGCCCCGTCGTCGGTGACAAAAACTTCCCCGTGTTGGTAGGGGCTCATGGTACCGGCATCCACATTGATATAGGGATCGAATTTCTGGAGGGCTACTTTAAGGCCCCGGCTCTTTAATAGCCTACCCAAAGAAGCGGCGGTTATCCCCTTCCCCAAGGAAGAGACGACACCGCCGGTGATAAAAACAAACTTGGTCTGTGTGCCCATAATGCGTTACATCCTCTCAGGAGCGCTGACACCCAAAAGTCGTAAAACATTGCGCAGGGTTATCCGGGTGGCGGTAGCCAGGATAAGCCGTGCCCCCCGCAAATTTGCCTCATCGGCCAGCACCCGGCAATTGGTGTAAAAGTTGTGGAAAAGGGAAGCCAGTTCCTGGGCATAGCGGGTGAGGCGGTGGGGCTCCAAGGCCCGTGCTGCGCCGATAACGGTTTCCGGCAGTTCGGCGATCTTTTTAACCAGTTCCAGCTCTGCCGGGTGGCTCAGGCAGCTCAAGTCCACTTCCTGGGGCGAAGGCACCTCTATACCCCGCTCCCTGGCCAGGCGCAAGATACTGCAAATACGCGCATGGGCGTACTGGACGTAATAGACGGGATTTTCGGCCGTCTGGGAGCGCGCCAGGTCCAGGTCAAAGTCGAGATGGCTGTCTGCTTTAATCATCACAAAAAAGTATCGGGCGGCATCCCGACCCACTTCTTCCAAAAGCTCCTCCAGGGTCACGTATTGTCCCGTCCGCTTGGACATGCGCAAGAGCTCCCCGCCCTTGAAGAGGCGTACGAGCTGCATCAGAACGATCTCCAGCTTATTGGGATTATACCCCAGGGCAGCCATGGCTCCTTTAAGCCGGGCCACATGGCCGTGGTGGTCGGCGCCCCAGATATTAATAATGCGGCTGAAACCCCGTTCAAATTTGTTTTGGTGGTAGGCGATGTCGGCGGCAAAATAAGTAGGCAGGCCGTTCTGCCGCACTACCACTTCGTCCTTCTCTTCCCCCAGGAGGGTGCTCTTAAACCATAAAGCCCCGTCCTTTTCGTAAAGATAGCCCTTATCCTTTAAATCATTGAGGACCCGGGCTACGGCTCCTGCATCGTGGAGGCTCTGTTCGCTAAACCACACGTCAAAGTAGACGCCGAAATCCTCCAGGGTCTCCTTAATGGCTGCCATTTTCTCCTCCAGGGCAAAACGCACCAGCATCTCCCGCCGGAGGGCCGGATCAGCATCCAGGTACTTGTCCCCCACCTGGTCGATAAAGCGGCGGACCGTATCGATGAGGTCGTGACCGTGGTACCCTTCCTCCGGCACTTCGGCGTCTACACCTAAGGCCTGGAGATAACGGGCCTCCAGGGACAAGGCAAAGTTCTCTATCTGGTTGCCGGCGTCGTTGATATAGAACTCGCGGGTGACGTCGAACCCCGTGGCGGCCAGCAAGTTGGCAATGGTATCGCCCAGCGCCGCTCCCCGGGCATGCCCCATGTGGAGGAGGCCGGTGGGGTTGGCGCTTACGAACTCCACCTGGACCTTTTCTCCCCGGCCTATATTAGACCAGCCGTAATACTCGTCCTCGGCCAGGACGGCGGGCAGGACGGGAAGGGCCCAATTCCCCTCCAGGGTAAAATTAATAAACCCCGGGCCGGCTACATCCACTTTGGCCACCCCGGGTATGGGCATTTCCAGGTAACGGAGGAGAATTTCCGCCAGCTGCCGGGGGGACATGCGGGCCTGTTTGGCCAGGAGAAAGGCCAGGTTGGCCGCGAAATCTCCATGGTGCTTGTCTCTCGGCACTTCAAGCACAAAAGTGGGCAGCTCGTCGTAAGCTACCTCGCCGGCTGCCCTGGCGCTGGCCGCAGCCTCCGTCAAGGCCCGGGCCAGCCTCGCCTTCATTTCTTGAACTAAATTCACGGTAACCTCCTAAATGGAACTTACTGTGATTTCCAGCTGGTTATAACTAACCCTCTCATGGCCGACTTGCAATTCATATTCTAGATTAATACTTCCACCTGCGTCTGTCAAGTGAACTTCTACTTTCGAGGGTAGGATGCTAAGCCTCATGGTGCCGTAGGGGGTGACGTAAAAACCATCGCTCAACACGCCTTCTTCAAAGGTGGCCTTGTGCTCGGCGGTTCCCATGCGGTTCAGGGTAACCCGACTGGGCTCGACTTTGAGGGAAGTGGTAATACCCTCCATGCCTGCCAGGCCGGATTCGTTATAAAGGATGTAGTAGGAGTTATCCCGGCTGAAGAGACGACCTTCCGTGACGAATTCGATGGAGTCCTGCTCCCCCCAAGCATGGGTCTGCGTCCCCTTTACCTTGAGCAGCACCTCTTTTTTCACCGGCACACATCCTTTCCTAAATAGTTAAGGTGCCCTATGTGTTATATTCTTTTTTTTGAGGAAATTTCCTTTTGTTAACCTGTAATCAAAATAACTTTTATCCCTGGTAGTTTATCCCTACCGTCAACCCGCCATGCAGCCCGAAGTGACCCACCCCCGTCCCACAGCCAGGGCCACCGGGGTAAGTTCCCCCATGAGGCGGTCAAAAGTTTCCGGGTGCAGGGACTGGGGACCGTCACACAGGGCGCGGGCCGGATCGGGATGTACCTCGATTAGCAGGCCGTCGGCCCCAGCGGCCACCGCGGCCCGGGCCAGGGGGAGCACGTATTTCCAGCTCCCCGTGCCGTGGCTGGGGTCCACAATAACCGGCAGGTGAGAATTTTCCTTGACTACTGCCACGGCGCTCAGATCCAAGGTAAAGCGGGTAGCGTGCTCAAAGGTTCGTATGCCCCTTTCGCATAAGATCACGTTGGGGTTGCCCCTATCCAAAATGTACTCGGCGGCCATGAGCCATTCTTCCACCGTGGCGGCAAAGCTGCGCTTTAAAAGGATGGGCTTGCCTGTGGCTCCGGCTTCTTGCAGCAGCCGGAAATTCTGCATGTTCCGGGCCCCGATCTGCAAGGCATCGGCATATTCGGCCACCAGGGCCACATCCCGGGTGTCCATCACCTCGGTGACGAAGGGCAGTCCCGTTTCCTGCCTCGCCCGGGCCAGCATCTTTAGCCCCTCTTCTTCCAACCCCTGGAAGGCATAAGGGGAAGTGCGCGGCTTAAAGGCTCCACCGCGCAGGACATGGGCCCCGGCCGCCTTGACGGCACGGGCGACGCTTAAGAGCTGCTCTTCGCTTTCCACCGCACAGGGCCCGGCCATTACTACTATTCCCCGCCCCCCTACGGGAATCTCCCCGATACGCACTATCGTAGAGGTTTCTTTCAGTTCCCGGCTCACCAGCTTGTAAGGTTTGAGGATGGGGACTATCTTTTCTACCCCGGGTAGATTGACGATGGCCTCCGAGCTCAAGGCCCTTTTATCGCCGATGGCGCCCACCACGGTTTTTTCCTGTCCGTAAATGGGATGGGTTCTAAAGCCGAGCTCTTCCAAACGCCGGCAGACGGACAGGATTTCCTCCCGCGTTGCTCCCGGTCGCATTACAACGATCATGCCTGTAACGCCTCCCTCTGGTCAGGTGATGTTTCCGCAGCATTCCCCAAAGTCGGATATTTTCATACTGCCTCCTGACGCACCGGTCAGGTTTCGTGCTGCTACCTAAAATAAAAGCTCCCCATCCCAAGGGACGGGGAGCCTATACCCGCGGTACCACCCTAGTTGGCCGTGCTTGCCGGCCCACCTCGTTAAAGGTACGGGAAAAGCAGCCGTGGCTCTTTTCCGATACCTCCTCCCTTTTAACGGCGGGAGCTCCGGCCCGGCCTACTGACAGGTGGCGGAACCTGTGTTCAGCCTGCTCCTCCGAGGAGAACTTCAAGGTGAAAGGCTTAACCGGCCTCCCACCGCCGCCGGCTCGCTGGGTAAACCTCTGCACCCCTACTTTTCCTCTTCCTCGGATTTAAGATAATTCTATTTGTGGGTAACTATAGCACAGGGGACAAGGGGTCGTCAAGGGTTTATCGCCCCGGGTTATCCCCACTTTTTGCAGGGCAGGCCTGCTTGGGCTTGGAAGCGAGCGACTAAACCTGAGCGGTAGCCAAACTTA
>JAZHPA010000047.1:0-23235 GCA_051024685.1 Moorellaceae bacterium AZ2 | reverse complement strand
GGGTTCCCGGCCCAATCGGCGTCCTTGCCGATGGGCCGGTCTCGGACCTCCTATCCTCGACCCCGCCTCCGCTTTCGCCCTAAGCTCAAGTTTGGCTAGCCGCTCAGGTTTAGTCGCTCGCTTTCAAGTCCAAGCAGGCCTCCCCTGGAAAAAGTGGGGATAACTCACTTACGGCAAGGAATGGCTGCCCAAGTCCGGGTAAAGCAAACAGCGCCGCTCCCAAGTGCGCAAGAGAATCTGGCCCTCCCCTTTGGCCACCACATACTGTGGCAGCACAGGGGTCTTCCCGTATCCGTTGGGCGCGTTAATGATATAGGTGGGAACAGCCAACCCGGAAGTATAGCCACGCAGTTGTTCCATAATTTCTATTCCTTCTTTTATAGAAGTTATAAAATGGGTGGTACCCCTTACAGGTTTAGCGTGGAATAGATAGTAGGGCCGGACGCGGATTTTTAAAAGCTCCTGGTTAAGCTTGCGCATGATAAAGGGATGGTTGTTTACCCCCCGCAACAATACCGCCTGGTTGCCCAGGACCACTCCCGCCTGAACCAGCCTGTCGCAGGCCAATTTGGCTTCCTCAGTAATTTCCCGCGGGTGATTAAACTGAGTATTTAGGTAAAGGGGTGGGTGCTTGGCCAATATAGCGCATAGTTCGGGAGTAATACGTTGCGGAAGTGTCACCGGCACCCTTGTACCCAGCCTCTTGATTTCCACATGGGGAATACGGTCCAACTCCGTCAAAAGCCAGTCCAGGACCCGGTCGCTCAACATCAAGGCGTCTCCCCCGGTAATAAGCACGTCCCTGATTTCGTGATTGGCCCGGATATAGTCTAGTGCCTGTTCCAACTCTCTGCGACTGCGGGCGGTGTCCACCTCCCCAATATTGCGCCGGCGCTGGCAGTGGCGGCAGTACATAGCGCACTGGTTCGTCACATTAATGATCAGGCGGTCGGGATAGCGCCGGGTAATACACGGAGCCGGCGAAGTCAGCTCTTCGGCCATGGGGTCCGGTATGCCGAATTTATCTTCTAATTCCATCCTGGAAGGCAGAGCCTGCCGCCTTACAGCGCAATCAGGGGAATCCGACATGAGGCTCAGGTAATAGGGAGAAACCGCCCAGCGGTAAACCTTCTGCACGGCCTCTATATCTTCCACTTCCTTCGAAGTCAAGGGGATCAGGGCCCGTAAGACTTCTACGTCCGTAATGCGATGCTGGAGCTGCCAGCGCCAGTCCTGCCATTCCTTTTCCGTGACACCGAAATAGGCCATAATCTTCTTTTGACGGGCAGCTATTTCCTGTTTTGCCTCGCGACCTGACAGAATAGACTCCTTGGCTTCCAGGTATTCTTTTATCCGCTCCTTCAACTCTGCGGCCCTTCTCAAGGCAATTGCCCTCTTCTCCTCTTCGCTCCACCCCTGTCTGGTGAAATCAATGCTCATAGTTATCCCCCCTTTGAAAACAAGATTTAAGTAAACAAAAAACCCCGTTTGACCCGGGGTTTGGAGTATACTTCGCCACCTTAAAAAGGGTACAATAAGACTCCCTCTTTTGTCGGACTTTCCACGCTTACGAGGTTAGCTGACGGGTTCGGGTCGAAAGCTAACCCTACCTGTATCCGTTAGGTATACAGGATTCACCCCCAAGTTTGGTTCCCCCGCTCCCCTAGGGATTCAGCGTTCACTTATTCAATTATAAGTGTTTCACTCTATTTTATTATAGAAGAACCTCGGGCAAAAAGCAATGTCAATTTTTATTAGTTTAGGTATTACCTTACAAAGGATATGAGCAAAAAGTAAAGAATAAAGTTAAAATATTAAGTGCTAACCAAGCGACCATACCCAGGAGGCACCACCACCCATGCAAATAGGAGGCGGGGCTGAGGGCATGAGACCTTCGGCCGGCCACTGAGACAGATTTCGGATTGGCCGGGAACCGCCGGAGGGTGAGAAGGAGCTATACGGATCGCTGGTGAGCCCATCAGGAGCCGGCGCTAGCGTCCCGGCTTGGGGAATACCTCGGAAGCATCCTAATGAAAACGGGGGGCATAGAGAATGACGGAACTCAAAATCGGTGAAACCAAATTGGTCTTGCTCCAGGGCGATATCACCGTCCAGGACACCGAAGCAATCGTCAATGCCGCTAACGAAGGGCTTTGGGGAGGCGGCGGAGTGGACGGCGCCATTCACCGCGCAGGGGGGCCGGCCATCGCAGAAGAGTGTCGGCGTATCCGGGAGGAAAAAGGTGGATGTCCCACGGGGCAGGCAGTGCTCACTTCAGGCGGCAACCTAAAGGCCCGCTACGTAATCCACACCGTGGGCCCCATCTGGTCGGGAGGGACCAAAGGGGAGGACGAACTCCTGGCCAGCGCCTACCGCAGTAGCCTGGACCTGGCCCGGGAGCACGGCATTAAGACTTTAGCCTTCCCCTCTATCAGCACCGGTGCCTATCGTTTCCCCCTGGAAAGGGCCGCCCGGATTGCCCTCAATACAGTCATCTCTTACTTAAAACAACATCCCAGGACGTTTTCAGAGGTGCGTTTCGTTTTGTTCTCTCCTTCTATACTGGCGGCCTACGAAAGGGCCCTTAAGGATTTGTCGTCCGAACGAGAATGACCGGCCGCCCCAACCCCCGGCGTAAGGCCGGTTCCCAACTCTTAGTGTCGGGCACCGGCCGGGCCGGGCTTAGGTCAGGCTGCCGGCCCCTGACGCTATCCCCCGTCCTTCCCAAGGAAACTACACCGAGGTGCGGGAGTATTTATGCTTTCTCAGCCCTGCACGCCAAAAAAAAACTGGCGATGTCTTTATACATCCCCATACGGGCTATCATACCCCTGGTAAAACCCCTTTTCTCTTCCTTCATGATATGGGTCATGTTAAACAGGGGCACCTTTTTTACCCGCCATCCCTTCCGCCGGGCAATAGTTGACAACATAACCTCTACTTCAAAACGGCTGTCTTCTATTCCGGCGGCCAGAAAAAGAGCTCTGGGTATGGCCCGCTGGCCCGACAAGTACGGAGCGATGACCTGGGCCCAGTCGGTCAGAGAGCGGCCTCCGTGGAAAACCCCGATGGTCATCTCGGCTTCCCCCTGCAGCACGGGCTTCAACAAATTTTCCACGTGTTCAGGGGTTAAGCCCTCCAGATCGGCATCCAAAAAAACAAGCACCTCACCCCGGGCCTCCTGAGCGCCTTTAACCATGGCCACACCCTTGCCGTAATTTTTCCCCAGTTCGATCACTGTAGCGCCCTGTTCCCGGGCTACCTCCGCCGTGGCGTCTTCCGAACCGTCGCTAACTACAATAATCTCTTCTACCAGAGAAACTCGGCGCAAAACCCTGATAACGGAGCCGATTGTCGCCGCTTCGTTGTAGGCAGGGATCACCGCCGTGACCTTCATATATGGACCCCTTTTAAATCCTGTGGTTTGCTAAGGCCGAGAAACTAAGGCTCTTTATTGGCCCTGCGTCAACCCATCACTCTTCCAAAATATTATAACCAAAATTTATCTGCCACTCCAAACTTCAAACTAACAGCTCCTTTTGACGTCGACACATCACGCCCTTTATCCTTCGCAGGCCGGTGAGCTTAAAACCACAGCTGCCGGGAACCCGAGGGCTGGTTACTCACCTTCCAAAGGAGGAGCCAGGGGACCAGGACTTCCTGGGGCGAAACCCCTCCGTGGAGATAGCGCGGAGAATGCTGCTTATCCTCGGGCCGGAAAGCATAATTCACCATATAACCGTGATCGCCGGCCACTAGGATGAGGGAGCGCTCCGGCAGGGCGGACACTACGGGCAAGAGCTGGCGGCGAAATCCTAGAGCCAGCTCGGCCAAGAAGGTGGCATAGTCGGCCGTAGAGGTATGAACCTTCTCATCCACCAGGTTTAGCCGCAGGGCCGGCTTGGGTTCCCCGGGAGCCAGGCGGTTCCCCCACTGAGCCAGCTCGCCCGGATCGCTGGAAGGAAGCCCGATCTCCAGAAACCGCAGTGGCTCCCCGGCTCCCTCAAGCCTTGCCAGCTGGGTAGCGGTGACCGTGGGAACAGGGCACCACAGGAGGCCCCGGGCTACTTCCTCATATAAGACCCCGGCCCGGCCCAGCTCGGCCACCATCACTTCATAGGCATCCCACCGGAGCCCGTCTACCCAGATAAAATACAGGGCCCCAGGCCGCCAACGCTGGCGGTAACGCTCCAGTCGGGACAAGAGCTGTTCCATGGTAAGACCAGGAGCCACACTGCCTTCTCCATAAAATTCCCGGAAGGCGTGGCTGTAGCTCTCCAGAATTCGGCGCACCTCCCTTTCCACCTGCATCAAAGGAAAAGCCTCTGCCAGGCCTAAAGTGGAGAGCCGCTGCTGCAGGTAAGCGTATAGGCTTTCTAAACTGCCCAGGTGGGAGCTGTAAATCTTCTCCCAGTCGGGCCCCTGGAAACCATCCGGGTCGGCCGTACCCAGCACGTGCAGGGAATGGACTAAACGTGTGGCCAGGCGACACGTGTCCAGCCAGGCAGCCGGCTCCGCTCCTTCCCAGGCCGGGCCAGGAGGGGCGGCGGTTACCTTCTCCAACCGGGCTGCGGCGGCGGCCAACTCTGAGCCGTCCGCTCGACCCAGCCATTCCAGGTACCGGCCGGCGGTTCGGCGCAGAAGGCCGGGGAAGACGTTTTCCTTTTCAAAGATGGGCAGGAGGTCCGGCCCCGGCAGGTTCTCCTGGGGTGCTAAAACCTGCCAGTAAGCTTCCTCCATCTCACCGTCCAGGCTGCGCCGGGCTGCCTGGAGAACGGCAGGAGCCAATTCCTCCGGGCCAGCCTGTAGTTCAAATACCTGGCGGGCCAATTCCATGAGGCTCCTCAAGGCTTCCGGGGGCAGCTCCGGAAGTGAACAAAGGCGGGCCACCATTCTGGGGTCGCGGTCATGGGTTCTTAGCCACCAGGCAGTGGCCATGGTTAAAAAGAAATTCGGCGCACCCCACTGGTGCCAATAGGGTACCAGCTCGGGGTATGCCTCCGCCAGCCAGGCGTACAGGTTCCCCGGGAAATGGCTGTAGGATGCGGCCTTTTCAGCTACACAGTCAGCAGTTCCCTTTACACCTCTACCTATCACCCGTATGTGAGCGCTCGGCGCCAGGTCTTCCGTTCCCGGCCCTGCCATCCACTGTCGCACCACCTCCAGGAGCTGCTCCGGCCGAAAGATGCGGTTGACCAGCAGGTCATAAAGGTCGTCCAGGTTGCGCTCGAACACCAGGACTTGACCGGCCAGAGCCTGGTTGATGAGATTTACGGTGGTACGGTTCAAAACGGATTTCAGGCGGCTTAGAAGCTCGGGTGAATCTAGGTCCAGCTCCAGAAGCTGGCGTACCCGCGCAGCTTCCTGGGCCCGGCCCACGCTCTCCAGTCCGGCCAAGAAGCCTTGCACCTTTTCCCGGTAGAGGGGCTCCTTGAAGGCCTGGAGGTAATCCCGGAGGCCCTGCTCTATGGCCGTCTGAATGCCGGCCGGGGAGGGCAGGTCGTCCTTTTCCCCCAGGACCAGACCGCACGAACAAGCCGGTTGAAGGGCCAGCTTCCCTTCCGGGTTTTCCGGGCACTGGCGGGCCAGGGCGCTCGCGAGGAGCTGATTAACCTGCCCTAGGGAATCCGGGACGGCTACCTGCTTCAACTGGCTGAGAAGACTTAAGAGTTGATAAGCTTCCCCCTCCCGTATGGCATGATAGGGCTGAAAGCGCTCCGGCGAGCGTAGCCTCCGGTGCTCGGCAGCATAGGCTTCTATATAATCCCGCTGGAAACGAGCAAAGGCTGAAGCCGCCTGCTGGTAGACTTCGTCCTGGTAGAACAAATCCGGAGTCTGGAGCAGCTCTAATAATTTGTCCCTTTCCTCCCGCAGGCCTTGATAAGCAGGAGTATCAGGCAGGGCCAGCTGAGGTGCAGTAAGGTAACCGTGCATAAAGAGAAAATGATTCAAGTGCTGCTCCAGAAAGGATCTGAGTTTCTGGGTACGTCCCCACGCCACTTCCCATAAGGGGTCGGCCTGGTAGGCGGTAAGAAAACGCTCCAGACCCTCCCGTGGCCCGTAGGACACCTTTATTTCCTCCAGCAGAGCGGCCACCCTGCGGAGATCGGCCCGGGCCGTAGCCAAGGGCAGAGCCGCCAGTGCCGGATAACCGGCCACACTTTCCAGGAGATGCTCCACAGTTTGGAGCTGAGTGCCGGCTTCGTGCCGGAACTGTACCAGGTAGTCCCAGATCTCCTGCTGCCGGGCCGGAGTCAAAGTACCCTGGCGCCAGGCAGCCGGCAGGAACTTGACTCCTGCCAGGATCTCCTGGAAAGAAGCCGGCAAGGTCTCGGCCAGGGCCAGCTTCTCGATCTTATGAAAATTGTAAGGCCCTATCTGCTTTAAGTTTAAGCGGCGGCCGGAAGCGTAAGGCACGGCAAGGCCTGCCCCCAGAAGGGCCAGTATCAGAAGCTGAAAGCCGGTCTCACCCAACCCAAAGGGGCCCTTCCGCAGCTTGAAGCTCAACGTTTCCAGTTCTACCGGGCCCTCCTTGAGATGTTCCAGGCAAGCGGCCACCAATGAATTCTTTTCGGGCGACACCTGGAGGAAATACCCCTCACGGGTTTTCTTAACCACCCCCAAGGGATGGAGGAAGTTTTCCAGGGCCATTTTGAGGTTGGCATCCGCCTTGCCTTTAAACTCCCCCGGTATCAAAAACTCGTTTATCACCCGCTGGAGCAAGGGGGGCAAGATAACCCCTCCCCGGGGAGCCACCTTGGCATGCTGGGGGTAACGCCGGGCCAAAACCACGGCCGCCAGCCTTTCTACCAGGCCTTTGAAGGATTCATAAGCCGGGTTGGCGGGCCAAGGCACTTCCTCTCCTTCCCCCGATATGAGTTGACCGGAGAGGTAGGCCCGGCGGAAAATGTCCTGTACGCGGCCCTTAACCTCCTCCCAGATGCCGTCCAAGTAAGCACGAACCCTCTGGCCGGTGGGACTGGCGTCCCCAGCATACTCCTTCCGCAAAAGCTCATAAGCCAGGGCAGTGGTCAGAAACTCCCACTCGCCGGAAAGATCGGAAGGCAGCCAGAACAGGAAGGCTTTGCCCGCGGGCCCGGCCAGGGCCGGGAGAAGACGTTCCTGCAGGTGACGATGCTGCCGTTCCCTGTCGCCGGCCTGTCCCAGCACCAGGATGAAATCCACGCCGGTGGTGAGGCTTTCGTGGGCCAGCTCCTGGATGGTTTCGGGGCTTAGATCTTCCAAATCCTCCAGCAGGATCAATCCCTCCCGCCGGGTCTGCTGCCAGGATACCTCCAGGGGGGTGCGGGATTCGGTCAGGAGGGCGGCCAGGGGCAAGCGGGCGTCCGTAAGATGGGTGCCCAAGGCCGTGAAAACCCGCCGGTCGCCGGGGAAAAATCCTTTCTTAATATATTCTAGCCGCCGGCGGACCAGGAGCTGCACGTCGGCTTGGAGATCGACGTAAAAGGCCGTATCCAGGGGCGAAGGCCCCTCCTGGCAGCCGAGATAGGCTCCCCCCCGGTAGAGGCGCTGGAGAATATCGGCTACATATTCGTAATTCAGGTGCCACTCCAGCCGGGTGAGGGGTGAAAGGAGGAGATGGGTGAGCTCGCGCACCGTCAAAGGCTTGGCCGAAGCGCCTAGGGCGGAAAGGATGAGAAGTTTAAGAAGCCTGAACCCCAATTCCTGCTCCCGCGGTTCCGGGAGGAGCCGGGGCATTTCCTCTCGGTAGTAATTGAATACCTGCTGCACATAAGGGCTGGTTTCCGGTAAGGCCCGGATACGGTCCTGGAAGTGGTCGAAGATCAGGTCGGGGCCCAGAAGGCTGTCTGGCGGTCGATCCAGGAGGCCCGGTATTTGCCGGGCGGGGTCTCCGGTCAGGCGCGAGTAGATGAAGTCCACCACCCCTCGGTGCTGGGAGAAAAGGGGCCGCAGGCGTTCCAGAAATACCACCGTCAGGGGATGGACCGGATAGAGGTCATAAAATTCTTCTTGGCTAAAGGGAAGCTCGTGAAAAGCCCCCTTGAGATCCGCATAAAGCTTGGCAAGATACTCCCTGGCCTGGGGGCGGTGAACGATGAGGCGGCGGCTGATGATTTCCCGCAAGTGCTCGCCAGTGAGCTGGAAGCGGACGGGGTAACGGTCCTTTATTTTGTTAAAGGCCTCGGGAGGAATGTCCCCCGTTGCCTCGATCTGCTCCTGAAGGGTGGCCACCACCCACAAGGGCATGCGCCGGGATATCTCCCCCAAATATTGCAGGAAGCGTATATCTTCGTTAAAGCTGCGGCTGTCGGGCTTGGAGCGCAGGAATTCCGAGAGCTCGTCTATAAGGATTACCACCCCTCCCAGCACGCGGCCGTCCAGGAGGCTCTCCAGTTCCGCCAAGACCTCCTGTCGGCGATAACCCAGGCGGAAGGGCATGCCCACCCGCCGTAACAAGGACCGCAAGAGGTGGATATTCGCCGGTTGAAAAAGCTCATCTGCTGTCATCTTCTCTTGGGCCAGGAATTCTTCCAACGCATCTGGATAGCGGATAGTCAGGATCTCCCTGGCCTGGCTGACATACTGTTCCCGCGTGGCCAGGCCCAGACCCCTTCCCAGGCTGGCCTGGGCGGCTTCATCCAGAGCCCCCAGCACGACGTCCTCCAATTCTTCATAGTGGCTGTGCTCCACCAGCGACACCGCAGCCACCAGGTAACGCTGGCCTCCCACCCTTTTCACCAGGGACGGCCACCCTTCCGGCCACGATGCGGCAACCCTCTCCTTGGCGGCCAGCACTTCCCGCTTTTCGGGAGAAGTAAGGAGGAGATTCAGGACCGCCAGGAGGTGGGACTTGCCTGAACCGTAAGGCCCCTGAAGAAAAAAGCCCTGCCCTTCTCCCCGGCCTATGGCGCTCAGTACGGCCCCCAAGGCCCTCTCGGCTTCGCCGGTCAAGACGAAACTCTGAACGAGGTGCTCCTGCAAGGAGGGATCGCGGGCATCCTGCAACTGGATTACTGTACGTACTGCCGGCACCTCGATGAGCTGGCCGATGGTGGGCAGGGAATCTTGTGGCCTCATTTTGACCCTCCCTTAGCCTAATGTTGCCTATTCTTCTGAGCTGACCGCGTGGGTTTCCCGCTCCAATTTGCGGGCCAGTCCCCAAAGCTTTTGCGCTGCAGGGTCCCTTCCGGCTATCGACCGCAAAAATTCCGCCCCTTCCTGCTGGCGGCCCAGCCGCCGATAGAGGGTAATCAGAGTCCGGCAGACGTGCACATCGGCGGGCCGCTTTTCCAGGGCCTGTTCCAGGACCTCTAAGGCCTCGGTTTCCCGGTTAAGGCGGTAAAGGCAGAAACCTAACTGGGCCAAGAAATATGGGTCGCCGGGGGCCAGCTCTAGGGACTGGCGGTAGGCAGCGGCAGCCTCCTCGTACCGCCCCTGCCGGTAAAGCTCCCGACCTTTTACGGCATGGAGATGGGGATTCTGCGCCCGCTTCTCCACCTTCAAAAACGCTTCTATTTCCCTCAGCAGGCCCGAGCCGCCCTGCTCATCCCCTCCAGCCGCTAGTTTAACATAGCGGGCCTGGACGAAGGCATCTTCCGGGCTCCGGTTAAGTACCTCCCGGTACGCCTGGGCGGCACCGGAAGCATCTCCCAACCTCTCCAGGGCCAGGCCTAGTTTCTTCCATATTTCCACTTGATCAGGGTCCAGGCTGAGCTGTCCGCGGCAGAAGTTCGCCGCCTTTTCCGGCTGGCCGGCATTGATATATGCCTGGGCGAGGCGGGCTGCCAGGTAGGGAGTACGCTCCTGCTCAAAAGCCGCCTGCAGGTATTCCACGGCCGCCAGGTGGTCGTCCCGGCGGGCAGCCACTTGACCCTTGAGGAGCAGGGCCCGGGAATCCCGTGGATTATTCTCCAGGACCCTGTCCGCCAGACAATCGGCTTCCTGGTACCGCCCGAGCCGAGCATAGAGGCCGGCCAGGCTCAAAAGGAGAGAAGGCTCATCAGGCCAGCTCTCCAGCGCGGACTCGAGCTCTGCCGCGGCTCCCTCCCAGTCCCCGGCCTTTTTAAGGTATGCCACCCGTTGCCAGACCATGGTAAGGCGGTCAGCCTTTCCGGTGGCCATTCGATTACCCCCCTTGTAATACCCTGCCTTCGACCAAGAGGAACAGCTTCGGCCCGGAATAATACTTGCCCGTCTGGGACTCGCAAAGGAAACCCCATATAAACGGGCTAAGGCGTAGGCGAGAAACCCATTTTATCCCGACGGGTCCGTTATGTACTTCCATAAGGCAGGTTTTCGTCCTTCTCCTTATGTAAAGGCCCGCTATTCACTGCACCTTCTTTTTACTTTACCGATCCTTCTTATGCTTCTAATTATATCACGTTTGCCTCATCCGAGATACAGCTGGCGGCCGTTGCGAACGCCTGGGTGCCGTGATAAAGTAAGGGCTAGGAGGAAAAAAAGGGGGGAGGCTATGTACCACTTTAATTTGCCCGAACTGATCCAAGCAGGAAGCCTTAAAGAGCTGCTCTCCGCTTTCCACCGGTTTACAGGCCTGGTGGTGAAAGGGGTGGGGTATAAAGGACAGGTGGTTCTGCAGCCAGAAGGGCAGCCGGAGGCCCCATATTGCCGACTAATCTACAGCACCCCTGCCGGCGAGGAGCGCTGTGCGCGGGCTTACGCCCGGGCCGGCCAGGAAGCCAGGAAATTCGGCGGACCTTACCTCTTCCGATGCCATGCCGGACTTTTGGGATGGGCTTTGCCGGTGGCCATAGATCCGGATGTTACCCTTACGGTGGTGTGCGGTCAGGCCCACCTGAGCCCGCCGGATAAGGACTTCCCCTCTACGGTACTCGCCGTAGGCCAAGAGCTGCATCTAGAGCAGGACCGGCTGCTGGCAGCTTCTCGGCAACTAAAATTGATCTCGCCCCAGAAGGCCCAGGCCAGCGTGGAAATGCTCTACCTCATGGCCAACTACCTGGCCAGGGGACAGCGCAGCGCCATGGCGGCCCTGGTTAAAGGGGAGTGGTCATCACGCAGGGCGGCCCTCATGGAGCGGGAGCAAGAATTGCTACACCGGGTGAGGTCCCGTGACCACGCTGGGGCCAGGGAGATTTTACAATCCCTCCTGGACGAGCTGCAGAGCCAGGAAAAAGTCGACATCCAGCGTCTCCGTTCCCAGGTGATAAATCTCATTGTGCTTTTGAGCCGGGCCGCAGCCGACCTGCCCGGCGAAGACCTCAGTCGGGTGTTCAACCTTAACGCCCAGCTCGTCTGGCAGGCCAGCCAGGCCACCGAAGAGATCCTGTGGCAGCTTCCCTGGCAAGCCCTGGAGGCCTTCTGCCCTGCCAAGGACCAGGAACATGTGGGCCCCATTCTGGGCCGCGCCCTCCACTTCATTTACCAGAATTACCACCAGCCCCACCTCACAGTAGAGGCCATCGCCCAGGCGGCCTACGTAAGCCCCTCCTATTTAAGTCACCTCTTTCGCCGGAGCATGGGAGAAAGCGTCATAGCTTATTTGACCCGCCTTCGCGTGGAAATGGCCAAGAAGCTTTTGCGCGAGGGGTCCCTGAGCGTCAGCGACATAGGTAAACGGGTTGGCTATCCTAACCCCAGCTACTTTACGCGCGTGTTCAAAAAAGTAGTTCAGATCGCCCCCCGCGACTATGCGGAGCAGTATCATGCTACGAAAAAGACCGAATAGTTACATTAGAAAGCAGAATCTTGTCAAGGAATTCGGCCGGAAACTGCGAAATACTTTTTAACTTTCTAAGTAGACTTAGTCCGGGGAGGTGGTATTGGACCAGGGGAGGTGCCTGAGGGCGCGTCTGGAGGAAAGAAGGGAATGTTTCGGAGTTATCCGGCTCCGGGCACCCTCGGCCGGGACCGTCGGAGGTTGGGAGAAAAGGACCGAGGGAATCACCGGATGGGCGACAGGCCCGATAGAAACCGGGCCGGCGTGCAGGCAAAACTTATCGGGGGGAGCCATCCCCACACAGAAAAGGAGGGATAAGGCATGGTGGACGTGAAGGAGCCCCGGTACACGTTAGAATGGAATCCGAATCCGCCCTTAACCATGACCCAGTACGCTGTTTACGCCATTGCCATCGGTGTATCCATAGTAGTATCCTGGCTGGGCGTCTTCGCCGTACCCATCGGCTTTGCGGGCGTTTCCGCCCTCTATGTGGCCTCGGCTTTTTACAATGTGATGACTTTGTGGTTTGGGGGTTGGGGCATACTGGCTTCATATATCGGTTGCCTTATTGGAGCTGGCTGGCTGAGCGGTTTACCGGTGCTTTTTTCCATACCCTGGTCCATTGCCGACATCTTAGAGCCCCTGGTTCCGTTCATCATCATCCGTCTGGTAGGCCCGCGTATCGGCTTCGATCCCTTGGGACGCAATGTTCTCAAATCCTTTAAGAATTACATCTTCTACTTTTTCTTTGGTGCCCTTATTCCCACCATCATCAGCGGACTCTTTGGTACCTCACTATTAGTCCTAGGGGGCATTGTGCCGCCCAACGCCTTCTATCCTACGTGGGTAGCCTGGTTCGTCGGGGGTACCATTGTTATCGCCATTATCGGGCCCATCTTGTTAACTACCTTGTCCCCCGTTATCGAAAGATTCGGCTTGACCACCCGGGGTATTTGGTCCTAGAAAAAAGCGGATACAGGCGCCTGGAAAATCGAAGGGCCGGCCCGGGTATGGTATCGAAACAAGGGAGATGAAATGATGCCGGATACCGCCAGCGCCGATAAACAATACGTACGGACTTTGCTGTTCTCCATGCGGGCGAACACGCCCCTGGCCCGCCTTCACCTTTTGACCAAACTGGCAGCTACCCTTCTACTATCCCTGGTACTGGTCAGGGGCATGGATATGGACAGCCCAGACCCGGCAATGGTAGTTGCTTTGCTGCTTCTCTCTCTTCTCCCCCACCTCTGGGCCGGGACTCTTCAGTGGGTTTTCCGCTCTTACCTGGTGTTGATCTTTTTTATGCTGCTCACCCTGTTTATTAACTGGATTGTCTTCAATCCGGACCCCGGCAGCCAGGTATTCTACCGCTGGGAAGTTTATCACGGATATATTCCCATTGGAATATCGCTATCTCTTGTAGCCTTCCTGGTGGCCGGCCTGGTGACCTTCCGGTTTACCAAGGGAGTCTTTACCTCCCTGGTGGTCGGGCTGGCTGCTCTGGCCCTGGTGAAGCTATGCGGCTTGGAGTACACTTGGACCTGGACCAGGATCGATTTTTTCCATCCCTTGGACATTTACCTTTCCGACAAGAATATTCTGGTGGCGGTTACCAAAGTCGGCGGTTATGCCGCCATGGTTTTCCTTACTCTGATGTTAGTTATGACGGTGCGGGAATTCGAATTCGTGGGAGTGCTCTGCCAGTTGGGCCTGCCGTTCCGCTTGAGTTTCTTCATCTCCCTCGCTCTGAGGAGCATCAGCACAGCCATGTTGGACTATGAAACCATCGTGCAGGCTCAAAAAGCAAAAGGTATCGGGCTGCAAAAGCGCCCCATATGGCAGCAACTTAAAGAGTTTGCCTTTCTCGCCGTACCTCTGGTAGCCACCATGTTCCGCCGGGCCAGCGAGATAGGGCCGGCCTTGCTGGCCCGGGGTTTTCACCGCGCCAAGAAACCTACTCCTTTTCATGAAACGATGCCCTTCCGGCTTGCAGACTGGGCCGTTATGATCCTCTGCCTGGCCCTGGTACTCCTCGTCTACGCTTGGAATTTTAACCTCACCCGCACCCTTGGATGGTGGGTGAACCTATTATGAAGCCGGCGATAGTCCTTCGCGACCTGTGGTGGCGTTACCCAGCCTTTACCGGACGGTTAAATCCCTGGGCCCTTCAAGGGGTAGACCTGGAGATTGAAGCAGGTGAGTTCGTGGCCCTCACCGGACCCAGCGGTGCGGGCAAGACCACTTTGTGCAGCATCATCGCCGGGATCATACCCCACGCCATAAAGCTGCCCTACGGTCAGGTGGCCAATTACTGGCGAGGCTCCGTCGAGGTCTTGGGAGAAACCGTTACTTACCTGGACGGTGAGGGTTCTAAAGCCGTTATCAAGGGCCGGGGTGTCCTTTCGCCCCGTGTCGGACTGGTCATGCAGGACCCGGAAAACCAATTCCTGCGGATGAGCGTGCTCCACGAAGTGGCCCTTGGGCTGCAGATCCTCGAACTGCCTGCTGCCGAAATCGAAGCCCGCGTCCGGGAAGCCCTAAAAATGGTTAATCTCGAACATTTGTGGCCGCGGGCAGCCATTACCCACCCGGCCGACTTGTCGGGCGGGCAGAAACAACGGGTGGCCCTGGCTTCTTTCCTGGCCATGCGGCCCGAAATACTGATCTTAGATGAGCCCACCAGCGACCTGGACCCTGTGGGGAAAAGAGAGGTCATGGCCGCGGTAAAAAGCCTAAGAGATCGGTACGGCCTTACCGTAATCCTGGTGGAACACAATCCAGAGGTTATAACCGAATTTGCCGATCGGGTCATCCTTATGGACGAGGGCCGCATTCACTACACCGCACCACCGGTCACCTTTTATAACCAGGTGGATAAACTGGAACACCACGGTGTCATGGTCCCGGAGGCAGTCCGGGTGCTCCGCGCGGCCGGCTGGCCCCCGGAAGACAGTACCCCGGTCACTGCGGAAGCGGCGGCCGCCCGTCTGGCCCCCCGGTTGACGTCGGTGCCCCTGCCAAGGCCCAATCTCTCCCCCGGGAAAGGAGAAGCCGTAATAAGAGTTGAGGACCTCCAGCAGAGCTACACCGACGGTACCCTGGCCCTCAAGGGAGTCAATCTGGAGGTGTACCGGGGTGAGTTTCTGGCACTGCTGGGGGCCAACGGCAGCGGCAAAACCACTCTATCCAAAGTGCTTTGCGGCATCTATCCCCTTTCCAAAGGAAGGGCCGAGGTCCTGGGGCTGGACATCCGGTCTAAAAAGGTCCGGTCACAGCTCCCCCGGTATGTAGGTTATGTTTTTCAAAATCCCGAACACCAAATTTTCACCCGCAGCGTCTTCGATGATGTGGCCTACGGCTTGCGCCACATGGGGCTACCCGAAAAAGAGATAAAGAGCAGGGTGGCGCGGGCTTTAGAGATAGTGGGGCTGTCAGAGGTGGCGGAAGAAGACCCCCTCTTCCTGGGCAAGGGGCAGAAACAGCGGTTGGCGGTGGCCAGTATTGTGGCCATGCAGCCTGAAATCCTCATTGTGGACGAACCGACCACGGGCCAGGATTACCGCATGTCGGCCAACATCATGACCCTCCTTCAGGAGTTGAATCTCCAGGGGACCACCTTGATCGTTATTACCCACGATATGAGCCTGGTGACCACTTACTGTCCTCGCTCGGTGGTCCTGCGGGAAGGCCGGGTAGTTTTCGACGGGGCTACCAGGGACCTTTTCAGCAATCCGGCGATGGTGGAGGAAGCCCTGCTCTATCCGCCACAGGCGGTTCAGCTCACCTGGGAGATCCAGAAGCTTAATCCGGAATGGCCGTCCTTAATTAGTGTAAAAGAGTGGGAAGAAGTTTTCAGCAGTCGGGAGGCGAAGCTAAATGGCAACCATCAATGACCCTTTGGATGCTGCTCGTCAGGCGGTGATAGACGGCGATAGCCAAGCTGCTCTCCAGGCCGTGCGGGACGGTCTGGCCCAAGGGCTAGATCCGCAAGCAATCTTGGATCAGGGGCTCATTGCCGGTGCACAGGTTGTGGGGCAAAAGTTTGAAGCCGGCGAATATTTCCTGGCCGACCTGATGCTGGCCGGTAACGCCCTTAAGGCCGCCTTGGAAATCCTGCAACCCGAACTGCAGCGCCAGTGCACCGGCTATCAATCCCGGGGTAAGGTGTTGATAGCTACTGTGGAAACCGATATCCACGACATCGGCAAAAACATAGTGAGCTCCATGCTGGTAGCCGCTGGTTTTGAGGTCCTGGACCTGGGCGTGGACGTGCCGGCCGGTAAAATCCTGGAGGCAGCTCTTAAGGAAAAGCCGCAGGTCGTGGCCCTTTCTTCCCTGCTCACTACTTCCCGGCCCTACCTGCGGGATGTTATAAATCTTTTCCAGGAGAAGGGGCAGCGAGAAAAATACCGGATAATCATAGGGGGAGCCGCCGTTAATGCCGACTACGCCCGAGAAATAAAGGCCGACGGTTACGCGGAAAATGCCATGGAAGCCGTCCATTTGGTCCGCCGGCTGATAGGAGGTGAGTAAAAGTGCTGAGCTTTGTGGATATAATGGAGCGGGCAGAAACAGGGCCCTACATGGCCGAAGCCGAGTTTGATCTCCAGTTGGTGGCCGCTACAGCCCGACGCCTGGCCAAGGAATACGGCCTGCGTTTCCGGCTGGAAGAAATAGTACCGGAAGACGAAAAACAGGCCGACGCCCTGTATGCTGCCGGGCTGGAGATGGCCGTGAGCGTAGGCTTGTACTGCCGCTCTACAAGTCGGATTATGCAGTTCACCAGGGAAGAGATCGAGTCCGCTCTCCAGGCGGCCCCTAAGGAAATAACAGTAGGCCAGGGTCGCGACAGCCGGCTGCTTTTCGCCCGCCGGCCGGACGATACGCGCTACCCCGTGGTCTTCGGCGGAAACGCGGGTGCCCCTATCCCTGAGGAATTGTACCTGGCAACCGTCCTGTCTTACGCCCGGGAGCCCCTGATTGACGGCCTGGACCACGGAGCTATTGTGATGGTGGACGGTCGGGAAGTACGGACCGGAAGTCCCCTGGAGATCACTGCCACCCGCCGGGAATTAAGTTTCTTGCGTCAGGGTATTACCCGCTGCGGCCGCCCGGGAATGCCCCTTATTGCCGCCGAAAGCAGCGGTACTTCTCTGGGGGACCTGGCGGTGGCCCACCCCGATTACCTGCGGACCTGTGATATCCACCTGGTGCCCATCTTAAGCGAACTCAAAACCGATTACCATAACCTGGCCAAGGTGGCCAATTTTGTAGAATACGGGGGCTATAACGGCAACCTCCCTAACCCCATGGTAGGTGGTTACGCCGGGGGCCCGGAGGCTACGGCCATAGCTACGATGGCGGCTTTCATGCTGGGGGTCCTGGTGAACCAGGCCCACCTGCATCTCTGCCACCCGGTTCACATCCGTTACACTTCCACCAGCACCCCCGAAGTCATGTGGGTTATCAATTTGGTCGGCCGCGCCTTTGCCCGCCACAGTCCTATCATTCTTTTAGGCGACATCTTCGCCACTAACGGCGCGGGCACGGAAGAGCTGCTGTTGGAGGTGGCGGCCAACGCCATCGCCAATGTAACGGGCGGTATGCACCTTTTAGGCGTAGCAGCTACCAACGGTAAGACACACCATGCCAGCGGCCTGGAAACACGCCTGATGGCCGAAGTAGGGCGAGCCGTGGTGGATAAGCGCTTAACCTACGGCCAAGCCAACGAACTTATCTCCCGGCTTCTGCCCCTTTATCAACACACCTTCGCCCAACCTCTGCTCGGCCGACCTTTCAATGAAGTCTATAACCTGGTCCGCATAGAGCCCGTGGCAGAGTGGCAGAGGAAGTACGAGGCAGTCAAAGAAAAGCTGGCCGGCATGGGCCTGTTTTAAGCCTCGATAAAGTTTGCGTTGTACAGGAGGTTTCCTGAGTGTTCCCCCACGAGCTGCGCCAGACAACCGAAAAATTATCCGGCCCTGAGTTAGCCGGCCGCCGGCCGACGATCATGGTCGGTAGCATTTTCTACCGGGGCCAAAAGCTCGTACACGATGGCGAGCAGGGCTTGTTCGATGTTCAGGCAGCCCGTGAGCTGCTCCAACAGGAGGAAGAGCTCGCGCGGGCCTACTCTCTTCCGCGTATTATTGACGTGATCGGGGAGACGCCCCTGGCATTGCGCAGGTACCTGGAGTTTGTCGCCGAAAACTGCCAGGAACCTCTCATGTTGGATTCCGCCAGCCGGGCCGTAAGGATGCAGGTGCTGAAGGAACTGAAAGGTTCCCCTTTAATCCAGCGGATAATTTACAAT
Source organism: Moorellaceae bacterium AZ2 (assembly GCA_051024685.1). Classification (GTDB taxonomy): domain Bacteria; phylum Bacillota; class DSM-521; order Neomoorellales; family Neomoorellaceae; genus UBA12545. The sequence goes on along the minus strand of JAZHPA010000047.1, from coordinate 5,245 downwards.
TCTTTAGACGAGCGTATGACCGAAGAGGAGCTTGCCCTTCTCGAGGAGTGCGGCGTCCGGAGGGTGGTGGTCCTGGCCCTGGGCAATACAGCCGTAAGGCCTCAGGACCGGCTGAAGCTATTAGACGGGCCTGACGGACTTCTTGCCAAACTCCGGGCCCGCGGCTTCAGTGACATAATGATTGATGCCGGAGTCCTTGACTTGACCAGCATCGGCTGGGCAGCTTTAACCGTCACCCGGGCTAAGGAAAGGTGGGACCTGCCTGTAGGGTGCGCGCCCTGCAACGGCTTTTATCTCTGGATACGGGAGAACCGCCCTTCAGAGGCGGTACGGATAGCGACGGCCACCGCCGCCCTCACTCTACCCCTGGCGTGGGGAGCGGACTTCCTCTTTTACGGTTCCCTGGCTAACGCACCCTGGGTGTATCCTGCCGTGCAGGCCGCCGGTAACATGTTGGCTTATGCTGCTAGGGAAAGGTCCAGAGAGAGCCAAAAGGCTTCCTCCTGAAAATACACCGGTAGCCAGGAGCGGCCCGGAAGCACGTCACACCCAACATACCCTCTACCTACCAGAAGGACAAGTCCGAGCAACCTGCAGGCCGCCGGGCTGCCTCCGCTAAAATAACTCTCTTCTCCCATCCACAACCGTAAAAAAGCCTTTTCCGGGTTATTCTGCATTCCACCGGGTTACTGTTTTTGGACAAGAGGCCAAACGCATACGGGCGGTTCTTCTTTGCTTCTTTTTCGGCATACATGCGCGCGTCGGCAGCTGAAAGGAGAGAGCGGGCGTCCCCACCATCTTCAGGGTAGCAGGCCAGCCCGGCCGAAATACCAACCTCTATACTCCCAGTATAAGGCAGTTCTGCCAGCAGGTTCTCTTTTAACTTGGCCTTGAATTTTTCCACCCGCGGTCCCCGGCCGGCAAACAAGACTGCAAACTCGTCTCCTCCGTACCGGGCAACTATATCTTCTGCCTGCGTGCTCTTCCTGAGTGCCTTCCCGGCCGCCTCTAAAACTGCGTCTCCCACCTGGTGACCGAGGGTGTCGTTTATCTGCTTCATGTTATCTAAATCTATGACGGCCACCACAAAACTTCCGTCCCTTTCTAACCTGCGGTCCAGTTCCCGGAAAAAGGTTCTGCGGTTGTAAAGGCCTGTTAGGGGGTCGGTATTTGCTTCTTTCTTGAGTGCCAGGGCTACCAGGTGGAATTTTATGGTGAGGAGGTACATGGCTACTATAGTTACTGCCGTGCCGGCGTTCACCAGCACCAAATCGCCCAGAATCTTTCCCCAGCTTTCGGGAAGACCGAGTTTTATGGAATACGCATTTAAAAAAGTACCGGCACCCATAGTTAATAATCCCAGAAGAAGTAATTTTTCGGGCCAGCGTCCTTTGCGGTTACGCCCTCTGTAAAGGCAAATTCCCATACCCAGGGCGGATAGAAAATATATCACAATTTTACAGAGCTCAGACAAATCCTTAGCCTGTTCTACACTCATTACCCGATGACCTCGCACTTACTGTAAAGACGAGTAATCTGGCAACGCACGCCTGGTAATTAGGTCTGTTAGAAGGTTACTGCTTATACTGCTTCGGTCACACGGAACGCTGTGCGGTTAAGCCAGCCTTCCTGTTTATCCCGGGCGGTCGTGGCCCTCTCTATCACAGTATGCCCGGCTCGAGTCAGCGTGGCCGCCTCACTAGAAAAAGTATTTCGCCAAGCAAAGCTATCAGGGTACCCCCCCCCCCCCCCCGCTGTAGCAATATTTTCCATTTCCTCTTGCGGTATCCGCAGAAATGCCTCCACCACCCGGGGGTCAAATTGCCGGCCCGCACACCGTTTTAGTTCCTCCCTCGCCTCCTCCGGGCTAAAGGCCTCCCTGTAAGGCCTGGCGGAGCTCATGGCGTCGTAAGCATCGGCCACACGAATAATACGCGCAAGAAGCGGGATCTCCTCTCCTTGAAGGCCGGCCGGATAACCCCCGCCTCCATAGTCTTCATGATGATGCCGTACGGCTAAAATGACCTCCGCAGGAAACCGGGCCGGTTCCAGGATCCTGGCTCCTATTTCTGGATGCCCCTGCATCTCTTTTCTTTCTTCCGGAGTGAGGGGGCCCGGTTTAAGAAGGATGTCTTCTTGTACGCCAATTTTACCCAGGTCGTGTAAAAGGCCGGCCAGGTAGACCTGTTCCTCTTCTTCAGCACTAAGTCCCAGTATACGGGCGCAGGAGCGTGCCCATTTAGCTACTCGTACGGAGTGTCCTCTCGTGTATACGTCCTTGGCCTCCAAGGCCGCCGCCAGGGCCTGTACGGTGCTTAAGTAGTATTCTCGCAGGGAGGAGTAAAGGCGGGCGTTCTCCAGGGCCAGCCCGATTTGAGCTGCAACGGTACCCAGGTACTCCACTTCCTCTTCCGACCAGCGACGCGGTACGCGAGAATAAATCTTTAGCGTGCCCAGGATCTTTCCGCCTGCTTTCACAGGCGCTACCATCAGGGCCCGCATCTCTAGGGCGTAGTAGGGCAGGTGCCTGCTGGATTCGCCTGTGGCCAGATCCTCCACTACTATGGGTTCCCCTCTTTGTAGCACTTCACCCAGTAAATTACCCTCCGGCCGGACGCGGGCGACCCTTTCTTGCAACTTAGGGCTCATACCTAAGCTAGCCCTAAGCACCAGTTCGCCGGTATTTTCGTCAAGCACCCGCAGGGCACACCACCGCGCGCCCAGCACGTCCCTCACACTTGCCAAAGCCGACTCCAGCACCAGGTCTACATCAAGGTGGCTCGATAATACCTGCCCTACTTCGATTAGCCGTTCAAGCATTGCGGCCCTTTCCTGCACCTTCCGGAAAAGCCGGGCATTTTCCAGGGCCAGCCCCAGAATGGTGCCCAGGGTGGTCAGGAAGACGGCTTCTTCTTCGGTGAAGCGTTGCCCCCCTGGTTTACCTGCTAGGGTGAGTACTCCTGTTACTTTCCCCCCAACTGTAAGCGGCACCGCAACTGCCGGCCGCCTTCCTTCGGGAGTGCTCTCCTCGGGACGGCTGTCAAAGTGCGCGGCGATAGCTTCTCGCCCAACGGCGGCTATTATTTCCCCTGCAGGAATAACCTTTAAGTCGTTAGAGGACTCCATGGTAGCCGCTACTTCGGAAGTTGCCGCCCCCGGCTCCGTTTCGCTAAGCATCACCACCGACCCGCTGGTGGCACCGGTCAATCCCAGCACCGCCTGGAGTCCCTTCCGGGCGGCTTCGGCCACCTGGAGGCTGCCGGAAATTGTTTTGCTGAATTCAAAGAGGGCGCTGAGTTCATCTACCTTTTTCTGGAGTTCCTGCCGGGCGTACAGTAGTTGGGCCACGGTTTCCGTTACTGCCCGCATCATCTCCGCCGCTGTCCGCAACCGTTCTTCAGACCATAAAGGTACCCCTTGAGCCGCTACCCAGAGCTCTTCCCGGTCTATGTCTGTCTCCCGGGCAAGTTCGGCTACTTCCTCTTCTGTGAGCGGCTTAAGCGCTACGCTGCCGCCCACCAGTACCGCTACTGTTTCTCCTGCTACCCAAAGGGGTACTGCCAGATGCACCAGCCCGGCATGGCAGGTGTCGAGGACTGCTCTCCCTGCGTCCACGGCAGCCCTGGCAGAGACTACACGTGAAGCCGCACACCGGGCTCTCCCTTCTGGATTAGCATTAAGAAGGGCGCAGAAAGAGCATAGGTTGGAGGTTTTGGTGAGGAGCTGTCCGTCCGGGTAGGTGACCGAAGCTGCCAGCCCCAGGGCCTGGCTCATGTTGTCTTGCAGTCTTTGTAAGCCGATCTGCTTCAGTGCTTCGTAGTATTGCATTAATTTCCCTCTTTCCATAAAGAAGCCGCATACCTCCTGCGGGCAGTGCTCGCCAGAAAAGACTTGCTTGCCCTAACCGCAGTCCTGCAAGAGGGTTAAATGCCGCTCCTTTTGCAGTCGCTCTTTCCCTCCTTCACCGCGTACATCCTAGCATCCGCCACTGCGAGCAGCGTATCTACGTCCTTCCCGTCTGACGGAAACCGCGCCAGCCCCACCGACAGGCTCAAAGGTATCTCCGCGCCCGAAAAGCATATCGACTTCAGAGGCTTTTCCAGCCGGGCCCGGGGGGTTTCCTCTCGCGGTCCTAGTAAACTCCTTCCAGGCTCATCCCCTCTTCTCCCGGCAGAAAATTTACCCGCTATTACTACCGCCCTATTGGCGGTGAGGGCTTTTTCCTTAAGTGCTAAGTGTCAGGGGCCTGCTGCTGACCCGGCACTCTGAGGCTCTTCTTCTCCCAGCTCTCTTTTAAAGAAGCTGCGGCGTAGGCGAAAAGCTCCTCCCCGTCCTTTCCGTTGTCGGGATACACCGCAATCCCGTAACTCCACGTCCCGGGCAGAAAGCCCGCCAGTTTCGTTATTACCACCTGGGCGCCTTCTTTCGCCGTAAGGGGAAGGACCAGCGCCAGCGTGCTCTTGCTCAGCTCTATGACGGTGTCTATTTCGCGCAGGCGCCGCCGCGCCTGCCTGGCACATTCCCCTATCTTGCCCTTGTCCACCCCTTCAGACCTGCCCAGGACCAGGGCTACCTTCAGCCCGCCCCTGCTCGCCCGGTTGATCTCGTTCTTAAGTACTTTATGGAGCAGCTCTGCGGGGGCAACCTCCCCTATAGCACCCGGGCCTATCAGTTTCTCCACCCGGCGCACCAACTCCTCCACCGAAAAGGGCTTGCAGAGGTACTCCACCGCTCCGAGCTCTATAGCCCGCTTGACCACTGATACGTTGCTCTCAACTGTCACCACCATGACCGGCACGTAACGATACTCCGGCAGGCTTTTAAGGTTCTCCAACACCGCCAGGCCGTCCATTCCCGGGAGATGGATGTCGAGGATCACCAGGTCGTATGGCTCTTCTCTTCCCCTGGCCTTAGCCAGTGCCTCCTGGCCGCTGGCAGCTTCGTCTACCACGTAGCCCCTCTCCTCCAGTGCCCTCCTGGAGGAAAACCTGGTGAGGGTTGAATCTTCTATCAGTAAGACGCTTTTTTCCGGCAAAGCTAGCAAGGAGGTTAGCCCCCTTTGGGACTGGTCTCTCGGTCTTCAAATCCAATCCCTAATTTATCAAGGTTTTTCTTCCTAATGTATACGGGGACAAAGGCCAAACCGAAATATTCAACCCGTCTTCAGCCTGACGTATCCCCACCTATGAAAAACCGCAACCCTGATTTTAGATGATTTAGGCTGCAGGAGGGGTTATTTCTGTCA
>JAZHPA010000046.1:0-23670 GCA_051024685.1 Moorellaceae bacterium AZ2 | reverse complement strand
TTGGCTACCGCTCAGGTTTAGTCGCTCGCTTCCAAGCCCAAGCAGGCCTGCCCTGCAAAAAGTGGGGATAACTCAGCGAATTTCCCCCTCGACCTTTAAGCGATTATAAGTTATAATACTGCTGACAAGCTAGTTTTGCGGACGGGTGTCCAAGAGACTTAATAGGGAATCAGGTGAGAATCCTGAACGGTCCCGCCACTGTGACCGGGAAGCCTGCGGCAGGAGCCACTGTTCTCCTTTCAAAAAGCACCGTGAGGGAACGGGAAGGCGCCGTGGGGCGATGATCCGGGAGTCAGGAGACCTGCCCGTCCGGGGGTGTGGTGTCAACCTTCGGGGGAAAGGGGGCCACGCTATACTTAATGGCAGAGGAAACGATACCCCGGTCCGTCGTAGCCGGGTTTTTTGTTTCCGGGATGGCGGCTGGACCTCTCCAAGTAAGCGCGTCTTGAAGTTCGGGAGGAAATGATGAGGTGTACTTAAGACGACGGAGAAAGTTGCAGGTTGTTTCGGCGGTCATAATAGTGCTGGTGTTGGGGTTCTTTTTATTCGGTTGTGCCGACCGAAAAGCGACACAGGTGAGGAATTCTCCGGCGGCCGGTGGTGAGGAGTATCCCCTGACTGTCGCCGACGACATGGGTAGAACAGTCACCCTGGAGTCGAGGCCGGAGAGGTTGGTGTCCCTCGCCCCTGGCAACACGGAGATTCTTTTCGCCCTGGGTTTGGGGGACAAGGTAGTAGGAGTTGACGACTACAGCGATTATCCGCCAAAGGCCGCGGAAGTGCCCAAAGTAGGCGGTTTTTCTAACCCTAATGTGGAAAAAATCGTGGCGCTACAGCCGGATCTGGTCTTGGCCACCAATATGCACGAGCAGGCCGTAAGGCGGCTGGAGGAAGTGGGGATACCTGTTGCCGTCGTATCTCCCAAAAGCGTGGAAGGTGTCCTGCAAAGCATCGAGTGGATAGGCAAGATGACCGCCGCCGACGAACGGGCCGCCGAACTGGTGACCGATTTAGAGAGCCGGATGCGAAAGGTCGAGGCTGTGGTGGAGGGGATACCGCAGGAGAAGAGGCCCTGGGTCTACTATGAAGTCTACTCCGATCCCATTATGACTGCTGGACCCCAGACCCTTATCGGCCAGTTAATAGAACTGGCCGGCGGTCGGAATATAGCTTATGACGCCCAGGCCGACTACCCAGAATTCAGTGTCGAAGCCATCATAGAGCGGAATCCAGAAGTGATTATTTTTCCCCAGTGGCACGGCAGTGAATCCCTTACGGTTGAACAGGTGAAGTCGCGGAATGGGTGGCAGCAGGTCAGGGCCATCAAGAATAACCGCGTTTTCGGCGTGGACGCCAACATTATCTCCCGTCCGGGTCCGCGGATAGTTGAGGCCCTGGAGGTGCTGGCCAAAATAATCCACCCGGAACTGTTCGAGGAGCCGGCCGAGCCGTCGTCGTGAAGGGAGCGGCCAGGAGAAACTCATGAAGAGCGCTAAGAGGATTATGGGGGATGGAAACAATTAAACTCGCGACTCGTCCCGAAGCCTCCTCCGGAATACCCGATACACCATTCACGGTACTGGAGCACAAGAGATGGAAGGCCAGGATCCTCATCTTATTGCTTCTTGTGCTGTTGCTCACCACCATGATGGTAGCCGTTCGGGTGGGAGCGGTCCACATCCCGCTGACGGACTTATTGAGAACGCTGGGGATGATTTCCGGCTCTGGTCTTGCCCATGACCCGGTGAACAAGGCCATCATCATCGAGCTTCGGCTGCCGCGGGTCGTGTTGGCCGCCCTGGTAGGGGCATCCCTGGGAGTTGCGGGTGCCACTTTTCAGGCATTGTTTCGTAACCCTATGGCCGATCCGTACGTTATTGGGGTTTCTTCGGGTGCTTCTCTGGGAGCTACAGTAGCCATGTTACTGGCTCTGGATTTCCGGCTTCTAGGGGTAGGCTCCGTGCCCGTACTGGCCTTCGCCGCGGCTCTGGCTACCGTGGTCCTCGTTTACCACCTGGCCAGAACGGGGAATGTAGTTTCCATTTTTACCCTGCTCTTGGCGGGGATTGCCGTAGGTTCTTTTCTGTCGGCCATTGTTTCCTTATTGGTATACTTCTCCGGTGAACGGCTGCACCAGGTTGTTTTCTGGCTAATGGGGGGGTTCAGTGGCTCTAATTGGTCCTACGTCCGGGTGGCAGTTCCCTATTTCATCCTGGGGACGGGTGTGGTCGCCTTCCATGCCCGTGAACTAAATCTTCTCCTCTTAGGCGAAGAGACGGCCGGCCACCTGGGCGTTGAAGTCGAGCGGGCGAAAAAACTTCTCCTGACGGGGGCCACCCTTTTAACGGCCACCGCCGTTTCTACCAGCGGCGTGATCGGGTTCGTAGGGCTGATCGTTCCCCATGCCGTTCGGTTGATGGCCGGGCCTGACCACCGTTTCCTGGTCCCGGCTTCGGCCCTGGCGGGCGCCACGCTCCTGGTGGCCGCCGACGCCCTGGCCAGAACAGTCTTGGCTCCTACGGAGCTTCCCGTGGGATTGATAACGGCCCTGGCAGGAGGTCCTTTCTTTATCTACGTCCTCCGCAATCGGAGGAAAATGAGGTTCTTTAGTTAGGGCAGGTGGGGGTCTTGGGCCAAGTTCTACTGGATGTTCACGGAATTACCTACAGCTACAGTTCCGTCCCGGCCTTAGAGGGAATAACTTTCCGGGTGCGGCCGGGGGAAATGATAGCCGTGATAGGACCCAACGGTTCCGGGAAATCCACCCTTATTAAGTGTCTTGATCGCGCCCTTCGCCCCCAGCGGGGGGCAGTTATGCTCGACGGACGGGACTTGTGGGAGTATTCGCCCCGGGAAACGGCTAAGCGTATGGCTGTGGTGCCCCAGGAAACGGTCACGGAATTTGACTTTACAGTGGCTGAAGTTGTTCTTATGGGCCGCCAGCCCCACCTGTCCGGGCTGTTGAGGCGCGAAAGCCAGCGGGACCTGGCCATTGTACGTGAAGCCATGGAACTTACTTCGATCCTGCACCTGGCCGAACGCCCGGTGTCCAGTCTGAGCGGCGGAGAGAAGCAGCGGGTTATTATCGCCAGGGCCTTAGCCCAGGAACCCGAAGTTCTGCTGCTGGACGAACCTACTTCCCACCTGGATATTACTTACCAGTTGGAAATACTGGATTTACTCGAATACCTGAACCGCGTCAAAAAGATATCTATCATTGCGGTTATCCACGACTTGAATCTGGCTGCCCAGTATTTTCCCCGGGTGATCCTTTTGAGCGGGGGAAAGATTGTGGACCTTGGTCCCCCAGAAAAGGTAATTACTACGCCGAACATGAAAAAGGCCTATAACAGCGAGATCCTCCTCAGCCGTCATCCTTGGAACGGGCGGCTCTTTATTACTTTGTTGCCCAGAAAAAGCGCCGGTAGGCCGGCTGACGGCCCCTGCCCCGTGGTCCACCTGGTGGGGGGAGGAGGAACAGGAGCCGGGTTAATGGAGGCCATGTTCCGCTGGGGATGGACGGTTACTGCCGGTGTCCTAAACCGGGGTGACAGAGATTGGGAGCAGGGGAGACTCTTGGGGATCGAGATGGTCGAAATACCTCCCTTTGCTCCCATCAACGACGAAGACCACCAGCGCAATCTGGCCCTTATGAGGAGGGCGGATTGTCTAGTGCTGGCGAACGTGCCCTTTGGCCAGGGTAATATCCGCAACCTTTACGCTCTGGAGGATGCCCAGGCCGGCGGTTTGCCCGTATTTCTGGTAGATGAAAGCCCGATTGAGGAAAGGGATTACACCGGGGGAGTGGCGACCCAGGTCTATAAAAGAATTATAGAGAAGGGTGCTTACTTGCTGAAAAGCGAGACTCCAGTTTTGAAGGCCATCCGCAGTCATCTGGTCAGGAGCCATACCCTGTCGGGGTAACGGGGATGTGTTCACTATTAATGAAAGCTTAAGAAAGAAGAAGGGGGCGTCTTTGTGTCCATTAAGGGGTTGCCTTTTTTCTGTTCATGGAGCGGGGGAAAAGATTCCTGTCTGGCTTTATATTACGCTATCCGGGAGGGTGGGAAACCGCGCGCGTTATTCACCACCCTTGCGGAAGGGGGAGATAAAACACGGGCCCACGGCCTGTCCCTGGACCTACTGCACAGTCAATCCGCAGCTATGGGTATTCCCCTTGTTACGCGGGCAACTTCGTGGGAGGATTATACGACCGTATTTATATCGGCGATCCGGCAACTTAAGGAGGAAGGGATCAAAGCGGGTGTTTTTGGAGATATTGACCTGGAAGTCCACCGGGAGTGGGTGGAGAAAACCTGCTCTTCCGCCGGCATTTTTCCTTTTTTGCCCCTTTGGAAAAAGCCCCGCCGCGAGCTTTTAAGAGAGTTGCTGGAGCTGGGTTTTAAAGCCACGATTATCGCCGTTAAAGACGGTGTCCTGGACAAAAGCTTTCTGGGAAGGACCCTGGACGTGGAACTGATTGGCACTATAGAAAAGTCGGGAGTAGATCCCATGGGCGAGCAGGGGGAATTTCACACCGTGGTGACAGATGGTCCTATCTTTTCTTTCCCCCTCTTCCTAGAAATGGAAAGCCAAGTCTTGTGCGACGGTTATTGGTTTCAACAAGTGAGGGTAGCCTCGAATACCTTGAACCGGTGACTAATAAATCGTGCTTGCCAATAAATGACCTACGACCTGATGGTCATACTGCAGGTAAAAACCGGGTAGCGGAACCCTTTTTAATTTATTCAAGGTTTAACCCGTACCTGCCTTCCTGAACCCTTTGCCTTTGAGATAAAGAAAAAAGTCATGATTGTATACACCATTTATGTTGATGTGTTACAATTTATTAATGGTCCGTTAATAACGGACCATATACTGCCTTAGAATTGCATATAAATCTTTTACGCATTGCAGGTGGATAGAATTGCAAGGAGAGACTGTGCGGTTTACCGGAGCTCGGCGACCACGACAGAGATTTTAATGGGGGAAGGACATGCAGGATATTATCTTAGCAATCATAAATCAGTACGGCTATATCGGCGTGTTTTTGCTGATTACTCTGGAGAACCTTTTTCCGCCGATACCCTCCGAGGTAATCTTAACTTTCGGGGGTTTTATGACCACTTTTAGCAACATGAGGGTATGGGGTGTTATCTTATCTGCCACCCTGGGGTCGGTCTTTGGGGCAGTAGTCTTATACAGCCTGGGTCGCGTGCTAAATATTTATCGCCTGGAGCATCTGTTCGGCAGCAAATGGGGAAGAATGATGGGCCTAAGAAGCGAAGATGTGAGGAAGGCAGAAAAATGGTTTATACAATACGGCAGTAAGGCGGTATTCTTATGCAGATTTGTACCCATTGTACGGACTCTAATTTCTATACCCGCGGGAATATCCGGAATGAAATTAGAGGTGTTTCTACCTTTAACAACCCTTGGTACCCTTATCTGGAATACCGTACTTGTTTACTTGGGCAGATTAGCAGGCAATGCCTGGGAAACCATTGCCATGTATCTTAATCTTTATTCCATGCTGGCGGCTGCATCTTTATTGCTAGCTGCTTTGTTACTGGGAGGTATTTTAATAAAGCGCAGATTCATACCGTGAGGGTCTTGGACGTAAAGGTAGCAAGGTAGCATAATAGACCGTTACCTGTAGGAAATACATGAAGGTTTGGAGGTTTGGCTATGGGTAAAACTGCCCTATTGATTATCGACATGCAAAACGATTTTTGTTTGCCGGGGGCGCCTTTTGAGGTAACCGGGGCGTTGCAGGTGGCGGCCAGGATAAAAGAGGCTTTGCAAGCCTGCCGCCAACACGGCCTGCCTATCGTCCACGTCATCCGCCAATACCGGCCGGACGGCAGCGATGTTGAAATCACCAGGTATGAGGCTTTTATAAAGGCAGGCGGGGCAGTAGTAGCGGGTAGTAAGGGGGCGGAAATCATCGAGGAGTTAAAACCCCTGCAGGGTGAGTACATAATCGTTAAGCGGCGGTGGAGCGCCTTCTTCCAGACCGAGCTGGATTTGTTATTAAGACGCCTGGGAGTAGACCAGGTAGTCGTGACCGGCGTGCAGACCCCAAACTGTATAAGGGCCACCGTTTGGGATGCCAATTCCCTGGATTATGAGGTTATTGTCCTTACGGACGGCACCGGAGCGAAAACCCCGGAAGTGCACGCCGCCAATTTATTCGATATGCAGAACATCGGCGTAAAGTTAATGACCACCGAAGAATTTACTAAAAGCTTGCCTACTCCCCCGAAGGCGGTTTGATTGAGTGTTGGTTATATTGTCTGCTTGTATCCGCGGTGTTGAAAGTATATACTTGACGTATAAAATCGTTGGGCGAGCTCGCATCATATTCTTTTACCTCTGGCCCCTAAAATCGGGCGGTTTTCATCCTCACAGGCGTTGCCATTTTAGTTTCTTTTCTGGTGGGTTGCGGGATTATCAAATGGATCCTCTTTGGTATTAGTCCGCCAGGCAATCAATCCGCCGGACAAGCAGAACACCCGCCTGCCGGTAACCCCCCAGCCATTGATCCGCTTTTAGAGCAAATCAAAAACATGACCGTGGACGAAAAGATCGACCAGCTGGTTATAGTTGGTTTAGACGGGACCGAGCAGGGTAGACAATGCCCTGGACAGGCTTAAACGTTTTAAACTGATTCCCTTCTGCGATGCTATAAATCATAGTGCCGATGCCGTTAGGGTAGCCCATATTCTCTTATCGAAGATTGACCCCTCTTACCCGGTTCGCTGTCTAAGAGAATCGTTACCGAATCCACTTAGCCTTTTCATAGGTAAACGGCAGAACTTCTTGGCGGTAAACAAAGCGGCGGTCAGTTATTGTCCGGGGCCAGGTTCACTAGCCAGAATGATGGGGGCAGGTCGTGCGGAACTGGTGGGCATAGATGAGATAACGGCCGTCAGGTGACCAGCAGGCCCGGAAATATCCCGGCTTTTTAGTAATCAAGCGGGGCCAGTCCTCCGCGATATCTTTAACCCACAGGGTTTCCTCCATCCATTGGAGCAATAGGCGCTGGCCATCGGGGCTGACGAAAAGAAGTTTGGTAATAGGGAAGAGTTGGCCGATGGGGGGCGAAGGTACTGGTATGAAGTTTCTGGTCGCATTGGCTGGAAAGTCAGATACATAAAAGAGGTCGATAATAACCTTCCCAGCCAGAAGTAAGGATATTGCTCCAGGCTGTAGCAGATAAATTAGGAATAACTCTTAAACCTACCAAAGAGCTAAAGGCCTTGGAGACGGCCCAAGAATCCATGATAAGAGATTTGGCCGGACGAGGCTTGTGAAATGCCTGAAGTAAAGGGGAACCTGAGAGGTATGACAAGAAAGCTTCCTAAATTCTTAAAGGCGGACGTAGAGCGAGGATTTATTTGGGCTTATTATGAACTGGTTAAAGGCTGTGCAGTCAGTCTAGATCTGGAGGGCGAGAATATTGTACCGGTGGTAGCCTTTGCTTATAAACCTGGAGAAGTATATGGTATGGACTTCTCTACCACTTATCATTTTGCAGAAAAAGAAAAACCCAGTACACGCTATCGGTGGTTAAAACGAAAAGTAGAAGAGCTTACAAGGTACGCTCAGTTTTATGCGGAGCAGAACAAGACGAAATATCAGGTACTCTATGAAATATGGTGCTTTATCCCGCCCAATGAATTGGTCACCGACACCGTAGCCAGGGCCGTAGCGGAAGGGATGCCTGTTAAGCTGGTGGATTGGAGAGAGGTACATGAGCGAATAAGACAAGTAGCCCTTTTGGAGCCCCTTGACCGGGATATTATTTACGAAAACGCTTTTCTCTGGGCAGCAGCACTTTTCCGGGAGGCTGGCGCTTGGAAATAGCAATATTTTCTAAGTGCGCCCGGCATGGGTGTTGAGCCGCCGAAATTCCAGTAACCAGGTTCAGTTGAGGAACGACTATTTATGTTTACCTAATTGAGGTGGGACCTTAAGATTTTCGTCCGGGAAGCCCATGTATGTGTTAAAGCTGCGCTGTTATGTTATTATAAAGAGCCTTTCCCACAAGACAACAGCGGCCATCCAGGGGAAGTCCTGATTAAAACCCTTGGTTGTGACAGGGTAGATTTTCCACCAGTTTTCGGCCAGATCATAGGCGGAATAAAAGTTTCCTACTTCCTGAAGGAAGCTCTCTTCAGTAATTATAATGCCCATGGAACCCAGCTTGGAAATTATCTCTTCCGTGGAAAGGTAACGAACGCCTTTGGCTTTACCGTACCGGGCGGGACGGTCCCCCCATAATTCTTTACGACTACCAGACCACCCGGGCCGGCAAACACCCCCGCCGGTTCCTAGAGCTTTGTAGTACTGAGAGGCCGAAAATAGCCGACGTCAAAACCTACGACGAGCGGGACAACTCCTCCTTAACATCAAAAGGCCGAACGAAGGAATGAAACAGGGTATAGACCCCGGGAGACAGATAGGGTAGCCGAGGGTCAGGAAGTGGGGAGGTTACTACCCAAGACTTAAAGATTAAGCCATCGTCTGTTGTGGAACGATGATGAAGGCTTAATCTGCCCTCTTGGACTGCATCATAAAAAATGAAAATCTAAGAGAGCAGGCGATTTAACGAGCTAGAAGCAAATTATGAGTAGGGGAGAACCACCTACTATATCTTGACACGGACAAATTGCTCATGGGTATTGGGTTGGCGGTTGATTTGTGGTATACTGGCATTGGGGGCGGTTACCTCCTTTTTTGTTTGTTTTGTCCAACCCTGTTATACCATAGAGGATCGAGGGACCGCCACCTTTATTTTCCACGATTTTTGGGACAACTCCGGGAATAATGCCCTCATGGAGGGCTACCATTTTTTAATGCTTTGCCCGCTGACTTGCGCATGCACAAGTGGCGGATCAGGAGCATACTTTTCGAAGTTCAGCCAGAAACAAAGTTAGTTGAAAATTGAGTTTATAAGGTTGAACAAAAGGATCAATGCCTAGAACCTTCGTGATTTTTTCCTTGCGATACAGTAGAGTATTCCTGTGAACAAAGAGCCTTTCAGCTGCTCTTGTAACATCTTCTTCCTCCAGAAGGACTTTAAGAGTTTCGAACAAACTGGTCCCCTTTTTCGCATCGTATTCTTTAAGTTTGTTAATCGCCCTGTTGACGTAATCAGTTACGTTTTGGTTGGTTAGGAGCTCAGGCAAATAATAATATAGGCCGAGGTCCGCTACGTGTATGCATTGATTGTCACCAAATAGCACTTTTCCGATATTTATTGTCCGGAGAGCTTCGGAAAAGCTCTTGTGTAGATCAGTTAACTTACCACACTGATTTCCAATACCGACCAATGCACTGAGGCTGCCAAGTACACTTCCAATTTCTTTTAATACCTTCTCACCTATTTCCTTACTTTTGGTTATGGTCTCTGGATGCGATTCCGCTGTACCAGCAAGGATCACTATTAGCAGGTTTCCTCTTGGAAATACGATGTGCCTGTGGTTCAATCGAGTTAAGACGGATTTTACACTTTCAATAAGTTCTAGCTGTTTCTTTTTTATGCATTCTTCGTCTGAACGTACTCCTCTTCGATATAATGTTTCATATCCTCTAATTTCAATCAGCATGACTGTGGGATTGGGAGGGATTTCTAGGTTGAGATATTCGGCTCGGGATATGGCTATTTCCTCTTTCTGGATGCTTCCAGATAAGAGTTCGTCCAGGAACTCTCTAATGGAACGGAGCGTTTCTTCTTTTCTAGCGATTTCTTGCAGCAAAACCATTTTGATTGCATCGCATGCCTCGTTAACAGCTATAGATTCTAGTTTTTCCAACGGTCTATGAAGGAAAAGAATAAGCTTACCCAGATAATTTTCCCCTGACCACAGTGGATTAACGAGTGCTGGGTGACCCTCTATTGTGGTCGTACTCGCTTGGTCCCTATATCGTTTTGTTAATTCCTGTACAATTTCGCCATCTCTAATTATCTTATTGAGAAGTAAATATCCTTGCAGGTTATGCGATGCCTTAGCCACCATATTATCGGTGCGGTCTATTATAAGTAGTGAACATTCAAGTATGGCTGCAATTTCCTTAGCAAGTTCATGGATATTTTTTCCGTCCAAGATGATTTGGCTCAGTTTCTTTTGAACAGTTAAGGTGTACTCCAATTCCTTTTTTTGACGATTTATGATTTCCTCCAACACGGGGGTTATAATATCGATGTATGCGACTTCTTTAGGTACTACTATTAGGGGAAAATTCAGTGCGTTAGCAACGTCTATGACCTCTGGGCATATTTCTTTAAGGTAAACCCCTTGGTGGCAAACTACCAACCCCGCACATTTATGTTGAGCAAGAGTCTGGACGATACGTACCTGGGCATTTACGTTTTCCCTAACGGAATAAAATGCGGTTATCATCAACTCTTCTCCTCTGTACCACGCTGCGGCATCAGGTTCAGGCACTTCAATAACGCTTACGGAACTTATTAGGTTGTCTAAGCCACCAAAACCTGCAAGAACTTTTCCCTCTCTTAGACCACCCAGTCTTAAAGCTTCCCTGACAGTAATTCCCAAGCCCCATCCCCCCTTCTAAGGTTTATTCTCCCGTCAATGAAACCAGCGGTAGCCGATACGCATTTATGTCTAATTGTGTTATTATTCGACGTTTGGGTAAGGCCTCCTTCAAGAGAACATACTTTGGGCAGCTCAGCCGGTTGAGCTTGAAATTGTGCAACCGCACAATACTCCCAAAGGTTTTTGCTGAATTTTTACAAAGGTTTTGGAGACCCGGTTGGCGAAAATACATTAAGCCAATATGACGGCAGTAGTGTAATCACCGTGGGAAAAGGAGGAATTAACCGTGCCGCGTAAGATTTTAAAAACAAGGCAAGATGTCGAAGACTTCGTACGGGGTTGTACTTTCTATGGAACTGGTGGCGGTGGGTTACCCGAAAATGGGATTGAATCTCTCCTCAGTGAGTTGGAAGCAGGGAAGGAAGTGGGGTGGATCGATGTAAACGATGTGCCGGATGATGCCTTAACCGTTTGCCCCTTCCTGATGGGGTCTATTGCGCCGCATACTCCAGAAGTCGTAGAGGAAATGAAGCTTTTTGGTCTAACCAATTCGGTGAACAAAGAAAAGGACCGTTTAGCCAAGGCAATTATGGAGCTTGCCGCCTACACTGGTAAGAAGATTGAAGTAGTGGTACCTATAGAATTAGGTGGAGCCAATACGCCTGGTCCGATCGCGGCGGGTCTGGTAAACGGGATACCAACAGTAGACGGTGACTACACAGGGCGTGCCATTCCCGAGATTCCGCAAACTACACCCTATTTATTTGGCAAGAAACTTTGGCCCATTGCCAGTGTAGACGAATGGGGAAATGTTACAATAATCAAAGATGCCATTAATTATGCTATGGCGGAGAGGATCGGAAAATTAATAAGTGCCGCAGCTTACGGCCTGGCAGGCGATGCCGGCTTCCTTATGACCGGTAAAGAAATGAAAGAAGTTATTATTCCCGGTACTCTGACTGAATGTTACAACGTGGGGAAGCTGATCAGAGAGGCGCGAGAAGGTGGCAGCGATCCGGTGAAGGAGGTTACCAAGGCACTTGGCGGGTGGGTGCTAATCAAAGGTACAGTGACGCAAAAGGAATGGGAGGACAGGGTTGGTTACTACTGGGGAACCCATACAATTACAGGCGAAGGGGAATTCGCCGGAGATGTAGTTAAAGTCTGGTTCAAAAACGAAAATCACATTTGCTGGAAAAATAATAATGTACTGGTAACAAGTCCGGATATTATAACTGTGGTGGAGGCTTCAACGGGTGAGCCAATTCCCAACCCGAAGCTTAAAGAAGGTGATCGGGTAGCCGTTATTGGCCTTAAGGCTCGGCCAGTCTTCCGCAGTGAAAAAGGTATTGGTATTCTTGGACCAAGGGCCTTTGGTTTTGACTTCGATTACGTACCAATTGAAGAGCGCCTTAACGCCTAGCTTATCCCGAAGGGGAGGCAGTAGGGCCTTGCCCTACTGCCTCCCCTCTCAAAATACCCTCCGGAGGGTGAGATGAACGATGAAAATTAAAGTCATAATACCAAACTCATCTGTGGAGTTCAGAGATAGTCAAGTTGGTGAACGAAAAAAAGCCACGGCGTCGGGTACCGAGATAGATGTGGTATGCCTAAAACATGGACCGGTATCTATCGAAGCTAGCTATGATGAGGCTCTGGCGGCGCCTTATGTTATGGAGGAGGTCAGAAAGGCTGAACAAGAGGGATACGATGCCATTAGCATTGATTGTGCGATGGACCCGTGCTTGAGGGCTGCCCGTGAAGCAGTGTCGATACCGGTTACTAGTGGGGGAGAATCTAGCTATCTGTTGGCTATGGCGTTGGGCTGCAAGTTTTCTGTGATAACAGTGCTTAAGAGTACTGCTTTAGCCATTAAAGAAAACTTGCGCAAATATGGCTGGGAAACTCGGGTGGCTTCTGTGCGATATGCTAATATTCCGGTTCTGGAGCTAGAAGACGAAGAGAAAGCTTTTCGGGCTATCGTTTCTGAAGCTAGGACCGCGATTGAGAAGGATGGGGCGGAGGTTATTGTACTGGGATGTACTGGTATGTCCTCTCTGGCACAAAAGGTACAACAAGAGCTAGGGGTACCTGTTATTGATCCAGCGGTTGCGTCTTTGAAACTTGCAGAAATCTTTGCTAGCCTGCGCCTATCCCAGAGCAAGGTTGCATACAGTACGCCGCCGGCGAAACAGATATTATGAGTGTCGTGAAGAGTCTATAGCTTCATTTTGGAGGGAAGAAGATGGCAGCTTTGCCGTCCCACAGTCCGGGAGGGGCTGAGTTAGGGAAATGGGGAGATTGATCAAGGAAACAGCTCGGCTTACTGCTGCTCAGTGGGGGCAGGCTGTGCTAGATTAGTCACCCTGTGCCAACGCTCCCGAAGACAACAACCCCTTCATGGCCGGCGCCTTCCATGCCCAGGAGAGCCTGAGAGCGTGATTAATGTAGGCATGAGTGGGGCACGGGCGGTCTTGGCAGCTATACTGAGTAACCCGGAGGCAGATTGGGGCGAACTGACGACGATTATAAAGGATACAGCCTACGTGGCGGAGATACTGGAGGCCATAGGGGTGGAACGGTGTGGCAGTCATGGTACAACAGCTACGTTGGCGGTGCTTAACGATGCCGTGAAGAAAGGCGGGGCTATGGCCTGTCACTACGTGGGGGGAGCGGCGCCTTTATTCCCATAAGTGAAGACAACGGCATGATAAGGGCGGTTCATGAGGGCAGCTTAAATCTTGGAAAGTTGGAGGCTGTGACTGCGGTCTGCTCAGTGGGTTTAGACATGTTTGCCATCCCCGGCGATACTTCGGAAGAAGTTATTGCTGCTATTATCGCTGATGAAATGGCCATCGGTATGGTTAACGGGAAGACCACGGCAGTACATGTTATACCTGTTCCGAGGAAGAAATCAGGGGATATCGTAGAGTTTGGCGGTTTGCTTGGGCGGGCTCCAGTCATGGCTGTCCATGAGTCTAGCCCGGCGGTGATGATGCGGCGTGGCGGTCGTATCCCGGCTCCTTTGAGTGCACTTACGAATTAGAAGGGAGGTGGCAATAATGTGGTGAGCACTTTGAGTTGTGTAGGTAGTGCATAAGGCGAGTTGCATGTTGGGGAGGAGAGTAGGGAGAATGAGAGAGTTGAGGGTCTTAGACGTTTTTCCGAACGTCTATAGGGACGAGTTTAGGGAGGATTTAATTGACCGCCAAAGACTTAGCCAACAGCTGGAAGAGCAGACTAATGGCCTTGTAAAACTTGATATTGTTTTTATGGAGAAGGGCAATGCCTCTATCGAGTGCATGTATGATGAGGCCATGGCTGCTCCTTATGTTTTGCAGAAAGTTAAATGGGCAGAGGAGCAGGGCTATGATGCAGTTGTAATTGATTGCTTCCTCGATGTTGCGCTGGATGCGGCCCGAGAACTGGTAGAAATACCAGTAATGGCGCCGTGTCAATCATCCTGCAACCTTGCGGCTCGGTTGGCAGGCAGATTTTCTATCATCAGCATACTACCTGAGCTGGATAGGCCCATCAGGGCCAATCTGGCTAGGTACGGCCTGAGTCAGGCCTTAGTATCAATACCTGTCATAAATGTACCTGTTCTGGATTTGCAGCACTCATTCGAACTATTGGTGGAAAGAATAGTTAAGATAGCTGCGGATGCTGTCACCAAGGAGGGGGCACGGGCAGTAGTATTCGGTTGTACGGGAATGTCACCCATGGTACAGGATGTTCAAAGAGGACTCCAGGAAAAGGGGATTAAGGTACCGGTTATTGAACCGTTGCGTGCAGCTATATGCGATGCTGTTGCCTGCTTGCTACTGGGTGTTAGCCAGAGCAAGGAGGCATATAAGCCTGTTCGGCCTAAGTACAGGCTCCTGGATTGGGAAGCATAAACCATAACCGAATATTGGGGGTGGCGAAGGTATATGAGCAATGAGAAAAGGCACGAAGAACTGATACTTGAAGAGGAGGATGTTTATACCCCTATTCCTGAGAATAAGAGGGTTCACTGGGCCTCCATGTTGATGGTTTTTGTTGGAATGTGGGTGTCCCTTTATTCCGTCGGGATTGGCTACAGCATAGGTATGCAATTATCGACAGCCAAGGCTATATGGGCATGTATACTGGGCTACGGTTTGGCTGGTGTTGTTGCAGCTGTAGTAGGGGAAGTTGGGAGAAGAACTGGTTTGCCAAGCTATGTCTTGGCAAAAGGTCCTTTGAACTGGTACGGCCAGACACTACTTGCCCTGATTATGTTCACTGTAATAGGATTCGGTTCTATCGGGTTGCAAGCTGACGCGATCGGAAGGTCTGCGTGCGAGCTGTGGCCAAGCCTTGGCTCGTATCGTGCGTTGGTCTCAGGGCTGATATGCGCTGTCATGATGATCTCCGCCATCAGAGGGATCAAGAGTATAGCGGTGGTTAGCTGGGTGACCATGCCGTTCTTCTTTATTGTGACGGTGATTGCAACGATTATTGCCGTGAAATCGTACGGCGGCTTATCGGCGGCTCTGGCCATTGAAAACAACAAAATGAGCTTTTCTCACGCCGTCTTTCTTAATGCGGGCGCGTGGGGCGGGTTTGTCATGCTGATGGCTGATGTCAGTAGATTCTTGAGGAGTAGGAAAGAAGCGTTGATTGTTATTCCTATAGCCTTCTTGATAGGTGCAGTGCCACCCATATGTGGAGTATTGCTGGGTGCTACGGTGCAACGGCCTTTGGAAGCCCTTTTTCCAGCATTGGGTATTGGCCTGCTAGGATTTATAGCTATCTTTGGGGCCGGTTGGACCACTAACGACAACAATGCTTACACTGCAGGTCTCGCTTTGGCAACTGCGATTTACCCGTTCAAGAAAGTCGGGCGGTCCAAAGTAACTACGGTTGTGGCAGTTCTGGGAGTAATAGGAGCAATTACGGGTCTAGGGAATCTCGGATTTTTCGAGTGGATTGCAGCCTTTCACGGTTCGTACAACATGAGTTTTGTAGGTGTTCTCGTGGCCCATTTCTATATCGTGAGCAAAGATAGGGTGATACAAGCCAATGGGCTGTCAGGCGTAGTAGCTTGGCTCTTGGTAGGGACTCTTTGCCACATGGGCCTACTGCCTGTTCCCTTTATTACAGCTATAGTTCTGTCGTTTGTTTTATACCTGGCCCTTTACTATCTCGTTGAAAAACCCCTGTTTGGTGAGCGTGTTGTGGAACGTTTTGTACCGCAAACGTTCTCCAGGTGATGGATGGCCAAATCATAGAGCCTCAAACTTTAAGTTTGAGGCTCTATGACAGTGTTGAAATCAATTAAATTATAAATAAAAAATTTAGGAGGAATGGATTTATGCCGGAAATGTTTGAGCTAGAACTTGGTAAGGCGGGGTATGTTATTGTAAACGAAATGTGCAGGGTGAAAAAGGGAGAATCTGTAATTATCACGGTGGATTCAATAATGGATTTTAAACCCGTCGAAGAGACGGCGAAGGCGGTGGAGGCGGCAGGCGGGAAGGTAATGGTGGCATGGCACTCTACCCCTGCAGGTTACGGCAAGGTCGCCGATCCACAATTGCCAGACTCCCTTAAGGCTGCCATACCCGCGGCGGATGTTTGGATTGAGTTTAATAACCAATGGCTTCTTTACTCGACGCCCTGGACCGAGGCTATGTCTAATGGGAGGACCCGGTATCTGTTTTTAGGGGGCCTAGACAGGGAACGCATAACAAGGTGTATTGCTAAACTCGACATGGGATTGCAAGAGAAATTCCAAAATAAAGTAGTGGAACTAACCAAGAAAGCGTCGAAAGTACGTATCACTACCCCCGCAGGTACTGATGTATCTTTTGAAAATGTGCCGGAGCGGCCTATAACGAATGAACTGCGGGCCGATACACCTGGGCCTCACTTCCTAGTAGGCCAGATTGGATGGGCTCCACGCGAGACAAGCATCAACGGAGTTATTGTTTTTGATGGTTCGTTCTCCGGAGGTGGAGAAGCAGACCTAGGGATATTAGCACATCCAATTGAGCTAGTGGTAAAGGAAGGGAAGATAGTAGAAATTAATGGCCAAGAAGAAGCAAAGATACTAAGCAACTGGTTGAAGAAACTGGATGATCCCAAGATGTATTATTTGGCGCACGTATGTTATGGTTTTAATCCTGGTGCCAAATTAACGGGACTATGTACTGAAGACGAGCGGGTCTGGGGTTCGACAGAATGGGGTATCGGGTATCAAGGCCCCATGTTCCAGGGCAGCTTGGGAGAAGCGGTTACCCATGCTGATGGGATTTGTCTGAATTCGACTGTATGGTTAGACGGCGAATTGCTTATTAAAGAAGGCAAAGTAGTACATGTTGAGTTAGTAGATATAGCCCGGGCTATAGGGAAGTAGCTAGGATGAATGTTCGGGAGGCCTAGCCCGTTAGGCCTCCCATAATACGAAGGCAGGGTGGGAGAAGCGGATGGAAGTGTGGGAGGCTATAACCCAGCGGCGAAGTATCAGGAATTTCTTACCTGAGCCAGTAGAGGAGGCTATATTGTTGAAGCTGGTGGAGGCGGGCAGGTGGGCTCCCAGCGGCAGCAATATTCAACCCTGGCACTTTATCATTGTGAGAGATAAAGCGCGGATTAAGAAAATCGAGGCCTTTGCTCCGGGGATGTTTGGCAACCCCGCGGCGGTGGTAGCGATTTGTACCGACCTGGAACTGGCCGAAAAGAAGGGTGGAAGGCTGGGCCGGGAAATTATGAGCCTGATTGATGCTGGTATAGCAGCGCAAAATATTGCTCTGGCAGCAGTAGACATGGGTTTGGGGACTTGTATAATACGCTCTTTTAACCCCCAGGCTGTGCAAGAAATACTCCAGCTACCTCCTGCGATTGTGCCCCAGCTTCTGGTATCGGTAGGTTATCCCGAGAAGATTCCGCCTGCGCCCAGGCGCAAAGAATTGGAGGAAATTGTTAGTTGGGAAGAATACGGGAAGAAGGTGAGCAGTTGAAAGGCAAATCCCTTGTGGAAGTATTGTGTTTTCTGGTTACCAGTGCCCGGGGCTGTATGGACGAGCCCCCCATCTATGGACCTTTGCGGCTTTTGGACGCCTATTGCCGGCTAGTAGAAGCTAGTAGAGAAAACTTGGACAGCTTTTTTTGGGAGCTGAAAGAGAAAATTGAGGAGTTCAAGTACCTGGCCATGGTAGATGAGGAGGGTTTTAAAGGCCAGTTGGATCAAACAGTTGTTGAACTCGCCCGGTTTATGGAGAAAAGGGAGGAACTTTAACATGGCGATTTCTGAAGTGGAACTTAAGAAGGCGTGTTACACCTTGGCTAAAGTATGCCTGGGTATTAAAGAGACGGAAACAGTACTGATTCTGATAGACGACGATAGCCAAGAGGTGGGCCAAGTATTAGACCACAGCATGAGGGAGTATGCTAGAGAAGTTTTTTTGCTCAAGATGAAGCCCCGGCAGCGACATGGGGAAGAGCCGCCTGCCCTGGTGGCTGAAGCTATGTCCCTGGCCGAGGTGGTCCTGGCACCAACCAGCAGGTCTATTACTCATACCGAAGCCAGACGCCAGGCCTGTCGCAGGGGTGCCAGGGTGGCTAGCATGCCGGGTATAGATTTAGATATGCTGGTGCGCACCATGGGCGCCGACTATGTGTCGATCAAGGAGCTAACGGAAAGATTGAGCAGTATTTTGAGTCAAGCTTCTAGGGTGGAAGTACGTACAGACAAGGGCACTGATATTACGTTTTCCGTTAGCGGGAGAAAAGCTATAGCCGATACGGGGATGCTTCAACAGCGGGGCAGCTTTGGCAATTTACCCGCGGGGGAAGCTTATATTGCTCCAGTGGAGGGTACCGGGGAGGGGACTATAGTTTTTGACGGGATGATAGCGGGAGTAGGGGTTTTAAGGAATCCGGTGCGAGTTTTCATAGCAGGCGGGAGGGTAAAGAACATTGAAGGCGGCGTGGAAGCGGAAACCTTAAAGAGCTTACTGGCCAGTGTTGGTGACCAATTGGCCTATAACTTAGCCGAATTTGGTATTGGAACCAACGACCGCGCCACCATTACCGGTAAGATACTGGAGGACGAGAAGGTCATAGGAACCGTTCATTTCGCTTTCGGGGACAATGCTTCCATGGGTGGTCAGGTAAGGGTTCCTCTGCACATAGACGGGGTAATCAAGAATCCCACCGTGAAAGTGGATAAAACCTTAATTATGCAACAGGGTAAATTGGTGCTCTAAGATTTTGCCTATAATTATTTAAAAGTTTTCGGGGGTGCAGGAGTCTTGATTATTGGAGTACCTAAAGAAATAAAGGACCAAGAGGGGAGGGTCTCCCTCACACCATGGGGCGTCAGAGCTTTAACCCGGTTAGGGCATAAAGTAATCGTAGAGTGTTCTGCCGGTGAAGAGAGCGGCTTTAAAGACGCAGAATACGTAGAGGCAGGCGCAATCCTAGTAAGAGAACATGCCCAAGTATTTGAAGAGGCCGACCTCATTGTTAAAGTAAAAGAGCCCCTGCCTTCAGAATACCCCTTCTTAAGGGAAGGCCAGATTTTGTTCACTTACCTGCATCTAGCCGCTGCGCCGGAATTGACGCGAGTACTTTTAGAGAGAAAAACAGTGGGTATAGCTTACGAGACCGTGGAGCTGGAAGACGGTACCTTGCCCTTGCTAATCCCCATGAGCGAGATAGCGGGTAAAATGTCGGTACAAATCGGGGCTCGCTTACTGGAGAAAGCTTCAGGAGGCAAAGGCATACTGCTAGGCGGAGTACCGGGAGTTCGCCCAGGCACAGTAGCGGTTATAGGTGCTGGCACAGTGGGCACTTGTGCGACTAAGATTGCCGTAGGGTTAGGGGCGGATGTTTATGTTCTGGATATTAATACTGCCAGGTTGAGATACCTGGATGATATTTTTGGCAGCAGGATCAAGACCCTGGTATCGAACGAGTACAATTTGGAACAGGTAATCAGCCGGGCCGATTTGCTCATTGGCGCAGTACTGGTGACCGGGTATAAGGCGCCTAAGATTGTAAAAACGGAGATGGTGCAAAAAATGGCACCGGGTTCAGTAATAGTTGATGTAGCTATCGACCAGGGGGGGTGCGTAGAGACCATTGATAGAGTGACTACTCATAGTAATCCCACTTTTGAAAAGTTCGGTGTTATCCATTATAGCGTCGCTAATATACCCGGAGCGGTTCCGCGTACTGCGACCCTGGCCTTAACCAGCGCTACCTTCCCTTATTTACTGGAAATAGTCACTAAAGGTTGGGAGAAGGCTGCCAAGGAAAACCTGGCCTTATATAAAGGGGTTAATCTGGCGTACGGCAAAGTAACCAACAAGGGTGTGGCTGAATCATTGGGTTTCGAGTATCATGAACTCTATCTCTAGAGTGGGCGTATCTGCTCAGCCTTACGGGGACATGTCCCGGATTTCGGAGAAAATTTAAAGGTGACGGCCTCAAGCCCCTGCGTGGTATAAGGGGGCAACAAAACTCATAAAGGAGGCCACCATCAAGGCCAGTATGCCGCAAAAAGGGTAGTAAAAGCTAGGCCTAAAGTGCCAATTCCCCAACGGCTAATTTCATCCTAAACTCTTACCCGAAACCGTTCAAGTCTCACTTAGTGAGGTGCCTGGTGCCCGCCAGGAGGGGTTATTAGCCCAGGCAGGCACTGAAGGATTCCGTGTGCTAGGTGATGATGGAGGCCGCAGGAAAAATGCTTTCACCTTGATTTGGACGGCGTTTCAAAAAAGTTAGGGTGCAATATGTTGATTATGAACACCAACAGGAAAACATCTCTATTCTACAAGTACTAGCTTAAACAGCCATTTTCATATCGGACTTCTCTCCCTCCTCTCTGGGAGATGGGGGTAAAAATAAAAACCCCTTTTATAAGGGCTTGCGTAGCAAGAATTGGGAGTGTCGGAGAAGCTCCTCTTTTTGTAGGAAGGTGATTATGTGAAAGCGGTACTGAAAAGAGAACCGGTACCAGGAGCTAGTTTGGAAGACGTCCCGGTTCCGAAACCTGGTCCCTCTGAGGTGCTCATCAAGGTAAAGGCTACTTCAATTTGTGGTACTGATCACCACATATACATTTGGAACGAATGGGCGCAAAACCGCATAAAACTTCCCCAGATCATGGGCCACGAGTTTGCCGGTGAAGTCGTGGAGGTAGGTCCTGGTGTGAAATTTGCCAAGGCGGGAGATTACGTGTCGGCGGAAACCCATGTGGTCTGCGGTCACTGTGTCCAATGCATGCTCGGAGAAAAGCACGTTTGTCAGAATACCAAGATCCTCGGAGTTGACCGTGATGGTGCTTTTGCAGAGTACGTGGTGGTACCCGAAGAAAATCTGTGGCACAATGATCCGAGGATTCCGCCGGCTGTGGCATCCATACAGGAGCCTCTTGGAAATGCCATTCATACGGTCCTTGCTGGAGAAACAAGGGGGAAAACAATAGCTGTCTTTGGGTGCGGCCCCATTGGCTTAATGTCTATTGGCGTGGCCAAGGCGTGCGGTGCTTCCTTCGTTGCTGCGATAGACACCAACGACTACAGGCTGGATATCGCCAGAAAAATGAAAGCGGACCTCGTCATCAACAGCAATACTCAGGACCCCGTGGAGGCTCTTTTGGAGCATACTCATGGGGTCGGCGTAGATGCAGTTTTGGAGATGTCTGGTGCTTTGGAGGTGTTCGGGCAGATATTTAAGGTAGTAAGGCCAGGAGGAAGAGTGACGTTGCTCGGCCTTCCCGCCAAGCCTTTATCTGTCAACTTTTCCGACGACATTGTGATGCGGGGAGTTACCATCCAGGGTATCATAGGGCGGAGAATTTGGGATACGTGGCTCACCGCCCGGGAACTTTTGGCATCAGGCCTTCTCGACCTTACCCCGGTCATCACCCATCACTTTGACCTTGCAAACTACGACAAGGCAATGGAACTCATGACATCAGGTAATTGTGGAAAGATAATCCTTTATCCTGAGGGGGTTAAGTAATGTCGAAACTCAATTTTTTAGCGCAGGAACTCGATGCCTTGCGTGAGCAGGGACTTTTCAATGTGATCAGGACGATCGAGGGGCCCCAGGGCGCCTGGTTCGTGGTCGACGGGAAGAAGGTCTTAAACCTTTGCTCGAACAACTACCTGGGGTTTGCCAACAACCCGCGGCTCAAAGAAGCGGCCAAGAAGGCGATTGATAGATACGGCGTAGGTCCTGGGGCAGTCCGCACCATAGCTGGAACTCAGACCATCCATTTGGAACTTGAAAAGAAACTGGCGGAGTTCAAACACGCGCCAGCCTGCCTCCTCCTTCAATCGGGGTTCAGCGCAAACCTTGCTGTGATTCCGACCATTACAGGAGAAGGTGACCTGATTTTCTCGGACGAACTCAACCACGCTAGCATAATCGACGGGTGCAGGTTATCGAAGGCCAAAGTGATAAGGTACGCCCACAACGACGTAGCGGACCTTCGGAGAAAACTTGAGGAGGCCAAGGGAAATGCCCGGCGCATGCTGATCGTCACCGACGGCGTGTTCAGCATGGACGGAGATATTGCTCCTCTTCCTGATATAGTGGACGTAGCTGACGAATTTGGAGCCATCGTGATGGTCGACGATGCTCACGGTGAAGGGGTTCTCGGCAATAGTGGTCGCGGGATAGTCAATCACTTTGGGCTCGAAGGTAGGGTCGACATCGAGGTGGGGACGCTATCCAAGGCCTTCGGCGTCATGGGAGGATATGTCACGGGTTCCAAAGTTCTGATTAACTACCTCAAACAGAGAGGGCGTCCCTTCCTGTTTAGCACCGGACTCACTCCTGCTGACACCGCGGCTGCCATGGCTGCAGTGGATGTACTTCTTGAGAGTGACGAGTTGGTGAAGAAACTCTGGTCCAACGCAAGGTATTTCCAGGAAGGGCTCAAGAACGCCGGTTTTGATACTGGGAAGACCCAGACCCCGATCACGCCGGTCGTGTTGGGTGACGAGAAGTTGGCCTCAGAGTTCTCCAAGGCTTTATTTGAACGCGGCATTTTCGCTCAGGCCATAAGCTACCCGACGGTACCAAGGGGTAAGGCCAGGATTCGGTGCATGCTTTCCGCGGTTCATGAGAAGGAACATCTGGACTTCGCCCTAGAGAAGTTCATCGAGGTTGGTAAGGAACTAGGCGTTTTGCAATAATCATCTCTTTGAACCTTGTCCGGAATCCTTTCCGAAATACGTGGGGGCCGCCAGACCCCTTTCCGGGTGGTCAACTTTTCGCTGAAGGAGCTATTGCCAAACTCGGTGTAGACTACTAAGGTAATGAGATCAGAGATGGGTTAACCCATAATAGCCCAGGCATTTTTACTGACAAACCGTGGACCCGCGAAATTTCTTTCCACTTTCTTCCCATCGCCTCCGTCCACTGCAATATGCACCTTGTGAGCCAAAAGTGGCTTCGAGAAACCCTTCCTGGTGACGAGGGAAGCGTCAGGGTCGGTGCGGCTCACCCACTTCTCGTTAGTCTGCCGGTCTTTCCCTGAAGGTTTCTTGCGAGTCTCTTCCCGCGGTGGCTCGTCCGAGCCTGAAAATTGCTCCTGTCCAGGTCTTCGGGTCCTTCCAGGGGGTTTTCCTTCCAAACCCGGTCGAGATACTCTTCCGGTGTTATTGTGAGCTGGTGATAGACTTCTCTCTCCACCACGAAGTTAAGATAGGCGTTAGCCTGAAGGAGAGTGGCGTCGATGAATACTTTCTCTCCTTCCACTAGACCTGCCTCCTGGTACAGCCGGACAACATGCCGGAAGAATTGCTCGTAAACCTCTCTTCCGAAGCGAGCTCGCGCCTTGGAAAGGATGCTGTGGTCAGGAGGCATCTCGTCCAAGTCGTATCCCAGAAACCACATAAAGGCCAGGTTAAGCCGGCACTCTTCAGCCAGTTTCCTTTCGCTGGTTATCCCGTAGAGATAGCCGAGGAGGGCCATCTTTCTTAAAGATGACGACCGTGTCCACGGAAGGAGCGCCGGTATGGCTAAAGTCAAGGACGGACGTACCTGGCGAATCCCCAGTTTGACAATTCTGATGATTATGGGAGTGATGGTGAGAAAGGAAAAGGGAATCCTCCTTTCG
>JAZHPA010000045.1:0-23811 GCA_051024685.1 Moorellaceae bacterium AZ2 | reverse complement strand
TGGCTACCGCTCAGGTTTAGTCGCTCGCTTCCAAGCCTAAACAGGCCTGCCCTGCAAAAAGTGGGGATAACTCAGGTCTAAGGAGGGTTGACCCCGCCGGGGTTTATTTTCCCAAAAAATTGTATAGACTATCCCCACAGGAAGGATAAAGGAGGTAGTCTTGGTGCCCAGGATCATCGGTATCGTACCCAACCAGGACCAGGTAGGCGGGTTAATCGACAGCCTTGAGGCAGCCGGCTTCGACCGCCGGGATATGATCGTTTCCAACCTCAGCAAGTCTCTGGAGGAGAGAAGAAACCCGAGCGAGATAACCTTTTTGAAAACCGAGCGCGAAGGCCTGTGGGAAACGGGGGCCTATATCGACTTTTTGGCGGATGAGGCGGGGACAGGGATAGTGGTCGCCGTGGAAGTGCCCCGCCATGAGGCGGCCAGGGTGCGGGAAATAATGGAACAAAACGGTGCGGCTAAAATTTTGCAGGATTAAAGGGCGCCGGCAGTCTGGCGCCCTTTAATACGGGCCACCTGGAAAGGAGGTGGATACCGCGGGTTTCTTTATAAAGTTTGGACCGCGTAAAAGTCAGGCCTCATGCTTCCTTTTCGCTTTCATAGAGCTCATGGGCAGCTTCATTTAGCCTCAGATAAGAGGCAAAGGCCCTTTGATAGTATCGGCTGGCCTCCGTGTCAGGTGTGTGGCGGCCGGCTACAGGATTCCAGCCCTTGCGCAGTTCGCTAAAATCACCAAAAATACCTATAGCATACCCGGCCAAATAGGCCGTTCCCAAAGCGGTATTATGGTGCCGGGGATAGTCGATCTCCCGGCCCAAAACATCACTGAGAATTTGCCGCCAGAGGCGGTTACGGGCTCCCCCGCCGGTAATCACTACTCGTGTTACTTCCGACGCCGCGCGCAGGTATCCCTGTTTAAACTCATAAGCTATGCCCTCCAACAGGCCGCGGAAAATATGTGGGCGGCGGTGGAGGGGTGTCAGACCGAAAAGAGTTCCCCGGACCATGGGGGCCGGCCGGGGCAAACGGCGGCCCATGAGATGGGGCAGGAAGTAGAGGCCCTGGGCGCCGGGGGGAACTAATCTGGCCTCCTGCTCCACCAGGCCATAGAATTGGCCTTCTGGGATATCAGGGAAAAAGGAGTGCCGGTACCAATTAATGGCCTGGCCGCACGCCAGGATGTTGGCGCAGAACTCAACAGTGGAAGGCTGATCGCTTATATGAATGGTGCAGGCCGCTTCAACGAGGGGCCGGTGGACGAGGATAGCTGTTCCGGTAGTTCCCAGGTAGAGCATCAGTTCTCCGGGCTCCGTTACTCCTGCCGCCAAAAGAGTGGCAAAGGAGTCGCCGGTACCCGTAATAACCGGAGTACCGGGGGCCAGACCGGTGACGGAAGCCGCTGGCCGCGTTACGGTCCCTGCTACGGCGGTGGCCGGGAGGGGTTCGGGTAACAGTTGGGGGTTTAATTGCAGCTCACGGCATAAATCCTTCCGCCACTCCATTCTACCGGGGTCGAACAGGCCGCCAAATATGTTGGCCGTATCCACATCGGTAGTTTTACATCCGGTCAGGCGGTAAACGATGTAGCTATGGGGGTTTAAAACGACATCCCCCCTTTCGTAAACCTCGGGTTCGTGTTTTTTCAGCCACAAGAGTTTGGGCAAAACCTGTTCCAGAGTGATCTGCATTCCATACTTCTCTTTAAGCTCTTGCAACTCGGTTCCTGCACGGTTGTCGCAATAAAGGAGGGCGGGGCGGAGGGGGACACCCTCCGGGCCTAGAAGGCAGAGGGCAGGCACTAACCCGCTTATGCCTATGGCGGCAATTTCACTAGGGTTGACCTCCGCTCGCGCTAACAAGTCCTTAACCAGAAGGACGAACTCCCTCCACCAGTCTTCCTCCGGGTCCTGTTCCGCCCACCCGGGCTGGGGGTACTTTATACCATGAGAGGTATAACCTGAAGCCAGGATGTGACCGCTGCTGTTTACCAGCACGGCCTTAAGGCCTAAAGTTCCTAGATCCACCCCTAAAAGTACCGGCAACTCAACCGCCACCTTTGTTCAATCCGGGAAGGTTAAAACTACCCGGTAGGTATCCGGTGCCATGGCCAGCTTAAAGGCCGTCTCCATATCGGGGAAAGGAACACGGGCACTCACCAGGTCTCCCACCTCTATCAATCCTCCCGACAGGAGGGCCGTGGCCTGGCGGAAGCTTTCCTTGTCGTGCCGTATGGAGCCCGTAAGGGTAAACTCACTGTAATGGAAATCGTTGGGAGCGATTTCCAGGGGAACGGCAGGGTGCAGGGACCCATATACTACAAGGGTACCTCCCTTCACCAAAAGCCTTAAGCCCTCTTTCAGGGCCGGCGCGCCACCTGCCGTGAAAAATACCGCCTCTGCTCCCCTTCCGCAGGTCAGCTCTTTCACAACGGAAGCAAGGTCTTCTTTAAAGGGGTTAACGGCGGCAATAGCCCCCAGCTGGAGGGCCTTCTCCCTGCGTGAAGGGTCGGGTTCACTCACGATAACCCGTGCTCCCCGGATTTGGGCGAGCTTGAGGTGCAGGAGCCCCATTACCCCGGCGCCCAGAACTACTACTGTATCTCCCGGGCGCAGGTTTCCCCGGCCGATACTACGAACCACACAGGCGAGGGGCTCGGAGAGAGTGGCGTGGACCAGGTCCACATTTTGGGCGAGGGGATAGACCTCGTAACCTTTGGCGATGAGGTATTCGGCAAAACCGGCCGGGCCCCAGTAATTGCCGGGGTTGGACTTTTCTCCCGCGTTAGCGCACATGTGGTCCTGGCCTCGACGGCAAAAATAGCACTCACCGCAACGTATGAGGCTGGCTACGGCGACTTTCTGCCCGGGTGCCAGCCTTTGGGCGACCCGCGGACCAACCTCAACTACCTCCCCGGCAATTTCGTGACCTCCCAGGAAGGGATAAGCTCCTTCCACACCCTGGTAAAACCGTTGTTCCCAGGTGCAGATGCCGCAGGCCCTAACTTTAACGAGCACTTCATCTGGTTCTAACTTCCTTAGCGGAACGTCTTCCAGTTGAATTTTCTGGGGACCGATCATTACTGCCCTAAGCAACATCCCTCAGCTCCTTTTAACTCTCTAGTATGGCCTGGGCCTCCTCCAAGGTAGCCCCCTGGTGGATCAAAGCGGCCAGGGCTGCGGCCATTTTTTCCGGATGCGGATGGCCCCACACGTTGCGCCCTATAGCCACCCCTGCCGCCCCCTCATCGAGAGCATCTTTGATGGAGGCCAGGAATGCTTTTACATCATTGGTTTTGGCACCCCCCAAGACCACAACAGGGACAAAGCAGGTTTCGGTTACTGCCCGGAAACCTGGCCGGTAAATGGTCTTGATGACATCTGCCCCCAGCTCGCACGCGATGCGGGCACCCAGAGCAATGTTATCTAAAGTGCGCAGGGATGGGTCACTATCAAAGCCTCCCGGCGATATCTCGCCTATCAGGGGAAGCCCCCAGTTATCGCACCGGCACGCGATATCGGCCAGTTGCGGTAGGGTTATCTCCTCTACACCCACCCCGGGGCCGGCGTTAACGATAACGGCATCGGCTCCCAACCGCAGAGCTTCCTCCACACCATAGGCCATCCGGCTGGCATGGCCCTGTCCCATGGCCGTAGGAGATATGTCCAGGCGTAGGATTACCCCTAGGCCGGACAGCTCCCGGGCAAACTTTCGGGCCACGCCGTAATTAACAATTACGGCATCCACGCCACTGGCCGCCATTTTTAATATGGTCTCTTCGGGTCGTTCCAGACCCGGGAGGGCCCCGGCGTTGGTGCCGTGGTCCAGGGCGACGATGAAGGTCCGTCCATCTCGTTGAAACAAGCGGTGCCAACGTCGTATCTTATTCATTACATATACCCCCTATGAAATTATTCGCCTGGCAAATAGCCTGCTCAGCTCAACGTTCTTCTCGTACATAAGGTATTCCCTGGGACCGGGGTACAACTGAACGGCCTATCATGAACACCAGAACGACAAGGGTGACCACGTAAGGCAACATTAAGAACAAATGATACGGTAGATCAAGTCCCATGGCCTGCATCCTTAGCTGAAACGCATCGGTGAAGCCGAAAAGCAAGGTAGCGATAAGGGCGCCCCAGGGGTTGTAGCGGCCGAAAATCACCGCTGCAAAGGCGATAAAGCCCCTTCCCGCCGTCATGTTATCCATGAAGTACCGCAGTCCCCCCACCGTCAGGGATGCTCCTCCTAGGGATGCCAATATGCAGCTTAGTATAATGCAGGCATAACGTACCAGGTAAACATTTATCCCTAGAGTGTCGGCGGCCTGGGGGTGTTCGCCTACGGCCCGGATTTTGAGGCCCCATGTGGTGTGGAAAAGTACGGCGTAGGTAATGGGTACCATGAGGAGCCCCAGATAGACTAGGATGTTGTGCTTAAAGAGGACCGTACCGAGGACCGGAATTTGGTCCAAGACGGGAATGGCCAACTGAGGCAGCCCGGGGGATTCGGGCTGCAAGGGGGTGGCACCCAATAGAATCCGGTAGAGGGTGCTCGTCACTCCTAGGGCGAAAATGTTCTCTCCTACTGCCGTGACCACCTGGTCGCACCGCAAGGTTACGGTGAAGAAGGCGTGGACAAGGCCCATGACGCCCCCCAGAAGGATGGCTGCTAACACTCCTACGTAAGCATTGCCGGAATAATAGGCAAAGATGAAGGAGCCGAAAGCACCTATGAGCATCATGGCTTCCAGGGCAATATTAAGTACACCCGTGCGTTCGGAAAAGATGTCTCCGATGGCGGCCAGCAGAAGGGGCGTAGTCATGCGGATACCGGCCACCAGAAAATCCAGGGAACTAATTATTGCTAATATGGCTGCCAATCACTTTCCCTCCCTTAAACCACCGCCGGAAGTATATTTGGCGGACTGCCACAATGCCGATGATGCTTAAAACAGCCAGAGCCTGAATAATGTAGACTATGGCCACCGGTACGCCTACGGAAATTTGCATGGAGTTGGCTCCATTGCGGAGGGCTCCAAAGAAGAGGGCGGTCAGGAGGGTACCGAAGGGGTGCAATCCTCCCAATAGAGCAACAGCAATGGCATCGTAACCGTAGCCTACCATAAAATTCTCCAGCAACCGGTGTTGTACCCCGAGGATTTCCGAACTGCCCGCAAAAGAAGCCAGGGCGCCGCTGGCAGCCATGGTAAGGAGCATGACCCGCTTCACTTCTACACCGCCGTAGCGGGCCGCTTCCCGGTTGGCTCCTACGCTCCGGATTTCGAAACCCCAGGTGGTATGCCACAGGACCCAGTAGACCAACCAGGCAAAAACAAAAACTATTAGAAATCCCGCATGGAGAAAAGTACCCGGGAGGATGATGGGCAGCCAGGCGCTTCGGACTATCGGCGGGCTCTGCGGTGCAGTCTGCCCGGGCTCCATAAGGAAAGTATTGACCGCCAATCCGACGAGGTATATTGCCACATAGTTCATTAGGATGGTAGTAAGAATTTCGTTAATGCTGCGAGTGGCCTTAAGATATCCGGGAATGAAAGCCCACAGGGCCCCGGCAACCGTACCGGCCAGCAGAGCCAGGAGCAAGTGGATAACGGCGGGGATATCTAGGGGATAAACTCCGATCCAGGTGGAGGTCAGGGCCGCTACGTACAGCTGACCTTCTGCTCCGATGTTGAAAACTCCACCGCGGTAGGCGAGGGTTACAGCTAGGCCGGTAAAGGCCAGGGGAACAAAACGCAAGAGGGTGAAAGAAAGGCTATCCAGGCTCCCAAAGGAGCCCAGGAACAGTTCCCGGTAAGCTTCTAAAGGGTTTACTCCCTGCTGGGCGATGATAACGGCGGCCACGGCCAGGCCGAAAAGTATACCCAGTAAGGGCGTCAAGAGGGCACTCCAACCTTCACAACAAAAAACTTTAATCCAGGCCGAGAGTTTCTCTGCCACTTTTGTTCCCTCCCGTTAGGCTTGGCGCCGGGAACCGGCCATTAGTAGCCCGATAGTTTCCAGGTCGGCCTGGGCGGCATCCAGGAGACCTACGATTCTTCCCTCATAAAACACGGCAATGCGGTCGCTGAGCTTCATAATCTCTTCCAGTTCGGTAGAAATATATAAGATGGCCGCACCTCGCTCCCGCTGGGCCAGAATTTGTTGCTGAACGAATTCAGTAGCCCCGATGTCCAGGCCTCTAGTGGGCTGAACGGCAATAAGGAAATCGGGTTCTCTGCACAGCTCTCGCGCCAGGATAAGTTTTTGCTGGTTTCCCCCGGAAAGAAGGCGGACTTTGGTTTCGGGACTCGGGGTACGGACACCGTACCTGCGGATCAACTCTCTTGCATGGTCGCTGATGACTTTGTGATCCATCTTGATACCACGGGCAAAAGGATGGCGGTAATATACCCCCAAAAGGGTGTTCTCCTTTATACTGAAATCGAGGATGAGTCCGGTATGCTGCCGATCTTCAGGAATATGGGCCAGCCCAAGGTCGTATAGGGCTTTGGGCGGAGCATTGGTAACGTCCTTCCCCTTCAGTCGTATTCTACCGCCGGAAGCCCGCCGTAGGCCGGTGAGCACCTCTGCCAATTCGGTTTGGCCGTTACCGGCTACCCCTGCAATACCCAATATTTCACCCCGATGGAGGCTAAAAGTAACGCCTTGGAGGGCGGGAAGTCCGCGATTGTTGAGGGCTTGCAGATTTTCTACTTCCAAAATTATTTCCCCCGGGCTGGACGGGTTCTTGGTCTTTTCCAGCGATATGTCTCGGCCGACCATAAGACGGGCCAGCATTTGTTTGTCGGCCTTCTTAGTTTCCAGGTTCGCTACAACTCTTCCATCTCTCAGCACCGTTACGCGGTCGGCAACGGCCATAACTTCGTCCAACTTATGGGTTATAAGGACTACCGAGTGTCCTACGGCTACCAGCTGGCGCAGGACGCGAAAAAGGTCGGATACTTCGCCCGGAGTAAGTACGGCGGTAGGTTCGTCCAAAATGAGTAAGCGGGCTCTGCGGTATAGCGCCTTAAGAATTTCCACCCGCTGTTGAACTCCTACCGGTAACTGCCATATCTGCGCGTCCAAATCCACGTGAAGGCCGTACGCGTCCATCAATTCACGTATTTCGGCTGCTATCCTCCTTTTTTCCAGCAACGGTTCCCGCCGGGAAGGTAGGCCCAGCATGATATTTTCCAGGACGGTAAAGTTATGCACCAGCATAAAGTGTTGGTGCACCATTCCTATACCCAGGTTTATAGCGTCACGAATGGAGCGGATTTTGACGTCTCGCCCCTGCCAGATAATGCGTCCGGCATCGGGAGTATAGAGGCCGTACACACAGTTCATGAGGGTGGTCTTGCCGGCCCCGTTTTCCCCTAACAAAGCATGAATTTCCCCCTGGGCGATGTCCAGATCTACGTGATCGTTGGCCTTTACTCCCGGGAATGATTTACAGATACCCCGTAGCTCTAGCAATGCCGCCATAATATACGAATTCCCTCCCGGGCTTAATTGGCGCGGGAGGGGGATTTCCCCCTCCCGAGATGGGTCTTCTAAAGACTTCCTTTCAGCTGGATCTTCCCGGCCAGTATATCTTCGGCTGCTTTAGCCACCTCGTCCTGAACTTCCTTAGGCACCTTATTGCCGTACTTGCCGATGTATTGGACCTGGTCTTTGAGCCCGAACTGGTATACCTTACCTTCGAATCGCCCTTCTTTAAATTCTTTAACACCCGTAGCAATGAGGAGGGATACCTTCTGCACTGCGCTGGTCAAAACGTGATCCGGCGCCTGATCGCGGTAATCACCGGTCCACCCAATAACCATCACGTTCTTCTCTTTGGCCGCTTGGATTACACCTAGGTTGCCGGCATCGCAGTTGGCTACTATTACGTCCACACCGTTAGCGATTTGGGCCAAGGCGGCCTCTTTAGCTTTGTTAATGTCTTCCCAACTACCGGTATAACCGTAAGTTACTGATATATTGGGGTTTACTTTCCTGGCCGCTTCCTCCAGGTTGTCGTATTCCATTTGGCCTGTAGGGTCCTTAGTGGCCGTCACGATCCCAATCTTATTGGTCTTCGTGGAGCGGGCGGCCACAATCCCCACCAGATATCCTAGTTCACCATATTTAAACTGGAGGGAGGCCAGATTCGGGCCTGTTACATTGGTACCGATGCCCGCAAACATTACATCGGGATATTCGCTGGCCACCTGTTTTAAAGCATCTGAGAATTCAAAGCCATGGCCCAGGATTACGTCATAGCCTTTCCGGGCATACTCCCGCATGATCTGAACCTGGTCGTTCTTTTTAACGTTTTCGGTGTAGGCTACTTCAGCTCCCAGGTTTTGCTTAACTTCCATTAAACCTTCGTAAGCGCTCTGACTCCAACCGCCGTCATTAATAGAACCCGGGAGCAGAAGGGCTACTTTAAACTGGTCGGATTCCCCTTTTTGTTCTTGGCCGCCCCCTGTTGGACTCTGCTGTTCGGCAGTCTTACTGCCACCGCAGCCCACCAGCCCGAGGGCCAAAATCGCAACCAGGCCGATGATTAAGGCCTTCTTGAGCCTTCCTATCATAGTTGTTGGCTTACCTCCCCTATGAAACATTTTTTTGGGCATCGCCTTGTCCACTAACCACGCGCCGCCGGAGAAAATGGATTCCGTTTCTGCCAGGACCTCACCTCCTAACAGCCTTTAGTCTCCTCCAGGATTTTCCTGGATGCCGTTATCAGGGACGCCATACGGGCCACGCGCCGTCCAACGGCGCGGACCGCCGATAGACCTAGTTCATCCTTTTGGGCTCCGGCCTGCTTGAGATCTTGCGACCACACCGCAGCCCCATGATTTTGGAACTTCTCTCCCCCCACGACAATCATGCCCTCGGCTAAGCAGAAATTTAGAATGGCTCCCAGAACGAATTCCTGCCCTCCGTTACGGCTGCCGCCGACGGCTATGGCACCGGCCACCTTATATTCCAACGCGCGGGGCACGGCATCGCAGACTTCGGCAAACCGCATGCGGAAGCGATTGAACAGGGCTGCCAGCTGGGAAGGGATGTTCATATCGTAAACTGGGGCACCGATGATAACTCCATCGGCGCGGAAGAAGGCCTCTATGATGCTCGCGGCGTCATCTTGATGGATACAACTCCCCGACTTCAAGCACCGGTCGCAATGAATGCAGGGCTTTATTTCCTTACCTTTAAGGGAAATATACTCGGTCTTCACTCCCGGTACTTCGGTAGCGGCCTTGAGGGCTTCCTGTACACAAAAAGCAGTAGCTGCCTGGCGGGGGCTGGCACTTAAACCTAATATTTTCACCATTGCTTATCTCTCCCGGCTGAACTCTTGAATAATGCGCTGCCCGAGGGCAACACCTTTGTTCCAGGCCAAAGTAAGAATTTCTGGATTCTCCTTCACAGGCAGAAAGTCTGTACCGGTGTACAACAGTTGGTCAACCAGTTCGGCATTTAAGTCGTTAAAAAGCAGTTTGATTACTTCTATTTGTTTAGTAAAAGTTTCGGGGCCAAAGCTGCCCGTTACACCTACCATCATGCCCAACCGCCGGGAAGTCAGGCGGCTGGGGAAGGTAACGCGTCCGTCGGGGTGGAGGACTACCTCTACGTACCTGTAGCAGCGGTCAATAAACAGTTTGGTTTGGGCCGTAATATCTCCGTAGAAAGTGGGCGTTCCCACCACCAGCCCGCGGCATCCCTCCACCGCGGCATATAGGGTTTTCATATCATCCTGTATACAGCAGCTCTGATGATTGCGGCAATAACCACAATACCGACAAGGAAGAATTTGCAGATCATGAAGATAAAACTTTTGGATCCTTAGTCCCGCTGTCTCTACGCCTTCGAGGATCTTTTGCACCAGCAGGTCAGTGTTGGCCTTTTTGCGCGGGCTCCCTACCAAGCCTATAACGTCGGCCGTCATTTCTGATTCTGACCTCCCCAGTCCTTATACAAAGTGACTTCAAAGGCATAACGGTCA
Organism: Moorellaceae bacterium AZ2; assembly: GCA_051024685.1. Classification (GTDB taxonomy): domain Bacteria; phylum Bacillota; class DSM-521; order Neomoorellales; family Neomoorellaceae; genus UBA12545. The sequence goes on along the minus strand of JAZHPA010000045.1, from coordinate 13,806 downwards.
CTACGGTACCAGGATTCTACGAATTCGACGGGCGTATCGTCGTCCATAAAACTAAGGCGGTTGACGTAGAGCAGGGGACTGCGACGCGGTACTTGCAGAAGGCGTGCCTGCTCCGTGCTGGCCAGAGCGGCCCCCAGGCGCTGCTGGGCACGGAAAAGACGAATACCGTAGCGATTTTCCAGCACAAAGTAAAGAGAGTTGTTCTCCAGATCTTCCGTTTCCAGCCCGGGACAAAGGTGCTGGGGTAGGCGGGAAATTTGAATCACGATAGGTTCTGCATTGGCATAGCGCAGTCGAACAATCCGGTAAACCTTGGCGTTGGGAGGGAGCCTAAGTTTGTTGCGCAGTTCTGGATCAGGTGTCACCTGCTCAAAACTTAATAATTTAGAAGACGGTATGAACCCTCGTTCCCGCATGTCATCCATAAAACCGGTTAGGGGTGCATAGCTTCGTTCAATCTTGGGCCGGGAAACAAAGGTGCCTTTCCCATGGACGCGGTAGAGATACCCTTGATTCACCAGTTCGGTTAGGGCATGTCGGGCCGTCATACGGCTCACGCCATAGGCCTTAGCCAAGGCGGCCTCCGAAGGCACCCGGTCGTCTGGTTTTAAAGCACCGCTCAGGATTTTTTGCTGTAGATCCTGCATTATTTGAAAATAGGCCGGCGTAGGCCCTTCCACCTTGACAATATTCACTGCTTACCTCCTAGTCATCTAGACGTGCCTAGACAGGTATATACAACAGTTAGTCTTATTTTAAGTTCTACGGAAGAAGGCTGGCAAGTGGATTGTCGGATTGTAATTCTTAAAATAATGGTATTACATGTGGTGCAAGTGCATATTCTTATTTAACTTCAGCCGCAACTATGTTGTCGGCATTATATCGGAATTCGGACCTTATAGATAAGTGCTAGAGCACCCATTCACTAACTCGCCGCACGTAGTTAGAAAAGCCCCCAGGTGAAACCTGCCTGAAGAGTTGCCGCCTGCAACCCTGCGAATAAAAAGGGGTGGCAGAAAGCCACCCCTATAAATGGGAGAAAAAGAGGGTTTGGCCGCATTACCTCTGGTCTAGGAGAAGATAGCTTTTCTTGGGCGATACGTTTTTGTAGGCCGGTCGGATAATTCTCCCACCGCTTACCAGCTCTTCGATGAGGTGGGCGCACCAGCCGGCGATCCTGGCCATGGCAAAGATGGGAGTATAGAGCTCTACCGGAATGTTGAGCATCTTATAGACGAAGCCGGAATAAAAGTCTACATTGGGGGCGATAATTTTATCGGCCTGCTTTTCTGCGGCGAACACTTCTGGAGCCACTTTTTCAATGACCAGGTACAGACCGAACTCATCATCCATCTGTTTCTCCTTGGCCAGTTCCGCTGCCTTCTGCTTAAGCAAAACGGCCCTTGGATCGGATAAGGTATAGACGGCATGTCCTAACCCGTAAATCAGGCCTTTCCGGTCGAAAGCTTCCTTGCGAAGGATCCTGCTCAAATAATGCTTAACCTCTTCTTCGTCCTTCCAGTCCTTAACGTTCTCTTTAATATTGTCCATCATTTCCATGACTTTAATGTTGGCACCGCCGTGTTTAGGCCCCTTCAAGGAACCCACCGCGGCACCAATTACGGAATAGATATCGGTGCCGGTGGAGGCAACGACATGGACGGTAAAGGTGGAATTATTGCCTCCACCGTGTTCGGCATGAAGCACCAGTGCGAGGTCCAGTAATTCGGCCTCCAGCCTGGTGTATTGGTTATCAGGCCTGATCATATGCAGGAAATTTTCCGCCGTTGCAAGGGCCTTTTGAGGTAAGTGAATGTACAGGCTTTTGTTATCGTAATAATGACACTTGGCCTGGTAAGCATAAGCTATCATGAGGGGAAAACGCGCGATCAATTCGATACTCTGCCGGACTATGTTGCGTATGCTCGTGTTGTCCGGATCGGGATCATAAGAGTACGAGGCTAAAACGCTTCTGGCCAATTTGTTCATGATATTGCCGCTGGGGGCCTTCAAAATCATGTCTTCCACAAATCCGTCCGGGAGGTTCCTGTTTTCGGCCAATAGGCAGTTAAACTCTTGCAGTTTCTGCCGTGTCGGCAGTTCCCCGAAGAGCAGCAAGTAACAAACTTCCTCGAACCCGTAGCGGCCTTCCTTTTGGAAGCCCTGCACAATATCCCATACATCAATGCCCCGGTAGAGGAGGCGCCCTCTATCGGGTATCCTTTCACCTTCATCCATAATATAGCCGTGGACCTCGCCGATCTCCGTGAGGCCTACTAGAACACCGGTGCCGTCTTTATTCCTCAAACCGCGCTTCACATTGTACTTTTCGTACAGCTCCGGATCGATGTAATTGTTTTTTTCCGCCAACATAGAAAGCTCATCTATAACGGCTTGCCTGTTCATGGATAGCACACCCTTTCCCTTAAAGGTGGAACAAATAGATTTTCTATAAACTGGGGGCGAAGCGATTAGCAACAGAAATGCCTTTGGCGACCAGGAGGAAGTGGCCGGGGTTAAGGTAAAGAGCAGCACGGGAAGACACTCGCGCTCAGCCCCGTGCACTCCCTGGTGTTTGCTGAGATCTCCCAGGAGAGATTATAGTTATATTCGTCAATAAACCCTTTTTTCCTTTTTGGGCTCGTAAAGGTTAATGAAATTTTAGCAGGCTAAAGCCAAGCAATTAATGGAAGTAAACATTATGTCAATATACCTGCTGCCAAGCTGTACCGCGGGAAAGGGAATATAGTTGAGATGAGCAGGGTACCTTTGGGGGCTAGAGGCTTAGTGTTTTGATCTGGCCGGCGTACCAACCCTTGGGTTTTTCACCATGGGTGAATACGGTCACCGCAGGTAGGCTTTTTAGGGCGGGGTGAAAAAAGTTAGGAGAGATGCTCCATCTCTCCTCAAGGGTGATCCTGTTTCTCCAGCAAATTTAACCGGGTTTTGCGCTCCCCTTCCTCGGCCAGGGCCGTTTCTCCGGCCTTTACTAGTTTGCGCACCATGTTGCCGCCAATTTTGCCCGCTTCTCGGACCGTCAGCTCCTCGCCGGCATTGGCTAGGTCGTCATCCAGCCCCAATTCCTTGGCGGTTTCCCATTTTAGCTTATCCAGGTGTTCCTCCGTTCGCAGTCTATCATTATCTTTTTTGTGGCTCATGGCAATTCACCTCTCTTTTTAGCTTATCCGGTTTTATCCCTTTGTATGTGCAAACCTTCACCCCTTGGGGAAAGAGGGAGGATTTTTCTATTTTATGCCGAAGAATTATAGTTTAAGTACGGGTTAAGGGAAGCCGGTGGGATTCCGGCGCGGTGCCGCCACTGTGAAGGGGAGCCCTTGCTGAAGAGCCACTGGGGTTTTGCCCTGGGAAGGGAGCAAGGAGCCATGAACCTGAGCCAGGAGACCTGCCCGTATGAACTTACGCCTTTGGCCCACGAGCATGGGTAGGGGGGCTTCTGGAAGGAAGAAGGGCAGGAAGTTTCCCCAACTACTCGGGAAAAGGGTGCCTGTAGTTGGGTTTTTTAGTTTGGCAGGAGATAGAATGGCGTCCCCGCAGGAAGGCGTAGTACTGGTGAAGTAAGCGGTAAAAGGACGTAGAGGCCGGCGTTAAATGACCGGCCGGCACCGAGGGCGAAAAGAGGAGGGGCCACGGTATGTTACCTAAGAAGATTATAAAACGTGACGGCCGGGTGGTGGATTTTGACGAAGAGCGCATTATAAACGCCATCTTTAAAGCCGCCCAGGCCGTGGGCGGCCAGGACCGCCGCCTGGCCTGCGAGCTTGCCAACCAGGTTACGGCTCTAATTGCCAAGAAATTTGTGGACCGGCTGCCTACGGTAGAGGATGTTCAGGACCTGGTCGAAAAGGTCTTGATAGAAAATGGGCATGCCCGCACGGCCAAGGCGTACATCCTTTATCGGCAGCAGCATGCGGAGTGGAGGAATTTTCGCAACCTCTTGGTCAATGTGGAAAAAATGGTCCAGGATTACCTAGAAGGGCAGGACTGGCGCATTAACGAAAACAGCAACATGAATTACTCCCTGCAGGGATTGAACAACCACATCATTTCCGCGGTTACCTCCAAATACTGGCTGGAAAAGGTGTACCCCCCTGAAATCCGGCGCGCCCACGAGGAGGGTGCCATGCATATCCATGACTTAAGCCTGTTGGCCCCCTACTGCTGCGGCTGGGACCTAGCAGACCTGCTGGAAGTGGGTTTTGCCGGGGTGGGGCAAAAGGTGGAAAGTGCCCCGCCCAAGCATTTTCGCACGGCCCTGGGGCAGATTGCTAATTTCTTCTATACTTTACAGGGAGAGGCGGCAGGTGCCCAGGCCTTTTCCAACTTTGATACGTACCTGGCACCTTTTATCCGTTATGACGGCCTGGATTACGTAGAAGTGAAGCAGGCCATGCAGGAATTCATCTTCAACCTGAATGTACCTACCCGGGTGGGCTTTCAGACGCCCTTCGTCAACCTCACCATGGACGTGGTGCCTCCCAAGATACTGGCTGAAGAGCCGGTCATCATCGGCGGTAAGCGCCGGCAAGCATGCTACGGTGAATTCCAGCAGGAGATGGACTGGCTCAATCAAGCCTTTTGCGAGGTTATGATGGAGGGGGATGCTAAGGGACGTATCTTTACTTTCCCCATCCCCACCTACAATATTACGCCGGATTTTGCTTGGGAGAGCCCGGTAGTCGAGAAAATCCTGGCCATGACGGCCAAATACGGGATCCCTTACTTTGCCAACTTCATCAACTCGGATTTAAAGCCGGAAGATGTGCGCAGCATGTGCTGCCGCCTGAGGCTGGACAACCGCGAACTTAAAAAACGGGGCGGCGGGCTTTTCGGGGCCAATCCCCTCACCGGTTCCATCGGCGTGGTTACCATTAACCTGCCGCGCCTGGGCTATTTGAGCTCTTCCAAGGAGGAGTTCTTGAGCAGGCTGAAGGAATGTATGGACCTGGCCAAAGAAAGCCTCATCTTGAAGCGCAATGTTTTGGAGAAGCTCACCGAACAGGGACTTTATCCCTATTCTCGCTTTTACCTGCGGCGGGTGAAAGAGCGTTTCGGCAAATACTGGGAAAATCACTTCAACACCATCGGCATCGTAGGCATGCATGAGGCCCTCCTCAATTTCTTAGGCCGGGGCATAGAGCATCCTGAGGGCAGGGAGCTGGCCCTTGAAATCCTGGACTTCATGCGCCAGACCCTGGCGGTTTATCAGGAAGAAACGGGCCAGCTTTTTAACCTGGAGGCCACACCGGCCGAGGGCACTTCCTACCGCCTGGCCAGGCTGGACAGATCCCTGTATCCCGCTATCATTACCTCAGGAAACGAGGACCCCTATTACACCAATTCGACCCATTTGCCGGTAAATTTCACCAGTGATGTTTTTGAGGCGCTGGAGCACCAGGATGAATTGCAGACTAAATATACTGGGGGCACGGTGTTCCATGCTTATCTGGGGGAAAGGATAACGGATCTAACCGCCTGCGCCCGCTTTTTGCAGACGGTCATGAGCCGGTTCCGCCTCCCCTATCTTACCCTCACTCCCACCTTTAGCGTCTGCCCCGAGCACGGCTATCTCGCAGGGGAAGAATGGAGTTGTCCCACATGCGGCCGGGAAACGGAGGTGTGGAGCAGGATTGTGGGCTACTACCGGCCGGTGAAAAATTGGAACAAAGGTAAGAAGGCGGAGTTTAGCGAGCGCAGGGTTTTCAACCTGGCCGTATAGCCTTTCTATGGGAGGGGGTGGTCCCCTTATCCATACGAGGAATACAGAAGACTAGCTTAGTAGATTTTCCAGGCCAGGTCTGCACCAGTGTTTTCTTTGGGGGGTGTAACTGGCGCTGCCCCTGGTGTCACAATCCTGACCTGGTGTTGTACCCCTCAACTCTGCCGGAAATCGCCCCCCGGGAAGTGTTGGCTCTGCTGGAGCGACGCCGTTCCTGGATACAGGCCGTATGTCTGACAGGGGGCGAGCCGGCCCTGGCGCCGGAACTGACCACCATGGTTAAGGAACTCAAATCCCGAGGTTTCAAGGTTAAACTGGACACCAACGGGAGCCAGCCCCGGGTTCTGGCCGGGCTTTTGCAAAAAGGGCTCTTGGATTATGTGGCCATGGATATCAAGGCGCCGCCGGAAAAATATAGCCTCCTGGCGGGCACCAATGTGGAGCTGGAGGCCGTCGAGGAGAGCATCCTTCTGCTAAAAAACAACCGGGTGCCTTACGAATTCCGCACCACCGTAGTTCCGGGCTTACTAACAGAAGAAGACTTCTTGGCCATCGGGAAAAGGCTTTCCGGTACACGGTGCTACGTTTTGCAGGCCTTTCGCCCGGCAAGTTCCCTGTTAGATCCCGCCTATCAGAACCTCCGCCCTTTACCGAAAGCCCTTCTGCAAGACCTGGCCGTGAAGTTGATGCCCTTCTTTGGGAGGGTAGAAGTAAGGAGCTAGAAGCGTCCCGCGGTTGAGCAGCCAAACTCAAATCTAAAATTATCCGGCCTCCCGAGGACCAGAAATGGCAGAAGTATTAACCCTATTTATCGGGTGCAGGGGGAAACCTTTGGGCACAGAGGCGTATTGTTGCCGTTCGCCAGGCCATAATAAAAAAGAAACGACTACCAAAGGAGGATACCTGGCGTGGCCTGGCCGGCTCTAGAAGAATTCATTTGGAAGACGGTGGCTACGGAAACCCCTCCTGTACGGCAGCTCTTGGCCCATGTGCTGTCCGGCGGAAAGGGCCTGCGGCCTACCTTGGTGCGGCTATGCGCCCAGTTCGGCCCCCACGATCCCGGTGAGGTTAACAGGGTGGCTGCCGCCATCGAGCTGGTCCACGTGGCTTCCCTCATCCACGATGACATACTGGACGGAGCCACTACGCGCCGCCACCGCCCGGCCTTGCACTGCCTTTACGGTGCCCTGCCGGCAGTGCTTGTCGGTGATTACTTATTTGCCACTGCCTTCGGCCTTTTGGCCCAGGGGCCCCGGGCAGCTCTGGAAGCGGTCACCGCCGCCATCCGGGCCATGTGTGCAGGAGAAATCCAGCAGCGTCTCACGTCGCCCATCACGGAACAAGCCTATTTCGAATTCATCGGCAAGAAAACGGCGGCCCTGATAAGTGCGGCCTGCCGCTGCGGCGGCATTCTCGCCGGGTTAAAGCCCGCCCAGCAGGAGGCGTTGGCCTGCTTTGGCTGGCATTTGGGCACAGCCTACCAATTGATGGATGACCTGCTGGACCTCCTGGGGCGCCCGGAAGAGGCAGGTAAGCCCTGCCGGCAGGACTTGTCCCAGGGCCTTATTACCCTCCCTATCCTGCGTTTTCTGCAGTTTAGCTCTGATGAGGATCTCTGGCTGGAGAAAATAAGCCGGGGCCTTGCCCCCGAAGAAGCTGAGGAAATCATTGAAGCTGCTCGAGTCCAGGGATGTTGTGAATACGCCCGGGAGCGGGCGCGGGAACAAATAAATATGGCCCTCGCCAACTTAACCAATCTGCCCTCCTGCCCTGCAGAGAAGGAGCTGGTCTGGCTGGCGGTTCAAATCTTAGACAAGCTGGGGGAATTAAATTGCGCCGGCCCGGCGCAGGAGGACACAGAGCCAGAATAGATATTGGGCAGGGAACCCACCGGCTGAAAGCAGGGTCCGGCGGGTGGCCGTGAGTCTCTGGGCCGCTACTTTGGCGTCTGACAGGTACATGGCCAGCAGCCCCCTCACCACCGTCAGGTGAAAGAAAGGTTCGGGCAATCCCAGACACTTTTCCAGAGAGCGCTGTAAGAAATATTCCAGGCGGGAAGCAGCCTCCTGTTCCTGGGGATAATAGGTGGTGAAGTTCAGGTCGTGGCCTTCCCGGTCTTCCTGGCGGTCGATATAGTAATCCAGCAGGATATGAAGCCCCCCAATCCAGGGGAAATAGGCGCCGGTGAGCTGCTCCACCTCGGCGTTCCATACCTGCGGCCGGGCCGCTAAGGCCGTGAGGGCAAACAGGCCCAGGGTGGAGCCCGTAGCTGCCGCCAGCTCCCACCAGTAAAGAGATTCCGGCCCATCCTTAAGCAGGGGAGCGAGCCACTGTACAAGGCGATTTTCCCGCTGGTCGGGCCGGACGTGCTTTTTGGCCTGTAAATGGCAGTAGAGTTCGGCCAGCCAACGCACCTTTTCTTGCACTGCAGCGTAAGAAGGCAAGGTGCCGAGGCACTGCTGGCAGGCTTCTACCAGAGCGGCCAGGTATCCGCCGTCCTGCCGGTAGGGATAACAGGTATAGTAGTCCCGGAGGTCAGCTCCTGGAGTGACTGCGTCCAAAAAAGCTTGGTGCAACTGCTGGAAAGCTTCTTCTTCCTGTACTCCGGCCCGGTCACAGAGGTTGTCCAGGTAATCGCTTATGGTCTGCAGGGCCACGATGGCCCGCAGCAATTCTCCATGGCAGTTTCCCTGCCACACGGCAAAAACGCTGGCCCCCTGGCAGTGAAATCGTTTTAAAGCCAGGCTGGCCAGCGCCTGTCGCCGCAGCTCGGGGTCGGGACACCGGGAGGCCAGACGGCGCCAGCCTTCCAGCTCCCGGTTTACTCCCGGAAAAGCCTGGAAGAGAAAGCGGGCCATTAGTCTCAAGTGATCAAGGGTTTCCGGCATGTAAGCTTTCGTCTCCTCTTCCGCCTACCTGCTGTTGTACCCACCTTTTTCAGGCCAACTTAGCGGATTCTGAACTCCTGCACTAAGGTGGCGGCCAGGTAACCCTGTTTCTGGGCCGTAAAAACATACTGGCCGGCCACACTGGCGGTAAACCTGATTTTACCCTGGGCATCGGTCTGCCCCAGGAGACGGCTTCCTTGCTGAAGGGCGACGTATTGGGCCGCAGCATAGCCCACCCGGCCGTCCGGGAGGCGCACCTTCAGCCACCCGTTCTCCAGCTTGGCTAAGACCTCTAAAGTATACCCTCGGGGCACCAGGGTGATAGCCGAGTTTCCGGTGCCCGGTCCGGTTCGGATATACAGGGCACTGGCCGTCACCCGGCCGGTGGGCACCGAGGGTTCGACTTGATACACGGACGCCCCGACCACGGGCATGCCCTTGTGGGTTACCACCAGGGTCACCTCTTGATCCACTACAGCTGTGCCTTCTATGCTCACTTCCAGGGTGGGGTTTACTTCGGCCACTGCTTCACGATCTCCTAAACGCACCTTTACCAGGCCGCTGCCCCCCTGGCCAGTTACTGATAACTCACCTGTCTCCGGGTCTATCTCGCCCAGTCCGGGGGTGACCGACCAGCTATATAGGGAGGGGTCCACCAGGATTTCTTCCCCATCAACATCAAAGGCTCGGACTCTAAACTGTTGCCGGCTCCCGGGCTCTAGGAAGGCCACGGTAGGGCTGATTGTCAGACGTGAGATCTCATCGACTACGTCCACTTTTGAGACGGCCTCTATCTCTCCTACACGGGCCGTAACCTCGGTCTTACCAGGCTGTTCGGCCAGGAATAAGCCGGGGGATATGAAACGGCCCACCCCTACCGATACTTGCCAGGTTACGTCGTCCGGTACGGGAGCCGGGTTGTAGTAGTTGTCCTGGGCCTTGAGACTGAACTCCACCTGGCTCCCTTTATACACCTTGACCGTAGAAGGGATCAAGTACAAATAGCTGAGCTCTCCTTTGGGTGCTGTGGAGAAAAAGACCAGGGCATTGGTTACGGCTCTTTCCCCGCCATCGGAAGGCCGGTTTAAAACGGTCAGCCCATCCTCGCCTACCTTGCGGGCGGCCAGAACTGAGGAGCCCCCTCCATCCAGGTTAAGGGCCGCCACGATGCCCCGGCCGCGCATGAATTCGGCCAGTTCATAGAGGGTCATGCCCTCGCTGTAACCGGGTTGGCGACCGTCGGCCACCAATATCTCCAGCCGCCCCTCCTTGGTGACGCCAATCGCCGTCCGGGGATGCCGGGCAGTAATCAGAGGGTCGTTGCTGTTTTCCGGTAAAGCAAGCTGGCCACCGCGCAGGATGATATCCCGGCCTCCTATGGCCTCGGTAACCTCATGCCATCGGGGATCTGTAAATCTGATGGTAAAATTGATCCGGTCGCCGGGATTGAGCATGTTCAGGAATTCTTGGGCCTTGCCGTGGCCGGAAAGAACCACCCCGTCGAGGGGGATAGGGTTACTACCCTTATTTTCTATTTTGGCAACCACTGTACCACTGTATGTATATCCTGCTTTGATGGGTAGGTCGACATCTTTGAGGATTATCTCGGTGCCGTAATCGTTGGTTTCCGTAGTGGGAGCAAAGGCAGGGGTATAAAGGATGAGCATATCCTCCCCCCTCTGCCGGTTGACGTGGGCGATGGGGTAGCTGTAAACAAATCTGGCCACGCCCTGGCCTTCCTGCGTTCGTTGACGTGTGACCGTCACAAAGGCTTCCATGATCGGGGTACCTAGCAAGACCTTTTTATCCTGGGTCACTCCCAGGGCTGGAAACCCCTGGGGACTGATGAGGAGCTCGCCGCGGCTTATCTGCAGGCCGATGGGCAAATAAGGGGCCTGGGTGCTGTAGAAGTCGCCGTTGGTGGCCGCCACCGCGGCTTTACCTTCCCGGGCCAAGCGAGCCGCCATGGCTGACGGCCTCTCCTGATCAGAGGCCAGGTTGTCGTAAGACAGGGCTGTTTCCAGTACGGTAAACTTGTCCGCAGGATCGATGGTCAGTACCTGCACCCTCTGGTCATAGTTGGGTGCGTTGAGCTGGTAGGCGGAATATCGTACTCCTGTGGAAAGAGGTACCTCTTCCTCTTCAGGTGTCACCTGCCAGGATAAAGGGCTGGCCAGGGATACCAGAGGGAAGGCTAAGAGCATGGCCGCCAGGAAGGCAGCCAGCGGAATGAATAATACCCTTCTTTGCCGCATCCAGTTCACAAATATTATTCCTCCTTAGTCTTAGTGGTGGTGCGGTGAGTGGTTAGCCACACAAGTAAATTATTCTCATTATATTAGACGCTGGCCAAGTCAATCAAGTTCCCTCAAAAGCTGCTTGGTCTAGCAAATTCTTTCTTCCCAGGCCTTTAACTAGCTACTGAAGCTGCCGCACCTGCTCCCCGGCTGCAACTCGGCAGTTCCGTTTTAAGAGGGCCGTACCCTTGCCAGGTTCCGGATATAAAAATCCCCCTCGCCAAGGGGAGGGGGACGGTAATTATTTGCTTATCCTAATCCGCCATTCACCGTCGGTTATGAGATAGACTTCCCGGACCTCGCATCCCTTGCTTCTGACAACTGCCGGGACATCTTTGGTAGCCGCCGGGCAATCCACCAACAGGTCCATAAGGCTGGCCCACGGTAGTTTCTCTAAAAGCATTTCGATAGCGTATTTAGGGTAAGGGCACATCCAGCCCCGCATATCTACCTGATAGTGGTGGTCATTAATTTTTACCGGTTTAAGCTCTTTCATGCTTTCCTGCCTCCACCCAAAGTATGAACAAATAGAACACCAATAAGAAGCCGTAAACAAAAGCCAGGGCGCCGCCCCAACCCAGAACCTCAGGCAAGTATACCGGCTTGCCGTACAGCCAACCCTCGCCCACCTTGTGGCCGTAGAGGTGCACCCAAGCTCCCGACGTCAGCATGGCCGTAAAAATGGCCACCCAAGAGCGAGTATAACCTTCTCCGCTGCGGACCAGGATGCCCAAACCACAGCCACCGGCCAGCACCATCCCGATGCCGAAGACAAACCCACCTACAATGTTGTGCCAGCCAGCCGGAAAAACCATATGCTGGGGTTGGTAGCCCTGGCCCTTCAGGAGGGCAAAACCGAGGGTACCAACCGCCATGCTTAACAAGACCCATTTCATAACGGTGCCGTCCCGGGTAGTCAAGATCTCGCGGAAGGCGGCCGCAAAACACAGGCGGGAGCGTTGGACGATAAGGCCGAAGACAAGGCCGAACAACAATAACCCGGCATGCTTGGGCATACCGCTACGGTAATAGACCAGAGCAAGGATAAGTATGAAGATAAATACCAGGACACCTCGCGCGGGCTGTGAGGAATAGGTTTGTAGGCGGGCGGGTTTCCCCTCCGCGGCCCGGCTGAAGTCGATTTTAAGGACGGCTCGGCGCATATGGCCTTGTAGAATGCGGCCACCCACGTAGGCGCCCAGCAACAGCCCAACGGCCGCCAAGGGACCGCTTAGAGACATAGCCATGGTGGCCACCCAGAAACCGCCCACGTTGCAGGGCGGCATGAGAACGGTGCCTATACCCATCAGAAGCCCTCCTAGAGCGCCGAAGAAGTATCCTGGCCCATCCTCTTTCCGGATTTTAAATTCCCGGGCCAGTAAAGAAGCGCCCAGGGCACCCAGGATAATCCCTACATCTAGGAGGCTGTGCATGTCCAGGTACAAGGGCTTTACAGGGTAGGGGGCAAAGGGGCTTTCGGTCTTAATGCCCAGTAAGTTGTAGAGCCAGCTTCCCCACATGGCTATCTGGGGGAATACACCCAGGGCCCGGGCATACATGAACATAAACAGGTTGGTGATGGCCAGGGCAAGGACCCCCACTCCCAGAGGCCAGGGCTCGCGGAAGGTCCGCGACAAGATGCCCTTAAGAGATTGTTGGGCATAGGCCAGTCTCCCGCCCGTTGATGTAGCTGTTTTGTCGGCCAATGAGCTCTCCCTCCTTAAACTGTAATAAGTGAATGTAAATCAAGTTCAAAGTATACGACATGAGATTATAAATTCCTGCTATGATTACTATTCCTCTTTGGAATATTAGTAAGCTTTTCTCAGCCGGTCACAATTGGGCCACCAAAATAAAAGAGGGGAGTCTCTCGCTCCCCATCTTAGGCTGAACATTAAATCTTCTTTTTCAGCCTTCTTGGTTATTTTCCCCTTTCTTTTCCTTGGCCTTCTCCGAGTACGCACTTGGTCCGCTGCCGTAGGGATCGGGGTACCCGGGGTGATAGCCGGGTCCAGGGTAGCCGGGATCTGAACAATCGGGCCCGGGGTAACCGTCCGGGTAGCCGGGGCGGGGATATCCGTCGGGATATCCGGGGTGAGGCTGCCAGGGATCAGGATAAGTAGGCATTCTGCTGCAGGCAGTATAAATATCGTTCCAGAACATGGCCTGCTGCACTTCTTCCTTGGCCAAGTCTAAGACCATCTTGTGGACGTGGGGGTCGGGAGCGTACATGGCCAGGTGGCATAGCCAGTAACACTGGCGCACTTCTATATCCCTGGCTTTTTTGACTCCCTCCGACCAAGCTCCATATACCGAAATAGCCTCCGTAGCTTCTTGGGTGTTCTCCGTAACCCCGTGGTAAGAGGGAAAATGGTGGTAGAGCATTTTTAGATGTTCCAGGCCTTCCTTTTCGCGGCGTGCCAGGTACTCTATAGTGTGGCGCAGGTGTTCGTTGGGAGCCCCTTGAGCCAGCTCATGGTACAGGGGTATTTCCGCTTCTTCCGTCCGCACCAGCTTATCTAAAATTCTGCGCGGGTTGTAGTACATGTCATCCATCATGCCATCTATAATCCACTTCAGGGTGGCGTCTTCCATAATGATACCTCCTTGGGAGAAAGTGTTAATACTATATATGAAAAAGGAGGCGCTCAAGGTTACAAATTCCATAGACAAACTGGAGGTCTGGGGACGAGAGGCAAGCTCTCCGGAAGCCTGCCGAAGCCGCGAGCTAAAAGAAAACGTGACACCTTGAGGTTTGCCCACCCTTCAAGACTCGGATAACCCGGCTTGACCAGCTGGTGTATCCCCAGTTTTGATCCCAGGCCTGCTTGGCTTTCGCTCGCTCCGGAAACCCTCGCGGGCCAAACTAGCGCTTGGCTCAAGG
>JAZHPA010000044.1:0-23947 GCA_051024685.1 Moorellaceae bacterium AZ2 | reverse complement strand
CTACCGCTCAGGTTTAGTCGCTCGCTTCCAAGCCCAAGCAGGCCTGCCCTGCAAAAAGTGGGGATAACTCAGTTGCCGCCCATGGCCTGTCCACAGTAAAAAAAAGGCCCGCCCTTAAAGCTTCAGGCGCAGCCTTTTAATATCCCTATAAATTAATTACCTCTTAGCGCAGATATTGGTAAGGATTGCGAAACTCCCCGTTTACCAGGACTTCCAGGTGCAGGTGGGGACCGGTAGTCCTGCCCGAAGTACCTACGTAGCCGATTACTTGGCCCCGCGACACCCTTTGGCCTACTTTTACATTGTAGCCGGAAAGGTGGGCATAGCGGGTCACCAGGCCGCCTCCATGGTCGATGGTCACCATACGGCCGTATCCACCCACATACCCTACCTGGGTCACCACCCCGCTCTCCGCGGCGCCCACCGCCGCCCCATAAGGAGCGGCGATGTCCAGGCCAGAATGGAACTCGCTCCCCCGATAGCCGTAAGGCGAACTAATGGGCCCGGACACCGGCCAGGCCAGGCGGCCCGAACCTCCACGGGCAGCCAGGGCCACTTGTACCTTAGTACCGCGTTCTACAATCCTGGTGACCGGCTCCTTGAGGACTTCCGCATGGAGGACTTCCCTCTGCAGTACCCGGCCGTTCTCGGCTACCAGGCGGTAAGTTACCTTCCTTTCTCCCTCTGACCCCGCCTGTTTTACCCGTTCCTGACCTCGCCAAAGTTCCGACGTGGTCTTAACTTCGGTGGTGTAAGGTATGCTTTCGATAACCTCCTGCCGGTAAACCACCACCACATGCAACAGCGGGTTCCTGGTGGCTAAGTTAATTACTTGCCCTATGTCGAGGCGCTCCCCTTGGATCTGCGGGTTGGCTTCCTGCAGTTTTTCTACCGGTAGGCCGAACTTCTGCGCAATGGTCCACAGGCAATCTCCCTCTTGGACGGTATACTGTCTGGCTTCTTCGGTCCCCTCCTTGAGAAGGGTGAGAACTTGGTCCGGGGAGGCTATCTGTTCCGGGGAGGCCAGTTGCTGGTCCAGGGTTACTTCTTCCTTAAACTTGACTTCTTCTACCGTAGCCCCTTCCCCGGGGAGGAAATCCTTTTTAAGCTGTTCCAAGAGAGCTACTGCCGTAGCCTCGTCCCGCAGCAAGGCTCTAGGCACCCCGTCGATCTTGATCGCCGTGGCGAGGGTCTTGAAGGTAATCCTGCCCGCCAGGAGCTGTTCTAGCTCCTCGGGCGTATTAATTTCTCCGCTATTCACCCTCACGGGAACGTATTCTATTGTTTCGGCAAGCCGGGCACCTTCATAGCCGGCTTCGCGCATGGCAGAAAGGATATTTTCAATGGCCTGTTGGGCCTCCTCCCTGCTGGCGGCTAGGGCAACCCTTTCACCCTTAATCATTACAGCCCAGGCATTGGGAGCCACGGCCAGACGCCAGCCTGTCAGGAGGATCACGGCCCCTGCTATTATCCCTATAACCGCTCTTCTGAAGCGGGGAGGTTTGTCCTCCCACTTCGGCCTAAGGCCGCACACCAGCGCCCAACTCTGCTTCAAGCCCTTTGCCGCTCTTTGAGCAGCTACATTAACCTTCTCCCGCCAGTTTCCAATCTTTTCCTTAAAGTCCAGCAACCGTTCCGGCTGCTCAAGGTGCGGTGGCATGACCTCCCCCCTTTATATATATGTTCCGGCCGGCCGGCTCTGTCCGGCCTGCCACGAAAAAGCAAAAAAGCAATAGTTGGTTGTATAATTCGCTTTAAAAGGAGAGGAATCCTGCCTAACTTAAAAAATTCGCCTTGAGTTTCGCCAAAATATACAGGGATGCTTCCAACCTGATTTGCTGGATGGCGCAGGCCACCTCGTCCGGTTCCCGCAGATTTCCGGTGGCCGCCAGGGCAGCTGCATGACACCCCCCGCTGCAGTAAAAGCGGGCCCAGCAGCGGGCGCACCGGGGTTTTTGGTACACGTAGGCCTGGCGGAACTCCTCCTGCAGGTCGGGCCTCTCGATTCCCCTTTTCACGTGCCCCAGGCGAAACTCCGGTCTGCCCACCAGTTGGTGGCAGGGGTAAAGATCACCGTCCGGGGTGACCGCCATATAGCTTACTCCTGCGCCGCAGCCGTAGAGCCGCTTGGTCAGGCAAGGGCCCCCACCCAAGTCCAGGTTGAAGTGGAAAAACTCAAAGGGCCGTCCTTGTCGCCTCGCCTTACAGTAAAGGTCGGCCAGCCGGAGGTACTCTTCCCTCAGGGTCGGTATGTCCTCCATCCTAAGGCTGTAGGGCGCCTCGGGCGGAGCCACCACCGGCTCCAGGGAAAGAAAGCGAAAGCCTAAGTTTAGGAGGTGCTCGACATCCCGGCTGAAGTCTAGATTGGCCCGGGTGAAGGTCCCTCGTATCCAGTAGTCCTCGTGGCCACGGGCGGCTATAAAAGCTTTAAGGCGCGGCACCACCCGGGCATAGCTACCTTCCCCATCCGGCAGGCGGCGGTAGCGGTCGTTGGTCTCTTGCCGCCCGTCCAAGCTCAAAATCACGCTGATGCGCTCCCGGTTCAAAAAATCTCCTATCTCCCGGGTCAGCGCCAAGCCGTTGGTGGTCAGAGTAAAGCGTATTTCCTTTCCCTCGGCTTCGGCCCGGGCGCGGCCATAGGCTACTAGGTTCCGCACTGTACCAAAATTCAGCAGGGGCTCCCCACCGAAAAAGTCCACTTCCACCCGCGGGCGCTTTCCTGCCAGGCGGAACAGAAGATCCAGGGCCGCCCGACCTACTTCGGGGCTCATCAGGCCGCGGCTGCCGCCGAAGGGGCCTCCCCCGGCGAAACAGTACCGGCACCGCATGTTGCAGTCGTGGGATACGTGAAGGCACAGGGCCTGCAGTACCGGTTCTGGGGGCTGGTAAAGGCCGGCCGCGAGGTCACGGGTAAAGAGGCTGCCCTCCTCCTGGCACCGCGCCAGGTCGGCCAACACCTCGTCCACCACTTCTCGGCCGTAAAGCCGGGTGCTGCCCGCCAGGGTGGACTCTTCCACGTGGCTACAACCGGCCAGCTCGGACAGCACGTCCTTGGTAGGTTTATCGATGATATGGAGGGCACCACTGTTGACATCTAACAGGAGGTGCAGGTCGTTAAAGGTGAAACAGTGAATATCGGCCTGCCAGTCTACGCCGCGCAGGTCGGGTATCCTTTTCGTCATTATCCCACACCCTCGTACCGTACTAGGCGGGAGCCCGAGAAACCTTCAGCGGGCTCAGTCCCTCCCATGGAACGACCTTCAACCCGGAAGGTGCAGCTCAAGGGAGGAATAGATGCTTAGGGGTACCATGGCGGCTTCAAGAAGCTTTGAGCGGAGGCTGGGGGCACCAATAAAAAGGCCGGCTTCCTGTAAAGGGGAAACCGGCTTCCCTACCACCCGATTCTATCCCCGGGGATTGGGACAGGTGCTCAGGCCTCGAGATTCAGCCTTCCTGTGCTCCTGTCAATGCCGCCTGCATGGCCTCCACCTGATTTCCTGGGAGGTATGATACTCCTGATCTGGCCTGTCCCTCCCCCTCCAGGTCTGCACAGGGCTCCATCTTGCCCCCGGTGTATCCCCACCTTGTGCCGACGAGCCCTGCTTAGGCCTGGGAGCGAGCAAGCAATCCTTCGTTAGCCAAACTTGAGCCTGGCGAAAGGCGGAGGCAGGCCCCGAGTCCGTGAGAAACCTGCGGCCGACAACTGAGGTAGGATGCCTTAAATTCTGCCAGGAAGCCTGCCGGAGCCTTGAGACGAGCGCTAGTTTGGCCCGCTCGGGTTTCCGGAGCAAGCGCAAGCCAAGCAGGCCTGGTTTCAAGAGTGCGGATAACTCAGGTTTGCCCCCGGTGGCCTCCCGTTGCCCCGGGCTTCCTTACCGTGGGGATAGACTGGTGCTGCTCCTTTGGCCGTTTTCACACGCCTGATTGCTGACGGTGATGGAAGTCTTACAGGCCGACTGGCAGGAAACCCGGCAGTATCCGCATCCGCCCCTTTGCAGGGTTTCTTGCAATCGCGGTTGGCTTACGGTAATAATATGCATTAAGCTCACCTCTGCCTTTAGCGTTTGGAGAATTGAGGTGCTTTGCGCGCTTTTTTCAGGCCGTACTTGCGTCGCTCCTTCATGCGGGGATCCCGGGTAAGAAACCCGGCCCGTCTCAATACCGGTCGCAGTTCGGCGTCCGCCTGGAGCAGGGCCCTGGCTATCCCTAAACGTACCGCGCCGGCCTGGCCGGTTATACCGCCCCCTTCTACTTTGGCCACCACGTCGAAGCGGTCCGCCATCCGAGCCACCTCCAGGGGGCGACGTATCATGTCTGCCAAAACCTGCTGGCCGAAGTATTCTATGGGCGTCTTATCGTTGATGACTATGCGACCCTCCCCGGGAATCAGCCTTACCCGGGCCACTGCTTCCTTGCGCCGTCCCGTCCCGTAGAACTGTACCTGTGCCAAACCCTTCGCCTCCTTCTTTAATCCCTAACGGACCATACTTCCGGCTTCTGTGCCTGGTGGGGATGGACGCCACCCCGGTATACTCTCAACTTCTTGATGATCTTGCGTCCCAGCCGGTTATGGGGGAGCATCCCCCAGACTGCCTTCTGCACCGCTTTTTCCGGCTGGGTCTTAAGCAGGGTGCCGTACTTGATCCGTTTGAGCCCTCCGGGATACCCCGAATGGCGGATGTATTCCTTCTGCTCCAGTTTCTTGCCGGTCAGCCGGACCTTCTCGGCATTTATGATGATGACGTGGTCACCGGTATCCACGTGGGGGGTATAGATGGGTTTATGCTTTCCCCGCAGCAAGGCAGCGGCAGTGGCCGCGACGCGACCAAGGCTCTTGCCGGCGGCGTCGATGACGTACCACTTACGCTGCACCTCATGGGGTTTGGCCATAAAGGTTTTCATTTTCTCCCTCCTGTTTCCGTTCAGCCTAATTTTACGAGAATACACGATGCAAGTCAACTCAATAGTCCCCGGGGACCGCAGTGATTTTGTCTTTTCTCCGGGCACCGTAGAAGCTGCCTGGGGTGCAGAGGGGGGACCCAGCTCAATATTCCACGCGCTCGAGGCACAGCCCCTGGGGCGGGGCTGTAGGACCGGCCTGCTCCCGCCGACGACCGACCAGGATGCTTTTCATCTCCCCTGGATCACGTTTCCCCAAACCTATTTCCACCAAAGTGCCGACGATAATCCGCACCATGTGGTATAAGAAGCCGTCGGCCGTGATATCCAGATAGAGGAACGGCCCCTGGCGCGTCCACCTTATATCTTTAATCTCCCGTTCGAAGTTCTTGACCGGGCGGCCCGTTGCCGCGAAGGCACGGAAATCATGGCGTCCCTTTAAACAGGCCGCTGCCTTGTCCATGGAATCCAGGTCTAGGTGCCGGCGGACGTGCCAGGCATAGCGCCGCCGAAACACGTCGGGGAATACCCCGTTGTCAATGGTATAGCGGTAGGTCTTGCTTTTAGCCGAATACCGGGCGTGAAAATCCGGCCCCACCTCCACGGCCTCCAGGGCCACGATGTCCGACGGCAGTACGCTGTTCAGGGCCCAGGGCCAGCGTTCCACCGGTATCCGGCTATTGGTGGCCAGGCTTATTACCTGGCCCCGGGCATGAACCCCCGCATCCGTCCGGCCCGCAGCTACCACCCGGATCCTCTCTCCCGTCAGGCGGGTCAGGGCCTCCTCCACCCTCTGCTGGACGGTAGGCCCGTGTTCCCGCGGCTGCACCTGCCAGCCTGCATAGTCCGTACCGTCGTAGGCCAGGGTAATCTTGAGGTAACGCATAAGCTTCCCCCAATGGTATTTATATCCACCGCAGGGCCAAGGCAAGCCCGGCGAGCAGGCTGCTGAGGACCAGGAAGGCGTAGTCCTGCCAGGCCATCTTGAGTTGCTGCAGGGAACTCCGGCTTCGCCCGGCCTGGTAGCCGCGGGCCTCCATGGCCTGGGCCAGGTCTTCGGCCCTCTTGAGGGTACCCACGAACAGGGGTATCAGGAAAGGCAGAAGGTTTTTCCCCCATCCCATAATCCCCCGGCGTTCGAGGCTGAGCCCGCGAGCAGCCTGGGCTTTAACCACCCGGTCCGCCTCCTC
Organism: Moorellaceae bacterium AZ2; assembly: GCA_051024685.1. Taxonomy (GTDB): domain Bacteria; phylum Bacillota; class DSM-521; order Neomoorellales; family Neomoorellaceae; genus UBA12545. The sequence continues at coordinate 17,858 of JAZHPA010000044.1, read as the reverse complement.
CACCAGAGTTGGTACAAAGCGCAGGGCCAGGGTAAGCATGAGGGTGAGTTCGTCCACCGGGACCTTCAGCGCCGCCGCAGGCCGCAGGAGGTGTTGGATGCCCCGGGCCAGGGTCAGGGGGCTGGTGGTAGCCGTAAGCAGAGTTGCCGCCACCAGCAGGAAAATAACCCGGCCCGAGGCCACCAGTCCTAAGCTCAGCCCTTCGCGGGTAAGGGGCAGGGGGCCTACCTGGATTAGGGGCGTACCCGGGGTAAGGCTCGCCTGCAGGGCCACAACTATTAGGAGAAAGATCAGCACGGGTTTCATCTGTTGCCAGAGATAACGCCAGGGCAGGCGCGCCAGGAGCACCGCTGCCAGAGAAAGGGACCCCAGAGCAAAGAGATTTCCGACGCCGGGTGCCAGGAGGAGGGCCAGCCCGTAGAGGAGGAGACCCAGTATTTTGCTCCGGGGGTCCAGGCGGTGCAGGAAGCTCTGCCCCGGCACATAGCGGCCCAGTTCAAAGGCCATGGATTTCACCCCTGTACCAGCGGAGGATCTCTTCCTCGGCCGCCTCGAGGCTAAAAACCGCCGGCGAGACCGGAGCACCCAGTCGCCGGAGTTCCAAGAAAAGCTCGCTTAAGGGCGGTGGCCTGAGCCCCCACCGGGCCAGGTCCGCGCCTTCGTCAAAGGCCTCGCCTGGCGTTCCGCAGAAAACTAGCCTTCCCTGGTGAAGCACAGCAATCCTCTGGGCCAGGGCGGCGACTTCCGCCATATTATGTGATATGAAGATGACTGTATTCCCCTGGCGGTGATACCGCTGGAGGACCTGCAGGATGAGGGTCCGGCCGGCCGGGTCCAGGCCAGCGGTGGGCTCGTCTAAGATGAGAACCTCCGGCTCCAGGGCCAGTATTCCTGCCAGGGCTGCCCGCCTTTGCTGGCCGCCGCTCAAACTAAAAGGTGACCGCCCGGCCACCTCCTGGTCCAACCCAACACTCCGCAGGGATCTTCGTACTCTCCTCTCTACCTCTTCGGGCGGCAGGCCCAAACTGCGAGGCCCAAAGGCAACGTCCTCCCTTACGGTTTCGGCAAAGAGCTGCTGTTCCGGCTGTTGCAACGCCAGGCCAATCCTTCCCCGCCACGCGGGTTTGCCCTTTCCCCGAGGCCTCCAAAGGGGTACGCCGTCCAGGTATACCTGTCCCCGGGTAGGCCGCAGAAGGCCGGCCATAATCTGGGCCAGCGTTGATTTTCCCGACCCCCCGGCTCCAATTACCGCCAGCCATTCGCCCGGGGGTACGGTGAGGCTGACGTCCACCAGGCCGGGTATGTCCTGGCCTCCCGTCTGGTAGTAAAAGCAGACTTCCTTTAAAGCGATCTCCATGGTCTTAGCTTTCCAGGCCCCCCCTCACTTCCGGCCTCGGAGGATCTTATCCTCTCCCCTTTTGCCTGACCTTCCTGCTTCCCGCCGTCCAGCGGCCCCCACCAGGTCCCGTAGGGCCCGGGCCATCTCCTGGGGGGTCAGGAGCCCTGGCGGTAGGGGTAGGCCTTGACGGGTCAGCCTGCTGGCCAGCAGGGTTACGGCCGGCGCTTCTAGTCCCAGGGCCTTCAACCCCTCCGGCCGGCAGAAGATTTGGCGGGGCGTACCCTCCTCCTGGATGCGCCCTTCGTGGAGCAACACCACTTTGTCGGCCAGGACGGCTTCTTCCGGGTGATGACTCACCAGCATTATCCCCAGGCCCTTCTGCCGGCAGAGGAACGAAAGGAGCCCCCAGACTTCCTCCCGGGACTGGGGGTCCAGCATGGCCGTGGCCTCGTCCAGCAGTATATAGCGGGGTTCCATGGCCAGGATGCCCGCCAGGGCCACCTTCTGTTTTTGGCCGCCCGATAGGCCGTGAGGAGGCCGCTGCCGCAATTCCGCTATGCCTAGGGTGGTGAGCGCCCGCTCCACCCGTTCCCGGATGGCCTCCGGAGGGAGGCCGAGGTTTTCCGGGCCGAAGGCTACATCTTCCTCCACGGTGGCCGCCACCAGCTGGTTGTCGGGATCCTGAAAGACCATCCCCACCAGAGAACGGATGCGCGGGAGTTGATCCTCCGCTCTGGTGTCCAACCCTTCTACCATTACTCGCCCCTGGGTGGGCAGAAGCAACCCGTTGGCCAGCCTGACCAGGGTAGACTTCCCCGACCCGTTGGGCCCCATGACCACCATGAATTCTCCGGGGGCCAGGGTGAGATTGATATCCTGCAGGGCCGGCCGCAAGGCTCCGGGGTAGGAAAAGCTTACCCCCTCGAAGGAAAGCATTTATACCAGCTCTACCAGCACCAGGGGTGCGCCGTCGCCGCGGCGGTAGCCCACCTTGACCACCCGGGTGTAGCCGCCCTGGCGGTCGGCATACCGGGGCCCAATCTCCTTAAAAAGCTTGGTCACTACATCTTCATCCATAAGATAGGCCAGGGCCTGGCGCCGGGCGTGCAGATCGCCCCGCTTAGCCAGGGTAATCATCTTATCTGCTATGCGCTTCAGTTCCTTACCCCGGGGCTCGGTGGTCTGCAGCCGGCCTTCCCGTAACAAGGACGTCACGATATTGCGCAGCAGCATGTTGCGGTGGTCCGACCGCCGCCCCAGCTTCCGGTATCCCATGTTCTTCCCCCCTATTCATCGGAGCTGCGAAGGCTGAGACCCAGCTCCGCAAGCTTCTGCGTGACTTCTTCCAGAGATTTCTTGCCCAGGTTGCGTACCTTCATCATATCCTCTTCAGTGCGCTGGATGAGCTCGCCCACCGTATTGATACCGGCCCGCTTTAGGCAATTGTAGGACCGGACGGAGAGGTCCAGCTCTTCAATGGTCATATCCAGCAGGCGGTCTTTCTTCTCTTCTTCCTTGGCCACCATGGTTACCTCAGGGCTGACGCGGTCGGTCAGGCCCAGAAAAAGCCGGAAGTAGTCCATGAGGATCTTGGCGGCTGTGCTGACCGCCTCGTCCGGCGCCAAGCTCCCGTTAGTCCAGACTTCCAGGGTCAGCTTGTCGTAGTCGGTGACCTGCCCTACCCGGGTATTTTCTACAATATAGTTTACCTTGTGAACGGGTGAAAAGAGGGAATCTACCGGGATGACCCCGATGACCTGTTCTTCTTTTTTGTTCCTCTCCGCCGGCACATAACCGCGGCCTCTCTGGGCGGTCATTTCCATGAAAAGGCGGCCGCCCTTTTCTAGGGTGGCGATGTGCAGGTCCGGGTTTAAAATCTCTACGTCCGCGCCGGCAATGATGTCTCCTGCGGTAACCTCCCTCTCTCCCTCTGCTTCTATACGCAAGATCTGGGGCTCGTCGCTGTGAATCTTAAGGGCGAGGGTCTTCAGATTGAGGATGATGTCGGTGGTGTCCTCCACTACCCCGGGAACAGTGGAGTACTCGTGGAGCACTCCCTCAATCTTAACGGAGGTAATCGCGGCTCCGGGCAGAGAAGAAAGGAGCACCCTCCGCAGGGAGTTGCCCAGGGTTATGCCATAGCCCCTCTCCAGGGGCTCGATTACGAAGCGGCCGAACTTGGGCGTCATCTCCAGGCATTCCAGCCTGGGGCGCTCAATCTCCAGCATAAAAACCCCCTCCTCCTCGCAGGCTTTACTCCGCCGGGCCCGCCTTAGGGCCTACTTGGAATAAAGCTCCACGATAAGGTGTTCCTGGATGGGGACATCGATCTGGTCGCGGGTCGGCAGGGCCAGAACCCGTCCTTTAAGGTTCGCCGCATCGGATTCCAGCCACGCCGGCGGCGTGCGGTGGGCTGCCTGAGCGGCTATTTCCTTAAACTTGACGGATTCCTTGCTCTTTTCCCTAACCTCAATCTCATCTCCCGGCCTCACCAGGTAGGACGGAATGTTTACTTTGCGGCCGTTCACCCTGAAGTGGCCGTGGCGCACCAGCTGGCGGGCCTCGGAGCGGGACGCGGCAAAGCCCAGGCGATAGACTACATTATCCAGCCTCCGTTCTAACAGGCGAAGGAGGTTTTCGCCGGTGATCCCCTTCTCCCGCTCGGCGCGCTCAAAATAGCCCCGGAACTGGCGCTCCAAAACGCCGTAAATGCGGCGTGCCTTCTGCTTTTCCCGCAGGCGGATGCCGTATTCCGAGATTTTGCGTCGTTCCTGGCCATGCTGGCCCGGAGCATAAGACCGCCTGGCTATGGCGCACTTGTCGGTATAGCAACGTTCTCCTTTAAGATAAAGTTTCATCCCTTCCCGCCGGCAAAGCCGACATACGGGTCCTGTATATCTGGCCAAAAGTCATGCCACCTCCTGCTAAACTCTACGGCGCTTAGGCGGACGGCAGCCGTTGTGGGGAATGGGCGTCACGTCTTTAATAGCACTTACCTCCAGCCCCGCCGCCTGCAGGGACCGGATGGCCGCCTCCCTCCCGGCTCCCGGGCCTTTAACATAACATTCGACTTCTTTCATGCCGAATTCCATGGCCTGCTTGGCCGCCGATTCCGCCGCCAATTGGGCCGCGTAAGGCGTGCTTTTCCGGGTGCCCTTAAAGCCCGCTGTTCCGGCACTGGCCCAGGCCACAGTATTTCCGTTTTTGTCCGTGATGGTAATTATGGTATTGTTAAAGGTCGATTTGATATGAGCAACGCCGCTTTCGATATGCTTGCGTTCCCGCCGCTTGGTACGGGTACCTTTGCGCGGCATGAAAAACCCCTCCTCTGGACTACCCAAGCCTTAGCCTTATTTCTTACGCCGCACCCCTACGGTCTTCCGGGGACCTTTGCGCGTGCGGGCGTTGGTCCTGGTGCGCTGTCCTCTCACCGGCAGGCCTCGCCGATGTCTCAAACCCCGGTAGCACCCGATCTCCATCAGCCGTTTAATGTTCAGGGCTACCTCCCGGCGCAGGTCGCCTTCTACGGTATAATTCTTATCAATAAAGTCGCGCAGGCGAGCAACTTCATCTTCGGTAAGATCTTTCACCCTCGTATCCGGGTTCACTCCGGTTCCGGCCAAGATCTCCTTGGCCCTGCTACGTCCAATACCGTAGATATAGGTGAGGGCCACTTCCACCCGCTTGTCCCGCGGCAGGTCTACCCCCGCAATACGTGCCATTTGTCAACTGCACCCCGCTTCCCTGGTTAGCCTTGTCTCTGCTTATGCTTAGGATTCTCACACAAAACCATTACTCTACCCTTGCGCTTGATGATCTTACACTTTTCACATATGACTTTGACCGATGGTTTGACTTTCAACTTCAGGCACCTCTCTTATGACCTTTTACCTGTAACGGTATACGATCCGACCCCGGGTCAAATCATAAGGAGACAGCTCTACCATGACCCTATCCCCCGGGAGAATGCGGATAAAGTTCATGCGTATCTTACCCGACACGTGGGCCAGGACCTTGTGCCCGTTAACTAGCTCCACCCGGAACATGGCGTTGGGCAGGGATTCCACCACGGTCCCTTCCACTTCGATTACATCGTCTTTGGCCAAACAACACATCCCTCCTTTGTTACAGGTTACTCCTCTCCTAAAAGCCGGGCAATAGCTCGCCGCACTTCCGCATCCGTAACCGCTTCTCCCCTTTGCCGCTTGACGGCAATCTCCTCCGCTCGGCGATTGGCCGCCTGCACGTGCAGAGTATTTTTAATCTTGGGTTTGGCCACACGGCGAAGCTTGCCGTCTACCAGAGCGACGCGCCGGGGCGAGATTATCTCCCAGACCAGAAACGGCCGTCCCCGATCCCGCCCGGCTTGAGAGTAGACTAGCTGTCCGACCTGCAGGTTAGGCCCTATGGGCGGCCCTGATGACACCGCTCCCCCTCCCTTGTCCCCGCGACTGATCGGCCCTGCGGCCGGGGTGCGGCCCGCGCCCCTTCCCCGGGCAACCTAGAGGAGGGTAAGGACCTCGGGACCGTTATCGGTAATGGCCACCGTGTGTTCAAAGTGGGCGGATGGACGCCCGTCCGCCGTAACCACTGTCCAGCCATCCTCCCGGGTCATTACCTGATAGCTGCCGGCGTTAACCATGGGCTCGATGGCCAGGGTCATGCCCGGACGCAAGCGAGGTCCCCGGCCTGGGCTGCCAAAGTTGGGCACCTGCGGCTCCTCGTGCATCTGCCGGCCTATCCCATGGCCCACATAATCCCTCACCACCGAGAAACCCTCTTTCTCTACATGGGACTGTATGGCATGGGATATATCTGACAGCCGGTTACCCACAATGGCGCACCGGATGCCCTTCCATAGAGCTTCACGGGTTACCTCCAGCAGGCGCCGTTTTTCTTCGTCAATATCTCCTACGGGAAAGGTAGCCGCTGCGTCGCCGCAATAACCATTTATTACCGCCCCAATGTCAATACTAATAATATCCCCCTCTGCCAGTTTTTTTAAACCCGGTATCCCGTGCACCACTTCTTCGTTGACAGAGGTGCAGATACTGGCCGGAAATCCTCGGTACCCCTTAAAGGCGGGAACGGCTCCTCTGCGTTCTAGGACCTCCTCGGCCAGGCGGTTTAGCTCCAGGGTGGTGACCCCCGGGGCAATACGACGCTCCAGGGCAGCCAGGGCCTCGGCTACTACCCGGCCCGCCTGGCGCATGAACTCAATTTCCCTTCGCCCCTTCAGAACGATCATGGCCAGTCTCTTCCCAGAGCCTTCCCGATTTCCCGTCCCACCTTCTCGATTGCCTGGGCGCCATCGATTTCGCAAAGTATGCCGCGGCTACGGTAATACTCCTTTAGGGGCGCGGCCTGTTTATCATAAGCGGCCAGCCGTTCCCTCACGGCAAACTCCTTGTCGTCCAGGCGCTGGGTGAGCTCTTGGCCGCACTCGTCGCAACGTTCGGGAACCCGGGGCGGATTGTATACGGTATGGTAGGTGGTCCCGCAGTAAAGGCAGACCCTGCGTCCTGTAATGCGCTCCAGCAGTGTGTCCCGGGGAACCTCGATGTCCAAGACGGCATCCAACCGTAGTCCGTTTTCCTCCAGCCACTCGTCCAGCGCCGTGGCCTGCTTCACCGTCCGCGGGAAACCGTCCAGGATGAATCCCCCTTCGCAGTCCCTCCGGCTCAGGCGGTCTTTTACCAGCTCGATTACCACTTCGTCGGGGACCAGCCTCCCGGCTTCCAGGTATTCCTTGGCCTTGCGCCCCACCTCATTACCGCTCCTAATGGCAACACGGAGCATATCTCCGGTAGAGATATGGGGTATATCCAGGCGTCGACTAATCTCTTGGGCTTGCGTTCCTTTCCCTGCCCCTGGAGGCCCCAACAATACCAGACGCATGCGACTACCTCCTGCCTATTATTTTATAAACCCTTGATAGTGGCGGAGCAAGAGATGGGATTCCAGTTGTTTCATGGTTTCCAGGGCTACGCCGACCACAATGAGGAGGGAGGTGCCTCCAAAATAAATATTGATGCCCGTAATCGCCATAACGAAGTTCGGCAAAAGGGCTATGAAGGCCAGAAATACGGCTCCGGCCAGGGTAATTCGCGCCAGGATGCGCTCGATATATTCCGCGGTAGGACGGCCCGGCCTCAAGCCGGGAATAAAGCCGCCGTACTTCTTAATATTGTCGGCCACATCCTGAGGGTTAAAGGTGACGGCGGTGTAGAAATAAGTGAAAAAGATAATGAGCAGGGCATAAAGGCTCATGTAGACCGCCGACCCGGGGTCAAATATGCCCGTTATAGTCTGGGCAAACCGGTTGTGGGGGAACCAGGATGCCAGAGTATGGGGAAAAAACAGGATTGACATGGCAAAAATCACCGGGATAACCCCCGCCTGGTTCACCCGCAGGGGGATATGCGTGCTCTGTCCCCCGTAAACCCGGCGGCCTACCACCCTCTTGGTGTACTGTACGGGGATACGCCGCTGCCCCTCCTGCATGGCTACCACCGCCGCAATGACTACTACGGCAATCACCGCAAAGAGGGCGACGGAAAAAATGCCGGCCGTCCCACTGGTGATGTACTGGTAGATGGTCACCGCCCCCGCCGGTAGCCGCGAGACAATACCCGCAAAAATGATAAGGGAGATACCGTTGCCGATGCCCTTTTCGGTAATCAGCTCTCCCAGCCACATAAGAAACACGGTACCTGCCGTAAGGCTGATGACCGTCACCACATGGTTGGAGAATCCTGGCGTAACATAAGCTCCCTGGCGGGCGAGCAGAACGGACATCCCTACGGCCTGGAGAATACTGAGGACCACGGTACCATAGCGGGTGTACTGGATGATCTTCTTGCGTCCGTCGAGGCCTTCCTTCGCCAGCTTCTCCAGGGAAGGTATGACCACCGTCAGTAGCTGCATAATAATGGAGGCATTGATATAGGGCATAATACCCATGGCCAGGACCGTAAACCGCTTGAAGGCACCGCCCGAGATAATATCAAAAAAACCAAAGATGAGCCCCGTGTCCAGCAGCTCCTTCAACATTTCGGCGTTGATGCCGGGTACCGGGATATGGGCTCCCAGGCGGAAAACCAGGAACATGAGAAGGGTGAAGATTATCCTTTTGCGCAGGTCCTCAAGTTTCCAGGCCTTTTCCAGGGTACCCAGCACCTATATCACCTCGACTCTGCCGCCCGCGGCCTCAATTTTAGCAATGGCCTGGCGGCTCGCCGCTTGGGCTTTGACGACCAAGGGCTTGGTAATCTCTCCGTCCCCTAAGACCTTCACCCCATCGCGCCCTTTTTTAATCATTCCGGCTTCCCGCAGGAGTTCCGGGGTTACGACGGTTCCGCTATCAAATCTGTCCAAGTCCCCAACATTAACCACGGCCAGCTGGCGCTTGAAAATATTGGTAAACCCGCGCTTTGGTATCCTCCGGCTGAGGGGCATCTGTCCGCCCTCAAAGCCAGGACGAACCCCGCCACCGGCCCGGGCCTTCTGCCCCTTGTGCCCCCTGCCGGCCGTCTTGCCCAACCCCGAACCGGTTCCTCGTCCGACGCGGGTAGCCGGGCGGCGCGCACCGGGGGCCGGACGCAGCTCATGCAAATGCACTTGCCTCACCTCCTATTCGAGCTCTTCTACCTGCAGCATATAGGCCAGCTTCCTGACCTGGCCCCGCACCGCGGGATTGTCGGGTTGAATGACTTGCTGCCCTATTTTCCGCAGCCCCAGGGCCTCGGCCGTCCGGCGCACTTGGGGCGGCCGTCCGATAAGGCTGCGCTTCAAGGTTATTTTAAGCTTACCCAACCTTACCACCTCACTTGCTGCGAGGGTTTACTTTTCCATCGCGTCTCACCTGCTGGCAGCCTTGAAGGCTTTATCCGATGAGCTCCTTCACCGTTTTACCGCGCAGCCGCGCCACATCTTCCGCCCGCTTAAGGGTTTTGAGGCCCTCCATGGTCGCATACACCACATTGATAGGGTTGTTGGACCCCAGGGATTTGGTGAGGATGTCCCGCACACCCGCCGCTTCCATTACGGCCCGGACCGGGCCACCGGCGATAACGCCTGTACCGGGACCGGCCGGCTTTAGAAGCACTTTGCTGGCCCCAAAATGACCTACAACCTCATGGGGAATGGTGGTCCCTACCATGGGCACTTCCATGAGGTTCTTTTTGGCGCTGTCCACCCCTTTACGAATGGCGTCCGGCACCTCCCCTGCCTTGCCCAGGCCCACGCCTACACGTCCCTGTCCGTCCCCTACCACTACCAGGGCGGAAAAGTTGAAGCGGCGGCCGCCCTTGACTACCTTGGCCACGCGTCGTACATGTACCACTTTCTCCGTCAGGTTGGATTCCCTGTTTTCCATGCGAGTCCGCGCCATCCCGTTCCTCCTTATCTATCCCGGTTAAAATTCTAACCCGCCGGCCCGAGCGCCTTCGGCCAGAGCAGCAATGCGTCCATGGTAGATGTTGCCGCCGCGGTCAAAGACCACTTTCTTGATGCCCCGTTCCAGAGCTTTTTTAGCCAATAGCTCTCCTACTTTAAAGGCCGCTTCCTTGTTTCCCGTATAGGGCAGTGCGTTCCTCAGTGACGGATCCAGGGTAGAGGCTGCCACCAGAGTACGGCCCCCCACGTCGTCGATTATCTGGGCATAAATGTGGCGCAGGCTCCTGTAGACCGAAAGACGCGGCCGCTCAGGTGTACCGAATATTTTCTTGCGCACGCGCAAATGCTTGCGCGCCCTTATTTCTTTGCGAGTAGGCTTCTTAATCATGCTAGGCCTTTACCCCCTATTTCTTGCCGCCCTTGCCGCCGCCTTTGGCGCCTGCCTTGCCCACTTTAAGGCGCACATGCTCGTTTTCGTACCTGATCCCTTTACCCTTGTAGGGTTCTGGCTCCCGCACGGAGCGGATGTTGGCGGCCAGCGTACCTACAGCTTCTTTGTCAATACCCTTCACGATGATTTTGGTGGGGGCGGGAACCTCTATCTCCAGCCCCGGCGGCGGTTCGATCTCCACCGGGTGAGAATATCCCACGCTTAAGACCAGCTTCCGCCCCTGTTTGGACGCCCGGTAACCGACGCCTACCAGCTCCAGGCTCTTCTGGAAGCCGTTGGTTACCCCTTCCACCATGTTGTTCAGCAGGGCCCGCGAGAGGCCGTGCAGGGCCCGGTGGGGTTTGGCGTCGGAAGGTCGGTTTACCTTCAGGACATCTCCTTCCCGGGTGATAGATATGGGTTCCGGAAACGTCCGGGTGAGCTCCCCTTTAGGGCCTTTTACCGTAACGGTATTGCCCTCTATTTTTACCTCCACTCCGGCCGGTATTTTCACCGGCATCCTACCTACGCGCGACACCTTAAACCACCCCACCTACCAGATATAACAGATTACTTCGCCGCCCAGCCCTTCCCGCCTGGCTTGCTTGTCGGTCATGATGCCTTTGGAGGTCGAGATTAGGGCTATCCCCAGCCCCCCTAGCACCCGCGGGAGCTGGTCCTTCTTGGCGTAAATTCTCAGGCCCGGCCGGCTGATCCGCTTTAGGCCGGTGATGACCCTTTCCCGGTTGGGCCCGTATTTGAGGTAAATTCGCAGAATCCCCTGTTTGCCGTCTTCGATGTATTCGTAGTCCTTGATATAGCCTTCGTTTTTGAGGATCTCGGCCATGGCCCGCTTTACCCTGGAGGCCGGGACCTCGACTTTCTCGTGATAGGCCAGATTGGCGTTGCGGATGCGGGTAAGGAAATCAGCAATGGGATCTGTCATCATTGGTCTATAGCTACCCCCTTCCTTGCTATTCCCGGAGTTACCAGCTGGCTTTGGTAATGCCGGGAAGCTCCCCCCTATGAGCCAGCTCGCGGAAGCAGATGCGGCAGAGCCCGAACTTCCGCAAGTAAGCTCGGGGCCGACCACAACGCCGACAGCGGTTATAGGCGCGCACCCTGAATTTGGGCGGTCGCTGTTGTTTGGCGATCATGCTCTTCTTGGCCATGTTCGTCCCCCTTTTGTCAACTCTCCCGGAAGGGCATTCCGAATAAGCGCAGTAATTCCCGGGCCTCCTCATCGGTCTTGGCCGTAGTCACTACCGTAATATCCATGCCACGCACCTGGTCGATCTTGTCGTATTCTATTTCGGGAAAAATGAGCTGCTCCCGCAGGCCCAGTGTATAGTTGCCCCGACCGTCAAAAGAATTGGGCGAGACGCCTTTAAAATCCCGCACTCGGGGCAGCGCTACGTTAATGAGGCGGTCCAGGAACTCGTACATGCGGTCACCACGCAGGGTGACCTTACACCCGATCTTGGTGCCCTTGCGCAGCTTAAAGGCCGCAATGGACTTTTTGGCCCTCGTCACCACCGGCCGCTGACCGGTAATGGCCATCAGGTCCTCTACTGCTCCGTCCAGTGCCTTGGGGTTCTGGGTAGCCTCTCCGATCCCCATATTTACCACGATCTTTTCTAGCCTGGGAATCTCCATGATATTGCGGTAGCCGAACTTGGTCTGCATGGCCGGGCGGATTTCCTTAAGGTATTTCTCTTTGAGTCTTGCCACCGTCACGGGGCTCACCCCCTACTTTCAGGCTAGTCAATGACCTCACCGCACTTCTTGCATACGCGGACCTTCTGGCCGTCGGCCAAGATCCGCCGCCCGATCCTCGTAGGCTGGTCGCACTTGGTGCACACCAGCATAACGTTGCTGCTGTGCAGAGGCGCCTCTTTCTCAATAATGCCTCCCTGCTGCAGTTGGGGATTGGGCCGCATGTGTCTTTTTACTATATTGACTCCCTCCACAACTACTCGCTGCTCAGAGGGAATAACTCTAAGGACCTTGCCTTTCTTGCCTTTATCCTTTCCGGCTATAACCACAACGGTATCGCCCTTGCGGACGTGCACCTTGGGCCGCGTCACGTCGCCTTCACCTCGCTTGCTGGCTGCCTATAGCACCTCTGGCGCCAAGGAGATGATTTTCATAAAGTCCTTCTCCCTTAGTTCCCGGGCTACCGGGCCAAAGATACGGGTTCCGCGGGGGTTACCCTGTTCATTGATGATCACCGCCGCGTTCTCATTGAAGCGAATGTAGGAACCGTCCTCGCGCCTGATGGGTTTCCGGGTACGGACGACTACTGCCCGCACGACGTCCCCCTTTTTGACCACACCTCCGGGGGTGGCCTCCTTCACCGAAGCTATGATAACATCCCCCACGGAGGCGTAGCGGCGCTTGGATCCGCCTAGGACGCGGATGCACATGATCTTTTTAGCTCCGGTATTATCACCGACTTTGAGGATGGACTGTTGCTGGATCACCGCTCACTACCTCCTTCCCGGTTAGCCTGTCGCGCGAAAGCATTAATTAGGACGCTCGATGAGTTCGACCACGCGCCATCTCTTTTCTTTGCTCAAGGGCCGGGTCTCCATGATGCGCACCTTATCCCCCACCCGGTACTGGTTTTCTTCATCGTGGGCCTTGAATTTTTTGGTCCGGCGGATGGTCTTGCCCAGCAGCGGGTGGCGCTCCATGGTTTCCACCGCTACCACTACGGTTTTATCCATTTTATCGCTGACCACCCGGCCCACCCGGGTCTTGCGCATTCCTCGTTCCAAGTTGCTGAACCTCCTCGTTACAGCGGTCTAGAGCCGACCGTCACGCTTGTCGGCGCTCCTTAAGCTCCCTTTCCCGCAAAATGGTTTTGGCCCGGGCAATATTACGCCGCACTTCCCGCAGCCTCATGGGATTATCCAGTTGCCCGGTGGCCTGCTGAAAGCGCAGGTTGAAAAGTTCCTGCTTCCAGTCTAGGACCTTACGGGCCAGCTCTTCGGTGCTCAGTTCACGCAGCTCATTGGCTTTCATGGGCCTCACCATCCAATCCTACCCGCTTTACAAACCTCGTCTTAATGGGCAGCTTATGTGAGGCCAGGCGCATGGCCTCCTGCGCCACCTCCTCGGGCACCCCGCCCAGTTCGAAGAGAATGCGGCCCGGCTTTACCACGGCTACCCAGAGTTCGGGAGATCCTTTACCGCTGCCCATGCGGGTCTCGGCCGGCTTGGCGGTAATGGGTCTGTCGGGGAAAATCCGAATCCATATCTTACCGCCGCGCCGGATAAAACGCGTGATGGCCACGCGGGCTGCTTCGATCTGCTGGCTGGTAATCCAAGCTGGCTCCAGGGCCATGAGACCGTAGTCCCCAAAGGTAACCTCTGTACCCTTGCTGGCCCTGCCACTGGTATGCGGCCGGTGGGGTTTGCGCCACTTAACCCTCTTTGGCATCAGCATTGGTCATATCTCCCCCTATCCTGCCTTTTGCTCTTGTTTGCAGCCTCTCTGGTAATACCTCACCCCGGAAAATCCAAACCTTGATACCGATCTTGCCATAGGTGGTATTGGCTTCGGCAAATCCGTAGTCGATGTCCGCTCTCAAAGTATGCAGGGGCACCTTGCCCTCGCTGTACCATTCCGTCCGGGCGATCTCGGCCCCGGCCAGCCGGCCCGATACGGCGATCTTGATCCCTTCCGCCCCCACGCGCATAGCGCGGCCCACGGCCTGCTTCATGGCCCGGCGGAAGGCAACGCGTTTTTCTAGTTGGGCCGCTACGTTCTCGGCCACCAGCTGGGCGTCCAGCTCCGGCTTCTTGATCTCGGCTATATTCAGGTTCACCTGTTTGCCGGTCATTCTTTCCAGCTGCTGGCGCAAATTCTCTACCTCGGCTCCCCCACGGCCAATGACCACCCCGGGCTTGGCAGTGTGAATGGTCACTTTAATGCGGTTAGCTGCCCGCTCGATCTCGATGGTCGAGACTCCCGCCTGGTAGAGGCGATCTTTGATAAACTTGCGGATCTTTAAATCCTCGTGCAGGAGCTCCTTATACTCCTTGCCGGCATACCAGCGGGCGTCCCAATCGCGAATGATACCGAGGCGCAGGCCTTTAGGGTGAACTTTTTGACCCACGTAATCAATCCTCCTTTTCTCCTACCACCACGGTAATGTGGCTGGTCCGTTTCCGGCGCAGGTCGGCGCGGCCCATGGCCCGCGGCTGGTAGCGTTTCCAGGTCGGACCTTCATCCACATAGGCTTTAGTAACCACCAGCTTATCGCGATCCAGGTTATAGTTATGCTCGGCATTGGCCACGGCGGACTTCAAGACCTTGGCGATGATGCTGGACGCCCTCTTGGGCGTGGACCAAAGAATGGCCTCCGCTTCCCGCACGCTCTTGCCACGGATGAGGTCGATGACCTGCCGGGCCCGGCGCGGAGAAATACGGATGTACCTTGCCACTGCTCTAGCTTCCATGTCTTCCTACCCCCCAGATTACTTCAAGGCTGTGGACCGCTCTGTATGGGCACCGTGGCCTCTGAATATACGGGTGGGAGCGAACTCCCCCAATTTATGCCCCACCATGTCCTCCGTGATATAGATGGGCACATGCTTGCGGCCATCATGCACGGCTATGGTATGGCCCACCATTTCCGGCATAATGGTCGAACGCCGGGACCAGGTCTTGATGACCCGTTTTTCCCCCTTCTCATTCATCTCCATAATACGACGGAGGAGTTTCGGATCGCAATAAGGCCCCTTTTTTAAGGACCTCCCCATTCTTTAACCCCCTTTTGGCCTCTATTTGCGCCGCTTCACGATAAGCTTATCGGAAGGCTTGTGTTTCTTTCTAGTTTTCACACCCAGAGCAGGCTTGCCCCACGGTGTAACCGGATGCCGGCCGATGGGCGACTTGCCCTCGCCCCCGCCGTGGGGATGGTCCACCGGATTCATAACTACTCCGCGCACCGTCGGCCGGATCCCCAGCCAGCGCGACCGGCCGGCTTTGCCGATGGTGATATTTTCGTGGTCCAGGTTCCCCACCTGGCCGATGGTTGCCCGGCAGTCCAAGTACACCATGCGTATCTCCCCCGAAGGTAAGCGCAGCTGGGCATAATCTCCTTCCTTGGCCATCACCTGAGCGGCTGAACCGGCCGAACGTACTATCTGACCTCCCCGGCCCGGCTTCAGTTCCACATTGTGCACCAGGGTACCTACCGGGATATTGCGCAGCGGCAGGGCATTGCCCACCTTAATGTCCGCATCCGGGCCCGAGTAGATCACATCGCCCACCCGCAGGTTTTCCGGCGCCAGGATGTAGCGTTTCTCGCCGTCCGCATAATGAATAAGGGCAATGTTGGCCGAACGGTTCGGGTCGTATTCAATGGTGGCCACGCGGCCGGGTATACCGTCCTTATCGCGCTTGAAGTCGATAAGGCGGTACAGCCGCTTATGCCCGCCTCCCCGGTGCCGTACCGTAATGCGTCCCTGGTTATTGCGGCCCCCGGTCTTCCTCAGGGGCACCAGAAGGGATTTTTCCGGCTCAGTCGCCGTGATTTCGGCGAAGGTGGAAACCGTCATCTGCCGCCGTCCGGGCGAGGTTGGTTTAAACTTCTTAATAGCCATCTTACCCTACTCTCCTTTTCCTACTCCAACCCCTCAAAAACGGGGATCTTCTGCCCGGGCATCAGCGTTACAATGGCTTTCTTGCGGTCGGGCTGGCGGCCCTGGTAGCGTCCCATGCGCCGGAGCTTACCCCGGTCTGGCAGGGTATTCACCTTCAGGACTTTGACGTTAAACAACTTCTCAATCGCCTGCTTGATCTCGATCTTGTTGGCATCCCGGGCAACGATAAAGGTGTACTTATTATCAGCCATAAGATTGGTCGTCTTTTCCGTAATCAGGGGTGCAATCACGATGTCTTGGGGGGCACGCATTCAGACAAGCACCTCCTGCACCCGCTCCACAGCCTCCCGGGTGATAACCAGCTTGTCGTGGGCCAAGATATCGTAGACATTAATACCTTGGGAAGGCACCAGCGTCACCCCCGGAAGATTGCGGGCGGAGAGTTCTATATTCCTGTCCTTGTCGGCCGTTACAATGAGGGCCTTATCTTCTTCCACTCGCAAGGCCTTTAAGATTCCCAGCATATCTTTGGTCCGCGGCCTGGAAAGTGCTAAGTTATCCAGCACGATGAGGTTCCCTTCCTGCACTTTGGCCGAAAGGGCCGAGCGCAGGGCCAACCGCCGTACCTTCTTGGGCAGCTTATAACCGTAATCCCGTGGCCGGGGTCCGAAGACGACGGCTCCTCCCCGCCAGAGGGGCGACCGAATAGACCCTACCCTGGCGCGCCCCGTGCCCTTCTGCCTCCAGGGCTTGCGCCCGCCTCCCCTCACCTCGGACCTGGTCTTGGTATCGGCGGTACCCCTCCGCCTGGCGGCCAGCTGGGCGACTACGGCTTCATGGAGGGCGGCTTCGTTAACCTCTATCCCGAAGACGCGGTCGTCTAATTCTATTTCTCCCACCTGCTGGCCCTGGGTATTGTATACCGCCACCTTGGGCATAAGTCTTTTAGTCCCCCTTCACTGAATTCTTAATGATCAGAAGGCCGCGGCGCGGTCCCGGTACTGCCCCCTTAACCAACAAGAGGTTGCGTTCTGGATCGCTCTTGATTACTTCCAAATTCAACACCGTTACCCTTTCACCGCCCATGCGCCCCGGAAGTTTCCGACCCTTGAAGACCCGCGCCGGCCCCTTGGCCGCCAGGGAACCGGGACGCCGGTGATATTTGGAGCCGTGGGCCATAGGTCCGCGCCGGAAGCCGTGGCGTTTAATTCCCCCGGCAAAGCCCTTGCCTTTGGAAATGCCCGTCACGTCCACGCGGTCTCCCGGCTGAAATATGTCCACTTTGATTTCCTGGCCCACCTGGTATTCTGCGGCGTTTGCGAGGCGGAGCTCCCGGAGGAAGCGAAAGGGCTTCACCTTTGCCCGAGCAAAATGACCCCGCAGGGGCTTGTTAACCCTGCCTTCCTTTACCGGCTCAAAGCCCACCTGTAAAGCTTCATATCCGTCCCTTTCTACGGTCTTCTTCTGCACCACGACACAGGGGCCTGCTTGGATGACGGTGGCCGGCACAACGCGGCCCGCCTCATCAAAAACCTGGGTCATGCCCAGTTTCTTTCCTAGGATACCCTTCTGCACGCAAACCAAACCCCCTACAACTTGATCTCAATATCCACCCCGGCCGGCAAGTCTAGGCGCATCAGTGCGTCGATGGTCTTGGGCGTAGGCTCCAGAATGTCAATCAGCCGCTTGTGAATGCGCATCTGGAACTGCTCCCGGGAGTCCTTGTTCACATGGGGTGAGCGCAGAACAGTAAAAACGCTCCGTTTGGTAGGCAGGGGGATAGGGCCGGAAACCACAGCGCCGGTGCGCCTGGCCGTCTCCACAATCCTCTGGGATGACTGGTCCAGGACCCGGTGATCGAAGGCCTTTAGGCGGATGCGGATTTTTTGTCTGGCCATAGGCCTGCTTCCCTCCCTCGTAGGTTGCCGAACATCTCAAACTGGGGGGATATGCCCTTCTTTAGAGCCCGGACGGACATATCCCCTCCTGTATCTCCTACAATATCTTGGTCACCACGCCGGCGCCGACGGTACGGCCGCCCTCCCGGATGGCAAACCTTAAACCTTCTTCAATGGC